>NZ_JBBCJO010000005.1:0-600000 GCF_037190085.1 Gemmatimonas aurantiaca
GATCGACGCGGCGGCGACGAAGCCGTTCGGGTTCATGAAGTTCACGCCGGGGCCGGGGATCGGGGGGCACTGCATCCCGCTGGACCCGCACTACCTGGCGTGGAAGATGCGGACGTTGAACTACAAGACGCGGTTCATCGACCTGGCGAGCGAGATCAACTCCCACATGCCCGAGTGGGTGGTGCAGAAGGTGGCCGATGCGCTGAACGAGGTGCGGAAAGCGGTGCGCGGCAGCCGGGTGCTGGTGCTGGGGGTGGCATACAAGCGGGACATCGACGATGTGCGGGAGAGTCCGGCACTGGATGTGATCCGTCTGCTGGAGGAGCGAGGGGCGCATGTGGAGTATCACGACCCGTTCGTGCACGAATTCCGGGAAGAGGGGCACACCCGCAAGGGGGTCGATCTCAGTGACGAGATGCTGCAGTGGGCGGATGCCATCGTCGTGGTGACCGACCACAAGCAGCTCGATTATCAGCGGGTGGTGGATCAGGCGGCGTTGCTCGTGGACACGCGCAACGTGACGGCATCGCTGCGCCCGGGACGCGCCCGGATCGTGCCGCTGGCGTCGGGGTTCCGTTCGGCTGGAGGCATGGCGTGAGCGTCAGGGAGAACCGGGTGAATCGTTGGATGGTGTGCGGGGGTATGTTGTGGGCATGAGATACGTCCCATCCCGCCTGGAATGGCGGCTGATGCTGCTGTTGAGCGTGGCCGCTGCGGTGGCCGGCTGTTCGAAGGGCTTCAAGCCGCAGGACTTCGCGACGCCGGAGGCCCTGTTCAAGGCCTCCCTGCAGGAGTTCGAGCGCAAGAAGTGGGACAACGCGCAGGTGGGCTTCGAACGGCTGACGAACGATCTCTCGTCGCGCGATCCCCTGCTGGCTCCGGCGTATTTTTATCTCGCGCTGACCCACGAGCGGAAGCAGGAGTATCTGCTGGCGGCGCAGGCGTTCGAGCGGGTCACGGATGGTTTTCCCGACGACACGCTGGCCCCCACGGCCATGCTGGGCAGTGGGCGTTCGTACCAGAGCATCTGGCGGCGCCCGTCGCTCGATCCGGAGCAGGGGCAGAAGGCGGCGTCGGTGTTGCGGGCGCTGCTCTCGTCGTACCCCGACTCCAAGGAAGTCGAGGAAGCGAAGCAGCGCATCGCCACGCTCGAAGAGTGGTTCGCTCAGAAGGATTACGAGACGGGCGTGCACTACATCCGTGTGCGTCGCGCCATCGATCCGGCGATCATCTATTTCAAGGACGTCGTCACGACGTACCCGGCCACGAAGGCGGCACGCCTGTCGTGGCTGCGGTTGCACGAGCTCTACACGAAGATCCGCTGGAAGGAAGACGCGGCGGAGACGTGTACGGCCATGTGGAAGGCCTACCCGGGCGACGCCGATGTCCGGGCGGCCTGTGGTGTGCAGCCCGCGGATACGGCCGCGGCCCCTCCGGCACCGCGCGACACGATTGCGCTCGCGCCGCTGCCGACCCGATCCCCTGTGGTGTACGCGCGCCCCGCGCCAGTCGGGCGCGGCTGACCGGTCGTGCGACTGGGCCTTTTCGGCGGCAGTTTCGATCCGCCGCACGTTGGCCATCTGCTGGTCGCACAGGACGCCCTCGCGGCGCTCCACCTCGACCACCTGCTCGTGATCCCGGCGGCGCAACAGCCGCTCAAGGATCACCATGGCACCTCGGCCGTTCACCGGCTGGCCATGGTGCAGGCGTGTTTTGCCGGGATCCCTGGCATCGAGGTGGACCCGGTCGAAATCGAGCGGGGCGGGTTATCTTACATGGTTGACACCGTGGAGGCTGTCCACCGGCGCTGGCCGGCGGCAGTGCTCCATCTCCTGGTTGGTCGCGATGTGGTTCCCACATTGCCACGCTGGCACGACGTGGATCGCCTGTTGCGGTTGGTCCGTCTGGTCGTGCTCACGCGTGAGACGGCGCCGGATGGACGGCCGCTGCCGATCGACGGGGAGAGCGACGGCGGTGTGGTCGCTGAATACCTGGCCACCCGACGGGTGGACATTTCGTCAACCGAAATCCGGTCGCGGGTCCGGGACGGTCGCTCCATACGGGGCTTCGTTCCCGATGCCGTGGCGACCTACATCGCATCCACAGGGTTGTATCTCGAGCATCCCCGGGAATCGATCGACGCGGAGCGCATCGTGCGCGCCTGACTGGCGCGGCGGGCACCGCCGGATCGGTGCCCTTGCCAGGAGTAGAGGTCTATGCTGAAGGGCTTGATCGGTAAAGTGTTCGGAACGCGCCACGAGCGTGAGCGCAAGCGCGTCCAACCCATCCTCGCCGAGATCCACGAGATCGAACGGCGTCTGTCCTCGTTGTCCGACGAGGAGATCCAGGGACAGACGGCGAAGTTCCGCGGCATCCTCGCGGAACGTACCGGCCCCATCGAGGCGCGTATCGCCGAACTGAAGGCGGCCAAACACGCCACCGCCGACAGCGCGGAACGTGACCGCCTGGATACCGAACTGCAGGGCGTCGATGGACGGGGCGGCGCCGAAGCGGAGTTGCGGACGGCCATCGCCGAAACGCTCGACGATCTGCTGCCGGAGGCGTTCGCCACCGTGCGGGAAGCGGCGCGGCGTCTCAAGGGCACGACGGTCATGGTCACCGGTCATGAACTGACCTGGGACATGGTCCCGTACGACGTGCAGCTCATCGGCGGGATCCAGTTGCACCTGGGTCGCATCGCGGAAATGGCCACGGGCGAAGGCAAGACGCTCGTCGCCACGTTGCCCATGTACCTCAACGCCCTGCCCGGGCGCGGGGCACATCTGGTCACGGTCAACAACTACCTCGCCCGCCGCGACTCGCAGTGGATGGGGCATCTGTACGGATGGCTCGGTCTCACCGTCGGCTGTCTCGACGACACCGAACCGGGATCGTGGGAACGGCGCGCCGTGTACGCGGCCGACATCACCTACGGCACCAACAACGAGTTCGGCTTCGACTACCTGCGCGACAACATGGTGGTCTCGCTCGACCAGCGGGTGCAGCGTCCGCACGTGTTCGCGATCATCGACGAAGTGGACTCCATCCTCATCGACGAAGCGCGGACGCCGCTCATCATCTCGGGACCGGTGGGGAACGAGAGCGACGGGCAGTACGCGGAGTTCAACACGGCCGTGGAACGCCTGGTGCGTCGCCAGTCCGATCTCGTGAACGCGCTTGTGGCCGAAGGGGAACGTCAGCTCGAAGCCGGTGACCAGCAGGCCGCGGGGCTGCAGTTCTACAAGGCGCAACTCGGCGGGCCGAAGAACAAGCGCCTCATGAAGGTGATGCAGGAGCAGGGCGTCAAGCAGCTCGTGCAGCGCATCGAACTCGATGTGATCGCCGACCGCAAGCTGCCGGCTTCCAAGCGGAACTTCCGCTCGCTCGAGGACGATCTGCTGTACGTGCTCGACGAGAAGGGACACACGGTGCACCTCACCGAGCAGGGACTCGATTGGCTTTCGCCGGATCATCCCGACACGTTCGTGCTGCCGGACATCTCGGTGCTCATCGGTCAGATCGACAAGGATCATGCGCTGAGTCCCACGGAACGGCTCGAACGGCGCGGCCTGGTGGAGCGGGAATACGCCACGAAGAGCGAGCGGCTCAACATCATCCATCAGCTCCTGCGCGCCCATGCGCTGTACGAGCGCGACGTGAACTACGTCGTGCAGGAAGGGCAGGTGCTGATCGTCGACGAGTTCACCGGCCGTACCATGCCGGGCCGTCGCTGGAGCGAGGGGCTGCATCAGGCGGTCGAAGCCAAGGAACGGGTGCAGGTGAAAGGTGAGACGCAGACGCTCGCCACGATCACCATCCAGAACTACTTCCGCATGTACGAGAAGCTGGCCGGCATGACCGGTACGGCCGAAACGGAAGAAGGCGAGTTCCACCAGATCTACGGACTCGAAGTGTCGGTGATTCCGACCAACCGGCCCATCCAGCGTGAGGACCGTCAGGATCTGGTGTTCAAGACGCGGCGCGAGAAGTACAACGCGATCGTCGACGAAACGAAGCGGCTGCACGAGCTGCAGTTCCCGGTGCTCGTGGGTACGGCCAGTGTCGAAGCGTCGGAAACGCTGTCGCGTCTTTTTGCGCGGGCGGGGCTCAAGCACAACGTGCTCAACGCCAAGTATCACCAGCGTGAAGCCGAGATCGTGGCCGAGGCGGGGCGTGCGGGCGGCATCACGATCGCGACGAACATGGCCGGCCGTGGCACCGACATCAAGCTGGGCGAGGGCACGCGCGAGGCGCGTCCGTCCCGCGTGCACGATGCCGACGGCAAGGAAGTCGATGTCGAGGAGATCGGCGGTCTCCACATCATCGGCTCGGAGCGCCACGAATCGCGTCGCATCGACCGCCAGTTGCGCGGTCGCTCGGGCCGTCAGGGCGATCCGGGCGCGTCGCAGTTCTTCCTGTCGCTCGAAGACGATCTCATGCGGCTGTTCGGCTCGGAGCGCATCGCGCGCCTGATGGACCGCATGGGCGCGCAGGATGGCGAGGTGCTCACGCATCCGCTCATCACGCGGTCCATCGAACAGGCGCAGAAGCGTGTCGAACTCCAGAACTTCCAGTCACGCAAGCGGCTGCTGGAGTACGACGACGTCATGAACCAGCAGCGGGAAGTGATCTACTCGCTGCGGGCGTTCGCGCTGGAAGGCGGCGAGGAGCTCAAGGGCGAAGCCATCAAGATGCTCGACCGTGGCGTGCAGCGTCGGGTGGAGCAGGCGCTGGCCACGTTCGACAAGCCGGAAGAGTGGGATTTCGAGTACGTGCAGCAGGATCTCCTGATGCACTACATGCTGCAGGTGCCGGGCTTCGTGCAGCACGATCGTCCCACCTCGCTGGAAGAGGCGCAGGCGCAGGCCGTGGATGCCGTGCACGAGGCGTTCGCGCTGAAGATCGAGAGTCTCGATCAGGTGACCGACGAGAACGGCGTGGGTTTCTCCGGCCGTTTGCTGTCGCTGGTGATGCTGAGCGTGATCGACGAGAAGTGGAAGGACCATCTCTACGATCTCGATCAGCTCCGGGCGTCCATCCACTATCGGTCATGGGGACAGAAGGATCCGCTCGTCGAGTACAAGCAGGAGGCGTACACGATGTTCGTGGATCTGATGCACGACGTCGCGCACACGTTCACGGAGCGGTTCCTCAAGGCGCAGCTCGTGTTCGAGCAGGCGCCGGTGGAGACGTTCGAACCCGTGCCCAGCGAGGCGGCCCGCCTGGAAAGCGCGCGACCCACGAAGCGCTACAACGCGCTGGGTATTCTCGAAGACGTGCCGCCCGAGGAGTTGCTGGCGGGCGATGCGGCCGGCGAGATCGTCGACGCCATCGACGAGGTGGATGTCCGCGAAGGCGATGCCGGTGCCGATGCGTCGCGTACGGTGGCGCGCGGTACACCCGCGGTGGTGGGCGCCGGCTCGGTGCGGACGCTCGAAGCCGGCGGTGGGGCACTGCCGCCCGGTTGGGAGAACACACCGCGTAACAACGCCTGCCCCTGTGGATCGGGGAAGAAGTTCAAGAAGTGTCACGGGGCGAATCTCTGAGTCTCCCCCAGCGAAAGAACCACTATGAATCTCCCTCCTGACCAGCTCCGTCCTGCTTCCTCTTGATACGTTGACGCCGTGGCGCCGAGGCCGTCCGGATGACACACCGTGCGTCATCCGGAAGGTACCGATTCCACGGCGTCAATATTTCAAGAGGACGCAGGACGGAGCTGGTCAGGAAAGAGATTCATAGAGAGACTTCGGAAGGCTACGACCGATTCATCAGTGGCGGAGTATCCCGGATCATCTCCGGACAATTGTGACAGCGGTGTGTTCCATCCCCCCGCTCGATCTGGATCGTGGGATGTCTGATGCCGAACTGATCGCGCAGATCGTGAGCGACATCGGCCAGCAGGGCATCGGTGTCGAGTCCGGGCCCCGGGCGCGTGAGGTGCGCGGTGAGTGCCGTGTCGGTGGTGCTCATGCCCCAGATATGGAGATCATGCACCTCCGTCACACCGGGGAGGGCGAGCAGATAGGCCCGTACCGCTTCCGGATCGACGTGCGCCGGAACGGCGTGGAGGGCGAGGTCCACCGATTCGCGCAGCAATCCCCAGGTGCCAATGGCAATCAATGCGACGACGATGAGGCTGATGGTCGGATCGAGCCATAGCCAGCCGGTGAAGCTGATGATGATCCCGGCCACGACGACACCGGCCGAAACGGCGGCGTCGGCGAGCATGTGGAGATACGCGCCCCGCACGTTGAGATCGTCGTGTCGTCCGCCGGCGAAGAGCCAGGCGGTGAAGGCATTCACGACGATGCCGGCGGCGGCGACCCAGGCGATGACCCCACCGGCGACGGGCTCCGGACGCGAGAAACGACCGACGGCTTCCCAGCCGATCGCGCCGATAGCCAGGAGCAGTGCAATGGCGTTGCCCAGGGCGGCGAGGATGGTGGAGCTCCGGAGTCCATACGTGCGGCGGGGTGTCGCGGCCCGCTGCGCCAGCGTGGCGCCGCCCCACGCGAGCAGCAGCCCCAGGACATCGCTCAGATTGTGTCCGGCGTCGGCCAGCAGTGCCATGGAGCCGGTGTGCAGTCCGTATCCGGCTTCGAGGACGATGTAGGCGAGATTGAGCGCCGTGCCGATGGCGAAAGCACGACCGAATGAGGCCGGGGCGTGGTGATGCCCTCCCGGTCCATGCGTGTGTGCATGCTCCTGCCCGGGTTCATGATCGTGATCAGGGTCCTGTTCACGATCATGGCTGTGCGAATGGGAGGACGACGCCATGAACGGGAAGATATCCCCCGGGAACCGGCGCGGGGAAACACCTGACCTCGCCAGGCACATTTTCGAAGTGACGTTCGGCTGACGATGCCCACGATACTTGCCCCGTCACACGAGCCGGTCCCGGTCTCCGGTGTGGTCGCCCTGGTTCCCCGTGCGGGACGAGCGGAGCGGGAGGGGCACCCGAGTGCACCGCCCGGAGGCGGACCTGGATCGTTGTCATTGGGTATTATTGTTTCGTATCCTCTTCGGAGAGTCCGGCGATGACCTGGCGACAGATGCTGGCCTGTGCGGCAATGCTCCCCGTATTTCTTCCCGCCACGCTGTCCGCGCAGTCCCGGGGCGGTGACGGGTATCTCTTCAAGAAGCCGTCGGCGACCTTCGGTTTGCGAATCGGGGCGGGTCAGCCCAACGCATCCAGTGATGTCTTCGACGAGATCACGAAAGATTTCACGCTGGGACGCCGCGATTTTCTGGGCGTGAATTTCATGGCCGATCTCTCGGTGCCGCTGTCGCAGCGGTTGGAGCTGCAGTTCACCGGCGGGGTGAACGGCAGGCATGCCGACAGTGAGTATCGCGCGTTCGTCGACAACAATGATCTGCCCATCGAGCAGCAAACGTCGCTGCGGCGTGTTCCACTGGCGGCGGGGCTCAGGTGGAATCTCACGCCGGCCGGACGCCAGGTGAGCCGTCTCGCGTGGGTGCCGTCGCGGGTCGTGCCGTATGTGGCCGTCGGCGCGGGAGCGATGTATTACAACCTGCGGTTGCGGGGCGATTTTGTCGACAAGGAGACCATGGATGTCTACCCGTCGACGCTCAAAGCCTCCGGCTGGGGTGCTCTGGGGTACGGCGCGGCGGGCGCCACGCTGAACCTGCGTCCCTGGATGGGACTCACCACGGAAGTTCGCTACGACGTGAGCAACGCCTCGCTGCGTGGGGATTTCCGCGATTTCGCACCGATTTCCCTGTCCGGCGTCGGCCTCACCGCCGGCCTGATGTTCCGACTCTGACCGGTATGCTTCACGTATGCTTCACGGAGATCGACCCATGACTCGCACCATCAAGCTGTTGAAGACGGCGTGCGGTGGCGTGCTCCCGGGCATCCTGGGGTCCGCAGCGCTGTTTGCGGCGTTGGGCGTGGCGCCGGCATTCACGACGGGCGGCGTGGCACGCGCACAGAGCACCAGCGCCATCGACGCGCGCTTTCAGCCGTGGATCGGCTGCTGGCGCACACTCGACCTCACCGATATGCCCAAGCCGACGTCGGCCCCTACGCAGGCCTGCGTCGTGCCATCCACTCAGGTCGCCGGCAGCGTCGACGTCCTGCTCTATTCGCGGGACTCGCTCCTGTCGCGCAATGTGTTGCCGCAGGTGGGCAGCGTTACGGACAAGACCATCGATGACTGTCAGGGGCGGGAAACCGCCGCCTGGACTGCCGACAATGCGCGACTCATCATGCGTGCCGAGCTGACCTGCGCGCGCGGCGTGAAGCGCGTGGAAACCGGCATGATGACCATCACGCCGGAAGGCGAATGGTTGCAGTTGCAGCATCTGCAGGTGGGCAGCAACGAGGCCACCACCACCGTACGGTTTCGTTATGATGCCAGCGGACCCGCGCCGGCAGGCATATCGTTCGGCACCAGCCGGTCCACGTCGTCGTTGCGACTGACGGCCGGCGCGCCCGTCACGGTCGATCAGGTGCTCGATGTCGCCACGCACGCGCCGAGCGGACTCACCGAGGCATGGATCGTCGAACTCGGGATGGCGTTCGATCTCGACGGCAAGACACTCGTCAAGCTGGCCGATCGAGGCATGCCGCCCAGTGTCATCGACATGATGGTGGCCGTCTCCAACCCGCGTGCGTTCTCGGTGCGCCCCAACGAAGCGGCGGCGCAGCGCGGGATCGCATCCAGCACCATTGCGGCGGTGCCATCGGGGACCACGGGCATCAACGCGATGCGTTCGCGGTGTGCCATGTGGGATGATTTCTGCTACGGGCCCCGTGGCATGGGCGCGTGGGGATTCGGCTGGCAGTACGGCTATGGCGCGTGGGATCCCTGGGATCCGTGGTACGGCTTCAACAGCTGGCGTTACGCCAGCCGGTACGGATACCCCTATGGCATGGGGTACGGAATGCCGTGGGGTGGCGGCATCTACTACGGCGGAGGTCCGGTCATCGTCGTCGGACCGTCCACCGGACAACCACAGTCGCAGGGCCGTTTCGTCAAGGGGCAGGGGTACACACGCTCCGGCGGTGGCAGCTCGGGATCAGCAACGCCGCGTTCCCCCGTGTCGGGTGAATCGAGGAGCGGCGCTTCGAGCTCCGGCGGGGGGGCCAGCAGTGCACCGGCTCCGAGTTCGAGCTCCGGGTCCAGCTCCGGTGAAGGTTCGGGACGTACTGCCAAGCCCAGACCTCCCGGCGGTCTCTGATCTCGATGCCCTTGTGGACCCTTTCGTACGGCGGCCTGAAATCATTCAGGCCGCCGTGTGCATTTCTCCGCTGATCTCGCGGCCGATCTCCACGATGGCCTGTGCGAGGTCGTCGATGTCCTGAATGGTGGTGCGATGATTGACGTGCGCCACCCGCAGGGCGAACCGGCCGCCGATGCGCGTGGACGACGGCGTGGCGATACCACGTTCCTGCAATCGCTGCAGCAGTTCGGCGTTCAGCGCGTCGAGTGCTTCTTCGGTCAGGGTCCGTCCTGATGGACGGAAGCGGAAACACACGATGTTCAACGGCGCCGGCGCCAGACGTTCGAGCTCACCGTGACTGTCGATGTGGGCCACGAGGCGCTGTACCTGGCGCACGTTCTGCTCGATGATGCGTCCGAACTTGTCGACACCGTCCGCCTGCAACTGCATCCACACCTTCAGCGCCTTGAATCCGCGCGTGAGATCGAGACCCCGGTCGTTGAAAGGCTGTCCGCCGGCGCTCACGCCCCGCGGCATCGCGCCGAGATAGGCGGCCTGTTGACGGAAGGCCGCTTCGTGCAGGGCCGGATCACGTATGAGGGCACAGGCGCATTCGAATGGCATCGATCCCCACTTGTGCAGATCGAACGCCAGGGAGTCCGCGCGCTCCATGCCACGGACACGATCGCGCAACGTGGGGGCGAGCGCGAGGAGCGCACCGAAGGCGCCGTCCACATGGAACCAGAGCGATTCTTGTGTGCAGAGATCGGCCAGCGCCGTGAGATCGTCCACCGTGCCGGTGTTCACGGTGCCCGCCGTACCCACCACACAGAACGGGGCGAGGCCCGCCGCCCGATCGTCGGCGATCATGCGCGCGAGGGCGTCGACGCGAATGGTGAAGTCGTCATGTGTGGGGACCTGCCGGAACGCGCGTCGTCCCAGCCCCAGCCACTCCGCGCCCTTGAATGCCCAGCCATGCGTCTCGGCGGAGCCGTAGAACACGAGCGGCGCAGGTGAGGGGGTATCGGGCCATGTCTGCAGCCCCTGCGTGCGGATGTCGTGCCCGAGTCGTGTGGCCGCTGCATACCGGGCCACCGCCAGACCATGCACATTGGCCATCGTTCCGCCCGTCACGAACAACCCACTCGCGCCGGGCAGACCCATCAGCGCGCCGAGCCATCCGATCACCTGCTGTTCCACGAGCGCCGGCGCCTGATTGAAGCCGGCCAGATGAGGGTTCATCCCCGAGGCGAGCATATCGGCCAGCATGGCCAGTGGTGTGCCGTTGCCTTGCACCCATCCGAAGAACCGCGGATGCCAGTTCCCGTTGCCATAGGGCAGGATGTGCGAGCGGAACAGGGCATACGCCGATTCCGCGCCGATGCCGTCTTCCGGGACCGGCTCGTCGAAACGGGCGCGTTTGGTGTCGGGAAGAGGACGCCACGCCGGGGTGTGCGGCAGGGCGCGTTGGGCATCGACGAGATCATCGAGCATGCGATGGCCCAGCGTGCGCAGTGCCTCCCAGTCGCCGTCGGACGGCGGGTCGAACGACTCGTGATGCGTGTGGGGCAAGGGCAGGGATCCCGTTGAGGACATGATTCACGGCACGATCGCCGATATGATCGCCGACATGATCGCGGGCACGATCGCGATCATGATGAACACAAGGTGAGCGCTCGTCGCCTGAACAGAAACCACGAAACGGGGACAACCAGGCGGTCATGCGAAGAATCGGTCATGCCTGCGGGAACTTGGTACAGGAGATTGCCCACGGCGAGTGCATAGTGGGGCGTCCACGCGCATCACGCCCCGTTTCCCATCTGCACAGACCTCCCATGTCCGCTTCCCCGTCATCGGCTGCATCCAACGGCACCCGCATCAAGGAGCTCCCGTCGAGCGAGCGGCCGCGTGAACGCCTGCGCATGCTGGGGGCGCAGGCCCTCAGCACCACCGAACTCATCGCCACGCTGCTGGGATCGGGACATCAAGGCACGTCGGCGGTGGCCTGTGCGCATGTGATGTTCGAGTACTGCGGTGGCTCGTTGGGGCGTCTGGCGTCCACGCCGCTGGCCGCATTGACCCGCATCCGGGGCGTGGGACTGGCCCGGGCCACCGCGGTGCAGGCCGCGCTGGAATTGGGGCGGCGGATGGCCGGCGAGGCGCGGGAGGCCGGCCTGCCCATGCGGGGACCGCAGGATGTGGCCGCGGCATTCGCGCCGCGGCTCCAGGATGCCCCCGTGGAGGAGTTCCACGTGGCCATCCTCGATGCGCAGCACCGCCTGGAGCGGGACATCCTCATCACCCGCGGATTGCTCAACTCCTCGCTCGTCCACCCGCGGGAGGTGTTCCGGGAGGCGATCGCCGAACGGGCGGCGGCGGTGATCCTGGTGCACAACCATCCGAGCGGCGATCCGACACCCAGCGCCGAGGACCGGGCGGTGACGGAACAGCTCGTGGCGGCCGGGCGGCTGCTGGACATCCCGGTGCACGATCACGTGATCGTGGGGCGGGGCCGGTATGTGAGTTTTGCGGAATCCGGGCTGCTTTGATGGCATGCCTTACTGCCTCTCTTTCATCTCGCCCCGTATTTTCAGAAAGATTCACAACGATCAGGTGGTTGGCCGTTCCCATGTGGGACCAGGCGCGACCGCCCTTGCCGAGGCAGAGTTTTCAGGTGACGACCGTCGCGCTGCACGAGATGATTCCGGGGTTCGGGCCGGCGGCCGAAGGCGCCTATGATCGGCTCGACCATGATCTGCTCGTGCGGGCGTACAAGTACTCCGAGGCCGCGCATGCCGGGCAGGTGCGGCATTCGGGCGAGCCCTATGTCTCGCACTGTGTCGAGGTGGCGCGCATCCTCGCCGACCTCCAGCTCGACACGGCCACGGTGGCCAGCGGGCTGCTGCACGACATCGTCGAAGACACCGATATCACCGTCGAGGACATCGACCGCGAGTTCGGCCCGGAAGTCGCGCAGATCGTCGATGGACTGACCAAGATCGCCAACCTGCCGATGTCCTCCCGCGAGGAACGGCAGGTCGAGAACTACCGCAAGCTGCTGCTGTCGATCGCCAAGGATGCGCGCGTCATCCTGATCAAGCTGGCCGACCGGCTGCACAACATGCGCACACTCGACTGGCTGGCGCCGGAGAAACGTCGGCGCATCGCGCAGGAGACGCGCGATCTGTACGCACCGCTGGCACACCGTTTTGGTATGGCCAAGGTGCGCTGGGAGCTCGAGGACCTGGCGTTCAAACACCTCGAGCCCGAAGCCTACCGCACGCTCGCGAAACTGGTGGCCGCCAAACGTGGCGAGCGTGAGGCGCTCATCGCCCAGATGAAAGAGCCGCTCGAGAAGCGGCTCACCGAGGCCGGCATCGCCGACGTGGAAGTGACCGGCCGGCCCAAACATCTCTGGTCGATCTACAAGAAGATGCAGCAGCGGGAGCGTCCGTACGAGGACATCTACGATCTGCTGGCCATCCGCGTGATCGTCCCCAACGTGCTGGAGTGTTATCACGCCCTCGGCGTGATTCACGACGGGTGGACGCCGGTGCAGGAGCGCATCAAGGACTACATCGCGCAACCCAAGTCGAACGGGTATCAGTCGCTGCACACCACGGTGTTCGGTCCGGGTCGTCAGCTGTTCGAGATCCAGATCCGCACGCGCGACATGCATCGCACGGCCGACTATGGCATCGCGGCGCACTGGCTGTACAAGGAGAACACCAAAAACGCCGACGAACTCGATCGTCATCTGGCGTGGTTCCGTCAGGTGCTCGAACTGCAGATGGACGCCGAGACGCCGGGCGAGTTTCTCGAATTCCTGAAGCTCGATCTGTATCAGGACGAGATCTTCGTGTTCACGCCCACCGGCGACGTGATCCAGTTGCCCAAGGGCGCGACACCGCTGGACTTCGCGTTTGCCGTGCACTCGCAGGTGGGTGCGCGCTGTGCGGGGGCGAAGGTCAACGGGCGTATCGCTCCGCTCTCGCGGGAACTCAAGAATTCGGAAACGGTGGAGATTCTCACCAATCCGAATGCCAAGCCCAGTCGTGACTGGCTGGCGCATGTGCGCACGGGCAAGGCGCGCCACAAGATCCGGCAGTTGCTGCGGCTCGAAGAGCGCTCGTCGGCCATGCGGCTCGGACGCGAGATCATCGAGCGTGAGCTGCGTCGCCGCCGGTTGCCGAAGGTGGACGACGACAAACTCCAGCCTATTGCGCGGCAGCTCAAGCTCAAGGACGCCACGCATCTCATCGCCTCGGTGGGTGCCGGTGACATCCAGGTGCTGCAGGTGCTCAAGGCACTGCACCCGGATCTCGACACCACACCACCGGAACCGGGCAAGGTCAGCACCACCTTCGAGCGCATCGTCGACCGCGTGCGTGGCACGGGGAAGGGCATTCGCATCCAGGGTGCGGATGGCCTGCTCGTGCGATATGCGCAGTGTTGTCAGCCGGTGCCTGGCGACCGGGTGGTGGGCTATGTCACGCGTGGACGCGGTGTGAGCATCCATCGCGGAGATTGTCCCAATCTGCTGCTCTTGGCGCACGAGCCCGAGCGGCGTCTCGAAATCGATTGGCAGGAAATGGCGGGCGAGCGCTTCGTGGTGCGTCTCGCGATGGAAGGCACCGATCGGCGCGGACTCTACGCCGACGTGGCGGCGGCTGTGAGTGCCACCGGCACCGACATCAAGAGCCTCGAACTCAAGACCATCGATGGCAAGGTGACGGGCGCCGCGATGGTGGAAGTGGAGAACCTCGCGCATCTCGAACGCATCATCAAAGCGGCGCGACGCGTGAAGGGCATTGCCCAGGTCACGCGTCGCGAGAAGATCACGGCGGAGGATACGTGAGGTCGGTGGCGGTCTGACCTGCCGGAGCTACGGCCCCGTCCGGACTCCGGCAATTGCTCCGCTGTTCAGCCCGCTCTGACCGCCCGTCGGGTCGCCGGCACGGCCGGTGTGCCTGTCCGTTTCGTCGCAGACGACGCCTCTTCCCGCCGCTCCCGGACCGGTCGCTGCGGCGTCTCGTGCGGAATGCGTCGGGCCATCGTCCGCGCGCCACCTTTCGAGTCCTGCACGAGGAAACGCCGTACGAGATCACGCATCGTGGCGGCCTGCGCGTCGAGTTCATCGGCCGCCGTGGCCGATTCCTCGGCCGAAACCGCGGCGCCCTGCGTCTGTTCACTCACCTGCGCGATGGCCCGATTCACGTGCACGATCTGATCGCGCTGCGATCCACACGCGCCGGCCACCTCGGCCACCAGCGTTGCCACCCGATCGGCGTCGGCATCGATCACGTCGAGCTGCGACCGCACATGATCACTCACCATCGTGCTCTCGCGCGTGGTGGTGACGGTCTCCTCGATCAGCGACGCCGTTTCCCGCGCGGCCGATGCCGCGCGGATGGCCAGTTGACGCACCTCGCCGGCCACGACGGCGAAACCGCGACCCGCATCACCGGCGCGCGCCGCTTCCACCGCCGCGTTGAGCGCGAGCAGGTTCGTCTGGAACGCGATCTCGTCGATCGTCTTCACGATCTGCGCGGTCCGCTCGGCCGAGCCGCGCATGCGGGTCATCGAGTCGGAGAGTTCGCGCATCGAGCGGGTGCCTTCGTGCAATCGCTCCCGCATGGCCATCGAGAGCTCGTGCGTCCGGCTCAGCGTCTCGGACGTGCGGACGATGGCATCCGTCTGTTCCCGCATGGCCGCGGTGATACCGTCGATCGACTCGGCCTGATGGGCCACCGTGGAGGCCATGTGCTGACTGCCGTTGCTCACCTGATACGCCGCACTGGCGATCTGCTCCGTGGCCACTTCCACCTTGCACAGCGCTTCGGAGATGTTGATGACCGCCTTGTTGATGGCGCCCGCCAGACGTGCGTGATCACCCGGGAAATCGCCGGTGACCCGCACCGACAGATCACGCTCCGCGACCCGTTCGAGAATCGCGAGCGCTGCCACCACGGGCTCCCGCGCCGCGTCCTGCGCACGGTTGAAGTCGACGAGCAACTGGCCAAAGGCGCCGGAGAACCGGTCGCTCTGCGCGCGCGCCATCGTATCCCCGAGCCGCGCGCGATCGACGACCCGTTCCGTCTCGGCGAGCATGGCGCGGAGGGCGGTGACCGCATGGCCATAGGAACGAATCCCCGCGTGGGCCCGGGCAATGGTGGCATTCAACTCGGTGGCCACCGCGGCGATCTCATCGCCACCGTCGATCGAGACGGTCGGGGTGTTCGGCGCGACTACCACGTCGAGATTGCCCTCGGCCAGTGCCGACGTGGCCCGTTCGAGTTCCGCCATGCAGTGCTGCTGCAATGACGTCAGGCGGTCGCGGACCTGGGCCAGCGATGAGGTGATGCGTCGGATCACCACGTGGGCCAGCAGGGACGCGCATCCGATGCCCGCGAGCAGCGCGGCCAGTGCCAGCCAGAAGCTGCGGGTGATCTGCGATTCGGCGATCGTCGCGAACGCGGACGCCGATCGGGCCTGACGGTCGGCGGCGATGGTCAGAGTGGAATCCACCGCTTCCATGGCCCGACGAAGGTCCCCATGCAGAATGGCCAGCGCTTCGGGCTGCCGTCCTTCCCCCAGCCGTGTCATCACGGTCGCGAGCGGAATCTGCGCGGCCGACCAGTGCTGATAGAACGTGTTCAGAACCGCACGATCCTGCGCGTCGGTGACGGTGAGCGCCACGGTGCGATACAGCGAATCGACTCTGATGATGCTCCGCACCAGTTCGGCGCGGGCTTCGGACTGCCGTGTTGCGTCGTATGCGAGGTCGCGATATGCGGCCCGTACACGCTGGACTTCACCCTGCAGACGACCGGAGGCCGCCAGCGGCGCAATGGCCTGGGTGTCCAGCGCCCGGGCTTCGCGCGCCACGCCGTCGAGGGCCCGGAGCGAGACGAGCGTGGCGCCCGCACCCGCCGCCAGCCCCAGTCCCAGGGTGCGCCACAATTGTCCACGAAGTGGAAGACGAATGAACCACTGCCATGCTGCGCGCATCGTACCTCATCGTACGGGATCGAGTATGTCAGCCGTTGCAATACGGTGACGATCGGATGTTTCGGAGTAGGGGGCTCGTCGATGAGTTGACGAGATGCTGGCGAGAGTATCGGCGGTACGGCCATGGTGCTAAACCGGCGGACGATATGAGAATTTCCCTTCACCCCGGGTAGGGGCTCCCGAATAAACGCCGACATCGTGTTATATTCGAGGAATGACTGCGCCGTTCCGATTGCATGCTCCCTTCGCTCCCGCGGGCGATCAGCCACGCGCCATCGCCGAACTCTCGGCGGGGCTGCAGCGTGGGGACCGTTATCAGACCCTGTTGGGCGTCACGGGGTCGGGCAAGACGATGACCATGGCCAATGTCATCGAGCAGTGGGGACGTCCCACGCTGGTCCTGTCGCACAACAAGACACTGGCGGCGCAGCTCTACGGCGAACTCAAGTCGTTTTTTCCCAACAACGCCGTCGAATATTTCATCTCCTACTACGACTACTATCAGCCCGAGGCCTATGTGCCGTCGAGCGATACGTACATCGAGAAGGACGCGAGCATCAACGAGGACATCGATCGTCTCCGGCTGCGGGCCACGTCGTCGCTCATGGAACGTGACGATGTGGTGATCGTCTCCACGGTGTCGGCCATCTACGGCCTCGGCGATCCGGTGGAATACCGGCAGCGCATGGTGTCGCTGCAGCGCGGTCAGCAGGTGGCGCGCGACGATGTGCTGCGGGCGCTCGTGGGCATCCAGTATCTGCGCAACGACGTGGCGTTCGAACGCGGCACGTTCCGCGTGCGTGGCGATACCGTGGAGATCTTTCCCGCCTATGAAGAGCAGGCGGTGCGCCTCGAACTCTGGGGCGACGAGATCGAACGCATCTCCAAGATCGATCCGGTCACCGGCGAGACGATCGCCACTCTGGAGCGCATGGCCATCTATCCGGCCAAACACTTCATCACCAGCCGGCCAACCATCCAGCGCGCCACGGCCGCCATTCGCGAGGAACTCGCGGCGCGGCTGGCCGAACTGCGACTGCAGGGCAAGCTGCTGGAGGCGCAGCGACTCGAACAGCGCACGCAGTTCGATCTCGAGATGTTGATGGAGATCGGCACCTGCGCGGGCATCGAGAACTACTCGCGGCATCTGAGTGGCCGTGAAGCCGGCGAACGGCCCGCGTGTCTGCTCGACTACTTCCCCGACGAGTATCTCGTGGTGGTCGACGAGTCGCACGTGACGTTGCCGCAGGTGCGTGCCATGTACAATGGCGACCGCGCCCGCAAGCTCACGCTCGTCGACTATGGCTTCCGCCTGCCGAGTGCGCTGGACAACCGGCCGCTGGTCTTCGATGAGTTCATGTCGTTGGTGCCCCGGCTGGTGAACGTGTCGGCCACCCCGGGCGAACTCGAACTGCAGTTGTCGGAAGGTGTGGTGGTGGAGCAGGTCATCCGCCCCACGGGCCTGCTCGATCCGGTGCTCGAAGTGCGTTCGGTGAAGGGCCAGGTGGACGATCTGCTGCACGAGATCCGTCTGCGTGAGCGGCGTGGCGAGCGGGTGCTCGTCACCACGCTCACCAAACGCATGTCGGAGGACCTCACCGACTATCTACAGCAGATGGGGGTCCGGGTGCGTTACATGCACTCCGATATCGACGCCATCGAACGCATGGAAATCGTGCGCGGATTGCGCCTGGGTGAATTCGACGTGCTGGTGGGTATCAACCTGTTGCGTGAAGGACTCGACATGCCCGAGGTGTCGCTGGTGGCCATTCTCGACGCCGATCAGGAGGGGTTTCTGCGCAGCGACCGCTCGCTCATCCAGACCATCGGGCGTGCGGCGCGCAATCTCAACGGCATGGCCATTCTCTACGCCGATCGCATCACGGGCTCGATGCAGCGCGCCATCGACGAGACCACGCGTCGTCGCACGTTGCAGCGCGAGTTCAATGAAGCGCATGGCATCGTGCCCCGAGGCGTGATGAAGAGCGTCGACGAAGTACGTTTCATCACGCGGGTCGCGGATGCGCGTGTGGAGCGTGAGGGAGAAGCGCCGGCACCGCGTCGTCTGGCCAGTGAAGCCGCGCCGCGGAGTCGTGAAGAACTGGAGACCCTGGTGGGAGAACTCGAAGTGGCGATGCGCGAGGCAGCCACGGCACTCGACTTCGAAGCGGCGGCGCGTCTGCGCGATCAGCTCTTCGAAGTGCGCACGGCCCTCGGGCAGGCGCCGTCGGAAGCGCGTGGCAACGCGGTGGCGCCCCGGCGTCCACCGGGCAGTGCGCCGCAGCGTCGGGCCGGTGGAGGACGTCGTGGTCGCTGATACGCTGGCGCATCTGCTGGGGCGGGGTGCGCCCCGCAATCCCGATCGGGATTCCCTCGATGCCTGGGGACGGGCGCTCGGCGCGGTGCTGCCGCGTCCCACGGTCATCACCCTCGAGGGGGATCTGGGGGCCGGCAAGACCACATTGGCTCGTGCGCTCTGTGCGGGGCTCGGGGTGCTGGCGCTCGATGCCGTCACCAGTCCCACGTTCTCACTGGTGCAGGAGTACGATGCCCCGCGGGGACCGGTGGTGCACGCCGATCTCTATCGCCTGAAGGGGCCGGCCGATCTCGAGGCGTTGGGGTGGGAAGAGCTCGTGGATCGGTCGCCGGTGTTGCTGATCGAGTGGCCCGACCGGGCGGCCAATATGCTGCCCGCGGATACGATCGCGATCACGCTCGCGCACGATCCGGAGCATCCCGACCGCCGTCTGCTCAAGGTGCAGGCGCCCCGGACGCCTCCCCGATGAGCACGCGGATATGCACGCATCTATGCACGCGTCCACGCGCGCGGGCGGGCCCCCGGAAGGGCATGTGGTGGTAAACTCCGGGATGTCCACGGTCATCGGTTTCCCGGCGCTCCCCACGCATGCTCCCGTGCTCGTCATCGAAGCGGCCACCGCGGCCGGCTCGGTGGCGTTGCTGCAGGGGGAAGAACGATTGGCCTCGCGTCAGGTGACCATGGGCGCCGGCATGCGCGATGGCCTGTTCCCGGCCATCGAAGCCCTGCTGCACGAGGCCGCGATTGCACCAGGGCAGCTCGGCGCCGTGGTATGCGGAGCCGGGCCGGGGAGTTTCACGTCGCTGCGTATCGCGGCCTCGCTGGCCAAGGGGCTTGCACATGGATCGGGTGTGCCCTTGTATGCCGTCCCCTCACTCCTGATTGCCGCGGCGGCTCTGCCGGAGCAGGTGCAGGGCGAATTCGTGGTGCATGCCGATGCACTGCGTGGCGAGCGGTACGCACTGCCCGTGCACCGGGGGCCCACCGGTGCCGTGATGAGTGCCGGACCGGTGGCCAGAATCACCGTGGAGACGCTGCGGACACAGACCAGCGAAGCGCAGCGGGTGGCCGTGCTCGAGTCGCCGGCAGCATTGCCGAGTGCGTGGACGGTCTCGCCCGATGCCGCGGGAGTGACGCAGGCGATGGGGAACTGGCGTGAGGCGCCGGTCGAACTGGCCGCATGGGAACCGCAGTATGGCCGGCTGGCCGAGGCGCAGGTGAAGTGGGAGGCGGCACATGGTCATCCTCTGCCGCAGACCGCGCTCCGGGGCGCCTGAAGCACGATGGCGCAGTCGTCCCACCGGTCGTCGTCCGAGCGACCGTCGCCGCTGACGGTCCGGATTCGCGCGATGACGCCGGACGATGCGGACACCGTGGCGGCCATCGAAGCGCAGTCGTTCAGCGATCCCTGGCCGCGCAATGCGTTCACGATGCTGATGCGGCGGGCGCATGCACGGTTGCGCGTGGCGGTCGACGATGGCGATGTGCCGGTGGGGTACTGCGTGATGCTGGTGGCCGTGGATGAGCGTGAGGTGGCCAACATCTGTGTGGACGCCAAGGTGCGCGGCGCGGGAGTGGCCGGACGACTGCTCGACGACGCGCTGGCGGCGGCCGACGCCGAGGAGACGGTGGCGGTGTATCTCGAGGTGCGGGAGTCCAATGCACCGGCCCGGCGGTTGTACGAGACGCGCGGATTCCACATGGTGGGGCGCCGGCGGGGTTATTATCAGCACCCGGCGGAAGATGCGCTGGTGCTCCGGCGGGAGCGCGCGGGGCGTCGGCCGGATGATGTCGGAGAGGTTGTGGGTGAGTGATCGGTGCGTTGTGGGAGATGCGTTCGAACGATCATGCCCGCGTACATCCGGGTATGTGCTTTTTTCGGAAGGTCCTAGTATCGGACATCCGTTGGTTTTTTCATCCGCCATTCCAATCGTGTCGCGCACGAAGCGCGAGGAGGCAACGTGAGTCGCAGCCTGAACAAGGCCATCCTGATCGGCAACGTCGGGGGAGATCCCGAGGTGCGTACCGTGGGCACCGGAGGCCGGGTGGCGCAGTTCTCACTGGCCACCAGTCGCAACTGGACCGATCAGAGTGGCAACAAGCAGGAAAAAACCGAGTGGCACCGGTGTGTGGTGTGGAACAACTCGCGCGGCTCGGGCCTGGCCGACGTGGTCGAGAAGTACGTGAAAAAGGGTGAGAAGGTGTACGTGGAGGGCGAGATCGAATACCGTCAGTGGCAGGACAAGGACGGACAGACGCGCTACACCACGGAGATCCGCGTGCGCGAACTCATGCTGCTGGGCGGCCGCTCCGGCGGTGGTGGCGACGATTTCGAATCATCGGCGCCCCGTCGCACCGCGGCACCGGCGCGTCCCAAGGCCGCCGCGGCCAATGCCGGCACCGACGATTTCTCCGATTTCCCGGGCGCGTTGCAGGACGAGGACGACGATCTGCCGTTCTAGCCAATAGAGTTCAGCGGTGTCGAGCTATCCGAGGGGATGAGCGAGCGCACCGGCTGATCTCGAATACACGTATCACTGACGGGTGACGATCCTTCCGGGTTGTCGCCCGTCGGTTTTTCGTCCATCGTAGGGCAATGCCATCCACCTGCGCGACAGGTTCCTCAGCCGTCCGTCGCCGCTGTTCAAGGCACGAGATTCGTATGAGGGTATTTCGGCAACATGCCGCACTGCTCGTTCTCGGACTGTTGATGTTCTGGTGGCCCCTGCATGGGTTCGCGCAGACGACATACGAGATGGAAGGCTCGGTGCTCGCCGTGTGGGGCCTTCCCCTCGACAGACCCACGGCAACACCAGGAGTGTTGCTGCGCGTCGGTGTGGTGCAGCAGGAAGCACTGAAACGCATCTCGGGCAGACTGGCACTCGAGGGGATCGGGCACGCGCGAAGTATGGGGAATGCGTCCGATCAGGACCGCGTCAAAGCGCTGATCGGGTTGGGATACGACCTGCGCTTTCATGGTTCGCAGCGTCCGGTCAGACATTTCATGCTGATGGGAGCGGGACTCTATGCGTCGCCGATGACGAGGGGCGATGGATATCCAGCCCTGCTTCTGTCTCCGCGCATCGGATGGGGTGGAGAGGTCCATCGTGGGCGAATGGAAGTCGGTCTGGAGATTTCCGCACAGTACGCTCGATGGACCAACCTCGGGATGACCGAAGAGAGAATGGTCCCGTGGATATTCCCCGTGGGAATCACCGTGCGGTACTGAGAGAACAAATCGGCCAGAATGAGTCGGGCCGATATGCTGATGTGATTGGCTCCAAAGAAAGAGATCCCGGCGATGTTCCCGCCATATTCACAGAGCCATCCTGCTGGTATCCCGCTGTTCATCCTGCCGGCATCGCGCCCGCAGGGCGCCCTTCACGGCCTGGGGCCCGCCCCAAGCCGGTTGTCCGGCACGAATCGCTGACGCGTTGCCTCCAGCCCTGGCTGATGGTGTATTGGCCGAGCGGTTGTGCGCGTGGGGACCATGTGGACACTCCTCAATTTTTGCTGACCACACCACTGACGGCACACTGACGAGAGCGGCGAATCTGCGTCAGGCCCGCAGCCGTTCGGCACCGTGTCGGCGCCCCGAATGCCGCATCCCGAAACGATGCGCGCCAGGAGCGAAACGGAGGAGGCGTTACCGCGCTGCCCGGTATGCGTCTCCGGTGTGGTAACTGGTGTGACGATTTCTTTTTCCCGGGACTTTCACAGATGCGCGCTGCCAAGAAGGCGCCCTCGACGTCCACGCTCACCCGCACGCAGACCTCGGGGCTGCTGTTCAAGCTCCTGATCGCTCTCGTCGGCACGTTGGCTTTGCTCGTCGTCTGGCGCCCCGCCGTCATCCACGCGCAGGCAGCGCCGGCCGCCGGCAATGCCACCGGCAGTGCCGGCTCGACCACGCACGTCGTGAAGGCCGGCGAAACCTTGTGGAGCCTGGCGGCCCGCTACTACGGCGACGGACATCAGTGGCGGGAGCTCGCCCGCCGCAACAAGCTCGGCACCGACGGCGTGCCGCCGCTGCGGGTGGGTATGACGATCAGCGTACCGTCGCGGCCCTCCGCGGGCGGCAGCAAGGCCGCGCAGGTGGCAGCCGCGCCGGCCGACAGCACGGTCCCGGCGGTGGCACTGGCCAAGGCCGGCGAAGGCACACTCCCCCCGCCCCCCGCCAGGCCGGAGACAAATCCGGCCGCCACCGCGTCGGGGTCGCTGGCCGCCCAGACGGCGGCTAAAGGCAACGCCGTCCAACCGCCCACGGGTGCCCGCTCCACCCGGACTGTCGCGTCCTCCTCGGGCGCGCCCCGCACGCCGGTTGCCGGAAGCCGAGCCGCGGCGTCGGTGACCGCCAGTTCGGTGACCCCCCGCTCCGCGGCCGCCCAGGGAGCAGGTGCCGATACCGGCCGCCTCAACCTGCAGCCGTCACGCGGCACGCTCATGAGCGAAGGTCAGGGCACGGTGCGGGTCGGGCTGGTCAACCAGCACGAACAGGCCGCGGCCCGCAAAACCAGTGAGGCGCTGACGGTCTTCCATCGGGATATTCCCGATGCCGCCGAAGGCGAGCGGCGCGCGATGGCGGCCATCCGGCCCAATACACCCGTGCCGCGCCAGGCCGAATTCGACGCGGCTCCCTTCCTCCTGACGGGCGACCAGCGCGACGCGACCGGCACCATAGGGCGTCGTGTCGGCACCGGCGGCAATGCCGGCACCGACGGCTATCCGCAGCGGGCCATCAAGACCGACGAAGTCGAACTGTCGCCGGCACCGCGGGGCAGCTTCACCGTGGGGCAGCGCCTGGTGGCGTTCAGCGAATCACGCCTGGCGGATGGCAAGACCATCGTGGCCGTGCCCACCGGCGTCCTCGAAGTCACCGAAGCCGAGGCCGGCCGGCCAGCCGTGGCGGTGGTGCGTCGGCAGTCCGGACGCATCGAAGCCGGCCAGCGCGTGGTCGTGTCCAACGGGGAACCTGCTCCGCGCGGGCAGGCCGAACGCCTCGCCGCCCCCGACGTCTCGACCACCGTGCGCTGGCTCGAGAGCACCGAACTGCTGCCCACCCTCCAGAGCTATCTGGTGCTGGGGGCGGGATCGGCGCAGGGCCTCAAGGCCGGCGACGAGGTGGCCCTGTATCACCGCCCCGCCGGCAGCGCGTCGGATGTGCTGACGGCCACCGTACGCGTCGTGCGGGTGGACGATGGTTCCAGTACGGCCATCATCCTGCGCCAGTACGGCCACGAAATCACCACCGGGATGACGGCCCGACGGTTCGCCAAGGCCCCCTGACGCGCCCATAGGTCCCCACGGGGAACATCCCGAGGACCGCCGCCCCGCGGTTCGTCGCGAGGCCTGCGTCACGGACCTCCGTACATCACGCAACACCGCGCAGCAGTACGTCGCATGACACACGCGCCGGGTGCCCCATGGCTCCCGGCGCGTGTGTACATTGTGGGATTCCCCCCGAACCTCAACGCAGAGGCAGCGAACGGCATGGCCAAGACGGTGCTGGTGACAGGTGGTGCCGGGTTTATCGGCTCCCACGTGGCGGATCGATTTGTCGCCGAAGGATGGACCGTGACGATCCTCGACGATCTGTCGAGCGGTCGTGAGGCGAACCTCCCCTCGGCGGCGCGTTTCGTGCGCGGCTGCATCACGTCGCCCGAAGCGGCCGCGCTGGTGCGTGATGGACATTTCGACGTGATGTGCCATCTGGCCGCGCAGATCGATGTGCGGCGCTCCGTGCTCGATCCCGCCTACGACGCCACCCGCAACATCCTCGGCACGCTGAACCTCATGGAGGCCATCCGCACGAGTGGCCATCCCACCCGCACGGTGTTCTCGTCCACGGGCGGGGCACTCTACGGCGACTTCGATCCGCCACCCAGTGCGGAAACATTCGCCAAGGATCCTGAAGCGCCGTACGGGATCGCGAAGCTCTCTGTCGAGTACTATCTCGCGTACTACGGACGTGTTCACGGACTCGATACGGTGGCCTTGCGCTACGGCAACGTGTACGGGCCCCGACAGGATCCTCATGGCGAGGCAGGGGTGGTGGCGATCTTCTGCAACCGGTTGCTCGACGGGCGACCACTCACGGTGTTCGGCAACGGCGAGCAGACCCGCGACTACGTGTACGCGGGCGATGTGGCGGCGGCGAATTTCGCGGCGGCCACCACGGATGCCCTCCCGCCGCGTGGTCGCCTGGACGCACGCGCGTTCAACATCGGGACCGGTATCGAGACGTCGGTGAATACGCTGGCGGAAACCCTGCGTGGGGTATCCGGTGCCACGGCACCGATCGAGTACGCGCCGGCACGCGCCGGTGAACTGGCGCGCTCCGCACTCGATACCGCCAAGGCCCAATCGATGCTGCAATGGAAGCCGGCCGTGTCGCTGCGCGAGGGCCTGGAGCGCACCTACCGGTTCTTCGAGACACGCCGTGCGGGGAGTGTGCCGTCGTGATGGGCGCGGTTGTTCCGGCGCTGCTGCAGTTGTCCACCGTGGGTGGAAATGCCGTTCCTTCGTCGCCGCTGGCCCTCATCGCCACGAGCGATCCGGTCACCAAGTTCGTGCTGGGCATCCTGGCCATCCTGTCGCTGCTGTCGTGGGGCATCATGTTCGCCAAGTGGCGGGCCTTCAGCGCCGCGGAGCACAACGGACGCAGCTTCGTGCACGAGTTCGAGCGGGCGCGGGGCATGGATGACGCCATGCTGCTGGCGCAGCGCGTGAAGTCGAGCGCCTTCACGGCGGTGTTCGCGCGGGCGGTGCAGTTCCTGCACGACACCAAGCCGGCGCTGGGCGCCACGTCCGATCGCACGGCCCGTCTGTCGGGCTCGCAGGTGGAAGCCCTGCGGCTCGTGCTCGATGCGGAAAGCGGCAAGGAGCGCGAGGAACTCGGCCGCTTCATTCCGTGGCTGGCCACGGTGGGCAGTGTCTCCCCGCTGATCGGACTCTTCGGCACGGTGCTTGGTGTGATCGAAGCCTTCACGGGCATCGCGGCCAAGGGCTCGGGCAACATCGGTGCGGTGGCGCCGGGTATCGCGATCGCCCTCGTGGCCACGGCCGCCGCGCTCGCCGTGGCCATTCCGGCGGCCTTCGCGTACAACGTGTTTGCCGCGCGCCTCAACCGGTTCGACAACGCGCTCGAAGGCTTCGGCTCCGAGCTCATCGCACTGATGGTGCGCGAAGGGCGGATCTGAGTCGTGCGACGTGGCCGCCGCGGTGAGCGCATGGGTGTCAATGGCGAGATCAACGTGGTCTCGCTCATCGACGTGATGATGCTGCTCATGGTGATCTTCATGATCACCGCGCCGATCATGCAGGGTGGGGTGGACATCGCGCTGCCCACCGCCGACGTGCGACCACTGGAACCGAAGAACGGTCTCGTGGTGACGGTGGACCGTCGCGGGCAGATCTTCGTGGACGAGACGAAGCTCTCGTTCGACGAATTTGCCGGCAGCATCAAGGCGTTGTCCGACAAGAAGGGCGGGGGCGGGGTGTACCTGCGGGCCGATGAAGCGGTGCCGTATGGCCGGGTGGTGCAGATCGTGGCGGCGATGAAAGCGAGCGGCATCACCGATGTGGGGCTCGTGGCCGAGCCGGAGTCTCCGCGGTGACTTCGGCGGGGACGGCGGGCAATGCGCCCACGTCGCTGACGCGTGGGATGGTGGCGTCGGTGGTGGTGCATGGCGTGCTGGTCGCGCTGGCCATCTGGTGGGGCGGCCGGCCTGGTCCCGTGCGTCCGCCGGTCTATCGGGTCGAACTCGTGGGGCAGGCGGGTCCGCGGCAGGCGGGCGTGGAAACGCCCACCACGCAGCCGGTGGCGCAGGCGCCCGATGTGGCGGGCGCCGAGCGCGTGAAGGAGGAGAAGGTCGTGCCCACGCCGAGCAAGGCGAAGAAGGTGCTGCCCTCGCCCAAGGCGACACCTTCGCCCACGCGCTCGAAGGCCGCGGGAGCGAAGACCGCCGCACCGACCGCCACCAAGGGCACAGCCGCGCCCAGGTCGGGTGCCGGTCCCACGGGCAGCAAGGGCGCGGACGTCGCGAATGTGCGTACGGATGGGATCGCGTTTCCCTTTCCTGGGTACCTGAACAACGTTGTCCGTCAGATCGCGCTGAACTGGTCTCCGCGGCGGGTATCGGCGGCGCTCATCACCGAGGTGAAGTTCCTGATCCGTCGTGACGGATCGGTGGCCGGCATCGAGGTGGTGAAGAGCTCGGGAGACCGGCTGTACGATCTCGATGGCGTGGGTGCCATCGAAGCGGTGGGGTCGACACGCAGCTTCGGCCCGCTCCCTACCGGTTGGTCCGACGATGTCCTCGTCGTGTATTTCACTTTCGACTACGCCCTCCGTCCGAACTGATGCGATTCCGTCCGTCCCGCTCCCTGTTGGCACTCCTGCTGACACCGGTGTTCGTGGTGTCCGCGTTCGTCACACCACGCGGTGTGGCCGCCCAGGAGAAGGGCGTGAGTCTGTCGCTGCAGTATCGACCGGGGCAGAAGACCACATTGATCGTGCTCCCCATCGCGGGGGCCAACGGCGATTCGATCGCGCGGGTCATCAGTCGCGATCTCGATTTCAGTGACCGGTTCACGATGGTGTCGACGAGCAGCGCACCGACGGTGAACGGTCCGTTGAATTATGCCTTGTTCACGAAACTGGGAGTCGACGGGATCGTGCAGGCGACATTGCTGCCGTCGGGCTGGGTGCGTGTGGCCCTGCACGACGTAGGGCTCAAGAATGTGCGGAATACGAAAGACTTTCCGTTGCCGTCGCCGGCATTGTCGGCGGGGTGGCGACTGGCGGTGCATGGGGTGTCCGACGGCATCGAGGAGTGGATCACGGGCGCGCGCGGGATTGCGCAGACGCGGATCGCCTTCACGCGGGGCGGTCGCGTGTGGACAACCGACAGCGACGGCGCAAATGTGACCGCCGTGACGCCGAGCGGCATGTCGCCACAGTGGCTGCCGAGTGGACGCGGGATCGTGTACAGCGTGCTCGATGGGGTGCGCAATCCGATCATGTTCACGGATCTGGCAACCGGAGCGCAGCGTGTGCTGGTGAGTGCGCAGGGTGTCGAGCATACGACACCGGTGGTGTCGCCGGATGGCCGCACGATCGTGTATGCGCGCGGATCGGATACCGGAACGGATCTGTATCAGCAGCCCCTCGAGGGCGGCGCGGCGCGGCGTATCACGGTGGGCCGCGGTCGTGCGAGTGCACAGGCGAGCTTCAGCCCGGATGGTCAGCGATTGGCATTCATGTCCGATCGCTCCGGGCATCCCGAAGTGTATATTAGTGATCTGGACGGCACGAACACCGAACTGCTGACGGCGGCGGCTTTCGGTGATCGGGATTATCGTGCGGGACCGGACTGGTCTCCCGACGGACGTCTCGTAGCCTTCCAGTCGCGCAATGGTGGCACGTTTCAGATCATGACCATCAATCTGCGTGATCAGTCGGTGAAGCAGGTGACGAACGACGGCCGCAACGACGATCCGTCGTGGGCGCCCGATTCGCGGCATCTCGTGTTCACATCCACACGCAGCGGTACGAGGCAGTTGTGGATCGTCGACATCGAGACAGGCCGCACGCGGCAGCTCACGTTCGGACCGGAGACGCGATTGTCTGCCTGGTCTCCCCGATTGCTCGCGCAGTAAGCGCGGTCTTCACTCCCTTCCCGCTCAGGAGTTTTCGACATGAAGCGTGTCTCGCGTGTGCTGATGGTCATGGTGTCCACGTCGCTCGTCCTCGGTGCCTGCAAGAAGAAGCAGCCGACGCCGGCTCCGGCTCCCGCGCCGGCGCCGACCAGCGAGGCGCCCGTGCGGAATACCCCGACGGCGCCGGCACCGCGGGACACGATGGAGGAGTATCGTGCGAAGGTGGCGGCGGCGCGGGCGCGTCTGCTCGAGACCATCTACTTCGAATACGATGCCGACGAACTGCGTGAGGAAGCGCGGGCGTCGCTCGATGCCAAGCTCGCGATCCTGAACGCGAACCCCGGTTTGCGCATCCGTATCGCCGGTCACTGCGACGAGCGCGGCAGCGATGAATACAACATCGCCCTGGGCCGTCGTCGTTCCGAAGCGGCAAAGCGTTATCTGACCGATCGTGGCGTGGATGCGTCGCGCATCGAGACGTCCTCGTTCGGCCGCGAGCGTCCGGCGGTGCAGGGGTCGGGGGAAGAGGCGTGGTCGAAGAACCGTCGTGACGAGTTCGAGATCACCGCGGGCGGCGATCAGCTTCGCGCGGCTCCGTAATGTTCACGGCCACACCCGGAGGTCTGGTCATGCGTTTCCACCGTGTGTGGCGGCTGGTTCCCCTCGTGGCCCTGGCGGCCACGGGGGGCTGCTTCGCCACGCGGGGCGATGTGCGCATCGTGCAGAACGATGTGCTCTCCCTGCGCTCGGAGATGTTGCGTCAGCAGCAGCAACATCAGGAGTCCCTTTCACAGACGTTGCGCATTCTGCAGGTGGCCAGTGATTCGCTGGCCCGGGTGAGTGCCCGGACCGTGACCATCCAGGGCGATGTGCGCGGAGAGATGCGGGCGGTCCGCGAACAACTGCTGCAGGTGCAGACGCTGCTGGGACAGAGTCAGGCCACGATCTCGCGCCTCCGGGCCGAACTCGAGGCTCGCAACAATGCGCCGATGCCGACGCCCACGGGGGCACCGTCCGGTCCGCCGTCGGCATCGGGGACACCTCCGGTGGGTTCACGGAATCCCCCGGTCAGCAGCGGGACGCCGGTCGATTCGATGACACCGGCCCCCACCGGCCCGGGTCCCAATCAGCTTTTCACGAACGGCATGGATCAGCTCAACCGCGGCAGCACCTCCACGGCGCGCACGCTGTTTCAGGAGCTGATCACCACGTATCCCACGTCGGACTATGTGCCCGACGCGCAGTACTGGATCGCCGAGTCGCTGGCCAAGGAGAACAATCTGCCCGCGGCCGATGCGGCCTATGCTGCGGTGGTCAGTGCCCATCCCACGTCGGCCAAGGCGCCGACGGCGCTGTACAAGCGGGCGCAGTTGCTGCTCCGGCAGAACAACCCGACGCAGGCCCGACAGCTGTTCGAGCAGGTCATGGCGAAGTATCCGCGCAGCAACGAGGCCGCGCTGGCCGAAGAGACTCTCAAGACGCTGCGCTGATCCGCGTGGCCCGTACGTCCGACCGAGCAACCGATGGCTGGGAGTAACGCGGGAGAAATGCCGTTCCTCGATCATCTCGAGGAACTGCGTTGGCGGCTGTTCCGATGCGCCCTGGCCATTGCGGCCGGTGTCATCGTGGCGTTCACACTGCTGTATACCAAGCGGGTCGATATCGTCGGCATCCTCGCCGCGCCGATCCAGCCGTATCTCAAGCAGCCCCTCATGGTCACGCACGTCGGTGACCTGTTCGACATTGTGATGAATGCCTCGATCACTCTGGGCGTGATCGCCGCCTCACCGGTCATCGTCTGGCAGGTCTGGGGATTCCTCTCCCCCGCGCTCTACGGGCATGAGAAGAAGGTGGTCATTCCGGCGCTGGTGGCGGCCGCGCTGCTGTTCCTGGCCGGCATGGCGCTGGCGTTCGAGTACGTCCTGCCCGTGACCCTCGCGTTCTACGCCAGCTTCGAGAGCGAGTCGGTGAACACGATGCAGACGGTCGACGGATACTTCTCGTTCGTGACCTCGATGTGTCTGGCCTTCGGTGCGATCTTCGAACTGCCGGTGGTGATCGCGCTGCTGTCCGCCCTTGGCATCGTCCAGCCGGAGTTCCTGTCGCGCTTCCGCCGTCACGCGTTCGTGGGGTGTCTGATCGCGGCCGCGCTGATCACCCCGGGCAGTGACCCCACTTCGTTGACCCTTTTGACGATTCCGTTGTACATGCTGTACGAGGCATCGATCACGGTGTCGCGACTCATCGCCCGCCGGCGCGAGCACCGACTCGCGGCCGAGGTGGCGTAACGGAGGCTGGGTGAAGGCAGCGGGGGGACGGGGAATGTGGCAGCGGCTGCTCTGGGCAGTCGTATGTGGAGTATCGCTGGCCGGATCCTCGATCGAGGCGCAGGCGCAACCGCCGGGGCAGGCGCGCGTGGGACGTCCGCAAGCGCCGGGCGCGCGACGCGACAGCACCGGCCAGGACAGTGTCCGCACGCTCAGCAAGGAGCGGAAGGTCTTCGAGTGGGCCACCCCGGATTCCATCATGCGGGAGCTGCTCGATCGGGCGGGATACAAGAAGGTGCAGTATCAGGGCGATACGGTGCAGTTCGATGCGCTCACGCGCATTCTGACGCTGCATGGCAAACCCTCCGGCGTGCAGCGCGACGAGACCATGCTGGTGGGCGACTCGGTCGTCTACAACGACTCCACGAAGAAGGTCGTAGCCCTCGGCGATTCGGTGCTGCTGCGCGACCCCACGCAGGCCGATGCCGATGATTTCATCGCCAACGGACGCATCGAGTACGATCTGACCAGCCGGCAGGGGCTCACCGGCGCCTTCTCGACGTCGGTGACCTCGGGACAGCGGCTGTATCTGAGTGCCCGCAGCAGCGCGCTGGTGACCGATTCCGTGTTCGCCGGGCGGCACATCGTGTACGCGAAGAACGGGTCGTTCACGTACTGCGATCACACCGAACCGCATTTCCATTTCACGACCGGTGAGATGAAGTTCATCTCACAGAACGTGATGGTGGCCCGTCCGGGCGTGCTGTACATCGGCGAAGTGCCGGTGTTCTGGATCCCGTTCTTCTTCCAGGACATCCGGTCGGGGCGCCGCAGCGGCCTGCTGACGCCGAACTTCGGGATGGCCGAACTGTTCCGCAACAGCCCGTCGTACCGGCGCAGCGTGCAGAACATCGGGTATTTCGTGGCCATCAACGACTACATGAATTTCGAGACGTCGTTCGACTGGCGCAGCGGCGCGCGCAGTTCGGATGCCGATCCCGGATTCATCCGCGGCAACGCGGAACTGCGCTACAAGTGGCTCGACCGGTTCGCGAACGGCGAGTTCGCCGCGAGTTACATGGGGCTGCGCAACGGAACGACCAACACGTCCTACACCTGGAATCACAACCAGGATTTTTCGCGCACGACGCGGCTCACGGCGCGCCTGAACTGGGTGCAGAACACGATGGTGCAGCGGGCCACCACCGTGAATCCCGTGGCGGCGAACGCGACGATCCGCTCGCAGCTCAACTATCAGACGAAGATCGGACCGGCGCAGATCAATGTCGGTGGATCGCGGGTGCAGTATCCGGGGCGTACGCAGGTGGACATGGAGTTCCCCTCGCTCAATGTGACGACCGGATCGCTCGAAGCGGGACCGGCCACATGGACACCGTCGTTGCGTCTGGCCATGTCCGGACAGAGCCGCATCGATCAGGGGCTGCAGTTCCCGTTCGTGTACAACGCCCGCGCTGACGGGGGCATCGACAGCACGCGCTTCAATGCGGGGCGGCGGAACACGCAGTTCCAGTTCGACACGCCCATCAAGCTGTGGGATTTCCAGTGGCAGAACTCGTTCACGATGAACGAACGGTTCAATGATTTCCCCGAGCAGCGGGAAGTCATCGGCGTGAACGACACGACGCAACGTTCCACGCGGGTCTTTGCCAAGACCTTCGAGACCAACGTCGACTGGCAGACCTCATTCAATCTGCCGCGGTTCTTCCAGGGCACATGGAACATCTCGCCCTCGATCACCCTGGCCAATGTGGAGAATGCGGCCGGCCTGTTCACCCGCACCGAGCGCAGCGGAGGCCGCTGGGTGCAGCAGAGCAAGCGCCTGAACTACTCGGTGTCGTCCTCTCCCACGCTGTATGCCATGCTACCGGGCGTCGGTCCCATCGCCCGGTTCCGGCACTCCATCACGCCCAGTATCACGTATTCGTATTCGCCCCAGGCGTCGGTCAGTGACGAGTTCCTGCAGGCCATGGGACGTACGCGCGTGGGATATGTGGGCGCGCTGGCGCAGAACCGGGTGGGCATCAACCTGGCGACCAATCTCGAAGCCAAGCTGCGTCCCCCCAGCGATTCGGTGGATCAGGGCGACGGGGCCGGCCGGAAGATCAAACTGCTGTCGCTCAACTTCTCGTCGATCACGTACGATTTCGTGCGCGCGGACACCCTGGGCAACGGCATCGCCGATCGCACGTTCACCATCGGCGGGCGCACGGATCTGCTTCCTGGCTTCGACTTCCGCGCCTCGTACGATCTGTTCCAGGGTGACATCGCCACCGACTCGGCCACATTCGATCCGTATCGCACGGACTTCGGCGTCACGTTCTCGCTCGACAGCAAGTCGGGACTCGTGGCACTGGTCGGGCGGTTGTTCGGCCGCAAGGCCAGCCTCGCGTCGGACAGTCTGACCCAGGCCAGCCGGCAGAACACCAACAATCAGATGGTGGACCGACAGTCGCGCAACATGAATGCGGCCGGCGGTGGCACCATGCGGGGCATGCAGCAGGCGCTGCCGTCGGGGCAGGGATGGAATCTCAACATCCAGTACAATGCTGCGCGTCAGCGTCCCGTGCGGGGCGGCCTGCAGATCGTCAACAATCCGGAGACGTTGTGCCAGGGGCAGAAGCAGTACGGCGTGCTGGCCTACGATCTCTGTGTCCAGAATGCGCAGAGCGCACCACCCACCGGGGCCAACAGTGGCCAGAGTGCCATCGGAGCGCCGGTGTTCATCCAGCCGCCCACGCAGAACGTGAACGCGACGATGTCGTTCAACATCACGCAGAACTGGGCGGCCCAGTGGACGACGCAGTACGATGCCGTCCGTTCGCGTTTTTCCAGTCAGCAAATCGGACTCCAGCGTGCGATGCACGACTGGAATGCGGTGTTCTCCTTCTCCCAGACCAACAGCGGCAGTTTCGCCTTCAACTTCTTCATTGCCCTGAAGGCACAGCCGGAACTCAAGTTCAACTACGACCGGCAGACGTATCGGTCGACGAACTATTGAGTCGTTGCCCGGGTTGCTGCATGAGTCGTCGCACGTGAACGGTTTACGGGCCTCCACGCCCGCCCCTCCCGCCCCCTGATCGTCAGGAGTTTCTGGTGTTGCAACTCGATGGTCGTTCGTTGCGCATTGCCGATGTGCTGGCCGTTGCCGACCGGCGTGTGCCGGTCTCGCTGTCGCCGGAAGCCCGCAGCCGTATGGATGCCACGCGCCGCGTGGTGCAATCGGCGGTGGATCGGGGTGAACCCGTGTACGGCATCAACACCGGCTTCGGCAAACTCTCCGAAGTGACGATTGCCACGCCGCAACTGGCGGCGCTGCAGCGCAACCTGGTACGCAGCCATGCCGCCGGGGTGGGGGATGCGCTGCCCGAACGCGAAGTGCGCGCGATGATGCTGTTGCGGGCCAATGTGCTGGCCACCGGATACGCGGGCGCGCGGGCCTCGGTGGTGGAGCGCCTGCTGGCCATGCTCAATGCCGGCGTCTGGCCGGTGGTGCCCGAGCAGGGCAGCGTGGGTGCGAGCGGAGATCTGGCGCCGCTGGCGCACCTCGCGCTGGCGCTCATCGGGGAAGGGCCTGCCCGACTGGGCGAGCGGGAAGGCCCCGCCGTGGAATTGCTCCAGGCCGTGGGGCTCGAACCGGTGGTGCTGGAAGCCAAGGAAGGGCTGGCGCTTATCAACGGCACACAGGCGCACACGGCGGTGGCCTCGCTGGCCGCCGCCGAACTCACGACGCTGTGGCGGACGGCGCACGTGGCGACGGCCATGAGCCTGGAGGCGCTGCTGGGCACCCCGGACGCCTTCGATGCGCGTATCCAGGATGCACGCGGGCAGGTGGGACAGTCGGAATCGGCGGCGCTGCTGCGCACGCTGCTCAGCAACAGTGAAATCCGCGAATCGCATCGCTACGGCGATCCGCGTGTGCAGGACGCCTACGCGCTGCGCTGCGTGCCGCAGGTGCACGGACCGGCGCTCGACACGCTGCGATTCGCGCGCGGCATCATCGAACGCGAACTCAATGCCGCCACCGACAACCCGCTCGTGCTGGACACGGGCGAACTGCTGAGTGGCGGCAATTTCCATGGGCAGGCGGTGGGCATGGTGAGCGACTTCCTCGCCATCATCTGCGCGAATCTGGCGGTCATCAGTGAGCGGCGCACCGACCGGGTGGTGCACCCCGATTTCAATCAGGGGCTGCCTCCGTTCCTGGCCGCCCAACCGGGTGTGGAATCGGGGCACATGATGTCGCAGGTCACTGCCGCGGCGCTGGCCAGCGAATGCAAGGCGCTGGCCCATCCGGCCAGCGTCGACTCCATTCCCACCGACGGCAACAAGGAAGACGTGGTGCCGATGGCGATGGGCGCCGCCACGCGCCTGCGGCGTTCGGTGCGCAATCTGCGGCATGTGCTGGCGATCGAACTCCTCATCGCCGCCGAAGGACTGGAGTATCGTCGCCCGTTGCGCAGCAGTGCCGCGGTGGAACAGGCCCATGCGATCGTCAGGCAGTATGTCGCGCGCGCCGATGGCGATCGTCCCCCCGGTCCCGACATCACGCGACTCGCCGGCGCGATCGCGTCTGGCGTCTTCGACGATCTCACGAGTTCGGTGGTGCTATGAATCAACGCGAGAATCTAGGCGGGAGTCCGCCCGAGGCTGTGATGACGAAGAGCGGTCCCCGTCCGGTGAAGGCACCCCGTGGCACCACCCTGCGCTGCCGCGGTTGGGAGCAGGAAGCCGCTCTGCGCATGCTGATGAACAATCTCGACGCCGAAGTCGCCGAACGCCCCGATGATCTGGTGGTGTATGGTGGCACCGGACGCGCGGCGCGTTCATGGGAGGCGTTCGACGCCATCGTGCGCACGCTCGAAACGCTGGGCGACGAAGAAACCCTGCTGGTGCAGAGCGGCAAGCCGGTGGCGGTGTTCCGCACGCATGCCGACGCGCCGCGGGTGCTCATCGCCAACAGCAACCTCGTGGGCCGCTGGGCCACGTGGGAGGAGTTCCGTCGTCTCGAAAAGCTCGGACTCACGATGTACGGCCAGATGACGGCCGGTTCGTGGATCTACATCGGCAGTCAGGGCATCGTGCAGGGTACGTACGAGACCTTCGGCGCGGTGGCCGCGAAACATTTTGGCGGCACGCTGGAAGGCCGTCTGGTGGTGACGGCCGGTCTTGGTGGCATGGGCGGGGCGCAGCCGCTCGCGGCCGCGATGCACGGCGCCGCGGTGCTGGGCGTGGAGGTCGACCCCACGCGCATCGCCAAACGCATCGACACGCGGTACTGCGATCGGCACACCGCATCGCTCGACGAAGCGCTGGGCTGGCTGCGTGACGCGCAGGAGCGCCGCGTGGGACTGTCCGTGGCGCTGCTGGGCAATGCCGCCGACGTCCTGCCCGAGCTGGTGCGTCGTGGCATCACCCCCGATGTGGTCACCGACCAGACCAGTGCGCACGACATGCTGGTGGGATATGTGCCGCAGGGACTGACGCTCGATGAAGCGGCGGCGCTGCGTGCATCGCAGCCGCAGGAGTACCTGGCCCGCGCCACGGCCAGTGTAGTGGAACACGTGCGGGCAATGCGCGACATGCAGGACCGCGGTGCGGTGGCGTTCGACTACGGCAACAACATCCGCACGGTGGCGTTCGATGCCGGTGTGGACGATGCGTTCCGCATTCCCGGCTTTGTCCCCGAGTACATCCGTCCGCTGTTCTGCGAAGGCAAGGGGCCGTTCCGGTGGGCCGCGCTCTCCGGTGATCCCGCCGACATCGCGCGCACCGACGAACTCGTGCTCGAACTCTTTCCGCACGATCAGCAACTGCGGCGCTGGATCACGCTGGCCCGCGAACGCATCGCGTTCCAGGGACTGCCGGCCCGCATCTGCTGGCTGGGGCAGGGTGAGCGCGCCCGTTTCGCCCTGGCGCTCAACGATCTCGTGGCGCGTGGCGAGGTGTCGGCGCCCATCGTGATCGGCCGCGATCATCTCGACACCGGCAGCGTGGCGTCGCCGTTCCGCGAGACCGAGGCCATGAAGGACGGCAGCGATGCGATCGCCGACTGGGCGATCCTCAACGCGATGCTGAACGTGGCCAGCGGTTCGAGCTGGGTGTCGTTTCATCATGGCGGCGGGGTAGGCATCGGCAACTCGCTGCACGCCGGACAGGTCATCGTCGCCGATGGCACCGAACGCATGCGCCGGCGCCTGGAACGCGTGCTGACCAACGATCCCGGCATCGGCGTCGCGCGTCATGCGGATGCGGGCTACGACATCGCGATCACGACGGCCGAACGTGAGGGCATTCAGTTGCCGATGCGTATGTCGACGCCGATGTCGACGCCCACGCGGAACGGCTGATGCTGTCGAGCCGGTATCGGCCGTGGCATGTGCCGATCTTCCTGTCGAAGTACGCGTGGCTGCGCGCGCGCGGACGCCCCGTGCTCCTCAATTTCGAGGTCACGATGCGCTGCAATGCCCGCTGCGGATTCTGCGACTACTGGAAGACACCGGCTTCGGAAAAGGCGCGGGAGCAGACGGATTTTGCCGCCATCGCGCGGCACTTCTCGCCCATGCTCGTGACATTCACCGGCGGTGAGCCGACGCTGCGCCGCGATCTCGAGGACATCGTGCGATCGGTGCGTGCGGCGGTACGGTACACCTACGTGCAGCTCATCACGCATGGGGCCATGCTCTCGCTCGATCGGGCGCAGTCGTTGTGGGATGCGGGCGTCGACCAGTTCAACATCTCGCTCGACTATCTCGATGGCCGGCATGACGCAGCGCGCGGCATTCCGGGACTGACGGAAAAGATCCTCGATCTCGTACCCCGCATGCGCGTGGCCGGCATCGGCGGGGTGCGGTTCAACACGGTCATCAAGAACGACAACCTCGATCAGATCCTGCCCATCGTGGAACGGGCGGCGGCGCTGGGCGGCGGTGTGAACTTCTCGGTGTACACGGCGCTCAAAAACGGCAACACCGCCCATCAGTTGCAGGACATCGATCCGCGGGCCGTGCAGCGGGTGGTGGACGCGCTGCTCGCCTACAAGCAGCGGCGGCGTGGGGTCATCACCAATTCGGACTACTACCTCGAACAGATCCCCCGGTACGTGCGCGGGGAGATGCAGGAGCCCTGTCAGAGCGGTTCGACCACCATCCACATCGATCCGCAGGGGCAGGTGCGGCGCTGTCCCGACTTCAAGCCCGACGGACCCTGGTCGGACTATCAGGGATATGCGCCCATCGACTGCAATGCCTGTTATTACGCCTGCCGCGGCGAAGCACAGGCGCCGTTGCGCATCATGTCGCGCATCCGGGATGTCATGGCCACCGTCGTTCCATCGGACGACGCGTTGCGACCCGCCGTCGTACAACCAGAGGAGCAGGTCGCATGACTCCCACGACACTTTTTCTGAACGCCGCGCAGACGCTCACGGCGGCTGGCCCCGCGCGCGCGCGTCGTGGTGGCGAGATGGCCGACGCCGGTGTGCAGCAGGGCATCGGCGTGGCGGTGCAGGGCGAGCGCATCGTCGCTGTGGATCGCGACGACGTGTTGCGGCAGCGTTTTCCCGATGCCCTCGAAGTCGATTGTGATCGGGGACTGCTGGCTCCCGGCTTCGTCGACTCCCACACGCACACGGTGTTCGGCGCGGCGCGTTTTGCCGAACACGAACTCCGGGCCACGGGCGTACCGTATCTCGAGATCGCCCGCCGTGGCGGCGGGATTCACAGCTCCGTGCGCGACCTGCGCGCGCGCACCGACGACGAATTGTTCACGCTGGCCGTGCCACGACTCGCGCGCCTGGCGGCCGGCGGCGTGACCACCGTCGAGATCAAATCCGGGTATGGTCTCACGGTGGCCGACGAACTGCGCACGCTGCAGGTCATTCGTCGTCTGGCGCAGACCCAACCTCAGGTCATCGTTGCCACCTGTCTTGGCGCCCACGAAGTGCCGCTGGAGTTCCGCGATCGGGCTGGCGGCCGTCAGGAATGGCTGGCCCTGCTCATGCACGAGCTCTTTCCCGTGGTGGCGCGTGAAGGACTGGCCGAGTTCGCCGACATCTTCTGTGAGCCCGGCGTCTTCACGGTGGAGGAAGCGCGGGAACTGCTGCAGCATGGACAGCGGCTCGGATTGCGCGCCAAACTGCACGCCGACGAACTGCACGATGGTGGCGCGGCAGCACTGGCCGCGGACATCGGTGCGGTGAGTGCCGATCATCTGGCGGCCATCGCACCGTCGGGCATCGCCGCGTTGGCCGCCAGCGACACCGTGGCCACCGTGCTGCCCGGCACCATGCTGTTCCTCGGCACCGGTCGACAGGCGCCGGCCCGGAAGCTCATCGAAGCCGGGGCGGCCGTGGCGCTGGCCACCGATTTCAATCCGGGTACCTCGCCGTTGACCTCGTATCCGCTGGTGATGACGCTGGCCGTGAGCGAGCTGCGCCTGTCGGCCAGCGAAGCCTGGATTGCCGCCACGGTGAACGGTGCCGCGGCACTGGGGCTGGCCGGGGAAACCGGACAACTCGCTCCGGGATTCCGGGCCGACCTCGCCATTCACGCGGTGGACGATTTCCGCGCGTTGCCTTACTGGTTCGGCGAGCGTCTTTGTGTCGGGTCATGGGCCCGCGGTCGCGCTTGTCACCCCATGCGTTGATTCGTAAGATCCGTGACTCGGCAGATGACCGCCGTGCGTGCCGGCAGTGTGACAGTCGCATCGTTCGTGTGATGCCGGTGATACGTCGTCAGGGTATTCTGCGTCGCTGATCGTCAGCGCCCGCCGTGAGGGCGCTTCTTTCGTCTCCGGGAGCCCGACTCGACCGCATGTCCAACGCCGCGAAGTACAGGAAAAAGGCGGCCGAGTTCGAGCAGCTCAAGCAGATCGACCGGGCCATCGCCTCGTACGTCAAGGCCATCGAGGAAAGCGAGGCCGCGGGCGAAGACGTCGACGTCGCGTTGTTCAACAAGGTCGGCGATCTGGCGCTGCGTCAGGGGCGGGTGCCCGATGCGATCACGTACTACGAGCGCGCCGTCGAGCACTACGCCACCTCGGGGCTCTTCAACAACGCGATCGCGCTCTGCAACAAGATTCTGCGCAATGCGCCCGGTCGGGCCAATGTGTACTTCACCCTGGGCCGCATCTGCGCGCGCAAGGGGCTGCGGGGAGACGCCACCCGCAACTTCCTCGAATATGCCACCCGCATGCAGCAGGACGGACGGGTGGACGAGGGCATGCGGGCCCTGGCCGAGGTCGCGGACCTCATGCCCGAGCTCACCGAGGTGCAGGCTCTGGTGGAGGAGCATGCGGCGCGCGCCGGAATCGCCCTGCCGCGTCGGCGCACGCCCATCCGCACCACGGAAGCCGTTGCCGCGCCCGACAGTGCGCCGGGTACCCCCTCGTTCGCGCGTGATCAGCGCTCCAGCGATCTCGTCTTCCTCGACATCGACTACGGTGATCCGCGCTCCCGCACGCCGGTGGCGGTCCCGAGAGTGCCCACGCCGCGCGACAATCGGCCCGTCAAGGAACCCGTCAAGGGAACGGAGACGCAGGCCGTCGCCGTCCCGGCATTGCCTTTCCTGGACACGTCCGAACGGGTGGAAGGGTTGCTCGACATCCCGCTCGAATTGGTGGGAGGAGAGGGCGACGGAAGCGAGGCGGCCGTCAGTGCTCTGCCTTTGGACCCGCGGGCCGTGCCGCCCGAGCCCTCGGTGGAGCGTGCGCCGGAGATCGGAGCGCTGGAGGTTGCCGCGCTGGACGGTCTCGAAGCGCCGCAGGTCGTTCCCGATGCCGAAGTGGCGCCACTCGAAGGGTTCGCGCCCGATGTGCTGGCCGACGAGGAGCCCGGCGCGACGGATGCGATCGAGCCGCCGTCCGATGTCACGTGGCTGGTGCCGCCCGAGGCGGAGGCCGGTGTCGAACGTCTGGACGATGTCCTCGTCGAGGACCTCACCGATCCGCAGGGCGAGCAGGGCCTGCACGCCGTCATCCTGACGGAAACTCCGCCCGTCGTGCCGGCGATTCCCGAAACACCCACGGGCACGGACGCGCTCGACGACATGACGGTGGAACTCGACTTCATCGAGATCGAGTCCATCGAGCTGGACCCGTTCGAGGATGACGATCTGTCGTTCGAGCTGGAGCCGTTCGAGACGGACGGGCTCGAGCCGCTGGACATCGTGCCGGTGCCGGAGCTCGATGCCGCGATCGCGGCCGGTGCAGAGCTGGTGGCGCGTGCGGAAGCCGCGGAGGCGGAAGCCGCAGAGGCGGCGGCCGCCGCCCTGGACCGGGAAGCCGAGAGTACGCGCGAGATAGACGCCGAGGAGGGTGCGGAGACGGCAGCTCCGGCGGACGAGGAGCCGGCTGTCGCGCCGATCATGGAGCCGGCAATCGTCGTCGCGTCGAACCGCCTGCCGCACGCGTCGTATCACATCGATCCGCACGACTTCGTGCAGTCGGGTGAGCTGCCGCCCTTGCTGCTCGCCGATGCGCTGGTGGAGCGTGGTCTTCAGGTTGCGGCGGCTCCGATCGACGTGCCCGTGGAGGTGGCATCGGGTTCCGCGCCGGCGGTCACGGCGAACGCCACACCGCATCCGGCTGCCATCGATGCCGAGGTGTCGCCTGCCGGCCGTGGAAGCCGCGACACCCATGACCCACCGGATGCACGCCACGACGAGCGTGAGTCCGAGCGTGAGTCCGAGCGTCGCGCCGAGCGTGAAGCGGAGGCTCTGTTGCGTCAGGCCATCGGCGAGAGCGCGGCATTGCTCGATCTCGACGAGCCGGAGCCGGCTTCCACGCCCGATCCGTCGGCTGCGGAACCCTCGATACAATCGGCCTCCCAACCGCCTGCGCCATCGGCCGTGGCACCGGCTGTGGCACCGCCTGCCGGATCTGCGTCCGAGCCGGATGCCCCGTCTGCTCCGGAACCGGATGCCGGGCTGGTGCTGACGCCAGCGCCTACGCCAATGGCGACGCCGGGAACCACGGCTGTCCCGACGCCGGTCGCCGAGCCGACCCCGACGCCTGCTTCGGCTGTCCGGGTCGTGCACGTCACGCCGTCCCTGCCCACCGCCGCAGTGGCGGCGGAAGCCGTCGTCGTGGCCACGTCGCGGCGGGATGCGCTCCGGGCGGCGGTGGCGCGCCTGCCGCAGCACTGGTTGCTGCGCCGCCGGCTGGCGGAGGCGCTGTTCGAAGCCGGCGAGCGCGACGCGGCGCTGCATGAACTGGAAACGGCCCAGCAGGGATTGATCGGCGACGGGGAACTGGCGGCGGCGGCGGATATCGCCGATGAGCTGGTGCATGTCTCACCGGATCGTGTGCCGTACCACCAGAAGCGGGTGGAGCTGGCCGTGCGGCTGCAGGAGCAGGACCGGCTGCAGCTGGCCTACCTCGATCTGGCCGACGCGCTGGTGCGGATGGGGGAAGAGGGACGTGCGCGTGCGGTGTACGCGCGGGTACTCGAGCTGGATCCCCACGACGATCGCGCCCGGGCCGCCCTTGGTGCGGCGGCACCACCGCCCCCTCCGCCGCCGCGCCCCGACGACCAGTTCGTGGACCTGGCCGATTGGCTGCGGGACGACGACGAACCCGCATCCACGCGCATGCGCATGCGGGAGCCCGTCATCAGCGGTGACGAACAGGCCGACTTCGACGCGCTCCTCCAGCATTTCAAGGACGGCGTGGCCCGCTCCCTCGGAGACAATGACTTCGAAGGGCATTACGACCTCGGTGTCGCCTATAAGGAGATGGGACTTCTGGACGATGCCATCGCGGAGTTCCAGAAGGCGTTGAGAAGCCGGACCCACCGTCTGCCGGCCTATGAAGCGCTGGGGCAGTGTTTCGTGGAGCAGGGGCGACACCAGATCGCGGCCACCGTCCTATCCCGGGCACTGCACGAACCGGGGCTCGACGACGACCAGCGGGTGGGCGTCCTGTATCTGCTCGCACATTCCTGCGAGGCATTGCAGCGAAGGGACGAGGCTCGTGGTTATTTTCAGCGCGTGTACGCGACCGACATTCAATTCCGCGATGTCGCCACCCGATTGGCGGCACTCGACCCAGCCACACGATGACGCTTACCACGCGGACTCCGTCCGCGCTGGCGGCAGCGTTACGTGACATCCAGGCTCCGGTACACACAGCACTCTCGCAGGTCTCGGGAGAGCTGTGGCGTATCGTCGCTGCGGATGTGCCGCTGGTGCGCGAGGTGCAGGATCATCTCATGGGGATGAAGGGGAAACTCTTCCGCCCCACCTTGCTGCTGCTGGCCAGCTCCATCGAAGATCGTTCGCCTCCGCGCGCGATCACGTATGCGGCGGTCGTCGAGCTCATGCATCTCGCCACGCTCGTGCACGACGATGCCGTGGATCATTCCGTGCTGCGTCGTGGTATGCCCACGGTGAATTCACTCTTCAGTCACCAGGTGTCGGTGATCATGGGTGACTTCCTGTATCTCCGGGCATTGCGCGAGCTGGTGACCATGGGTGACCTCGAGGCGATGCGTTCCATCACGCAGGCTTCGAACGAGATGACACTCGGCGAAATCCGTCAGTTGGGCGCGTACGACGCGCTGGCATTCAGCGAAAGCGATTACGAAACACTCATTCGCGCCAAGACCGCGGCGTTGTTCATGGCCGCGTGTGACGTGGGTGCGCTGTGCGGAGCGCCGCGCTACCGGCAGGCGGTGACCCGTTTCGGAGAACGCCTGGGCATGGCGTTCCAGGTGGCCGACGATCTGCTCGACTACACCGAGCAGCAGGAGATGACGGGCAAACCCAGTGGTCTCGACCTCAAGGAACACAAGGTGACACTTCCGCTCATCGCCGCGTTGCGGGAGATGCCGGCGTCCGCGCGGGCCCGGGTGGACGCGCTCTTCGCGTCGGTGGAACCCGAGGACGAAGCCATCGCCGAAGTGGTCGGCATCGTGCGCGATCATGGGGGACTCGAGTACGCGCGGCGTCGGGCCGATCAGTTCTCGCACGAAGCCGAGGAGGCGCTGGCGGAACTGCCCGAGAGCGCGGCCCGGAGCGCGCTGCTGGATTCGATCGCCTACGTCGTGGAGCGGCGCTGGTGATGGCCGTCCGCGGACCTTCCAAACACCGCCCGTTGTTCCACGTTCTGGTACTGGCGTCGGGCTTCGTGGCGGGCGGGCTACTGACCCAGGTGGCGCGCCGGTTCCTGCCGCCCGGGGCGGTGAAGGAGTTCCTGACGACGGGAGTCACACCCGCCATAGGTCCTCTCCCGATCGACCTGATTATATTGAAGTTTGCGGTTGGACCAGTCGCCCTGGATGTCTCTCTCCTGAGCCTTCTGGGAGTATTGATCGCCTACCTCATCGCGCGGTCCCTCTTCTAGGAGCTTTTCCCATGAACTTCGGAAACTTCGGTTTCGGCGAGATCCTGATCATCCTCGTGATCGTGCTGCTGCTCTTCGGAGCCAAGCGCATCCCGGAAATCGCCGGCTCACTCGGCAAGGGCATCAACGAGTTCAAGCGCAACATCAACGACGCCCAGCGACAGATCACCGAGCCCACGCCGCGCAGCGAACCGCGCGTCGCCCAGGGCACCGCGGCGCAGCAGGAAGCAGCCGACGAGGAGCGCCCCGAACCCAAGCGCCTGATGTGATCTGCCGGTGATCGGCGCGTGAGCCCCGTGTGATCCGCTGACTCTTCGTCAGATCGTCAGACCGCAAAACAGAAGCGCCCCCGCGAGATTCTCGCGGGGGCGCTTTGTTCGATGGGTTCCGATCGATCAGACGCCGGCGGACTGCCGACGGAGCTGCGACAGCACCTTCGTGCGACGATCGTCGACCTTGGTGTGCTCGCGCAGATTGCCAAGGAATTCGTCGATACGCTGCTGACGGAGCGACTGCATGAGCTGCGCCCGCTGTGTGTCCTTCTCGGCTTCGAAAGCGTCGCGCTTCGCGTCCATGCGGCTGTCGACGCGCATCACCACCATGCCGTCCTGCGAGCGGAACGGACCGCCCACCTGACCCACCGGCAGGACAAACGCGGCACCCACCGCCTGCGTGAACTGACCCAGGCCGGCGACGGGATCGATGCGGCTGAATCCGGCCGCCTTCTCCACCGTGAGTCCCTTGGCCGCGGCGGCCGTTTCCAGCGTCCCGCTCTTCGCGGCCGCCACCAGCGCTTCGGCATCCGGACGCAGCTTCTCGATGCGCTTGTCGCGCGCGAGACGACGACGGATGTCTTCCTTCACTTCACTGAGCGACTGCTGGCCACCCGGCGTGAGCGAATCGAGACGCGCGAGATAGTAGGCTTCGGGCGAATCGAACAGATCGCTGGTTTCGCCGGCACGCACGCCGGAGAACGCCCACGCACTCACACTGGGCACATACCGGCCGGCGAAGGAGAGCGGCTCCTTCTCGATGACCGCCACCTGCGCCGCCGTGAGGCCGAGGGCCTTCGCGGCATCGTCGAACTTCTTCGCGTCTTCCTGGCTGGCACCGATGGTGGCCAGCGAATCGGCGCGACGATCGGTACGCGTGGCGCTGGAATCGGTCTGACCCACCGACACGAGGATGTGCCGCACGTCGAGCGTGTCACCCTTGCGTTCGTCCACCCGGATGATGTGCCATCCGAAAGGCGTGAGCACCGGCTGTGACAGCTCGCCGACCTTGAGGGCGTAGGCGGCTTCCTCGAACTTCGGCGTGAAGCGGTTGCGACCACCCTTGCCGAGTTCCCCACCCTGGGCGCCGGAGACGGAGTCGGCCGATTCGCGGCGGGCCACATCCTCGAACTTCGCCCCGCCGACGATCTCGGCGCGGAGCTGGTCGACCCGGGCGCGGGCGGCGGCCGAATCGGCGGCCGTCACGGTGCGGGGCACCGTCAGCAGCGACACGATGGCACGACCGGGGCGCTCGTAACGCTTCTTGTTGCGCTCGTAGAACTGCGAGATCTCCGCGTCGGTGACATTCACCGTGGTGTCGGCGAGTGCATCGGTGCGCAGCACGACGAAGCTGACGGACGCGCTGTCGTGCCGGTCGCGATAGACCTGCCAGAGACGCTCATCGGACACATACGCGCCGCTGGCGATCTGGTCGAAGAGCTTCTGCTTGGGGATCTCGTTGCGATAGAACGATTCGAGACCGGCCAGGATGCCGGACTGCCGCGCCATCGGGCTGCCGATGAAACGCAGGTACTTCTGCATGTCGAACCGGCCATCGGTCTGGAAATCGGGCGAGGTCGTGGCCTGCGGCGGCGGCGAGACGCGTGCCGCCTGCACGACTTCTTCGTCAGTAACCGTGATGCCGCGACGCTTGTACTCCTGTTGCAGGAGCATTTCCGTCACGATTTCATCGAACGCCCGGTCCTCCAGCTGCTGCCGCTCGTCGAGCGTGATACTGCGCCCGGTCTGCTGCTGCTGTTGTTGTTCGAGGGCGTTGACCGCATTCTGCCACGTTGTGAGGAGTATTTCCTCCCCGTTGACGGTGGCGATGGAGGTGGTCGTCGTCACTGGAGCACGACCGGCAAGTCCGGATGTCTCATACAGCAGGAAGCTGCCGACAAACGCCACGATGATGAAAATCCAGATGTACTTCGCGGCGCTCCGCATCGATTGCAGCACGGGGCGAGACTCCTTGACTCGAAAAGACGGGCAGAACGGAAAGGCACACGCACCTCCCCGAAGAAGGGCGTGTGCCGGAAAGAGTCCGGAAAGCTAGCGGTTCTGAAGGGCTAAAGGCAAGACACGACACGACTTCCCGTCGTTTCGTCCACGATTGACATCCCGACCGACCGCGGCGAGTAATAACGGTTGACACAACCGGGCATCCGCCGCCCGCCGGTCGGGGACACCACCAGAGGGTACCGCACGCATGAGTACAGCCGCCCGGATCGAGGAGCTCCGGAGAAAGTTCGAGGAGAATCCGCGCCGCTATTTTGCGCCGCTCGCGAACGAACTCCGGAAGGCCGGCGAGTTGTCGCAGGCCATCGCGCTCTGTCGCGAGCATCTGCCGAAGCAGCCTGGGCACATGAGCGGATACATCGTGTTCGGTCAGGCCCTCTATGAGAGTGAGAGTCTGAGCGAGGCCCGGTCGGTGTTCGAGCAGGCGCTGGCACTCGATCCCGAGAATCTGATCGCCCTGCGCCATCTGGGTGACATTGCGCGCCGGCAGGGTGATCCCCTGGCCGCCCGTCGCTGGTATGAGCGGGTGCTGGACGCCGACCCGCGCAACGACGACATCGCCGCGCAGTTGGCGACGCTGTCCACGCCGGCCTACGGAAGTCGGGCCATTCCCCAGGCGGGCGGACCGGCCATCGGCCAGACTCCGGTGCCCACTCCCGGTGTGCCGATGCCGGTGGTGCCGGCTCCGGCTCCCGATCTGCGTCCCGTGTCGTTCACGCCTTCGGTTCCGGTGCCGATCATCGGCGCTGTCGTGCCCACGCCCGATGCTGCCTTGCGGGCGGTGGATTTCGACGAGGTGAATGCGCGGCTCCGCACACCCGTGCCCACGCCATTGTCGGTGCCGGCGGCCTTTGTGCCGACCGCGCCGGTGGTGCCGCCCGTGGTGCCCGCTGCATTGGCTGGCGATCTGCTCGATCTCGAAGCGATGGAGATGGAAGGCGACCGGATCGTGGCGGCCATGCCGACGCCAATGGCGACCCCGGTCGTGGAGCCCGTGGTGGAGCCGGTCGAAACCGTCGTGGAATCGGTCGGGACGCCTGTGGACGCGCCGATCGAGCCGTCGGTCGAGCCGCTCGTCGAACCATCGACACCGTCCATCGAAGCCCGGTTCGAGCCAGTAGCCGAACTTCTGACGGAGCCCGCAGCCGTGGTGGTGGCCGAGCCCATGCAGGAGCCCACGGCGGAGTCCGTGGAGCCGGTGGCAGAGCAGACGGATCCCTTTGCTTTTGCCGACGTCGACACGGGGGCGGTCGCCGCTGCCGAGGAAGCGGCGCTGGCCGAGTCCATGGATGCCGATGCGTCTTTCGAAGAAGGCCTCGCCGCACCGGAATGGCCCGACACCACGGAACTCGTGGCCCGTGTCGTCACGCCCCGCAGTGTGACCCCCGCATTCGTGGACGTGCCGGTGGAAGCCGCCGACGCGTTCGGGCGGGAGTCGAGTGACCCCGTGGTGTTTTCGCTCCCGGAGCCCGAACCGGATATCGCCGACGAAGAATTGGTGATCGCGGCGGACACGTCGACGGATACTTCGGTTGATGTTGCGGCCGATGTTTCGGCGGATTCGTCGGTGGATCTGCCCTGGCTCGCGCCGCCGGTCACCCCCACCGAAGAAGTGGAGGCGATCGCCGACGCCATTGCCGAGGATGCGCGCACGGCCGGCGATCCGGATGACGTGTCGGTGTACGCGTTGCCCGTGGCTTCGATGCCGCACGAGATCGTGGAAGGACTGGACACCGAGGAAGTGTCCTTCTCCGATGTGCATCCCGAAGCCGTGTCGGACATGCTGGTCGAGGACCAGGACTTCGAGGCCGAGGAGCAGGAGGCACCGTCGCCGGCGTTCGTCACCGAGACGATGGGCGAACTGCTCGTGACGCAGGGATTCATCGAGCGCGCGATCAGTGTGTACGAAGAACTGGTGCGTAGGCGTCCGTACGACCCGGTGCTGTCGTCGCGTCTCGCCGAATTGCGCGAGCAGGTGGAAATCCCGGCGCCGGTCGACCTCGGGGTGGATGCCGGGATGGACATCGGAGCCGAAGCAGAAGACGTGGTCGAAGAAGTGGGGCATGTCGACGTGGCCCACGACGTCGCGCATGCGAATGACGTGCTCGCGGCGCCGGTCTACACGGCCCGTGAGCGATTTGCCGCACTCGCCGCCCGGCGGGTATCCCGTCGCACGCCGCGCGTCTCGACCGCTGTGCCGGCCCCCGAGTGGAGCGGTGCCACATGGGCGGGAGATGTCGGTGACGATGGGCTGACGTCCCTTTTTGGCGCGGCCAGCGCCGAACCGCAGGACGATATGGCTGCCCGGGCCCTGGCCGATGCCTTCGCATCGCGTGATGTGGAGAGTGCGGCGGTGAACGACGCCCTCGCGAGTTCGCTCTTCGATGCGGCCACGGCCGCGCGGATCCCCACACCCGCCTATGGCACCGTGCGCACGCCCACGCCGCTGCATAACACACCGCTGCGCAACACGCCGGTACGCAACACGCCCGTTGCCGAAGCCGCCGCTGGGCATGCTGCGGAGCCGTCGCCGGGACATGTTTCAGGGGATGTTTCGTTCGATCGTTTCTTCCCCGATCCGGCCACCCAGGCGCCGTCGGGAGAGACGAAGTCACCGTCATCGGGCGCATCGAATACACCCGATGGACCGAGCGCCACGGACGATCTGGCGCAGTTCTCCGTCTGGCTCAAGGGATTGGGTAACGCGTGATCATCGGTGTTCTGAACGGCCCCAATCTCAATCTACTGGGGACTCGCGAGCCCACCATCTACGGCACCGCCACGCTGGCGGACATCATGACTCACCTCGAGGGCGTCGCGAACGCGCTCGGGGTGCAGTTGCGTTCGGCCCAGTCCAACAGCGAAGGCACACTCATCGACACGCTGCATGCGTGGCGTGGCGAGGTCGATGGCGTGGTCGTGAACGCCGGCGCCTACACCCATACCAGTCTCGCGCTGCGCGATGCGTTTTCCGCGACGGCCATACCCTTCGTGGAAGTGCACCTCTCCAACATCCATGCCCGGGAACCGGAGCGCCGGCACTCGATGCTGGCCAGTGCGTCCATCGGCATGGTGTGTGGACTCGGGGCCGATGGTTACGAGTATGCCCTTCGCGGCCTGATCCGCGCCCTGCAGTCGTTGCCGTCGCGTCAATTGCCGCCCGTTCGCGGCTGATCCGCAGGCCCTCCATGACATCCGATACCCGATCGGCGCGTCTCGCGTCGCTCCGCGATGCACTGGCGCGCGCCGATATCGACGGATTGCTCGTGTCGTCGCTGTCGAACGTGCGGTACCTCACCGGTTTTTCCGGCAGCAACGCGCTCGTGCTGGTGACGTCCCGGGAATGCCTGCTGCTCACCGATTTCCGGTACGCCACCCAGGTGGAGGAGGAAGTTGGCGATGCCGCCACCGTGCGCATCGAGCCCACCAGTCTGTGGCTGGGCCTCTGGAACGCGCTGCAGCACATGACCGGTGTGGACCGGATCGGCTTCGAGACAGGGCATCTGCTGCATCGCGATTTTGCCCGTCTGCTGGAGCAGGGCAGCCGGTGGCAGTGGCGTCCGCAGGAGGACCTCGTGGAGACGCTGCGGGAGCGGAAGGACGCCGGTGAAGTGGCGGCCATCGAGGAGGCCGTGGCGATGGCCGAGCAGGCGCTGGACCGCACGCTCGGGAAGTTGCGTGCCGGACTGACGGAAACGGCCGTGGCCGGCATATTGGAGCGCCATCTCCGGGAGGCGGGGAGCGAGGCGTATCCGTTTGCGTCCATCGTGGCCTCCGGACCCCGTTCGGCGCTTCCCCATGCGCGGGCCGGCGACCGGGTACTCGGCCCGGGTGATTTTGTCCTGCTGGACTTCGGGGCCGTGGCGCGGGGCTATTGCTCCGACATCACCCGCACGGTGGTTCTGGGGCGGGCATCGGCGGAGCAGCGGGAGGTCTATGAGATCGTCCGGGAAGCAAATGGGCGCGCTTCGGGTGCGGTTCGGCCCGGAATGACGGGGATGGCTGCAGATGCGGTCGCGAGAGAGTACATTGACGCCCGCGGGTTTGGTGAGGCATTCGGGCATTCGCTGGGTCATGGCATCGGCCTGGACGTGCACGAAGCGCCGCGTCTGGCCCGTACCGTCGAAGCTCCCCTCGCTGCCGGCATGGTCGTGACCATCGAACCGGGCATCTATCGCCCGGGCTGGGGCGGGGTGAGAATCGAGGATGATGTGCTGATCACCGAATCGGGGGGACGCGTGCTGACGAGTTTCCCCCGTGCGCTGCACGAAATCGTTTGACCTCGTCCGAACCCGTCTGACCTCGCACCCGGTGTCTCGCCGGGCGCCGCTCCTCTTTAGCCTCTCCCTCCATGATCGACCTGCGCTACGTGAAGAAGCTGATCGAAATGCTCGACGGCTCCACGGTGGATTCCATCGAGATCTCCTCCGACAAGGGGATGAAGCTCCGGATCTCGAAGAGCCCGCAACAGCGCGCTGCCATGACCGTTGCTCCCGCCGCGCCGGCGCCCGTGGCTGTCGCCGCACCGGTGTTGCCTGCGGCGCCTGCGGCGCGTCCTGCCGAGGAGGGGGGGACTGCGGCGCCGAAGGCCGAGGCGCCGAAGGCCGCGGCCCTCGAGATCAAGTCGCCGATGGTGGGCACGTTCTACTCTGCGCCTGAGCCCGGCGCGAAGCCCTACATCTCCGTAGGGGATCGTGTCAGCAAGGGACAGATCGTCTGCATCATCGAGGCGATGAAGATCATGAATGAGCTCGAGTCCGAATTCGATGGCGTGGTGCGCGAGGTGAACGTCACCGATGCGCATCCGGTCGAATACGGCCAGGTGCTCTTCCGCATCGATCCGACCGGCTGAGACATGACGACATGACGATGGTCTCCGGCGTTGCGCCCGGCCTGAACGGCACACAGGGCAGCAGCGCCAACGGTGCGGCTTCCGCGCCCGCTCCCGCTTCGGGTCTCGACCTGAAGGCCGCGCTCCAGCGCATGGTCCGCGAAGGCGCCTCCGATCTGCATCTCAAGGTCGGCCGTCCACCGACCCTCCGTCTGCACGGAGACCTCGTCCCGCTCGACATGCCGCCGATGCGCCCGGAAGAACTCCGGGCGCTCGCTGAGCATCTGCTGCCGCCGGCGCAGCTGCGCGAATTCGTCGAAGCGCGTGAGTCGGACTTTGCCATCAATGTGCCCGGCATCGGGCGCTTTCGCGTCAACGTCTACCAGCAGAAGGGGACGGTGGCGTTTGCCATGCGCGCGATCGCGCACGCGGCGTCGAATGTGCGGGACCTGAATCTGCCCTCCGTGCTCGAGCAGATCGCCATGCGTCCGCGTGGCCTCGTGCTCGTCACCGGCGTGACGGGGTCGGGCAAGAGCACGGCATTGGCGGCGATGATCCAGCACATCAACGAACGCCGCAGCGCGAACATCATCACGATCGAGGATCCGATCGAGTTCGTGCATCGCGATGTGCGCTGCCACATCAATCAGCGCGAAGTGGGCACCGATACCGCTTCGTTCTCGCAGTCGTTGCGCCGGGTGCTGCGTCAGGACCCCGACGTCATCATGATCGGCGAGATCCGCGATCTCGAGACGCTCGATGTCGCACTCAAGGCGGCGGGCACGGGCCACCTGGTCTTTTCCACGCTGCACACGACCGACGCGACGCTCACGATCAATCGGGTGTTGTCGTTCTATCCGCCGCACCAGCAGAACGAAGTGCGGTTCGCGCTCGCCAACGCGCTCGCCGCGGTGGTGTCACTCCGTCTGGTGCCGCGCGCGGATCAGCCGGGCCGTGTGCCCGCCTGCGAGATCCTGGTGAATACCGAAGCGGTGCGCGATCAGGTACGCGATCTCTCGGCCACGCTCAACATTCCCGACCTGATCAAGGAAGGCAGTGTCGCGTACGGCATGCAGAGCTTCGACCAGTCGCTCATGAACTGGTACTCGCGCGGCGTGATCTCGTACGAGGATGCGTTGTTCAATGCGTCCAACCCGGCCGAGTTCGCGCTGCGGGTGCAGGGCGTGGACGGGGCGAGCGATACGGCGTTCGACGGATTCCGGCCGGGCAGCAACGCGGCCTGATGGACTACTTTGCCGCGGATTGCGCGGATGGGGCGGAAACAGCACGGATACAATCAGTAGAGAACGGATATTGGAACTGCTTTTTTTTATAGTGGCCGGTGCGTTGGGTCATCCAACCTGACGTGTCGGCGCTACTGCGGCTTGAATCGGCGCGGCAGTGGACCTCATGCCATATCCGTGCTGTTTCCGCCCCATCCGCGTGATCCGTGGCAACGGTCTGTCCATCTCCCGGTTCGTTCGAAGCCCGGGTGAACTGCGCCAGGACTGGCGGCAGGGCAGTGATCTCGCCACCATTACCGGATGTTCAAAAAGGTCCTGATCGCCAACCGCGGGGAGATCGCCCTCCGCGTCATCCGCGCCTGCCGTGAGCTCGACATCCAGACGGTCGCCGTTTATTCGGAGGCCGACCGCGAGTCGCTGCATGTGCGTTACGCCGACGATGACGTGTGCATCGGCCCTCCGTCCGGGCGCGATTCGTATCTCAAGATCACCCGTCTGATCGCCGCCGCCGAGATCACCGGCGCCGACGCCATTCACCCGGGCTACGGATTCCTGGCCGAGAACGCGGAGTTCGCCGAGACCTGTCGCGCCTCGGGCATCACGTTCATCGGCCCCACGCCCGATCAGATCCGCACGATGGGCGACAAGGCGTCGGCCCGTCGGGCGATGCAGGAGGTCGGTGTGCCGATCGTGCCCGGTTCGCCGGGCCCCGTGGAAGATCCCGAGGAAGCCCTCGAGTTCGCCCGATCGATCGGCTTCCCGGTGATCATCAAGGCCGCAGCGGGCGGCGGCGGCAAGGGCATGCGCGTGGCCCGCGATCCCGACGATTTCATGCGGTCGTTCCAGCTCGCCCGCTCGGAGGCGCTCTCCGCGTTCGGCAACGGCGATGTGTACGTGGAGAAGTTCCTCGAACGTCCACGGCACGTGGAGTTCCAGATTCTCGGCGACACGCATGGCAACGTGATCCATCTGGGCGAACGCGACTGCTCCGTGCAGCGCCGGCATCAGAAGCTCATCGAGGAAGCCCCCTGCCCGGTGATGACGCCGGAATTGCGGGCGAGGATGGGTGAAGCCGCCGTGCGTGGCGCGAAGGCCATCAACTACGTCGGTGCCGGCACGATCGAAATGCTGCTCGACGAAGATGGTTCGTTCTACTTCATGGAGATGAACACCCGCATCCAGGTGGAGCACCCGGTGACGGAGATGCTCACTGGTGTGGACCTCGTGAAGGAACAGATCCGCGTGGCGGCTGGTCTTCCGCTCACCGTGAAGGAGCTGCCGCCGTTCCGCGGGCATGTGATCGAGTGCCGCGTGAACGCCGAGGATCCCTCACGCAACTTCCAGCCCTCGCCCGGCAAGCTCGAAGTGTTCCATCAGCCCGGCGGCCCCGGTGTGCGCATCGATACGCATGCGTATGCCGGCTACACGGTGCCGCCGTTCTACGACTCGATGATCGCCAAGCTCATCGTGCAGGGCTCCACGCGTGAGGAAGCGCTCAAGCGCATGCAGATTGCGCTCGAAAGTTTCGTCGTGGAAGGGGTGAAGACCACGATGCCGTTTCTGGCTCGCGTGATGCAGCATCCCGGCTTCCAGGCGGGCAAGGTGCACACCAAGTGGCTGGAGTTCGAAGGCGCCGACCTGCTCAAGGAGCCCGGCTAAGTGCGCATCGACGTGCTGCTCGGCGAGGCACCGGTAGTGCCCGCCGATGTGGCCGATCGAGTGGTGGTGGTGATCGATGTCCTGCGCGCGGCCACCACGGTGGCCACGGCGCTGGCCAATGGGGCCCGGGCGGTGGCGCCGTTCGAGACCGTCGAGGACACGGTGCGGCGGGCGCGGGACTTTGCCCGTGACGAGATCCGGCTGGCCGGCGAGCGCCGCATGGTACGGATCGAAGGGTTCGATCTCGGCAATTCACCGCTGGAGTACGGGCCGGAAGTCGTGAACGGACGAATCATTCTGTACACGACCACCAACGGGACACGCGCGCTCGCGGCCACCCAGGGAGCCCGCGTGTGTTTTTTCGCGGCGTTCGTGAACGCGACGGCCACGGTGCGTGCCGTGCGGGCCGCGATGAGCGAGCACACGGAGGTGCTGATCATCTGTTCGGGACACGAACGGCGACTGGCGCTCGAAGACGTGGTGTGCGCCGGACGACTCGTGCGGGGGATCGCGCAGGGGCAGGAGCATCTGGTGCGCGCCGACGGAGCGCGCGTGGCGGAATTGATGGAACGACCGTTCGTGGGCGGGATCGCATCGGTGGCACACGAGGCCACGCACGCGCGGTCACTGAGTGACGCCGGATTCGACGCCGACGTGGCAGCGTGCCTCACGCTGGATCGATATGATACGGCAGTACGTTATCAGGACCGGCAGTTGCAGCGGCATGCCGTCGCTGCGGGTCGCTGACGCCGCAGGGCAGGCAGCCCGACGGACGCGAACACCATCGCGAAACGCGGGCTGACGGGAGAGTGACGATGGATCGACAGCTCCTCAAACGGGAACTCGGCGCCGTGGCGCTCATTCTCCTGGCCGTCTTTCTGCTGGGAGCGCTGATCTTTCAGCGCCCGATGGGCAGCGATTGCTGGTCGTCCACCGGTCCGTTCGGACCGACGGGCACGGTGACGCGCTGTGTGCTCGTGGCGGCGGTCGGAATTCCGGGAATGGTGATCATTGCGGTGGGGTGTGTCGTGGTGGCGCTCGCGCTGTTCGGGCGCATCCGCCGCGCCGATGATGCCAGCGACTGGAGCGTGCTGTTCGCCGGCACCGTGGCCCTCGTGCCCATTGCCGTGGGACTGGCGCTGGGTGGTGAACCCGCACCCTCGGCCGGCGCGGGGCTGTGGGGCAGTCTCGTGGCCCACTATCTCCGCAAATGGCTCGGTCCCGCTGGCGCATGGATCGTGTTTCTGCTGGCGACGAGTGCACTCACCGTGCTCACGTTGCGCTGGAATCCCATCCGTCTGCTCATCGGCCAGGGACGCCGTGCAAGCACGGGTCGCGACGGCGATGTGTCCGCACCATCGACTGTGCGCGATGGTGCGCGTCGTCCGTCACTTGCGGAGGCGCTGGCGCCCGAGCCCGAGGAGATGCCGGCGATCGATCCCTCACTGGCGCGGGACGTGCTCGGTGGTATTGCCGGCAGCGAAGTGCTAGCCGCACGGGCGCCCGCAGAAGGGGCTACGACCGATGCCAGAGCACGTCGGGGGGCTGCGGGAAGCAGCGCATCGCCCGCGGAGTCGGCGAAAGCGAAGAGCAAGACCGGCACCCGTGACGAACGCGTGGAAGCCGCACTGGATGCCGCGAATGAACCGGCGACCTACAGCGAGGATCTACCGCCCACCGATCTGCTGGCTGCACCGCCCGTACGCAACGCCGATGCGGGCAGGCGTGAGCTGGATCTGGCCGGCGAGAAGCTCATGGCCACGCTGCGCACGTTCAAGGTGGACGGGGAACTCGTCGGACGGACCACGGGACCGTCGGTCACGCAGTTCGAAATCGAACCGGCGGCGGGTGTGAAGGTGCGGCAGATCGCGGCGCTGGCGGACGATCTGGCGCTGGCAATGCGCGCGCCCAGCATCCGCATCGTGGCGCCCATTCCGGGACGCGGCGCGGTGGGTGTGGAAGTGCCGAATCCGACACCGGAGATGGTGGTGTTGCGTGAAGTCCTGGAGGCGCCCGAGTTCCGTCATGCGCGGGCGGCGCTGCCCATCGCGCTGGGCAAGGATCTCGAAGGCCGCCCCGTCGTGGCCGATCTTGCCAAGATGCCGCACCTGCTCATCGCCGGTGCGACCGGGTCGGGCAAATCGGTGTGCGTGAACACCATCATCACGAGCCTCGTGTACCGGCATACGCCGAGTACGCTGCGTTTCCTGATGGTCGACCCCAAGATGGTCGAACTCAGCGTGTACAACGCGCTGCCGCATCGTCGTCACAAGGTCATCACCGACAATCGGGATGCCGCGGCCGTGCTCAAGTGGGCCGTGATGGAGATGCAGGATCGGTACCGGTTGCTGGAGGCGAACGGCTGCCGCAATCTGCAGGAATTCAACAAGCGCGTCGCCCAGCACGAGAACGGCGAAGGACAGCCGGTGCTCAAGCCGCGCAATCCCGAGGTCGCGTTCGAAGACCGCACGTACACGGGCGGTGTGCTGCCGTACATCGTGGTGGTCATCGACGAGATGGCCGATCTCATGATGACCGTGCAGGGTGAAGTGGAGACCCCGATCGCCATGCTCGCGCAGAAGGCGCGCGCCATCGGAATCCATCTCATTCTCGCCACGCAGCGACCCAGCGTGAACGTCATCACGGGGTTGATCAAGGCGAACTTTCCGTGCCGGATCGCTTTCCGTGTGGCGTCACAGGTGGACAGCCGCACCATCATCGACGGGGCGGGCGCTGAATCGCTGCTCGGCAACGGCGACATGCTGTTCATCCCGCCGGGCAAATCGGAAGCCTCGCGTTTGCAGGGGGCATATCTCTCCAGTGAGGATACCGAGCGTCTGCTTGGCTGGTACGAACAGGCGCGTTTGCGTGCGTTGGGTGAAGCCGCGGCCGCCGGGGACGACGTGTCCGCGGAGCCGGACATTCTGGAGACTGTGCGGGCACTCGAAGCCAAGGCCAACGGCGACGAGGACGAAGCCGACGGGACGGGCGACGAGCGGGATGCCCGTTTCCGCGAAGCGGCAGAGGTGGTCATCCAGCATCGTCAGGGTTCGACGTCGTTGCTGCAGCGCCGTCTCAAGATCGGGTATGGCCGGGCGGCACGGATCATCGATCAACTGGAGGCGGCCGGTGTGCTGGCGCCTTCGGAAGGCGCGGCGCGACCGCGGGATGTGCTGGTGGGAGTGCAGGACCTCGACCGGATCTGCGGCGAATCCTGAAGGACTCCTGAATAAATCCTGACGGTATCGTCAAGTTTTTCGCGTAATCCGCCCCCGGATGTATTGACGGCGCGAAAGGGGGCTGTGAAGATTCGTGCAACGGTTGGGCTGTGTCGTCTCCACGAATGCTGACACGACCCACAATGACCGGCATCCCTTCCCGCCGGTCATCGGACCTCGACGTCCTTTTCATCCCTCTGAGGTGAACGATGTCCCTGTTCCTCCGACGTGTGTTGGCCTTCACCGTGCTGGCGTTGGGCGTGTTGCCCGTGGCGTCGAGCCGATTGGCAGCGCAGTCCGGGTCGATCTCCGGCAAGGTGACCGATGCCGCGACCGGTCGGCCGATCGAGAATGCGCAGGTGCAGGCACAGCTTTCGGGTGGACAAGCCTACGGCGCCATCTCCGGTACCGACGGTACATTCCGGGTCGTGAATCTTCCCGATGGCAGTTACACGGTGACCGTGCGCGCCATCGGGTATGACCAGAAGGTGTTCAATGGCCAGCGCCCCGGCGCGACCATCACGGCGGCGCTGTCGGAACGTCCCACGCAGCTCAATCAGACCGTCGTGACGGCGAGCCGCAGCCGTCCGGAAAAAGCCCTCGATGCACCGGCCCAGATCTCCGTGGTGTCGAGCGAACGCATCGAAGAGCGACCCGCGGTGACGGTCACCGATCATCTGCGCAGCACACCGGGTGTGGACATCAGTCGCGGCGGCATCGCGCAGTCCAACGTGGTGGCGCGTGGCTTCAACAACGCCTTCAGCGGCGCGATGCTGATGCTGCAGGACTACCGGTTTGCCGGTGTGCCGTCGCTGCGTGTGAACGTGCCGTTCATGTTCACCGGCACCAACGAAGACATCGACCGCATGGAAGTGCTGCTCGGACCGGCGTCGGCGCTGTACGGTCCCAACAGCTCCAACGGGGTGCTGCACGTGATCACGAAGTCGCCGTTCGCCTCGCAGGGCACGACGATCAGCGTGGATGGTGGTGAGCGCAGCGTGATGCGGGCGGGTATCCGTCACGCGTCCAAGCTGAACGAGAAGTTCGCCGTGAAGGTGTCGGGCGAATACATGCGCGGCAAGGATTGGGAGTTCCTGGAACTGGCGGAACCGGCCACGTTCCCGACCACCGACGACGTGCCGGCGTCCCGCCGCGGAAAGACCAACGATCGCGATTTCAGCCTCGAGCGGTACACGGGTGAAGCGCGCATGGACATCCGGCCGTCGGAGAATTCCGAGGCCATCACGACGGTGGGGCACACGCACATCGGCCACGGGATCGAGTACACCGGCGCCAATGGCGCGGCGCAGATCCGGAACTGGACGTACACCAGCCTGCAGCAGCGCTTCCGCTGGAATCGCCTGTTCGCGCAGGTGTTCGCCAATCTGAGCAACGCCGGCAACGACAATGCGCTGTCCGACGAAGGCACGTATCTGCTGCGTTCGGGCAAGCCCATCGTGGACAAGTCGAACGTGTGGGCGGCGCAGCTCCAGCACGGCTTCGACATGGGCAGCAAGCAGAGCTTCACGTACGGCGCCGACTACATCGCCACGAACCCGGAAACGGGCAACACGATCAACGGCGGCAACGAAGACAACGACAACGTCCGGGAATACGGCGCGTATCTGCAGTCCTCCACGCGGCCGAACAAACATCTCGAACTGCTGCTGGCGGCTCGTGGGGACGCGAACAACGTGATCGACGGGGCGTTCTTCTCGCCGCGTGCGGCCATCATCTTCAAGCCCACCGAGACGCAGAACATCCGCTTCACGTACAACCGGGCGTTCTCGACGCCGGCCAACTTCTCCTTCTTCCTGGACCTCATCCAGACGCCGAACGTGGGTGGCTCGGGCTTCAATGTGTACGCCCGCGGCAACCCGCCCAAGGAAGGCCATCTGTTCAACCGGAGCTGCGCCGGCAACAGCACGTTCGGGTCGTTCTGCATGAAGTCGGCCTATACGGGGCAGGGGCAGTTCACGGGCGCGTCGGCGGCGGCGGCGTTTCCGGGGGCGATCACGGCACTGGGCCCCCGGTTGATCCCGGGCATTGCTTCCGGCCTGGCAAGGCTCTCGGCGGCGGGCATGACTCCCGCACAGATCCAAGCACTGGCGGCGGGTGCGGTGCAGTACCTCGCGTCACGGGCGCCGACCAATGCGGATCTCGCCACCCGCGTGACCTACCTGACGAACGCGTCGACACCTGGCGGTCTCACGCCTGATCAACTCACCGACATCGCCCCGCTGTCGGCGTCCTTCAACAACACGTTCGAAGTGGGGTACAAGGGCATCGTCGGCAATCGGTTCCGCTGGGACATCTCGCTGTGGGGGCAGGAGCGTGGTGACGTGGGCACGACCGCCGCGCTCTCCACGCCGAACGTGATGTTCGCCAATCCGCAGCAGGTCGGTGGGTACCTCGGACAGCAGCTCGGTGCGTATTTCGGACAGCAGTTGGGCCCGCTCGGGGTACCGGCAGAAATGATCGGGCAGATCGCATCGGGGCTGGCTACCGCACTGACACCCAATGTCGCGGCGCTTCCCGTGGGTGTGGTCACCTGGGCCAACAGCAACACCGCGCCGAACGCCATCTATGCCACGTATCTCACGACGCCCGGAAAAATCTGGGTGCGTGGCATGGACCTCGCCACGGACATCGTAGCCACCGATCGCCTGACGTTCGACCTCGCCTACAGCTGGCAGAGCGAGAATGTCTTCGGCGGCATTGCCGGCGGGAACAATCTGCCGCTCATGTCCAACTCGCCGAAGTCACGCGGTTCGGTCGGGATGCGGTACCGGAACGAAGGCAACGGCCTGGGCTTCGAGCTCCGTTCGCGCTACAACGACGCGTATCCGGTGAACTCGAGCGTGCACACCACCAACTTCGCCTTTGCAATTGCGTCCGGTCGTCCGGGCGCGGCGGCCAATCCGACGATTGGCGCTGACAAGTGTGCGCCGGTGTCCGCAGGCGCCTACTGCTACGACGGCGTGCCTGAAGCGGTCGTCTTCGACGCGCAGGTCTCCAAGCACTTCGATCTCGGTGGCAAGCAGAAGCTGATGTGGTCCATCAGCGCGCAGAACATGTTCGACAACCAGGTGCGCACATTCCCCGGCATGCCCCAAATGGGTCGTATGGTGATGTCGCGGCTGCAGTACAGCTTCTGAGTGATGGGTTTCGGGGAACGGGTTCGGTGGTTCAACGCCAGACCCGTTTCCCCAAACCCGGGACCGTATTCTCCAATGCTTCTTCTCGACCCCAATGCCCGACCGGTAGTCGGTCACCGCGGCAACCGGGCTCACGCGCCCGAGAACACCATCCCCTCGTTGCTCGAGGCCGTCGCACTGGGCGTCGATGCGGTCGAGTTCGATCTGCATGTCACGCGCGATGGGGTGCTCGTACTGCTGCACGATCCCACACTCGATCGCACCACCGATGCGGCGGGACCGGTCGCCGCGCGCACGCTGGCCGACCTGCGCACGGTGGACGCGGGAGCACGCTTCACGACCGATCGTGGTCGCACGTTCCCGTGGCGTGGACGCGGTGCCGGGATTCCGACGTTCGACGAAGCGGTCGAAGCCCTGCCGCGCGATCTCCCCATCATCATCGAACTCAAGACGCCCGCGGCGGCCCTGCCGCTGCGTGAGGCCATCGCCCGGCACGGGCTGGCGCGGCGCGTGATCGTGGCCGGCTTCGATCCCGCCAGCACACGCCCCCTGCGTCATGCCGGCTTCGCACTCGGCGCGAGTACACCGGATGTCGCCGGTCTGCTCGTTCCATCGCTGCTTCGACGGCCGATTGCCGCGCCGCTGTTTCAGGCGATGTGCATTCCGCCGGTGTACAACGGTATCCCCGTGCCTCTTGGCTCGCTGGTGCGCAGTACGAAGCCTCACGGTGTGGTCACACACATCTGGACGGTGAACGATCCCGCGTACGCGCTCAAACTCTGGCGACTGGGTGTGAACGGGATCATCAGCGATGACCCGGGACTGATTCTGGCCGTGAGAGGCTGAGACGACAGATAGTCAGAGAACGGCTTTGCCGCGGATTGCACGGAGGGGGCGGAAACAACACGGATCAACAACAATTTTTTGTAGTGATCCGTGCAGTTTCCGCCCCCTCCGCGTAATCCGTGGCAACGCAGTTTTCTTGTTTTTTTCTCTCTCCGCAATGAAATGATGATGCTCGCAATGTTCTGGTGACACATGTCGGCGGAGCGCGCATTACACTCCCGCCATGACACAGGCACGACAACAACTCGGACTGCTTGGCGAACGCATCGCGGCGCGCTGGATGATCCGCAACGGATGGGAGCTGGTCGCGCATCGTTTTCGCCACGGACATCGCGACATCGATCTGATCATGCGACGCGGGCAGGCCATCGCGTTCGTGGAGGTCAAGGCCCGCCGTGGCGACGCTTTCGGGTCCCCGGTCGAGGCCGTCCACGCCCGGAAGCAGCGCGAATTGGTACGTTCGGCCCGGGTCTGGGCGGATCGACACGGGTTTGCGGAGGTGGAATACCGTTTCGACGTGGTCGGTGTGCTGATAAACGGTCAGAATGTCCGCATCCGGCACATCGAACACGCCTTCCCGGTGTCCTGAAATCGGGCAGATTGGGGAGTTGTCCACATCGTGTCTTCTTCGTACTTTATTCGGGTCTTGGTCCTGCCCGCGTTCACCCTAGATTCTCGCGGGCCAGGGCATGGCGCTTCACCCCTCACGACGGCGGTCTTATGGCGGGCACAGTGATAACCGACGACAAGCGCAAGGCCCTGGCGCTCGCGGTCGCGCAGATCGAAAAGAGCTGTGGCAAGGGCTCGATCATGCGACTGGGCACCGACGCCAAAGTGCGGGTCGAATCGATCCCCACCGGCGCGATCAATCTCGATGCCGCCATCGGCGTGGGTGGTATCCCGCGTGGCCGCATCACCGAGATCTACGGTCCCGAGTCCAGCGGCAAGACCACGCTCTGTCTGCATGTGGTCGCCAATGCGCAGCGCAACGGCGGGGTCGCAGCCTACATCGATGCCGAACATGCGCTCGACACCGAATACGCCAAGAAGCTGGGCGTGGACGTCGAGAACATGCTCATCTCGCAGCCGGACACCGGCGAGCAGGCTCTCGAGATCTGCGAGATCCTCGTACGTTCGGGCGCGGTCGACGTCATCGTCATCGACTCCGTTGCCGCGCTCGTCCCCAAGGCGGAAATCGAAGGGGACATGGGTGATTCGCACGTGGGTCTGCAGGCGCGCCTCATGAGCCAGGCGCTCCGTAAGCTCACCGGTGCCATTGCCCGCTCCAAGGTGTCGGTGGTCTTCATCAACCAGTTGCGTGAGAAGATCGGCGTGATGTTCGGCAACCCGGAGACCACCACGGGTGGCAAGGCGCTCAAGTTCTACGCGTCGCTCCGTCTCGACATCCGTCGCATCGGTCCGGTGAAGGAGAAGGAGGACGTCATCGGTTCGCACGTGCGCGTGAAGGTCGTCAAGAACAAGGTCGCGCCCCCGTTCAAGCAGGCGGAGTTCGACATCATGTACGCCGAGGGCATCAGCCACACCTCGCTGCTCGTCGATATCGGTGTCGAGTCCGGCATCATCGACAAGGCCGGCGCCTGGTACAGCTACGGCTCGCAGCGCATCGGGCAGGGACGTGAGAACGCCAAGATGTTCCTGAAGGACAACCCGGCGCTGATGGCCGAGGTGGAGGACAAGGTCAAGACCGTACTCGGCGTGAAGGGCCTGGACGCCGCCGGAGAAGAGAGCGAAGAGTAGTGCTCGCCTCCTGACTCCGGTGCATGAAGCATGAGGAGAGGGCCGAGGGGTTGCTCGCGGTGGGAAGTGGTGCCCGGATCACCACGGCTCATCGTGAGTTGCCCCTCGGCTCTTTTTCATCCGGCTGAGACCGTTTTTGTCTGAACCCCTCGCCTCCGCGTCGTCTGTCTTCTCCAGATCCCGTCCCCCAGCACCCGCACGCCCACCGCATCCAGGGCCTACGGGAGTCTCCCCGCCGCCCGGGTCGCTATGTGTTGCAACTGGGCGATGGGCGCACGTTCGTCGTGGGTGTGGCCGTGCTGTCCGACACGGGCGCCACGAAGGTGGGCGTGGAGTTGTCGGAAGAGCAGGTGGCGCGGTTGGCCGAGGAGTCGACCATCACGGACCTGATGGACCGCGCGCTGGACGCACTGGCGCGAAGCCGTCGCACCCGCCGCGAACTCGAACTGCGCTTGCTGAAGCGTGAGGCCACGCCGGCGCAGGTGCGCACGGCGCTCGATCGCCTGGAAGCGTCGGGTGTGCTCTCCGACGACACGGTGGCCAGGGCCGAAGCCGGCGCTCGGCTGCGTCGGGGCGACGCACCGGCCCGGGTCCGTCAGCAACTGCGCCGCAAAGGCGTCGACCAGCGCACGGTCACCGAGGCCGTGTCCGAGGCGCTCGAGGAAGCCAGCGCGGACGGCTTCGACGAAGTGGCGGCCTGTCGTGCGGTCGCCGAGAAGCGTGCCCGCTCCCTGCGAGCGGTCGCACCCGATGTCGCTGAGCGGCGATTGCTGGGATTTCTGCTGCGACGGGGGTACGCCGGAGGTCTTGCCCGGCGAATTGCGCGTGAAGTGCTGCAAGCGCGGCCGTGAGCCCCCTGTTGTGCTTCGACCCGTCTATATTTCCGGGCCTATGCTCGCGTCCGAAATCCGTGCCCGATTCCTGGCCTACTTCGAGAAGAATGGCCACTCCATCCGCCCCAGCTCGTCGCTGGTGCCATCCGACGACCCCACCCTGCTGTTCGTCAACGCAGGGATGGTGCAATTCAAGAAAGTCTTTCTGGGAATGGAGGACGCGCCCGAAGGCAAACGACGAGCTACCACGTCGCAGAAGTGCGTGCGGGCCGGCGGGAAGCACAACGACCTCGAGCAGGTCGGCCACACCGCGCGTCACCACACGTTCTTCGAGATGCTGGGGAATTTTTCCTTCGGCGACTACTTCAAGCGTGATGCGATCCGGTTCGCGTGGGAGTTCGTCACCGAAGACCTGAAGATTCCGCGGGAGCATCTGCGCGTCACGGTCTTCCACGAAGACGACGAAGCCCGTGAGCTCTGGAAGGAGGTGGCCGGTGTGCCGGAGAGCCGCATCTACGGGCTGGGCGCCAAGGACAACTTCTGGCAGATGGCCGATACGGGGCCGTGTGGTCCGTGTACGGAGATCTATGTGGACCTCGCCAAGCTGGCCGCCGACTGGGCATTCCCGGCCGACGCCAGCGGGGAGTGGACCAATCTGGATATCGAGGATTTTTCGCTCGACGCGTTTGTGGAAGGCGCCGAGGCGGGGCGCTTCCTCGAGATCTGGAACCTCGTCTTCATGCAGTTCGACCGGCAGGTAGATGGCACGCTCGTGCCGCTGCCCAAGCCGTCGGTGGACACCGGCGCGGGTCTCGAACGCATCGCGGCCGTACTGCAGGGCGTGACGAACAACTTCCACACCGATCTGTTCCGCCCGCTCATCGCGAAGGTGGAAGACGTGGTGGGGATCGGGTACCCGTACCGCCCCGGCGTCGGTCTGGGGAAGGCCTACGGCAAGGATGGTCAGGAAATCGACCCGGCGTCGTTCCGCGTGCTGGCCGACCATGCGCGTGCGGTGGGTTTCCTGCTGGCCGACGGGGTGTTCCCGAGCAACGAAGGCCGCGGCTACGTACTGCGTCGCATTCTGCGTCGCGCGGTCCGTCACGCCTGGCTGCTGGGCCGTCGGGAGCCGACGCTCGTGCATGTGGTGGACGTGCTCATCGACACGATGCGCGACCTCTATCCCGAACTGCATGTGCGTCGCAAGCACATCCTCGAGACCACGCGTGCCGAGGAGGAGCGGTTCCTCGCCACCATCGATGCCGGCATGTCGCGGTTCGAGGAACTGGCGCCCGCGGCCAGCACGCAGGGCAGTTCGAGCATCCGTGGCACCATCTCGGGTGAGGATGCCTTCCGTCTGTACGACACGTTCGGCTTCCCCATCGATCTCACCGATCTGATGGCGCGTGAGCGCGGCTATCTGGTGGACATCGCCGGTTTCGAACGATCACTCCAGGCGCAGCGCAAACAGTCGCAGGACGATCGCAAGGCGCGACAGATCGCCGTCAGCGCCGACGATTTTGCCGACCCCACGCAGTGGACGCACGATCAACAGCATCTCGAGGCGCTGGGACGCTTCGTGGGCTACGATGCGATCGAAGTGGACACGCTGGTCACGGCCGTGCGGCATCTGCCCGACGGACGCGTGGCGGTGATGCTGCGTGAGTCGCCGTTCTACGCGGAATCGGGCGGCCAGATCTCCGATCACGGCACCATCACCGGCGAAGGCTGGTCGGTGACCGTCAACGAAGTGCGGAAACTCGATGGACGCATTGCCGCGATCGGTGCGCCCACCGGCGAGATCACGTTCGGTCGTGCACATGCGGTGGTGCCGCGCGATCGTCGCCGCGACACCGAGCGCAATCACACCGCCACGCATCTGCTGCATGCGGCGCTGCGCAAGGTCCTCGGCGATCATGTCCACCAGGCCGGCTCGCTGGTGGCGCCGGATCGTCTGCGTTTCGACTTCACGCATCACGGGCCGCTGACGGCCGAGCAGTTGGCGGCCATCGAAGCCGATGTGAACGCGGGGGTGTGGCAGAGTGCGCCGGTGACCATTCGCGAGGAGTCGTACGTCGACGCGGTCGCCCACGGCGCGATGGCACTGTTCGGTGAGAAGTACGGGGACGTGGTGCGCGTGGTGGAGATCCCGTCGCTGTCGGTGGAGCTCTGTGGTGGCACGCATGTGCGCAACACGGCCGAAATCGGGCTGGTGCGCATCGTGTCGGAGAGTGGTGTCGCGGCCGGCGTGCGTCGTATCGAAGCCGTCAGCGGCCCGCGGGCCTTCCAGTTCCTGGCCGATCGCGAGCGGGCGCTGCTGCAGGTGGCGTCGCGCCTCAAGGTGCCGATGTCGGGCATGACGTCGGGGTTGGAGCAGATCGAGCGCAAACTCGACACGCTCATGGACGAGCGGAAGCAGCTCGAGAAGCGGCTCGATGAGTCGCTGCGCGGGGGCAGCAGCGGCGGCGGCGTGGCGCAACAGCTCGTGGCCCGCGCCGGCGATGTGGCGGGCACGCGGTTCCTGTCGGCGCGTGTGGAGGTGCCCGATGTGAAGGCGCTCCAGGCGCTGGGCGACGCAGTGCGTGAAGCGCTGGGCAGTGGAGTGGCGTTGCTGGGCGCCTCGTTGGCCGATGGCAAGGGCGCGCTGCTGGCCGTGGCCACGGACGACGTGCGGGAGCGTGGGCTTCGTGCCGACGCCGTCGTGCGTGAAGTCGCGGCCACCGTGGGCGGCCGTGGCGGTGGCAAGCCGCACATGGCGCAGGCCGGTGTGGAGTCGACGCAGATCGACGCCGCGCTGGCGGCTGGTGAAGGGGTGGTAAACCGCCTGGCGACCGCCGGCGCGTGATGCCGCCCGCGGCAGCAACGACCGTGGGGGAGTGGGTCGCGCAACTCGATCCGCGCCCTCCGGTCGCGCTGCACGAGCGGCTGACCGCGCTGCTGGCGCCCGGCGCACACCGTCCGGTGGCCGATACGGCGGAGATCTGCGTGGAGACCGGGGTACGACTGCTGGATGAGATGCTGGCTTCGGAAGCCACGGACCGGGCGCATGCACTGGATCTGCTGGCGGTGGATGCGTTGATCACCTATGCCTTTCAGGTCGCCGCCGACGAGCCGGCGCGTATCGAAAGCCGGGCGGCCGCGGCCATGGCCCGCATTGCCGGGCTGAACATCGTGGGCGAGCCCGAAGCACGTTGAACGACCTCTATGCGCGGTTCCATCCGTGCGCGGAGAACGGGACGTCATGATCGATATCCACTCCCATCTGCTCCCCGGCGTCGACGACGGGTCACCGTCGTTCGAAGTCTCTCTTCCGGTGCTCGAGCGATTCGTGCAGCAGGGGGTGACCACCGTCGTATGCACTCCGCATCTCAATGCGGCCCAGGCGGCCGCGGCACCCTACGAGGGGCATCTCGCCATCTTCCGTGAGCTGCAGGCGCGGGCGCCTCAGGGGATGCAGCTCGAACTGGGCTGGGAGATCATGCTGGACGCGCCGGCGGTCGATCTCACGGCGCCAGAACTGTCGCTGGGCTCGTCGCGTGCGCTGCTGGTGGAGTTCACACGGGGCGGGCTGCCGAGGGGGGCGTCGGGAGAACTGCGACGGATCGCCCGGGCCGGTCGCACGCCCATTCTGGCGCACCCCGAGCGGTATTTCGGGTGCACCATCGATCTCGTGCGCGAATGGCGCAGCTTCGGCGTGGTCATCCAGACCGACGCCTCCGTGCTCATGGGACGCGGCACGCCGGCCGACCTGGCCCGGCAGATGCTGGAGCTGGGACTCATCGACATTCTCGCATCGGACAATCACGGGGATCATCGTTCGCTGGCCACCGCGCGCGACTGGCTGCTCGAACGCGGGGCCCGGGAGCAGGTGGAGCTGCTCACCAGCGTGAACGCGGGGAATGTGCTCCGCGACGAGGAGACCCTTCCAGTCCCACCGCTCAGCAGCGGATTCTTCGGACGGATCAAGCGGCTCTTCACGTCTTCCTGACGGCGTTGAGCCCGCGTTCGAACAGTTCGGTGAACACGCCTACCCACCACCCATTCCCGCCCTTCCCAATGTCTCAGCTGCCCTCCAGCGACCTGGCTCCGGTGCTCGGTGCGTTACGCGAACTTGCCGCCACGGCCGAACGAACGGCTTCCCAGCTCGAAGCCCAGATCGGCGCCGCGCTGGCGCTGGTGCAGGCCACGGTGGCGCGAGGGGGCACGTTGCTGTTCTGCGGCAATGGCGGGTCGGCCGCAGACGCACAGCATCTCGCCACCGAGTACGTGGTGCGGTACATGCGGAACCGGCGCGCCTATCCGGCGATCGCACTGACCACCGATACGTCGCTGCTGACCGCAGCGGGGAACGACATCGGGTTCGATCACATTTTTTCACGACAGGTCGAAGCCATCGGCCGGGCCGGTGACCTGCTGGTGATCCACTCCACGAGTGGAAACTCACCAAATGTGATCAAGGCGGCCGAGGCAGCGCGGAGCAGAGGTATCGGCGTGTTGTCGCTGACGGCCCGTGACGGGGGCGCGTTGCCGGCGGTGAGTGACGTGTGCATCGTGGTGCCCACCACCAGAACCGATCGTGCGCAGGAGATGCACCTCTGCATTCAGCACGCGATCTGCGATGCGATCGAGCAGACGTTGTAAAACCGGCGCCGTCCGGATGTGGCGCACGATACAGGCTGTAAGGACAGATCGCTGCCTTCACTCCGGTTCAGTGTCTTCGCTCATGTGGTTCCATTCCATGCAGTTCCCGTGTCCACCTCCACTGCTTTCTCAAGGGAAGCACAGGATCAGGGTTCATCCGTGATTTCGCTCGAAGGGAAGGTCGCGCTGGTGACGGGAGGATCGCGTGGGATCGGCGCGGCCTGTGCGCGTTTGTTGGCCCGCGCCGGAGCGCGGGTGGCGTTCGCTTATCGGTCGCGTGATGATGAGGCCACGACCCTTGCCGCCGAGATCACGTCCATGGAGCGTGAGGTATTTGTCCACAAGGGCGAACTCTCGTCGGCGGAAGCCAACGCCACCTTCGTGCAGGGCGCACTCGATCGCTTCGGACGTGTGGATATCTTCGTCGGCAATGCCGGTATCTGGCCGCCCGTGCCGGCGCCGGTGGAAGCGCTGCCGGGGGAGCGCTGGCGTCAGACCATGGCCACCAATGTGGACGGCATGTTCCACGGCGCCCAGGCTGTGATCCCGCATCTGGGCCCCGGCGGCCGTCTGATCTTCATCTCGAGCACCGCCGGCCAGCGTGGAGAGGCCGGTCATGCGGACTACGCGGCCAGCAAGGGCGCGATGATTTCGTTCGTGAAGTCGCTCGCGGTGGAGCTCGGGCCGCGCGACATCACCGTGAACAGCATCGCGCCGGGGTGGGTGGACACCGAGGCGGTGACCATTCCCTTTGCCGCCGACGGCCGGTCGCGCATCGAAGCGAACATTCCGCTGGGCCGGGTCGCCTCGCCGGAGGACATCGCCGGACCGGTGTTGTTCCTAGCCAGTTCGCTGGCCCGCCATGTCACGGGAGAGATTCTCAACGTGAATGGCGGGAGTGTGCTCTGCGGGTGAGCGTGTCCGCCGAACGAGTCGACGAACGGTTCGACCACCCGTCGCTGCGGCCACCCGGGCAGGTCATCGAGCTGGCGCGCACGTTGCAGCGCGCGGGCTTCGCCACGTGGTGCGTGGGCGGGGCCGTGCGCGACGCGTTGTTGGGGCTGGCTCATCTGGACTGGGACCTGGCCACGGCCGCCACTCCGGCCGAAGTGCGGAAGACCTTCCGGCGCACCATTCCGGTGGGCATCGAGTTCGGCACGGTGGGCGTGCTGGATCAGCACGGCGTGATGCATGAAGTGACGACCTTTCGTCGTGACGTGCATACCGATGGTCGGCATGCGGTGGTGGAGTTCGGTGCTTCGCTCGACGAGGATCTGGCCCGTCGCGACTTCACCATCAACGCCATCGCCTACGACCCGATCGAGAAGGTGCTGCACGATCCCTTCCGCGGTCGCGAGGACCTTGCCGCGGGGATCGTGCGGGCGGTGGGGGTGCCCGACGACCGCATGCGCGAAGACCGTCTGCGGGCGCTCCGGGCCATCCGGTTTGCCAGCCGTTTCGGGTTCCGCATCGAAGACGGGACCTGGGCCGCCATCGTCGCCAGCGCGCCGCATCTCACGCGCCTCTCGCCCGAACGGGTGAAGCAGGAGCTGGACAAGACCATGGAGCAGGTCGCGCATCCGTCGCAGGCATTCCGCCGGTGGCGCGACTCGGGTGCCTTTGCGGCACTCGTGCCGGCGTTGCGCTCGGTGTCCGACACCACGCTGGCCTCGGTGGATCGATTGCCGCGGCCGGGACAGGTGACGCGTCCACTCCGTCGGATGCTGCGGACGGCCGCGCTGTTCTCCGCGCTCGATGGCAAGACCGCCGAGCAGGCGTTGCGGGCCCTGCGAGCGTCCAATCAGGAGATCATGGTGGTGGGCACGCTGGTCGATCGCTGGCAGCGGTTCGGCGATTCGCTCACGGCCGCGTTCGCCACTGGCGAACTGCCCGATGATCCCGCGTTGCGGAGACTCGCCGCCGAAATCGGTCGGCTGCGCGTGAATGCGTTTCTGCGGCTCGGAGCGGCGCAGTGGGGCGGCAATCCGCACATTCCCCCGGCGCTCGTGCGCGCGCTGTTCCGGCGTCTCATGCGGATTGCATTCCGTGATCCCATCGAGATTGCCGATCTCGCCGTCGACGGCGACGATCTGCGTCAGCATGGCATTCCCGCCGGCCCGGCGCTGGGGCGCACGCTGCAACTGCTGCGACAGGCCGTCATCGAGGATCCGGCGCGGAATACCCGTGACGTGCTGCTGGAGATGGCGCGTACGGCAGCGACGGACGGCAGCGGAGTTCCGGCACGATGAGTGAACTCACGCAGCTCCGGCCAGCGGGACAATCCCGGTTCCGTCCGGGCGAGGACTGGTTCGTGCACACGGTGCTCGATTCAGGCGTGCCAGGTGACGCGCCCATTCATCGCGTGGTCGTGGGCACGAACGCCGAACGTGTGCTCGATACGCTGCATGCCATGTGTGTGTATCTCGATCCCGCCGTCGACGTGGCTGTGAGCGATCGTCGGTCGGGAGCGCGATGGGAAGGAGCGTTGCTCGCATTGCCCGACGTGCGCGAAACCGTCGGGCGCCTGCGTCTGCCGCTCGCCTCGTACGGTGGTGTGGAACTCTCGGTGTACACGGGCGACGATCAGTTGACGCTCACCGCCGAACTGCTGCTCGTGGTGCATGCCCGCACCGATCGCTGGACGTTCCTGCTCGACGAACTGGGTTTCGTGGAGCGTGCGGACATTCCGCGTCCCACCTGGCGGTTGGCCGACGGCGCGCTGCGTCCGGCGAACGCGCTGTTCGAATCGCTGGTGGCGGCGACGAATCGGCTCGGCCTGCAGGAAGTGGCGATCCCCGTCGTGGCCAACGTCGCGACGAATGCCGCGACGAATGCCGCGGCTGGCATGGTGGAGGCGACAACGTGAGCAAGAGCACGCGCAGCACCGGCCCGTCGCTCTTCGCGTCGCGTGTGGCCGAGCCACTCGCCGCGCGCATGCGTCCACGCACGCTCGAGGAATATCTCGGGCAGGAGCACCTGCTCGGCGTGGGCATGCCGCTTCGTGAAGCGTTGTCGCGTGGCAAGGTCGACTCCATGGTGTTCTGGGGACCGCCCGGCGTGGGGAAAACCACACTCGCGCGTCTGCTCGCGCAATCCGCCGATGCGGCCTTCGTGTCGTTCTCGGCCGTCAGCGATGGCGTGGCGCGTGTGCGGGAGATCGTGGCCGAAGCGGAAGCGCGGCGGAACACCGGCCGTGGCACCATTCTCTTCGTCGACGAGATCCATCGATTCAATCGCGCGCAGCAGGACGCATTTCTGCCGCACGTGGAAGCCGGCACCATCGTGCTCATCGGCGCCACCACCGAGAATCCGTCGTTCGCGCTCACGGGCGCGTTGTTGTCGCGTGTGCGCGTGATGGTGCTGGAATCCATTCCGGCTTCTTCACTGGATGCGCTGATCACGCGTGCGCTGACCGATCGCGATCGTGGTCTGGGTGAACGCGCACTCACCATCGACGAGGATGCACGGCAGGTGCTGGCCGAGTCGTCGGATGGGGATGCCCGGCGTCTGCTGGGCATTCTCGAAGCGGCCGCGGCACTGGTGGACGATGGAAGTGTCGTGACACGATCGATCGTGGAAGCCGCGATGCAGTATCGTCCGCCGCGGTACGACAAGTCGGGCGAGGAGCACTACAATCTCATCTCGGCGCTGCACAAGGCGTTGCGCGGCAGTGATCCGCACGGTGCGTTGTACTGGCTGGCCCGCATGATCCAGGGCGGTGAAGACCCGCGATACATCGCCCGTCGTATGGTGCGCATGGCCACCGAGGATATCGGGCTCGCCGATCCACAGGCCCTGACCATCGCGATGACGGCGGCGCAGACGTACGAACGACTGGGGACCCCCGAAGGCGAACTCGCGTTGGCCGAAGCCGCCGTGTATCTGGCGACAGCCCCCAAGTCGGCGCGATTGTATGAAGCATGGAAGGCCGCGCAGGAAGCCGCACACGACACACCGGCGGCCCCGGTGCCCATGCACTTGCGCAATGCGCCCACAAAGCTCATGAAGGAACTCGGCTATGGGGCAGGGTACCAGTATGCGCACAGCGTACCGGACGCCTACCTGCCACAGTCGTATCTCCCCGCGCAGGTGGGAGAGCAGGTGTTCTACGAACCCGGACCATTCGGATTCGAGAAGGACATCGGCAAACGTCTCGCCTGGTGGGCATCGCTGCGCGCCCGGGCGGAAGGCCAGAGTGAAGAACAAAACACTGCGGAACCCTCAACGAGTGAACAGTCAGGAGAGATGACGTGAAGACGCTGCCCACCACCCGCCGCTGGAGTTCGCGCGCTGTCCGACGTCTGGCGTCCCGACCGGTGATGCTGGTCACGCTGGCCCTTGGTGTTGCCGGTGCCGCGGCCTGCTCGACACTCGGTCGCGCGAGTTTCAAGGAGCCCGATGTGCAGTTGCGGGAGTTCACCATCACGGGACTTGGACTCACCGGCGGGAGCGTCGACGTCGTGCTGCAGGTGTACAACCCCAACGGCTACAAACTCGACGCGCTCAAGATGACCTATCAGGTCGACGTCGATTCCATCAAGCTGGGTGATGGGGAACTCGATGGCCGGTTCGTGGTGCCCGAGAAAGATTCGTCGATCGTGCGCCTGCCGGTGCGCTTCACGTACGCCGGTCTCGGCGCCGCGGGACGGTCGATGCTGAACGCCGGGACCATCAACTATCGCGTGCGTGGAGATTTCACGGTCGCGACCCCCATCGGCAATTTCACCCGTCCGTACGACCGCCGCGGCCGCTATTCTTCGGTGGGCGGCAACGGGCGCTGACCCGCCGTCGGCGCCTTCTTCGGCAGACACTTCGCAGACATTTCGCAGGTAGACACACATCAGTCGCGAACCGATTTCTCTCACGCCCCAGGTCGAGCGGGCGATTCTGGTCAGCGCGCCATTCAAGCGCGGTATGGCCAAACACTTCGTGGACGAGCACCTCGAGGAACTGGCGCGTCTGGCCGATACGGCCGGCGCGCAGGTCGTGGGCACCCTCACGCAGCAACTCGATCGTCCGCATCCGGCCACGTACCTCGGCACGGGCAAGGTCGAGGAACTGAAGCTGCGCATTCAGGAACTCGACGCCACGCTGGTCATCTTCGACGATGAACTCACGCCCGCCCAGGGCAAGAACATCGAGGAGATCGTCCGCACGCGCGTGATGGATCGCGCGGAGCTCATTCTCGACATCTTCGCCACCCGTGCCCGGTCGAGTGAGGCGCGCATGCAGGTGGAGCTGGCGCAGCTCGAATACATGCTGCCGCGTCTGACGCGCATGTGGACCCACCTCGAGAAGATGCGCGGTGGTATCGGTATGCGCGGTCCCGGCGAAACACAGTTGGAAACCGACCGCCGGCTCATCCAGCATCGGATCCGCGTGCTGAAGGAGCGGTTGATCGATGTCGAACGCGCGCGCGAGATCCAGCGGCAGGGACGGCGCACCCAGTTCCGCGTGGCGCTCGTGGGCTATACCAACGCGGGCAAGTCGTCCATCCTGCGTGCGCTGGCCGCGGATGGCGACGTGTTCGTGGAAGACCGGCTCTTCGCCACGCTCGATCCGCTCACACGCGAAGTCGACATCGGCGACGGGTACACGATGTTGCTCACCGACACGGTGGGATTCATCCGCAAGCTGCCGCACCATCTCGTGGCCTCCTTCCGCGCCACGCTGGCCGAGGCGCGTGAGGCGGACCTGCTGCTGCACGTGATCGACGCGAGCCATCCAGCGTGGGAAGAACACCGAGACGTGGTGGATGGCGTGCTCGCGGAACTCGGGCTCGCCGAACGACCCATGCGCTATGTGATGAACAAGATGGACGCCGTGGCGCCCGAGCTGCGCAGCGGTGTGCGCGAACGGGTGGCCAATCTGATGCCGGAGTCGTTGTTCGTGTCCGCCATCGAACCGGGCGGACTGGAATCGCTGCGCACCGTATTGCTGGAGAGCATGCGTCGCCAGCGTCCGGTGCTCGAAGTGCGCATTCCCGCCGCCAATGGACGACTCATCGCCGAAGTGCATCGTGATGGCGAAGTGCTCGATCAGCGCCACGACGAGGATCTCATCGTGTTGCGGGCGCGGCTCGACGAGCGCGCCATCGGCCGGTTGCGACAGGCGGGAGTGAGTGTGACCGTGACGCAGGCGGCGCGGCCGGCGGTGATGGGGATGTAGGCAGGGTTGGCGGGGGGGTAGTTTCGGCAGCCGCGGTACCCGCAGCGCCAGTTGGCATCGCGTAACCGCGGGAGGCCGATGATCGTCCTATCATCGGCTGAGGCGGCGTGAGATCGATGGGCAAGCTGGCCTGCAAGAATTCGCGTTGAGTCTCCCAGCCATTGCTGTATTCCACCTCCCCAGCGGAGCCTGACTGTCCAGTTCCCGGCGCCGTTTCATCGGTGAGTGTGAATCGGAAAGGGCACTGCCGACATGGAGTAGACCGCATTGCGCAAATCCCAGTGGTATTTTCGGAGATTCGCCCCGGGCGACAACCTCTCGGACCCGGACTTCGCAAAGGCACTCTTCGCCAGCGATTCGGACTCTGCAGTCGCCCGCTCGCTTGTCAGAGAGGCGCTGCAGAACTCCCTTGATGCCAAGGCCGAGGATGCAGAGAAGGTTCGTATCCGGATTGCGATAAATCGAGGGCTGTCTGCAGCGTCGGTTCCGAAGGCAGCCCCGTTCTTTTCTGGTATTGAACACCATGTCGATGCCACCGACAATGGACTACATGACAGGCCGACACTTGGTGAGTCGGTTCCATTCCTTGTCCTCGAGGACTTTGGAACCAGGGGACTGCAAGGCTCGCCGGATCATTGGCGGCCAATCGAAATTGGAGCCAATGCCTTCTTCCTCTTCTTTCGGGCACTCGGACGCAGTGGAAAGGCAGATGAATCCCGGGGAAGGTGGGGTGTCGGAAAATTCGTGTTTCCGATGTCCAGTCGTGCTCACGTGTTCTGGGCCCTTACCATCCCTGCAGACACCAACGTGCCGCTCCTCATGGGGCGCACGGTGCTGCGAACGCATCAGGCCGAAGGTGAACAATGGCATCCTGACGGCCACTGGGGCGAGAGGCGAGAGGTCGATTCGCAACTGGTGACACCTGTCCGTGACGCGGAGACAATCGCGCAGTTCGTTGATGCCTTTGGAGTGGCAAGGCGCAGGGAACCCGGCTTGTCCGTGGTGGTGCCCTGGTTGGTCGATGAGATCGATAGGAACACTATCCGCGACGCGGTGCTGAGTGAGTATTTTCTACCGCTGCTCCGCGGAGAGCTCGTGGTCGAGCTCTCGGAGAACGGAGAGATGGAGATCATCGACGGTGCCGCTGTTCGGACCTATGCGGAGACCGCCGAAGATCGGCACTTGAAGGAACGTCTGGCACTGGCGGTTTCGGTTGTGGACCGGACAGGAATCATGCTCGAATGGCCCGTGCCGCTACGCTACGATGATTTGACGCTTCGTCGGGATGACCTGCCAGATGGACTGCGGGAGACCTTGAGTGCGAGCCTCGACGAGGGACATGCGGTGGCAGTGCGGATCTCCGTATTCGTGGGGCGAAAGGATTCGACCGCCCCCCGCCAGGGATATCTCACTGTCCATCTCCGCAGAGTGGACCGCCTCGGCGGGCTCCGTCCGTTGATCATTCGGGATGGGATTTCCCTTCCTGAGGACAAGACCAAGATGGTGTTCGATCACGTATCGCTCCTCGTTGCTGAGCGGTGTGCAATGGCATCGGCCATCGGTGATGCGGAAACGCCTGCTCACGAACAGATGCAGCACGAGCTCCTCAAGGATCGGTACAAGTATCCGAAGAAGCTGGTGACCTTCGTTCGCGAATCCGCCGGTTCGTTGGTGCGGGCCCTGCGTCGCGGAGATGGCGAGGATGACCCACTCACGTTGGCGTCCTACTTTCCACTTGAGGCGGACACAGGGCCGCAGTTGCTGGTCCCGACAGTGAGATCCAAAGGCAAGAAGGCCGGTGAGAGCCTGCCGCCACTTCCCCCTCCGCGTCCACGCCGGTTCCGCGTGACGCGCGTGTCCGGTGGCTTTACCATCTCAGGTATTCCGGGTTCGGGACGCCTGCTTGATGAACTCAACGTGCAAGTCGCCTATGATGTGCGCCGCGGCGACCCGTTTTCCAAGTACCGCCCGTATGACTTCGATCTCTCCGGAACAGGCCTCGAGACTGTCGCGGAAGGCTGTGGCATCGTCGCTGATGCCGGCAATCGACTTGCCATTCGTCCCGACCGGCCGGACTTCTCCATCACAGTCAGCGGATTCGATAGCCAGCGGGATCTGATCGTGCGGGTTACCGCCGCTGGGAAGGAATCATGAGCACGAGCCGCTTCAATTTCACCGGACGCAAGCGCATACCGCGCGAGAATGTGTGGGTTGGTGTCAGTGGAAATGGCCCCACCGCGATTGTCGAGGCGGGTTTCGATATCGGATCTCTGGGATTTCCTGTCACTGCGAAGGTGGTTCTCGAAGCTCAAGCCGGATGGACGATCCAGCGCTTCGACTGGGGCTCAGTGGGTCAGTCGGCGGAACCCGCCGATCGCCGCCTCCATGAATTCCGGTCGCACGCGGGACTGTTGTTCCGACTCAAGGTGATAGCGATCGGTGACAACGACGGGCGATTGCTCGGCATCGCAGACAAGCTCAAGCCGACCGGTGGTCTGGAAGCGATGCCGCGGCAATCGCTTGTGGTGGTCCGTCCGCAGGATCTTGGTGATCGGGTCTGGAAGATCGACTTCGACGAATCGCAACCTCTCCTGCTCATCAACAGCCGATTGAACGACCACCAGGATTTTCTGAAGCGAAGAGAAGTTGCGGCATTGGTGCTTCCAGAAGCACTCCATCGGATTCTCGAGAAGGCCGTCGAGGTCGGTGCAGAGGATGCTGCTGCGGATGGCTGGCATACCATGGCAATTCGGCTCGGTGAGAGGCTTGCCGGTCGGATTGCACCTCAATCAGGCGACGATGAAGAGAATGATCGCTGGATCGACGAAGCGATCAGTACATTCTCGCGCAGGCACAATCTCATGGAAGCTTTTGCAGGCGAGTCGGTGGAGGAACCACGGTGACGATGTTGCGATCGCTTACCCATGAGGGACGACGCCATGCCGCAGACATGCTTGCGCGCGTCCGTTCAGGAGAGGCCTCCCAACTCGATATGACGGAGTTCGATCATCCGAGCCACTCAGGGGAGACTGGCCTTTCTTTCCCGGATCCGACTGGGGAGTCGGTTGCCTCGCGTTGGCATCTCGGGGCCTGGCTGTTCCGGACTTTCGCAGGGGCTGAAGAGAAGATGGATGCCGGGGCGTGGTCCTGGTTGGGATTGCATTTGTTCGACGTGTTGTGCCCGCCGAAAGCAGGGGTGCGCAAGGTACGAGAGGACGCGCGCTACCTCTTGGAGGCTGGCGACTATCGAAAGGCATATCGTCATCTGCTTGCGGGGCCATTCCTGCTCATGCAAGCGCATCGTTCAGATCCCGATGCCGTGCGCGGACTGCTCGCCACATCACCTGACGCTCCCGGTGAAGTCTATGAACAGCTGGCCGCCCGCAAGTACACCGTGACCAGTCGTGCCGTTGTTCAAGTGGCGACATTCCTCTACTTCGATCTCAGAACTGGAAAACTCAAGCGTGGTGCGGGTGGATCGACTGCGGGAAGCCCTCGCCGATTGAGCGAAGTGCTTCAACAATTCGACCTCACCTACGACCTGCAAGCCATCTCCGCGCAGCGACTCGTCGGACTGTTGCCGAAGGAGTTCGGTCGGTTCTTGCGAGCATAGTCGGTACAAGTATCCGGTCGTTCTGCTTGCCAGAGCTCAGCTGCCCGATACTGCCCTGAGCTCGGCAAGCAACTGTTCGACGGTCAACAGATGCGGCCTCACCTCGTCCGGATAGTTCGACATGATCGGCTCCGGCACCACCAATCGAATGCCCGCGTCCTGCATTTCCCTGAACTGCGGCACGGATACCCCTTCCTGCAGCGTGAGCAGGTGCTTGTCGGCAATGCGGTCCGCCTCATTGAGCACCTGCCGCCAACGGTCCTTGCAGGTGGTTTTCGCGGCCAGCATGCGCAGCGATGACGACGGAAATCGTGGGTCGTGATACGCGGCCTCCGACGGGAAGATGAAATCCGGCGCCTTCCTGTTTTCGGTTCTCGCCTGCCACGCGAAGGGAATGCGCTCCTCGTTGAAGATCATGCGGGCGTGGAGTTCGAGCGAACGACCGCTGCGTGACTTCCGTCGATTGGTGAGGGAACCGGCGAACTCCACGAAGGTCTCGACCGATTCGAAACCGCTGTTGATGCGAGGCATCGCATGATAGCGCTCGACGGAATAGAATACCTGCTCTTCGCAACGCCTGCGCTCGACAAGCCGCCGGTCGGCACTCCCATGTGCGAGGCGCCGGTGCGCTGCCCACGTCACGAGCGCCTCACCGTTCGGGAAGGCTGATCGCCAGTCTTCAGGAATCTCTTCATCGCGCAATGCACAGTTGCCACCGATCGCGGAAGTGATGTACGCACCGTTCGGCGATACGATGCGGCCCGCTCCGGGTGCGACATCCGGCAGTCTGTCGAGGAGATAGTCTTCTTCGGAAGGTGAGCGACAGCGCCATATGCGAAGCGCATCGGCATCCGCATTCGATTGGATGCGGAAGGCGAAAATGACGAGAGAGCCGGTGGCATCCGGTTCGACAAGCGGGGAATCGGTGCTGCCCCAGCGGGTGAGTCGGGCTTCGTCCCTACCATTCTTCTGCCGCGACAGCCGTTTCGAGTTGTACCAGACCAGGCGCAGATCGAGGGACTCGCCGTGTGAATCGATATGCGTGGGCAGCGTCAGATCCGGATTGGACTCGCGCCCCGCCCGATCGGACAGCATCGGAAATGCCGTTGCGAAAAGCGACTTGCCAAGGTGTGGTCCACCCTGATGCACGTTCTTCTTGGCATAGGTATCGTTTGCGGAGAGGTACTTGACGTACCAGAGCCATTCAGGCCCGGACACCGAGGCCAACCAATCGGCGAGTTGCAGCGTATCCGTATCGATGTCGCTCATCTGCGGATTCTCCTCACGAGTGCATCCAGTGCGCGCGTCGACGTTCGGCACTCCCACACGACGAACACACGCCAGCCCGACCGCCGGAGGGTTGCGATGTTTCGCGCATCCCGCTCGACGTTCTCCCGGAACTTCCGACTCCAGAACGCCGTGTTGGAGGACGGCGTGGCAGTCTGTGGACAACCTTCATGGCGGTGCCAGAAGCAACCATGCACGAACACCACGGCCTTCCAGCGTGCCAACACGATATCCGGACGCCCGGGCAGGCCGCGTTGATGGAGTCTGAACCTGAGACCGGCCCTGTGCAGGTGTGAACGTACCAACCGCTCCGGCATCGTGTCCCTTCCCTTGATGGAAGCCATCATGCGGCTTCGCTCGGACGGCGCAACGATGTCGGCCATGAATCAGGCGCCGGCGAGCGCGAGCTGCGGCAACGGGTCGCCAAGAGGTTCGACGCTTCGTCGCTCGCCACCTAGGTAGGGAACCAATGCTTTCGCGATGCTGGCCACGACCGGGACGGCCACGGCGTTGCCGAACTGACGATAAGCCTGTGTATCGGAAACCGTGATCTTGAATGGTTCACGACCGGGACGATCGAAGCCCATGAGCCGTGCACACTCCCGTGGCGTCAGCCGGCGCGGCGGACCGGATTCGCGCTGCACGAGGATTTCGGAGCCATCCTTGTAGTATCTGGCGGACAGTGTCCGGGCGACATCACCGGGCCCGACCATGCCGAATCCGAAGCCGTTTCCGGCGGCCTTGTGCTTCTTGGCGTAATCCTGAAGATACTGCCAAAGCGCTGGCGTGAGCGTGTACTTGGGCAGCACACGGCCGAACGCATCGGTGAAACGCTCCTCGGGCACCTCGGATCCGTTCTCCGGGTGGAGGATGTTGCCGAGTCGGGGGCCGGAGATGGGATCCGGAATTTGCACCTCATCGAAGTCGAAGTGCGAATCGAGATCGGGATGAAGTCCGACGATGAAGATGCGCTCGCGGTGCTGCGGCACGAAACTCCTGGCATCGATCACACGGAAGGCGATGCGATATCCCAGTTTTTCGGTGAGTGTCCGCCGAATCACATCGAAGGTCCGACCGCGATCGTGCGATTGCAGGTTCTTCACGTTCTCCAGCACGAACGCCTTGGGCTGCTTCGCGCTGATGATGCGCTCGATGTCGAAAAAGAGCGTGCCTTGGGTTTCACATTCGAATCCGTGCTTGCGTCCAAGCGCATTCTTCTTGGAGACGCCCGCAATGGAGAACGGTTGGCACGGGAAGCCCGCCAAGAGCACGTCGTGGTCGGGGATGGCGTCTGCCGGGATGGCCGTGATGTCCCCATGGACGTCATGGTCGCCGTAGTTGGCCCGATAGGTGGTTTGGGCATGTCGGTCCCACTCCGACGTGAAGACGCAGCACCCACCCGCCTCTTGAAAACCGCTCCGGAAACCGCCGATCCCAGCGAAGAGATCAATGAAGGTGAACTGTCCCGGAACCGGAGACCGTGGCATGAGCCCGAGAAGGTACTTGTAGGCAGCCTCTCGCACGGTCGACTCGCCGCTTTCCCAGCGGGCGATCGTCTTCAACGCGTAGCCGGTCTCATCAGCCACTCGCTTCCGGGAAAAGCCCATGGCTTCCCGCAGTCGGCGGAAGTCCGCGCCTGACGCGGGAGCGGAGTTTGTTCGGGGGGACATTCCATGGACGCTATGTCCACGGCGGCCAGAATGCAACAGGTCACGCCCTCAAGAGAGATGAGCGCGTTGGCACTGAGACCTGCTCAAGAAAATGGGTGTGTGTGTTTCGGCCGGCACGTGGGTCCGCTGGCGAACAGCGAAGGGCAGGGGGTATCGCGACGACGCGCTGGGCCGGCGGGGTGTGTCCGGTATGCGACGTTGCTGATGTCGACGTCTTCGTGCATCGTGCGTACTCGAGTTGCGTGAGGGCTGTCTTCTCGACGTCCTCTCGGTCACACGCGCACAGCATGATGCCAGCCTTGGGGAACTACGGCACGTGCCTGAGCGGCATGTCCGAAGTGGGCAGGCGAAAGACAAACACATCCACAGTCAGGGAGGCTACGGTGATCGAGCACACTTTTCGGTTCGAGGTAACCGACCCGGACACGATCGAGCTTCCTGCTGACTTGCTGCGGGAAGGTGGTCGCTATCGAGTCGATCTCCATGATGGCGATGTGTACATCTCCGGCAACACCAACGGCCTCTTGTACCTTGCGCATGTGCTGGTTCAGTGCGCGAAAGGCGGATTCTCAGAGACCTTCCATGTACACATTCGCCAGGATTCGGAATCAAGGCCGCCGGACGGTAGTGGACCTCCTCCTGCAGAGGTTGTGGTATTTGCCGGGGAACTGTAGTCCGCCATAAAAGGCAACTGGTAGATTCTTCTCGAGAAGGACAGAACTCCGTCCTGATGAGGCTCGTCACAGGTGACGCAGAGGCAGCAGTTCATGACGCACACAGACGGCCTGCGGTTCGGGTGGGTTGATACGAGCATACGGCAGCTCGTGGAGACACGGCCAGCCGCAGTCACTTACGCCTACGCGCTCATCACCTGCGTCGACAGCACGACGGATCTCTCGCATCTGAAGACGGCACGGGCGATCACCCAGCGCCATCCCCAGTGTGGGTTCCTCGGCACCGCGTTGGTGATCCCCGGGGAACTGCTAGCCGACATCGTGACGGAGTTCAACCTCTTCAACGGTTTTGACGAGGCGTGGTTTTTCAGGAACGTGCCGCAGGTGGCAAAGCCTGATGACGTGTCGCTCGTGGCACCTCTGGACCTGAGGCAGGAGGCGATTCCACAGGAGCTTCGCGACTGGATGCGCGCGTCCGGGTGTGAACTTGGGCTCGGGGATGGGGGCGGTCTCAACTACGTGACGCTCGACGAACGCGTCGCCGTGGTCCTCGAGCGGGATGGTCTCGAGCGCAGTACTACATGGCGTTGGGCGCGAGCTTGGATCGTGTTGACAGGCTGGTGGACGCGGCATGGGCCTATGAACTCGCGCTACAGTATTCGCCGGTTTCTGTCGATCTGGTCCTCGACCTGGTGGCGGTTTATCTCACCTGTCTCGACGCGGGCTATGCCATGAGCAAAGGCCTGAGCGAGGGATTCACCGAAGGCGCCTACGATCGCGCCAATGAGGTCCTCGATCTTGGGGTGCGTACGTTTGGTGATCTTCCGGACTTCGAGGCATGGCGCTTGGCGCTACGGCAGTTGGTGTTGGGCGAAGAGATCCCGCGATCACGTTTCGAACAACTCGCGGCTGGTGGTTCAGACCTGGCCGCGATCGAAGCGTCCTTGGGGAGCGATCCTCGGTATCTCGCCCAAGCAAAGCAAGTCTTCGATCGGTCCGCCACACGCGACACTGCGCGGCAACGCTACTTCATGTCGTTTGCGAACAGTGTTCGGTGGTAACATGCTCGCGTCGTTGGCCTGGGGCGTACCGGGCAGCGTGAGTTCATTGTCAAGGTCTACGAGGACGATATCGAGCAAGCGAGCCCATCAGTTATCGGCGAACGCATGGACAGCCCGAGCTTGCCTCCTTTCGCGTCGTGAGTGCAATCCCCAAGCTCATGCTGGAAGGTGCCATAGCGGGGACCGAACGTATCATTGACATTCAGATCGTCACGTGTTACTTGTAGCAACACACGGTGCATCCGGTCCCGCACCTGTTCGCGCAGGCCTGTTGCACAGACCCACGTGTACCGGCGACAGCCGGTCTACCGGAGCCTTCCCATGTCCCATTCACTCGGAGATTTCCTCAAAGAGGAACGCCTGAAGCAGGGCCTCAGCTTGAGAGCCTTCTGCAAAGCCGTCAAACAGAACCCGTCGAATTACTCCCAGATCGAACGTGGTGCCGTGGCCCCTCCCAATGAGGAAGTGCTGGAGCGCTACGCGAGAGGTCTCGGCATCCAACCGGACCTGAGCGATCCTCGATGGAGCACCATGACTGCCCGTGCGGCGGCTGGTCGCGGCGACATTCCCCAGGACCTCCTCGCCCGTCCCACTGTGCTGGCTCTTCTGCCAGCATTCTTCGAAAAGGTTCGGTTGCTGCACAACGACGATGTAACCACTGAGACCCTCATCAACCTTCTTTCCGAGAAAGAATAAGGGTGAACACCTCGTCCAGTCGACTTCGGATCCGTTTGGCGGCGGAGCGATTCCGGCAACGGCTCGCTCCGCATCATGTCGGTCCGCTCGATATCGAGTATCTGATGGAGTCTGTGTTGGACATGGTTCTCATGCCCAAACAGGGGTTGATTGCGAACGCCAAGTGCAAGGCGTGGCTCGCCGTCGATGGTCGCACTGTCTGCATCGACGAAGACTATTTCAACACCGATCTTCCCGAAGTAAGAGAGACGATCATGCATGAGGTCGCTCATGCCCAATTGCATCAGCGTCTCTTGCCGCACTCTGCTGTCACCAGGCTCGGCGACTACGACAGCTTTCGCGCGCGTCTCTCGCAGGAGGAGGTGGAGTTTGCCGAACTAGAGGCGCGCGCGTTCTGCGGGCACGTGCTGGTGCCTACGCGGCTGTTGGAGATGTCGTTCTCCCTCGCCAATGCACGGCGACTGCTGCGTGCGCGCCAACCGCCCCACTCTCAACGAGATCCGGAACTCGAGCTTGCTGCCATAGCAAGGCAAATCGCCGTTCGTTACGGTGTCACCGACGCCCTCGCGATGCGCCGGATCTCAGAAGAACGGCTCCTCGAGAAGTCCCCATATTTATTTCTGCAGCTCGACCAATCGAGCGCTGCATCGCTGTTGGCATAAAAACAGAGCTCCCCATGTTGGCACATGAGGAGCTCTGGGATGGGTAAGGAGAGAGCGCCGGAGAGGTTCCATCTCCTTCACTTAACATCCGCGCCTCCAATGCATCGGAGGATCCTTCCCAGCGAACCCGACGCGCGGGCCGCTGGAGGCCGAGACTCATGACTGAGCCCCCGCTTTTGACCTAGGAAATCAAAAGCTGTAGTCAGAGTATCGGCCGCGCAAGGGATTTTCATCACCGCCCGCGCGTCAGGCAGGATTCATGGAATCCCAAGCCCCCTCCAGTGCGGATGAGCCTGGCCAAGACAGCGATGAGCTGATTTGTCGACCGTTCATCACCCTGAAGAGCGGCAAGCGGATCTATGCGTCGGCATACGGCAAGAAGGCGTTCTGCTTCAAGCCGAAGCCCCGCAAGTAGATCCCGCAAGTTGAGGTCGTAGGACGGAATGTGCGCAACCCGGATGGCTCCCGTGCTGTGCACACACCGAGTGCTTTCTGCGGTCACAGTCGTTTCATTCTTCAGGAGCTACAGATGACACCGAAGCATCACGACGAACGCTGGACGCCCGGTCAAGTGAAGCAGCTTGAGCAGCTCGCCGAGCAGAACACACCCACCCGGGTCATTGGCCTCAAGCTCGGACGTACCGAGGACGCCATCTACAGTAAGGCGCAGGCTGAGGAGATCTCCTTGAAGCCGACCAACCAGCGGCCATACAATCGTCGGAAGTAAGTCGAGCAGAAAGGCGCCCTCGGGTGCCTTTCTCACGCGTCCCCTCGGCACGGTAGGCATGTAGCCCATCGTGCCGAGCCCGCCGCAATGAACTACCGGTTTGCGCTGACGATTGAGCGTGACATTCGATCATCTGGACGCTCGCCCGGGTAGCGCAATCAGTCGTCGACACCTGGCGATACTCACAGGAAACTGCCGGCCCGGAGGCAAGCAGATGCTTCAAGGCAAGCGATGCAAGCCAAAACCACCGAACGGCCGGGGGTGAACGCACGGAAAGCCTTAAATCTGGGCCACCCACATCGGCTATTCTTTCCGTTATAATGCCCAGTCCAGAAACACAAAGGCCGATGATCGTGAGATCACCGGCCTTTCGTGTTTCGCCGTGCATGACGGCATGGGCGCGCAGGGACTCGAACCCCGGACCTCTGCTGTGTGAAAGCAGCGCTCTAACCAGCTGAGCTACGCGCCCGTTCTCCGAACCGGTCGTGCCGCAGCGCTTCCAGGACGGACCAAGAACGTAACGGGACGGGCGGAGCGGGGGAAGCCCCTCGGGGAAATTGACGCAAACGCCCCGACGTTGCCGTCGGGGCGTGCATGGTCCGGGTGGGACTTGAACCCACGATCCTTCGATTATGAGTCGAGCGCTTTGACCGACTAAGCTACCGGACCGAAGTGACACCTGAGGTGCGCCTGCGGATGGGACTCCACAATCGTCCCTTCATGCAAGATGCACCGCACCGTCACGTATCGCGAGTAGTCGAAGCCAGTCACCCGGTGCTGGTCTCGTGATGCGCATCGTACGCGTGCAGCACTTCGTCCGGCGACACGGTCGCGGCGCCCAGTTTGCCCACTTCCACGCCCGCGGCGTAGTTCGCCACGATCGCCGCTTCGATGGCGCTCGCGCCGGCCGCGAGCATGGTCGCGAGATAGGCCGTCACCGTATCGCCCGCGCCCACCACGTCGTACACCTCGCGCGCCGTGGTCGGCACCCGATGCACCACGCCGTCCGCCGAGATGAGGGCCATGCCGCGCTCGCCCAACGTGAGCAGGAGATGGTCCACACCGAGTCGGGCAAACGTCTCGGGAAGCGCCGCGGGATGATCCAGGTCCACGGCCGCACCCAACGCGCTTTCCAGTTCGCGCCGATTGGGTTTGAAGACCGTCGCGCCACGATAGGTGAAGAAATTCCGGAACTTCGGATCGACCACGATGGGCAACCGCCGTTCCCGGGCCATGGCGATGGCGCCCTCGATGACCGCGGGCACGAGTACGCCCTTGTTGTAGTCCTCGAACACCAGCGCGGTGGCATCGGGCAGCGCGCGGGCGATGGCCTCCAGCACACGCGTGACATCGGCGGCGGAGAGATCGGCGTCGTCTTCCTCGTCGAATCGCACCAGTTGCTGCGAACGCGCCATCACGCGGGTCTTGGTCGTGGTGGGACGCGCGACGGTCACCAGCGAGCGGGCGTGCATGGTGCCCTCCCCGAGCCGCTCCCGCAGGGTGGCGCCGGCCACGTCATCACCCACCACGGCCACCAGGTCGCACCCGGCCCCTAGGGCGGCCACGTTCTGCGCCACGTTGGCCGCGCCCCCGAGGGCCAGTTTGCGGTCGCGCACCCGCACCACGGGCACCGGCGCCTCGGGCGAGATGCGATCGACATCGCCCCGCAGATAGACGTCGAGCATGGCGTCGCCGATGATCAGCACATGCTGGTCGCGCGCGCGGGCGAGCAAGTCCGCGAGACGGTCACGCAAAATCCACGGTGTCATGCGGGGAAACTAGTCGCGTGGCGGGATGTTGGCGTGGGTGCAACCGAGGCGTCGGCGTGGGCGCACCGGCGACGGGCGGCACTGGCGATGGGCGGCACTGGCGGACGTCCGCGCCATCCGCATGTTACCGGGATGTCGACATTGTCGCGTGTTGCCATGGGGAGCCTGATACTGCGGTCACTCATGCTGTCACTCATGTTGACATTGGGCAGCGCGGCCGCACCGGCACAGTCCCCCAATGCGACCATTCACGGCCTCGTGCTGCATGCGGACAATGGCAGTGCGCTCCCCGCAACCGCGGTCGAGATGCTCAGGATCGGCACTGGTCCATCAACGCGGCGAACCACCCGCACCGATGCGGAGGGCCGGTTTCTCTTGGTGGCACCATCCGGTACGCAGCAGGTGCTCGTGGTCCGACGCGCCGGGTTTCGCCCCGAGTCGCTGTCGGTGCGGCTCACCAGCGACACCGCCGTCGCCATCTGGCTCAGGCCGCTCGGCAATGTGCTCGACTCCGTGCGGGTGAGGGCGCGCGTGACAGGTGTGGACGGCTACGTGCTCTCGCGCGCGACGTTCGATCTGGTTCCCGACGTTCGCGTCAGCGTGGCGGGCACGCGACGCGTCACGATCTCCGATACCGGCGGCTACTTCCGATTCGCCGATCTGCCAGCGGGTCCCACCATGCTGGTCGCATCGCCGCCGGGGGGCGGCAGCGTCATGCGACCGGTCGATATCGACGCGAACACCATGGCGCGCACGACGATACTGCTCGACCCCGCCGACAGTCGTCCGCGCGCGGCCATCGAAGACATGCAGCAGCGACTCACCTGGCGTCGCATGACATCGGCGCTGGTGACGGGTGACGCACTCGCGAAGCGCGGCGGCATCTCGGTGACGGGACTGCAAACCGTGCCCGCCGTGATCAAGGCGGGCATTCGCATCACCGAACCTGTGTGCGTGTTCCGGAATGGTCGGCCCATGCCGGGCTGGTCGTTGAATGCGTTCGCCGCAGAGGATATCGTCGCCGTGGAAGTGTACGCGGCGGGCGCCGAAGGGTCCGGCCAACTGAGGAACGCGTGGCCGCCGGGTGTGGCCTGCGGTGACGACAACGACACGCGCACGAATTCAACCCGTCATGCCGAGGCGAGTACATGGGTGGTGATCTGGACACGATGAGGGGGATCGGTTGACGGCTACACCTGCAGCACCCGCAACACCGGCATCACCGCGCGCGCTGGGGACCTCACCGCTGCTGGTGCTCGCGGCGTCCCTGATCGGCATCTCGTTCGCCGCGCCGCTCATCCGGCTGTCGTCGGCCGATCCGCTCGTGATCGCCACCTGGCGACTGGGCTTTTCGCTCATCATCGTGGCCATTGCACTGCTCGTGGGCGGCGGCTGGCGAAGCTGGCGCACGCTGTCCCGGGATGATCTGCTGCTGGCCATGGGCGCCGGTATCCTGCTCGCGTTGCACTTCTGGTCTTGGAACACGTCGCTGCGCTACACCAGCGTGGCCGCATCGGTGGCGCTGGTGAATCTGCAGCCGGTGCTCATCGCCGCGGCCTCGGGCTTGTGGCTCCATGAACCGCCCAGTCGGCGTCAATGGTTCTGGATCGTGGTGGCCGTGATCGGTGCGCTCATCGTGGGACTGGCCGACGTGCCCGGGGGCCTGGCCGCCGTCGGGCCGGCCCTGTTGGGCACGGGGGCCGAGGGCGCTCGCGCGTTGCTGGGTGATGGCCTCGCGCTACTGGGAGCGGTCACTGCGGCGGGGTATTACCTCATCGGCCGTCGCCTGCGGCAGCATCTGGCGCTGTGGCCGTACGTGGGGCTGGTGTACGGGGCGGCGTTTGGTGTCTGCCTGGTGCTCTGTCTGTTCACGGGGGCGGCGCTCACCCCGCAGCCGCCGCGTGAACTGGCCATCTTCGCCGGCCTCGCGCTCGGTCCCATGCTGCTGGGGCATACAGGCATGAATTGGGCGCTGGCCCATCTGCCGGCCTTCGTGGTGAACCTCACCGTGTTGGGTGAACCGGTGGGGGCCACGATCCTCGCCGCCCTGCTGCCCGGTATCGCGGAGGTGCCGGGACCGGCAACCGTCATGGGCGGCGCTCTGGTGCTCAGCGGCGCGATTCTCGCCGCGCGCCGGTGACGGCCTGCCGGGGTTTACCTTTGACAGGTGTGGATTCCTGACGTCCTGACCTCGACCCCTGCCGCAGACACCCTGCGGAACGCGCTGAAGAATGCGATGAGCCCGACCGGGGCCCTGCCGGCGTCGGGGCGTCTGCACGCGCGGGCCAAGGAAGCCGGTGCCCTGTCGGCAACGCCGATGTCGGGAGCCGGTCCGCTCCAGCCGCTCGACGTGGTGGTCACGCGGGGCGATCTCGTGGAGTCCACGCACCGTGTGCATGCCGCCGTGGTCGATGCCGACGGGGCACTGCTCGACGCGGTGCGCGATCCGGCCATGGTGGTGTGGTGGCGCTCCTGCGCGAAGCCGTTCCAGGTGATGCCGCTGCTGCGAAGCGGCGGACTGGACGCGCTGGACTGGGGCGTGGACGAACTGGCCCTGGCCTGCGCCTCGCATGGCGGCGAGCCGGAACACGTGGCCGTGGCCGCGCGCATGCTGCAGAGCCTGGGACTAGAGGAAGGGGACCTGGCCTGCGGTCCGCATGAGCCGCTCGCGTCACGCGGGGCTCGCCTGCTGCGCGAAGCGGGCCAACGTCCGTCCCGACTGCACAACAACTGCTCCGGCAAACACTCGGCCATGCTGGCCCGCGCCCGTCAACTGGGCATTCCCACGACGGGGTATGAGCAGGTCGCGCATCGGGTGCAGCAGGACTGCCGCCGCGCCGTCGCCGAGTGGACCGGTGTGGCCGGCGAGGCACTGGGCGTCGGTGTGGACGGGTGCGGCGTCTCGGTGTTCGCCCTGCCGCTGGCCAACATGGCGCTGTCGTACGCGCGCCTGGCACGGGCCGCAGGGCAGGGCGACGACGCCAGCCGGCGGGTGGTGAGCGCCATGACCGGGCAGCCGTTCCTGGTGGGCGGCACCGATCGCTTCGACACACTGGTGATGGAGGCCGGTGGCGGCAACGTGATCTGCAAGATCGGGGCGGAAGGTGTGCATACGTTCGCCATCGTCGACCGCGGTATCGGTTTTGCGCTCAAGGTCGAGGACGGATCGCCCCGTGCGCAGTTTCCCGCGGTGCTGGCGCTGCTCGATGCGTACGACGCGCTGCCACGACCGTTGCCCGATCCGCTGGCGGACTTTTTGCGACGCCCCGTGCGTAACACGCGGGGTGAGCAGGTGGGGCTCATTGCCGTCGCGTGATTTTCATCATGCCCGCAACGTTTCGATGACAGTGACCGCAGACTCCGATGTTACGTTGACCACACTCGATGGCGAGACCGCGGCGCTGGTGTCTCTCGCGGCCATGCTGGCGGGTGGCAGTGAGGCCGACGTGCGTGCTGCGCTTACGCGAGCGGTGCAGGACATCCGGCCGGCATGGGTGGAAGAGGTGATTCTTCAGACCTATCTCTTCGCCGGATTTCCCCGGGCGCTCAACGGGGCACGCGAGTGGCGTCGGATTTCGGGACGGGAGGCCCCCTCGCCCGATACGCACGCCATCGATGGCCCCGCCGATCGTCTGGCGAAGGGAGAGGTCACCTGCGCCACGGTGTACGGCCGCTTCTACGAGCGGCTGCGGGTCAACATCCGGGAGTTGCACCCGGCACTCGATCAGTGGATGATCGAGGAAGGGTACGGCAAGGTGCTGTCGCGTGCGCCGCTCGACCTGGCGCGTCGGGAGTTGTGCATCGTGGCGGCATGTGCCATTGCCCGTCAGGATCGCCAATTGCATTCGCATCTGCATGGTGCGTTACACGCGGGTGCGGCTCCCGAGGTGGTCGGCGCGGCGCTCGACGTGGTGGCACCGGCGCTGTCCGCCGACGACGTGCGGCGGTATCAGGGGCTCTGGGCGCGCGTACAGGGCAAGTAGAAGATCGGCGCCGATCGTTCTCGTTGATCGGTTGTGGGGTATTTGTCGGTCGTTGTTGGTCAGCTGTTCGTCAGCTGTTCGTCGGTCGTTTGCAGAAGTCCGGAAGCATCCAGCGTCCGGATCGGTTCAATTCCGCAGGGTTTCCACCGGGTTTTCCATGTTCGTCGATCGGGTACTCGTCAAAGTCGAAGCAGGCACCGGAGGGTCGGGCCAGACCTCGTTCCGTCGGGAGAAGTACGTGCCCATGGGCGGCCCCGACGGGGGCGACGGAGGACGCGGCGGTGATGTGTTGGTGCGCGCCGACCGCAACCTCACCACGCTGCTCGACTACACGTACCGCGATGCGTGGACGGCCGAACGCGGACAGCACGGGGAAGGCTCCAATCGCACCGGTCGCTCCGGCGCCGATGTGATCCTGCCCGTGCCACCCGGCACCGTCGTGCGTGATGCGCGCACCCAGGAACTGCTGGGCGAGGTGCTCGAACATGGCGACACGCTCGTGGTGGCCAAGGGCGGCCGCGGTGGCAAGGGCAACGCCTTCTTCGTGACGGCCACCCATCAGTCGCCGCGCGAATGGCAGCCCGGCGAGGAAGGTGAGATCCGCACGCTCGAACTCGAGCTCAAGCTCATCGCCGATGTCGGATTCGTGGGCCAGCCCAACGCGGGCAAGAGCACACTGCTCTCGGTCATCTCCGCCGCGCGCCCCAAGATCGCCGACTATCCGTTCACCACGTTGTCGCCCAACCTGGGTGTCGTTCCGCTCAGCGATCATCGTTCGTTCGTGGTGGCCGATATTCCCGGCATCATCGAAGGCGCGCACGAAGGCAAAGGCCTCGGTCTGCAATTCCTGCGGCATATCGAACGCACCCGACTTCTGGCGTTCCTGATCCCCATCGACGCGATGGACTGGCAGGCGGAGCTGGATCAACTGCGGCACGAAATCGCGGCCCATTCACCGGAACTCGCGGCCAAACCGTATTGCGTGGTGTTCTCCAAACTCGATCTGCTTGGCGAGCACTACATCCCTGAAATCGAAGCACCGGGCGCGTTCGGCATCTACGCCATCAGTGCCGCGGGCCGCATGGGACTCGATGTGCTGCTCGACGCGTGGTGGCGGGAGTTGCTGGCCATGCGCACCGCGGCCGAGCAGCCGGCGCGTGATGCACAACTGCTCCCCTGAAGCGCGGGCGTGTCTTGCCCTCCAGTCCCTGCCGGGGCTGGGGGATGTGGCGGTGCGCACGCTGATCGAAACGCATGGTTCGGCCGAGGCGGCGCTGGCCGCCATCACACGCACCGTTGGTACGGATACACATACGTTGGCTCTCGCATCGGCCGCGCGGCATGTGGCCGATGCCGAACGTGTGGGAGCGGGTGTGGTCTCGATGCAGGACGCGCACTATCCGGCGCGACTCAGGGAATTGCGGGATGCGCCGCCGGTGCTCTTCGCGCGCGGGACGCTCGAGAGTGCCACGCCACCAGCCGTGGCCATCGTGGGCACCCGCAATGCCAGTGGCTACGGGGTGCGGGTGGCGAAGGCCATTGCCGCGGCGTGTGTGCGGGCGGGCATCTCGGTGGTCAGTGGGCTGGCCCGGGGCATCGATGCCGCGGCCCACGAAGCCGCGCTCGCGCAGGGCGGACGCACGGTGGCCGTGTTGGGCACGGGCATCGACATGACGTATCCGCGGGGCCATCGTCTGCTGCAGGAGCGTATTGCGCACGATGGACTGGTGCTTTCCGAGCAGGTGCCCGGTGATGCCGGACATGCCGGCACATTTCCCCGGCGCAACCGTCTGATTGCCGCACTGGCCGATGTGACCGTGGTGGTGGAGGCGGGGGAGGGCAGCGGCGCGCTCATCACTGCCGATCATGCGCTGGAATTGGGGCGCACCGTGGCCTGTGTGCCCAACGCCATCGACATCGCGAGCGCACGCGGCAGCAACCGGCTGCTCAAGGATCACGCCGAGCCCATTCTGTCGCCCGACGATGTCCTGATGCTTCTCGACATGTCGCCCGCGCCCGCGCATGGACCGGCGCTGGATGGGGTGTCGGCGCGCTGCTGGGACGCGGTGCAGCGTGGTGCACGGGTGCCGGAAGACATCGCCCAGGCCACGGATCTCACCGTGCGCGAAGTGACGGCCGTACTGGCCCTGCTCGAGATCGACGGGTTGATCACCTTCGATGCGAGCGGCCGGGTGTGCCCCACGCTGTCGGGGAGCTGAATGGCCACGCACCCGCCGGCCACGCCTCACACACCCGTGGTGCGCGAGGTACCGGCACCCGTTTCGCCCGGGATGTCGCTCGCGATGTCACCCGCGATATCGCCCGCGATATCACCCGCCGTGCCGTACCGGCATGTGTATGTGCACGTGCCGTTCTGCGCGCGCCGGTGCAGCTACTGCGATTTTGCGATTGCCGTACGACGTGATGTGCCCTGGCGGGCGTACGCCGATGGCGTGCGCACCGAACTTGCGTTGCGCCATGGTGAGCGTGCGAGAAACACCGACCACCCGCTGGACACCCTCTACTTCGGCGGAGGCACGCCCTCCCGCCTTGGTGCCGACGGGGTGGACGCGCTGATGGACGTGTTCCGGGAACGTTTCCGCTGGACGGAGCAGGCCGAGATCACGCTCGAGGCCAATCCGGAGGATATCTCACCCGCCAATGTGCGTCGCTGGCGCGAGGCGGGTGTGAACCGGTTGAGCATCGGCGTCCAGAGTTTTCACGACGACGTGCTGTTGTGGATGCATCGGGTGCACGACGGGCAGGCCGCCGCGCGTGCGGCCGCGGTGGCCCGCGATGGCGGCATCAGCGCCCACTCCATCGATCTCATCTTCGCCACGCCCGATGGTATTCCGCGATCGTGGACGGACGATCTCGAGCGGGCCATCGCGCTCGATGCGGATCACATCTCGCTGTATGGCCTCACCGTCGAACCGCACACACCGCTCGGACGATGGCAGGCGCGCGGACAGGTGACCGAGGCCGACGAATCGCGTTATGAACAGGAGTTTCTCGAAGCCCATACCCGTCTGTCGGCAGCCGGGTACGAGCACTACGAAGTGTCGAACTACGCCCGGCCGGGACGGCGGGCCCGTCACAACAGCGCCTACTGGCAGGGCGTGCCGTATCTCGGACTGGGCCCGTCGGCGCATGGCTTCGACGGGGCGACCAGGCGGTGGAACGCAGACGCCTACGTGGAGTGGCTGCGGCTGGTGCAGGCCGGCCAGGATCCCGAACGGGGCGCGGAACGGCTGTCGGACGAGAACCGCGTGGCCGAGACGGTGTATCTGGGGATGCGCACTATCGATGGATTGCGGATCGACGCGCGGGAAGCCGCGCATGTGACACGTTGGGTGGAGGAGGGATGGGTGACCGTTTCCCGTGATGTGCACGACCCGTCGTTCTCCACGGCTGGCGGTATGTACCGCCTCACCTGCACGCCGATGGGGTGGTTGCGTCTCGATGCGCTGGCCGCCGACTTGACAGCGTTTCGAAGCGGTTCGTAGGCTTCTCGCCATGGCGCACGGTGCGGAACTTTCGGATCGCGAACGACGGGTCCTCGAAGCGGTGATTCAGAGCTACGTCGCGACGGCGGAACCTGCCGGCTCGCGCACGCTCTCCCGTCAGTTCGGACTCGGCATCTCGCCGGCGACCATCCGCAATACGATGAGCGATCTCGAGGACAAGGGATTCCTCTTCCATCCGCACACGTCGGCCGGCCGCATTCCCACCGACAAGGCGTATCGCACCTATGTCGATTCGCTGATGCGACGCGATCCGCTGACGGGGCAGGAGCAGCGTCAGCTCCAGGCGGAGATCAGCGCCGGCGGATCGGCCATCGAAACCATTCTGCGTCGTGCGGCGCAGTCCCTGGGCATCCTCACTCAGGAACTGGGCGTGGCACTCGGCCCCCGTCTCGAGCGGGCCGCGCTGCGTCAGGTGGAGCTGGTGCGCGTCTCGTCCGATCGCCTGCTGATGGTGCTGAGTCTTACGGGCGGCGCGGTGCGCACGATCTTCGTGGAAGTCCCGGGAGTCATTGCCGACGAAGCGCTGATCGGGGTGACCATCGTGCTCAACGAGCGCCTGGCCGGTCTCACGCTCGATCAGGTGCGCACGTCCCTGGCCGCGCGGCTGCGCGATGTGCACACCACACCCGAAACCGCCGAACTGCTCAACATCTTCCTGCAGGAAGGCGATCAGGTGTTCGGCCGCGCCGCGGAGCCGCTCGATACGGTGGTGATCGGACAGGCCTCCCTGCTGGCCGACCAGCCGGAATTCGCCACCAGTGAACGCATGCGGCAGCTCTTCGAACTCACCGAGACCCGTCAGCGACTGGCCACGCTGCTCGAGCAGCGGCCGGGCGGTTCCGGGCTGTCCATCACCATCGGCAACGAGCACGGCGATCCCAAGCTCGAACCGTTCACGGTGGTGACGGCGGGGTATCACGCCGGATCCCTGAGCGGGGTGATCGGGGTGATCGGTCCGACCCGCATGCCGTACGAGAAGGTGATTTCGCTGGTGGAGCACACGTCGCGGCTGGTCTCCGACCTGCTCTGCTGACCTGAGGCGCGGAGCAGGGCGCCGGGCAGGGGCGGCCACTCCTTTTCGGCCGCCGAATTGCCGATATTTCAGGGCTGGAGCATGTGGCGCCCACGATCCCGGGTCACGGGATACCGGCGCGACCGGCATTTCGTGTTTTACCGGGATTTTGCGCATGGCTGATTTCTACGCGGTGCTGGGTGTACCGCGCGATGCCTCCGACGACGACATCAAGAAGGCGTATCGCCGTCTGGCGATGCAGTGGCACCCCGACCGGAATGGGGGTGCCCGGGACGCCGAGGAAAAGTTCAAGGAGATCACCGAAGCGTACGACGTGCTGCGGGATCCGCAGAAGCGTGCGGCTTTCGATCGGTACGGCGAAGCCGGACTGCGTGGTGGCGGTCCGGCGTACGAACACGTCGATCTCTCGGAAGCGCTGAACATCTTCATGCGGGACTTCGGCGGCTTCGGCGATCTGTTCGGCGCCGCGGCCGGCGGGAGAGGTCGTTCAGGCCCCCGCAGCGGCACGGACATCAAGGTCCCGCTCACCCTCACGCTGACCGAAGTCGCGACGGGTGTCGAGAAGACGGTGACCATGAAGGTCCTCGAAGCCTGCGACAAGTGCGAAGGCTCGGGCGCCGAACCGGGCACCAAGCCCCAGACCTGCGGCACCTGCAGCGGCACCGGTGAGGTGCGTCGGGCACAGCGCTCGTTCTTCGGGCAATTCGTGTCGGTGGCGCCCTGTCCCACCTGCGCGGGCGAGGGCGTGGTGGTGGCCTCGCCATGCAAGAAGTGCCGCGGCGAAGGACGGGTACGCGCCGAACGCACGCTCAAGATCCAGGTGCCCGCCGGTGTGGCCACCGGTCAGTACATGACGCTGCGGGGCGTGGGCAATGTGGGACCGCGCGGAGGCACCCGCGGCGATGTGCTCGCGGTGTTCGAGGTGGAGGACGACGAGCGGTTCGATCGCGACGGGGAGGATCTGTTCTGCGAGGCGCTCGTCACCTATCCGCAACTGGTGTTCGGCGCGGACATCCGCGTACCCGGTGTGACCGGTGAACTGTCGTTGCGTGTGCCGGCCGGCACGCAGAGCGGCACGGTGTTCCATCTGCGTGGCCGTGGTCTGCCGCGAGTGAACGCCTCGGGGACCGGCGATCTGCACGTGAAGGTGCAGCTCTGGACGCCGCAGTCGGTGGACGACGAGGAGAAGGCGATGATCGAAAGCCTGGCCGCGCTGCAGGGACAGGCGCCGCCGCAGCGTGAGAAAGGCTTCTGGTCGAAGATGAAGGAAGCGCTGGGTGCCTGACACGGGCCGGTGGACCAGTGTGCGGGTGACCCCCGATGCCGGGTCGGCCTCTGCCCGCGAAGCCTGTCTGGCCGCGCTCTTCGCCGTCGGCGCACAGGGCGTGCACGAAGATCTGTCGGCCCTGGTGACCCACTTCCCACCGGCCACCGATCTCGAAGCCGTGCATCGCGCCCTCACCGAGGCCGACGAGCAGGTGATCATCGAAACGGCGCTGGTGCCCGACGTGGACTGGAGCGAGGCGTGGAAGAGCCGCATCGGCGCGCACCAGTTGGGAGACCTCACCGTGACGCCGCCCTGGCTGGCGGAGGGGCGGGATCCGGCGCGCACCATCGTCATCGAACCGGGCATGGCGTTCGGCACCGGCGAGCACGCGACCACCCGTGGCGTGGTGCGTCTGTTGCCGCGTCGTCTCCGTGACGGGGATACCGTGGCCGATCTGGGCGCCGGCAGTGCGGTGCTGGCCATCGCGGCGGCCAAGCTGGGCGCGGCGCGGGTATATGCCATCGAACTCGATGGCGAAGCGATTCCCGATGCGGAAGCCAATGTGGCGCGCAACGGTGTGACCGACCGGGTGCATGTGTTCGAAGGCGACGCGGGGTCGTTGCTGCCGCTGGTCGCGCCGGTGCAACTCATCCTCGCGAACATAATCTCGTCGGTGCTCATAGAGCTGTTGCCGGTGATCGGCATGGCGCTCGCCGAGGACGGTGCCGCCATTCTGAGCGGCATTCTGCGTGAGGAGCGTGACACCATGATGGAGGTGCTGTCGGCACACGGATGGGCCATCCTCGAGGAAGACGCGGAGGACATCTGGTGGTCGGTGTCGATCGCGAGGGCGTAGGCGCGGGCCGGCCGCAATTCGTCGTGGCGGACGCCACGGCCGATGCGATCGGTGTGGGCGCGACCGTCACACTCGATGAAGGTGCCGCCCGTCATATGCGGGTACTGCGGCTCGAGGTGGGCGCCGTGGTGGGGGTGCGCGACGGGCAGGGCCATGTGGGCGCGGGGCAGGTGGTGCGACTGTCCAAGACCCATGCGCACGTCGAGATCACCGAGGCGGTACGGGTGGCACCGCTGCCTCCGGTGCATCTGCTGGTGCCCGTGGCCGACCGGGACCGCATGTTGTGGCTGGCCGAGAAGGTGGCCGAACTGGGGGCGACGAGCTGGCGTCCGGTGCTGTGGCGCCGTTCCCGAAGCGTGTCGCCGCGCGGCGAAGGGGTGAGCTTTCTGGCCAAGGTGCGGGCCCGCATGGAAGGCGCGCTGGCGCAGTCGGAGGGCGCCTGGCTGCCGCAGCTCTTTCCCGAAGCCAATCTCGAGCGGGCCATCCTGGCGGCGCCGTCGGGCGAGCGCATCGTGCTCGATCCGGCCGGTGAGCCGTTGATCGGCGAGCCGCTGATCAGCGAGCCGCTCATCGGGGCGCCGTTCCGGGCCCCGATCGTGCTCGCCGTGGGCCCGGAAGGCGGGCTCGAGGCCGACGAGATTGCGGAGTTGGAGCAGGCGGGGTTCCAGCGCCGGTCGCTGGGCCCGACGATCCTGCGATTCGAAACGGCGGCGATCGGTGCCCTGGCGATCGCCCGGACCGCCCTGGGGCGGGGCACGGAAGCGACCGACGAATCAACCGACGAATCAACCGGTGAGCGAACGGATGGGAGCGATGACTGAGACGATGAACGAAGCGACGACTGACCCCACCTGCATCTTCTGCCGCATCGCGGCCGGCAGCATTCCGGCCACGGTGGTGGCGCGGAATCATCAGGCCATGGCGTTCCGGGACCTCAATCCGCAGGCCCCGTCCCACATCTTGGTGATCCCGCTCCGGCACGTGGATTCGCTGGCCTCGGCCGACAATCCCTGCGAGGTGGGAGGGGCGCTGGCGCTGGCCGCCGAGGTGGCGGAGGCAGAGGGGCTCGGGGAGGGCGGCTACCGGGTGGTCACGAATATCGGCCGCGACGGCGGGCAGACGGTGCAACATCTGCATTTCCATGTGCTTGGCGGCCGTCAACTCCACTGGCCCCCGGGTTGACCCGGAGCTCACAAAGCCCTAGGATACAGGGCTGTTCCACTTTTTTCTCCTGCAGCAGGTCCATGAACCGGCACGTACCGGTCGCCTGCCGCGGTATCATCACACTCTGAAGACCACACCCCGAGGTCCAGTTTGTCGGAAGTCATCATCCACGAGGACGAGAATTTCGAGCGGGCGCTCAAGCGCTTCAAGAAGAAGTGCGAGAAGGCCGGCATTCTGTCCGATCTGCGCAAGCATCGCCACTACGAGAAGCCGTCGGAGCGTCGCAAGCGCAAGATGAACGCTGCCGTGCGCAAGAACCGCCGTACCCGTCACGGGTGACCAGTCCTGTGGACGCCAGCGGCGCTTCGCTGCTGGCGCGGTTGCAGGGTGATCAGGTCGCAGCACGGCGCGAGCAGGCCAAGGACCGCGTGCTGCTGCTCGGCATGGTCATCGCCGAGGTGAAGAATCGCGAGCTCGAATTGTCCCGGCCGATCACCGACGACGACGTCATCGACGTCATTCGCAAGGCGATCAAGAAGCGTCGGGAGTCGGCCGAGCTCTATGCCAAGGCGGGTCGTACCGATCTGCTCGACAAGGAGCAGCAGGAGGCGGTGATACTCGAAACGTACCTCCCGCCGCAGGTCGATCCGGCCGAGATCCGCGCCGCCGTCGTGGCGGCCATTGCCGCTGGCGCCACCAACGTCGGCGCCGTGATGGGACGCGTCATGCCCGCGTTCAAGGGCAGAGTCGATGGCGGTGTCATCAATGCCATCGCGCGTGAGGAGCTCGCCGGGCGGTAGCCCGGGGCGATATACCCGCCGATGACACGGGCGGTGGCCGCAGGCTCCGCATTCGTGTTTCTCCGTTCGCCGCACCGCTCGGTGTACCGCCCGTCTCCGGTCGGCAGATCCATCAGCAGGTCCCCATGAACGCGCACGCCCTCGGCATTCTCGAGTTTCCCCGCCTGCTGGCACACGTGGCGGGACGGGCAGCGTCCGCACCCGGCGCTGCCGCCGTGCGCGCGCTGCGGCCCCGTACCGATCGGGAGTGGATCGAAGCGGAGCATGCACGCGTCAATGCCGTGCGCTCGCTGGTCAGTTCCGACCTCGGCTGGCCCAGTGAACCCATACCCGATATCGCCGAACCGCTCAAGCGGCTGCGCATCGAGGGACTCACTTGGACCGCGCTGGAGCTGCTGCAGGGTGCCACGCTGCTGCGTTCATCCCGGCGCATGCGCACGGCACTGCGTGATCCCCGGCGGCCGGCCATCATGCTGGCGTTCCTCGTGCGGTATGCCGAGGCGCTGGTCGATCTCGAACCGCGTGAACAGGCCATCGAACGCGCCATCGGCGACGATGGTACCGTGCGTGACGATGCCTCGCCGGCGTTGCGCAAAGTACGGCGCGAATTGCGGGAGACCGAAGGACAGCTCGTGCGCCTGCTCGAGCGCGAGATGGGCAAGCTCGAAGCGCATCACCAGGTCAGCGATCTGTCGGTGACCATGCGCAACGGACGCTGGGTGATTCCCATGCGTCGGGAAGCGCGCGGGTACGTGGGCGGGATCGTGCACGACAGCTCGGGGACGGGCGCGACGATCTTCGTGGAACCGCCGGCCGCCGTGGAATTCGGCAATCGGGTGCGCGAGCTCGAGATCGAGGAGCAGCGCGAGGTGGAACGGGTGCTGCGGGCGCTCACCGACGAGATCCGTCCGTATCATGATGCCATCGGCGCGGCGTACGACGCACTCGTGGCGCTCGATGCGTTGTATGCCCGAGCGCGCTACGCGATCGAAGCGCACTGTGGCGCCGTCACGTTCTGCGCGCCGGCGGACGGTTTTCAGATCGTCGATGGACGTCATCCCCTGCTGCTCGCGAACGGCACGGCGGTGGTGCCGTTCGATCTCACGCTGCACGCCGACGAGCGTACGCTGCTCGTGTCCGGCCCCAACACCGGTGGCAAGACGGTGTTGCTCAAAGCCATCGGGCTGCTCAGCATGATGGCGCAGTCGGGTGTGCCCGCACCACTCGGAGAGACGAGCCGCCTGGCGGTGTTCGACGATGTGTTTGCCGACGTGGGCGACGAACAGAGCATCGAGGCCAGTCTCTCCACGTTCAGCGCGCACCTCAAGAACCTCGGCGAGATTCTGCGGTCGGCCACACCGTCGTCGCTGGTGCTCATCGACGAACTCGGATCGGGCACCGATCCAGCCGAAGGCGCGGCGCTGGGTGGCGCGATTCTCGAAACACTGACGCAGCGTGGCACACTCACGCTGGCCACCACGCACCTGGGTCAGCTCAAACTGCTGGCCACCGATGTCGCCGGTGTGGTGAATGCGTCGTTGCAGTTCGATGCCGCGCGGCTCGCGCCCACGTATCGTCTGCTCAAGGGTGTGCCGGGTCGCAGTTATGGACTCAGCATCGCCCGCCGTCTGCAGATCGACGACGCCGTCATTGCACGGGCCGAGGAGCGCCTGCCGCATGGCGAACGCGATATGGCGGTGCTGCTCGCCGATGTGGAAGCGCGCGAAGCCGTGCTCGCCGAATCCGAGCGTCAGATGCAGATCGAGCAGGACAAGCTGCGTGCCCGCGTGGCCACGGTCAGCGATCGCGAACTCAAGGTGCGCGAACGCGAACGCGAGTCGGAACGTCAGGCGCGTCAGGAAGCGCGGCGGTATCTGCTCGAAGCCCGCGGCGAGGTGGAACGGGCCATCGCCGAGGTGAAGCGGCAGGCGCAGGCCGAGAGTGAAAGCTTCGATGAAGCGGCGCGTGCGGCGCGGCGTTCCATCGAAGAGGCGGCGGCCTCGCAGGGCGCCGCGGCCGGCGATGTGGAGCGCCGTGGTGAACGTGATCGCGCCCGGGTGGACGCCAAACGGGGTGCGGCGGCAGCGGCGGCGAATCCCAATCTGGGACGCCAGGTGGCGCGTCCCGCCCGTGGGGCGGCGGTTGCCCCCCTGGCCGAGGGAGATCATGTCACCGTGGGCACGCTGGGCGGCAAGACGGGGCGCATCGTGTCGGTGCGCGGCGACGATGCGCGGGTGCTGGTGGGATCACTGACCCTGACCGTGCCCGTGCGCACGCTCACCCGATCGGCTACTGCACCGACACCCACGCTGCGTGTTCCGCTGATGGGGGACGTGCCCGAGGTGGAGCCCGTGCGTGAGGTGGACGTGCGGGGGCTGCGGGTGGACGAAGTGGACGACCAGGTGCTGCAGGCCCTCGATGCGGCGGTGCGCAACGATCTGCGGGAGCTGCGGATCATTCACGGCAAGGGCACGGGGGCGCTCAGGGCGCGGGTGAGCGAAATGCTCAAGAAGGACACCCGCGTGACCGGCTTCCGGCTCGGCGCCTGGAACGAAGGCGGAGCGGGCGTGACCGTGGCCGAGCTGGCCTGATTGACGTTGGTTCGCTGACCGACGTTGATTCAAGGGATGTCCACCGCCGCGTACGTCCACTCACGCCCGTTTCCATGATCCCCGACGAAATCGTCGAGCAGGTCCGGTCGGCGGCGGACATCGTGGAGATCGTGGGCGAATTCGTGCCGCTGCGGCGCTCCGGTGGCACGTGGCGCGGACCCTGTCCGTTTCATCAGGGCAAGAATCCCAACTTCTCCGTGTCGCCGTCGCACGGGAGCTATCACTGCTTCGTATGTCAGGAGAGTGGTGATGTCTTCACGTTCGTGCGCAAGCGGCTGGGGCTGGATTGGCCCGCCGCGGTGAAGTACGTGGGTGAGAAGGTGGGCATCGAAGTGATCGACACGCCACGCCGCGCGCCGATGCAGGATCCCAACGCGCCCAATCATGAGGCGCTCGCGGCAGCGGCCGAGTGGTTTCAGCAGCAACTGCTCGACGAGCAGGCCGGGCGCGAGGCGCGGGCCTATCTCGCGCAGCGTGGGCTCGATGCGGCCGCCTGGCAGCGGTTCGGCCTGGGATTTGCCCCGCGTGACGCGCAGGCGCTGCGTCGGTACCTGCATTCGCTGGGTTACGACGACGCGCGTCTGCTGGAAGCCGGCTTGCTGGCGCTCAGAGAGGGAGAGACCGAGCCGCGCGGGCGTTTCCGCGGTCGTGTCATGTTTCCCATTCACGACGAGATCGGGCGGCCGGTGGGCTTCGGCGGTCGGGCCATGGGCGACGACCAGCCCAAGTATCTCAACAGTCCCGAATCGCCGGTCTTTCAGAAGCGCCGGACGCTGTACGGATTGCACACGGCCAAGCAAGCGATGCGCCGGGCCGAGCGGGCGATCGTCGTGGAAGGGTATCTCGACGCCATCCGGCTCACGCTGGCCGGCATCGAGGAAGTGGTGGCGCCCCTGGGCACGGCGCTCACCGAGGAACAGGCGCGGCTGCTGGTGCGGTATGCGTCGGAGATCTTCCTGCTGTACGACAGCGACGAAGCGGGGCAGAAGGCCACGTTCCGCTCGGGCATGGAGTTGCTGCGCGAGAAGGCCGCCGTGCGCGTGGTGTCACTGCCCGATGGGGAGGATCCGGATTCGTTCGTGCGCGCGCAGGGCCGTGCGGCGATGGAGGCGCAGTTGTCGCAGGCGATCGATGTATTCGATCGTCAGGTGCAGTTGCTGGAGCGTCGTGGATGGTTCAGCGATCTGCGCCGCAGTCGGCGTGCCGTCGACAAGCTGTTGCCCACCATCCGGGCGGCGTCCGATCCGCTGACGCGGGATCTCTATCTGGCCCGACTCGCGGACGTCACGGGGCTGGACAAGGCCGCGCTGCAGGCGGAAACGCCTGAATCAGGGCCGCCGGAGGCACCTCCGCCGGAGCGAGGGTTCGAGGAAGGACCACCCGCGCCCTTGCCCGAGCCGGCACCGGAACCCGGCGCCCGGGCGCCCTGGAAGGGGCGCCGCGGCAAGCAGGGTCCCGAGTGGAAAGCCACGGCCATTCCGCCCCGTCCCCGAACGGACGAGCCGGTGGAGCGCGCGCTGGTGCGGGCGATGCTTCTCGAGCGTGGGGTGGCCGAACGGGTGGCCGAACGGCACCCGCCGGCGAGCTTCCGGAGCGCATCGTACCGGGAGCTCTTCGACGTGCTGCTCAACGCGCCATTCGACGAGGATCTGGAGCAGATCGCCATGCGTCTCTCCGAAGAGAGCCTGCGGGTGCTGCGGGATCTCACGGAAGGCTCGCCGTTCCTGCCGGAGGGCGCTGATATCGCGCTCAGTCTCGACAAACTCGACGCGCGCGTGCTGGAGCGCCGCATCGACGCCATTCTCGACGCGATGCTCCGCACCGACGATCGCACGGAGAAAGATGCGCTCATGCGCGAGCGGCTCGAACTGGAATTGGAGCTGCGTCGGCTCTTGCCGATCCGCAGTCCACGTACTAAACCGAGAAGGTAGGTAAAAACACGGGCATCGTGTCCGTGGGCAGGGTGGTATCAGGTTTCCCTTCTGGAGGCGCAGTGAATCCCGAACTGCAGGCGCTGCTGACCGTGCAGCAGGACGACGAGGCAATCCGTGAAATCGAGGCGCGACTGGCGGCCCTGTTGCCGCGTTTCGGCACTCTCGACGCGGCCCGCCGTCGCACGGCAGAGGAAGTGGCCCGCAACGAAGCGGTGTTGGAACGTGAGGGCGCGCGACTGCGCGCGGTCGAGAGCAAACTGGCCGAACACCGCATCCGGCTCGACAAGAACACGGCCGTGCTCGATGGCGCGGCCAAGTTGAAGGAGGCCACGGCGGCGGCGGCGCAGGTGGAAGCGGCGCGCAAGGCCGTGGCCGAAGACGAGAGCGAACTGCTCACTGTGTCGCGGCGCGTGTCCGATGTACGCGCGGCGCTGGCCGCCCATCAGGAAGAATTCGAACGTCTCACCGCGGAACTGGCGGCCGTGCGCGAGTCTATCGGCGCCGAGAAGGACGCCATCGACGCCGAACTGGCCGTGGCCCGTGCTCGGCGTGCCGTGTCGGCGGAAGGCGTGGGGCGCACGTTGCTCTCGCTGTACGACCGGGTGCACACCAGGCGCCGCACGACGGTGGTGTATGCGCTGCACGCGGATTTTTCGTGTGGGGCCTGTGACACCGCCATTCCCCTGCAGCGTCGGCCGGCCATGTCGAGTGGCAGCCGTGTGGAGCCGTGCGAGGCGTGCGGGGTGTTGTTGTACTATCACATTCCCGACGCGCCGCCAGGATGATGCGCGCGTAGTTTCGGGTGTCATCGGAGAGAGCGGCTCCCTAGATTCCCGGCGTGACCACGAGCAGCCGCCCCACTTCCACGACCACCGCCACGCTGCGCCCCGACGCACGCTGGGTGACGACGCCCCTGCCGCCCGAAGCGGCGGTGGTGCGACTGACGGAGGCGTTGCTGCTGCCGCAGCAGGTCTGCCATCTGCTCGTCAATCGCGGATACGACGATGTCGAAGCCGCCAAGCGCTTTCTGCGTCCGCGGCTCGAACACATCGAAAGTCCGTGGCGCCTGCACGATGCCGAACGCGCCGTGCAGCGTATCGCCGAAGCCGTGCGCGCAAACCAGACCATCTTCGTGCACGGCGACTACGATGTGGACGGCATGTCGTCCACCGCGCTGCTCACGCGCGTGCTGCGGGATCTGGGGGCCCGGCATGTCGTGCCATTCGTGCCCAATCGGCTCACCGATGGGTACGACCTCGGTCCCGCCGGCGTGCGTGCGGCGCGTGAGGCCGGCGCGCGGTTGGTGATCACCTGCGACTGCGGCACGAGTGCGCACACCGCGGTCGCCGAACTGATGCAGGCGGGCATCGATGTGATCGTCACCGATCACCATCTGCCGGGTCATGGCATGCCACCGGCGTTTGCCGTCTGCAATCCCCGGCATCCGTCGTGCCAGTCACAGGACAAGGATCTCGCCGCCGTGGGCGTGGCCTACAAGCTGGCACTGGGCTTGTGCGACGTGTTCGGCGTGTCGCCCAACATCGCGCATCGGCAGCTCGATCTCGTCGCGCTGGCCACCATTGCCGACGTGGCGCCGCTGCGCGGAGAGAACCGGGTGTTCGTGCGGTACGGTCTCAAGTTGCTGGCCGAGACCACCCATCCGGGTCTCCGCGCATTGATCCGGTCATCGGGACTCGATGCCAAACCGCTCACGGCGGGGCGCGTGGGTTTCGTGCTGGCGCCGCGTCTCAATGCGGCCGGTCGCATCGCCGAGGCGCGACTGGGGCTGCAACTGCTGCTCGCGGAACGGGAAGACGAAGCCAATGTCATCGCACGTGAGCTCGAGGAACTCAATCGGGCCCGGCAGGAACTCGACCGTCAGGTGCTCGACGACGCGATGCGGCAGGTGGAAGCGCCCGACATGCGCGACCGCGTGGGATTCGTGCTGGCCCGCGAGGGGTGGCATGCCGGCGTCATCGGCATCGTGGCGTCGCGCATCGTCGAATACACGGCGCGGCCGACGGTGCTCGTGGCGGTGGGCGATGGCATCGGCAAAGGGTCGGGGCGTTCCATCGGTGCGTTCGATCTGCATGGTGGACTGGGTGCGTGTGCTGATCTTTTTCAGCGCTACGGCGGCCATCGGGCCGCCGCGGGGCTCACGATGGACGCGGCGATGCTGCCGGCTTTCGTGGAACGGTTCGACGCCGTGGCGCGTGAGCGGCTGACGGCAGACGATCTCGTTCCCGAATTGCGGGTCGATCTCGAAGTGCCCATCGATGTCGTGGGTGAGGAACTCGAGAAGCTCGTCCGCCATTTCGAACCCTTCGGGATCGGCAATCCCGCGCCCACCTTTCGCGCCGATGGCGTGCGGCTGGCGGCGCCGTCGCGCCGGGTGGGCACCGACGGGCTGCGTGTCAGTGTCGACACCGGTACGGGGACGCTCGAGGGCATCGGCTGGGGGTTGGCCGCACGCACACCGCGTCTCGATGTCACGGCCAGTTACGATCTCGCGTTCCGCCTCGAGCGCGACGAATACCGCGGTGTGTCCCGTCTGCAGCTCCGGCTGGCCGACGTCAGGCCGGGCGTGATGCCGGCATCGGGAGGCTGAGCGTGCGCATCATCGCCGGACGCTGGAAAGGGCGGCGTATCAGCGCGCCGCCGGGAGATGCGGTGCGGCCCACGGGCGACCGCGTACGCGAGGCCTGGATGAGCATCGTGCATCCACTGCTGCCCGATGCCCGGGTGCTCGATCTCTGCGCGGGCAGCGGAGCGCTGGGGCTGGAAGCGCTGTCGCGCGGTGCCGCCGAGTGCGATTTCGTGGAGCAATCCCCCCGGGTGTTGCGGGTGCTGCAGCAGAACCTCGAAGCTCTGGGCAATCCTCCGGGCGCGCGGGTGCATCGTGATGACGCCGTGCGTTTCGTGAGCGGACTGCCGGCCGGGCGCTACGATGTGGCCTTTGCCGATCCCCCGTACGCGGCCGACACCGCCCGTCTCCTGGTGGAACACTGGATCGCCGTCCCTTTCGCGGCGGTATTCGCGGTGGAACATTCGTCGACACTCGCCATGCCGGCGATCGGTGAAACCCGGCGATACGGGTCCACCGCACTGACCTTCTTTCGCGCTTCTCCGTGATGTCGTCCGACTCTCCCTCGTCCGGAACGCCCGTGGCTGGAACGCCGGTGGCCGGCGCCACCGACCGTACGCCGCTGCTCGCTCTCTATGCGGGCTCGTTCGATCCCATCACGCGTGGGCACGAAGATCTCATCCGGCGCACGCTGACGTTCGCCGATCGCCTGATCGTGGCCGTGGCCAACAACATCGCCAAGCAGCCGCTGTTTTCCGTGGAAGAGCGCATCGGATTCGTGCAGCAGGTCGTGGGTGACGATCCGCGGATCGAGGTGCGGGCCTTCAGCGGATTGCTCGTGGACTTCGCCCGGGAGACCGGTGCCCGCGTGAATGTGCGCGGTCTGCGCGCGGTGAGCGATTTCGAGTATGAATTCCAGATCGCGCTGATGAATCGTCATCTGCGTCCCGAACTGGAGACGGTGTTCATGACGCCGTCGCTGGACACGACGTTCATCAGCTCGAGCATGGTGCGTGAAGTGGCACGGTTCCACGGCGATGTCTCGGAGCTGGTGCACCCGGTCGTGACCGCGGCCTTGGCGGAGAAATTCCCGACCGCGCCAGGTACCGATGGCCGCGGGGGTGCGGCGTGAGTGGGAGCGTGAGCGGAACAGAGCGCGGCGCTTCGGCCGCGGCGGCGGCGTTCCTGGAATCGCTGCATGCACGCGCCAGGGCCACGCCACGCACGATTCTTTTTCCCGAGGCCACCGACATCCGCACGGTGCAGGCGGTGATCGCGCTGCAGAAGCGGCAATCGGTGGTCCCCGTGCTGGTCAGGCGCAGCGATGCGCCCACGGGGGTCACGCCCGCCTCGGGGATGGTGCTCGATCCGCTCACCGATCCGCGTCACGATCGGATCGTGGCGCACCTGTTGGCGCGGCGCGGCGACAAGGGACTGATGCGGGAAGACGCCGAACGTCTGGCGCGCGATCCGCTGTACTTCGCCGATTCGCTGGTGGCGCTGGGCGAGGTCGATGGCTGCGTGGCCGGTGCGGTGCACACCACGGCCGATGTCCTGCGCGCGGCCATCTGGACCATCGGCGCGGCGAGTGGGGTGCGCAACGTGTCGTCGTCGTTCTACCTGATCGTGCCACCGTTCCGGAGCGGGGAAGGCGAGGTGCTGACGTATACCGACTGCGCCGTCATCCCCGATCCGACGGCACGTCAGCTCGCCGACATCGCGCTGGCGGCTGCGGCCGATCGCCGACGCATCGTGGGGGACGAACCACGCGTGGCCTTCCTGTCGTACAGCACCATGGGCAGTGCCGACGGCCCGTCGGTGAGCAAGGTGCGGGAGGCCGTGGCACTGGTGCGGCAGGCCGCGCCGTCGCTGGTGGTGTCGGGTGAGCTGCAGGCCGACGCGGCACTGGTCACGGACATCGCGCGCCGGAAGGCGCCGGGCGAGGCCGCGGGTGGTGTGGCCAACGTGCTGGTGTTCCCGTCGCTCGACGCCGGGAACATCGCCTACAAGCTCACCCAGCGTCTCGCCGGGGGCATCGCCATCGGCCCCATCCTGCAGGGGCTGGCCCGTCCGTGCAGTGACTTGTCCCGGGGGGCGACGGCTGACGACATTGTTCATGTTGCGGCTGTCACCGCTCTCCAGGCTGGTGACGCCGGCGCCTGATGTCCGCCGCAGTTTCTCCCGGGTTCCGCCCGACTTCCCCTGCTTCGTGAGCACGAGATGAGCTTCACACTGGACCGCGCAGACGACGTCCTGACGGTGGCGGTCGATGGCCAACTTGTCGTGACCAATCGCCAGGAGTTCAAACAGGCGATTCTCGATGCGATGGAGCAGGGCGTGCGGTTGGTGATCGTCGACTTCACACGCACCGGCTACATCGACAGCTCCGGACTGGGCGCGCTGGTGTCGCTCAACCGCCGGTTGCGGGATGTGGGCGGCGATCTGCGACTGGTGGGGTTGAGCGACGAACTGCGCACGTTGTTCGAGCTGACGCGTCTGGATGCGCTGTTCCCGCTGTTTGCCTCACGGGCCGACGCGCTCGCCTCGCGCTGAATGACGTCCTGGATGACGCGCTGATGTCCACCTCGCGCTGCTGGGTGCTCTCGTCGGAGCTCACGGTCATCCAGCCGGTGGTGGAGGATATCGTGGGCCTCTGCCGCGATGCGGGGTTTTCGTCGAAACAATGTCGGCTCAACGTGCCGGTGGCGGTGACCGAAGCGGTGGCCAATGCCATTCTGCGCGGCAACGCCTGTGATGCCTCGCGACACGTCGAGGTCACGGTGGAAGTGGACGAGCAGCGACTCGTCGTGGAGGTGTGTGACGAGGGCGAGGGATTCGATCTGCAGCAACTGCAGCAATCGCCCGACGAGGCCGACTGGTTCGAGCGCGAAAACGGGCGTGGGGTGTTCCTGATGCGGAATCTGATGGACCACATCGAGAACGCCCGACTCGACGGCCGGAGCGGGCATCGTCTCCGCCTCGTCCTGTATCGCGCATGAACGAGGTCGCCGCCCTTCTGGCCGCGTTTCTCGAGGCCACCGGGCGCCAGGCGGCCATCTGGGAGAGACGCGAGGGTTCCGTCGCACCGACCCTGCTCGGCGCGTCTTCCGAGGTGTTCGCCGAACGCACCGCCTCCTGCGCCCAGGCCTGGGACGTGGTGGCCTGGGCCCGTTCGCATGGGCTGCACGCACAGCTCGTGAACACGGGCGAGAGTGTGGGTTGGCTGTTCGTGGAATCGGTGGACGCGGACGATGCGGCGGAGGCCATGACGTCTGCCATGGCCTCCGCGGCCTCCGCCGCGGTCGACGCCGACCGATTGCTGGGACGGCTGCTGCCGCTCGTGCGCCGCATCACGCGGGAACGTGATGGCGCCACCCGTGAACTGGCCGAACGCTACGAAGAGATCAATCTCCTGTACGCGATCGGTGAACTGTTGGGTGGCACCACGTCGGTGGAGAGCGTCGCCGACACGCTGCTCGCGGAACTCGCGGCCACGCTGGGCGCGCGACGCGCGGTGTTTCTGCAGACCAATCGTGCCCACGGCACCCTGACGCCCGTGGCCACGCTCGGTCTGCCGTCGGAACACTACGAGGCGGTGTCGCTGGAGCAGGCCTCGCATATCGCCGTGCGGGCCTATCATGCCGGCAGCGCATGCACGGAGGACGGCAGCGCGGCATCGCTGGCCGATCCCGTGTTGGCAGCGGGTGGAGCGCCGCTCATGGCGGTGGCGATCACGCGGCCGAGTACGGGACTGGGCATCACGGGCACGTTTGCCGTGCCCACGCGACGCGGCGCCGATGGCGTGGCGGTGCCGATGGGAGTGCTGGTGCTCGCGGGTCGACCGGGTGGTTCGCCGTTTTCGGGCGGCGATCGCAAGCTGGCGGTGGCCATCGGCACGCAGGTGGGTGTGGCGATGCACAACGCGTCGCTGGTGCGCGCGGCCGTGGAACGTCAGCAACTCGCGCGCGAGATGCGGCTGGCGCACGAACTGCAGCTCAAGCTGCTGCCCAATCCCGCCGTGGTGCAGCCGGAAGCACGGGCCGCCGCCCGCGTCGTGCCGGCGGAGCTGGTGGGTGGAGACTTCTACCTGCTTGCCCGTCTCGACCGCGATCGTACCGGGGTGCTGATCGGCGATGTGTCGGGGCACGGATATCAGTCGGCGCTGGTGATGGCACTCGCACTCAGCGCGGCGGCCATTCATGTGCAGGCCGCGTTCGATCCGTCCATCGCCATCGAGGCCGTGCAGCGCTCCCTGCGCGAGGAACTCATGTCCACCGAGATGTCGATCAGCATCTGCTATGCCGTGATCGACAGCCGCGCACATGAAGTGCGTTTCGCCAACGCGGGACATCCGCATGCCTTCAAGTTGTCCGCCGATGGACAGACGGTGCGTCTGGGAGCAGTCGCGCCGCCCATCGGGTTCAGCGATCAGGGGCTCGAGGAATGTGTGATGAGCTGGCGTCCGGGCGATCGTCTGGTGTTCTTCACCGATGGTCTCGTGGACGCCCGTGATGCGGCGGGACGCCGTCTCGGTGAACCCGCGGTGCTGGATCTGCTGGCGTCGATGAACGCGGGGCAGACGCCCGCGGCCATTCTCGATGGCATCTACGATCGCATGAACGCACACATCGAACGGACACCGCTGCGCGACGATTGCACGGTGGTCGTGGTGGACCGGCCATGAGCATTGGCAGCACGGAGGGCACGACATGAAACGTCCATCGCGTGCATCATCGCCGGCGCGCCCGGGCGCGTTGCCGGCGCCGCGCAAACGGTTCGGGCAGCACTTCCTCAAGGATGGTCGTGTCCTCGAGAGCATCGCCGACGCCCTGGGCGATCTGCGGGGACGCACCGTAGTGGAGATCGGCCCCGGACGCGGTGCGTTGACGGATCTGCTCGTGGAACGTGCCGAGCGGGTCGTGGCGGTGGAGATCGACCGGGATCTCGCGGCACATCTGCGGACGCGGTATGCCAGCCGGCATGCCGGCCGGTCGCAGGTGGAGATCGTGGAAGCGGATGTGCTGCAGACCGTGCTGGCCGATCTGGCGGGCGGGCCGTATGTGCTGGCGGGCAATGTGCCGTATTACATCACCACGCCGATCATCTTCCACGCGTTGGCGCTGCCTCGGCCTGACTGTGCCGTGTACCTCGTGCAGAAAGAGGTGGCCGATCGCATGGCTGCGCCGCCAGGCGACAAGACCTACGGGGCGCTGAGCGTCAATCTGCAGGCCGTGGTGAACGTGGAGTTCCTGCGAAAGGTGCCGCCCGGTGCGTTCAATCCGCCGCCGGCCGTGGACTCGGCCGTGGTGCGCATCACCCCGCGTGAACAGGCCGTGATCGAACCGGAACTCGAAGCCCGCTATCGCAGTTTCGTGCTCGCGGCTTTCGGCCTGCGGCGCAAACAACTCGTGCGTGTAGTGCGGACTGTCGCGTCGCTCGATGCCGAACGGGCAGGGGCCGTCGTGGCGGCGTGTGGACTCTCGCCCGAGGCCCGGCCCGAGACGCTGACCCCGGCGGACTTTGCGAGGCTGGTGCGGGCGCTGCAAACCCAACAGCAACAACCTGCCGCGGATTGAGCGGATGGGGCGGAAACAACACGGATCAACAACAAGTTTTTTCGTAGTTATCCGTGCTGTTTCCGCCCCATCCGCGGCAAAGCAGTTTGCTGTTGCTGTTACGCCGCCCCCTGATCCAGCAACCCCGCGTTCGTGAGCGCGAACGACAGACCTTCCAGCTCCATCGCCATGTTCACCGACTTGAGCGACACATGGGGCGGCACCGAGATCTGCGCCGGCGCGAAGTTGAGGATCGCGCGGATACCGGCAGCCACGATCTGATCCACCACCGCCTGCGCGTTCTCGGCCGGAATGGCCAGCACCGCGATCGGGGCCTCTTCCCGGCGGATATCCTGCGCCAGGTCGTCCATCGAGCGGATGGTCGCATCGCCCCAGGCCTTGCCCACCTTGTCGGGGTCGTGATCGTACACCCCCACCACCGTGAACCCGCGCTGGCGGAACCCGCGATAGTTGGCCAGCGCCGCGCCGATCTTGCCGGCGCCCACGATGATGACCTTCCACTCCCGCTGCAGGCCGAGAATTTCCCGCAGATGGGCCGTCAACTCATGCACGGGGTAGCCGAGCCCGCGTTTTCCGAACGAGCCGAAAAAGGAGAGATCCTTGCGGACCTGGGCCGGGGTCGTCCCGCACAGGTGCGCGAGTTCGTCGCTGGAAGCGGTCTGCTGTCCACGCGTATCGAGATCCTCCAGATAGCGGAGATACATCGACAGGCGGCGGACGGTGGAGTCGGCGATGCGTTTCACGGGCGCTCTTGGTGCTTGTGAAAATCTTCACAAAGCTAGACAGACGCGCTCCGTTTCACCAGCGGCTTTCCCACCCGTCCACTACTTTCCAGACGTGATTGGTACATCGGTCTCCCCCCGGCCCACCACGCTCTCCGCCCGCGCGGCCCGCCGGCTGGCCAGCGGACCGCTCGATGCCGTCACGCTCATGCGCGAGGTCTGCCAGGTGGACCGCCTGCAGGCCGACGCCGCCGAACGCATGGCCGTCGCACTGCTCGGCAGTCATCCCGAGTTCAGGCGGTTGCCCACGGGACACTGGACTCTGACGGCCGGAACCGCGGATCATGCCGGAGTCAGCGGAGACGCAGGCACGGCAGTCCGACCGCGGGACGGGGAGCCTCACACCGCCGGACCGCGGCTTCTCGATCTGTCGTTCTCCGTGGTCGACGTGGAAACCACCGGCACCCGCGCGTCGGGCGGGGACCGCATCACCGAAATCGCCATCGTGCGGGTGGAGCGGGGGCAGGTGGGCGAGGTCTACTCCCAGCTCGTGAACCCCGAACGGCCGATTCCACCGTTCATCACGGCACTCACGCAGATCTCGTGGGAGATGGTGCGCGATCAGCCCACGTTCCGGCAGGTCGTGCCCGATGTGCTCGAACGCCTGCGGGGATCGGTGTTCGTGGCACACAACGCCGCGTTCGACTGGCGTTTCGTGAGTGAAGAGGTGCGCCGGAGCAGTGGGCAGGAGCTGTCCGGACCGCGGCTCTGCACGGTGCGTCTCGCACGGGCCGCGCTGCCGCAGTTTTCGCGGCGCTCGCTCGACCATGTCTCCCGGCATTTTGGTATCGAGATCGGCGCGCGTCACCGGGCGGCCGGCGATGCGGTGGCCACGGCGCACGCGCTCTGCCGCATGCTCAACATCGCGGCCGACGCCGGCGTTGAGACGTGGAGCGCATTGCAGGCTTTCGTGGACGGTCCCGTGGGTCGACGTCCGCAACGGGCGGCCGATCGCCGTCGCCGCGCTTTCCCACTTCCTGTCACCGAGGACGATATCGCGTGAGTTTTCCGCATCCCCTGCTCGATACGCGCACGCTGGGCCGCTGGCGCATTCATGCCATCCAGGCCGGCGGCCAGCAACTCGACGGTGGCGCGATGTTCGGCGTCGTGCCCAAGACCCTCTGGTCACGGCGGCTGGCGGCGGACGAGAAGAATCGCATCCCCATGGGCATGCGCTGTCTGCTCATCGAGCACGAGGACGGCCTCGTCCTGCTGGACACCGGTTCCGGCAACAAGGAGACGCAGAAGTTCCACGACATCTACGGCATCGAGAACGCCGGTGCCGAGGGGCGGACCGCGCTCGAGGACGGGATCCGGGCGGCGGGCTTCACGCCCGAGGAGGTGTCGCTGGTGATCAATACGCATCTGCACTTCGATCACGCCGGCGGCAACACCTGGCGCACCCCCTCCGGCGAGGTGCTGCCCACCTTTCCGAACGCGCGCTACCTCGTGCAGGCCGGCGAGAAGGCGTACGCCGAACACACGAACGAACGCACGGCGGCCAGCTATTTTCCGCCCAACTGGGCGCCCATCGTGGCCAGTGACCGCTTCGACGTGATCGAAGGCGAGCGGGAGATCGTGTCGGGCATCACCGTCCGCCCCACACCCGGCCACACACCGCACCACCAGAGTGTCATTCTGCGGTCGGGCGGGGAGACGGCCTGTTTTCTGGGGGACGTGGTGCCCACCAGCCATCACCTCGCGCTGCCGTGGATCATGGGGTACGACGTGGAGCCGCTGGTGACGCTGGAGTCCAAACGGGCGCTGCTGGGCGAGGCGCTGCGCGAGGACTGGCTCCTCATCTTCGAGCACGACGCCCACGTGGGTTTCGGCCGGCTGGCGCACGACGGCAAGGCGTACGCGCTGGCGGACCGGGGTTGACCCCAGCGGTTCCCCGCATAGAATTATGCTGTTACGGGTTAACCTGATGCTGTTTCAGGTTCTATCCGCCGCCGGGTCGCAGAGCCCGGGACAATCGAGAAGTGGCGGGGCAGCGACGCCCCGCCCACCCTTCGGCCCTCATGTCGCGTTCGCTCCTTCATGGCGCGTTCGCTCGCGAGGTGTGCTGCTGGAGTCCATCGAAACGTGCTCCCTCGCCATGCGTCTATCCGTGGTGAGTGGCGGCGATCGTTCACGACGCGGATTCCACACAGGGGTCCGCGTTTTCTGTTTCTTCCACCGGAGTACGCACTATTCAGGATTCGACGAAGCGTCCGCCACGGGTGAACCGGCAGATCCGGATCAGCCCCGTTCGCGTGATTGGCGCCGACGGCAGTCAGCTCGGCATCCTCGAAGTGGACGCGGCATTGTCCATGGCGCAGGAGCTGGGCCTCGATCTCGTGGAAGTGGCGGCGGCGGCTCGGCCTCCCGTGGTTCGCATCATGGACTTCGGCAAGTTCAAGTTCGAACAGGCCAAGCAGGCGCGACTCGCGAAGAAGAAGCAGCACGTGATCCATCTCAAGGAGGTCAAGTACCGTCCCGGGATCGACGATCACGACTTCGAGACGAAGACGCGGCACGCCCGGCGTTTCCTCGAAGAGGGCAACAAGGTGAAGGTGACGCTGATGTTCCGGGGCCGACAGATCGCCCATCCCGAACTCGGGAAACAGGTGGTCGATCGGGTCGCCCAGGAGCTGGCTGACCTCTCGAAGGTCGAAAGCGCACCCGCGATGGAAGGAAAATCGATGACGATGATCCTCGCGCCGAAGTGATCCGCGGTTGAACCACCGTTGATCGGCGCGTGATCGATGCAGGGCCGCCTCACCTCGGGGCGGTTGACCAGAGCCATGAGCGAATCATGCCGAAGATGAAGACCCACAGCGGCGCCAAGAAGCGCTTCTCCGTGACGGGATCGGGGAAGGTGCGGCGCCTGAAGGCGTACAAGAGTCACATCCTGACCAAGAAGGACGCCAAGCGGAAGCGTAATCTCCGCCGCCCCGCCATCGTCGAGACCAACGGCGAAGCGAAGCGTATCAAGCGTCTCATCCTGGCCTGAGGAACTCCCACTATGCCACGCGTCAAGTCCAACGTCGTTCGTCTCAAGCGCAAGAAGCAGATCCTCAAGCACGCCAAGGGTGCCTTTGGCGGACGCTCCAAGCTCTGGAAGGCTGCCAAGGAAACCGTCGAGCGCGGCTGGCGCTATGCCTACCGCGACCGCAAGGCCAAGAAGCGCGACTTCCGCCGCCTCTGGATCGTGCGTATCAACGCCGCGGCCCGCCTGAACGATCTCTCGTACAGCGCGTTCATCAACGGCCTCCATGCCGCCGGTCTCGAGATCGATCGCAAGGTGCTTGCCGATCTCGCGGTGCGTGAGCCCGAGGCCTTCGCGGCCATCGCGGCCCAGGCCAAGCAGGCGCTCGACGCCAAGACGGTCGCTGCCTGAGGTTGCTCCTGATCGCGTTTCCACACGCGCGCCGGGACGCCGTACGACGGTAGTTCGACGGTCCCGGTGATCGGGTGTGTGTCTGGTTAAGTTGTGAGGGCCGGTATCGACAGATGCCGGCCCTTCGTGCTCCCGTCTCCGAATTTCCTGTGAACCTCTCCGAGTATCTCGCGCAGGCCGACGCGCTGGCAGAGGAGTGTCACGCACTCCTCGCCGGGCTGGACGCCGCCACGCGCCTCGATGTCGCCAAGGGGCAGCTCAACGCGCTCAAGGACGACCGCCTCGCGTCGTTGCAGGGTGCGCTGCGCACGCTGCCGGCCGATGACCGTCGGGCCGCCGGCGGGGCGTTCAACACGCTCAAGCAGCGCATCCAGAACGCGCTCGACGCCTTCGCGCAGCGCCAGTCGGCCGCGAGTGGGGCAGCCACGTTCGACGCCACCATGCCGCCGCGCGGCCAGTGGCGCGGATCGCTGCATCCGGTCACGCTCGTCATCGACGAGATCTGCGAGATCTTCCGCGAACTCGGATTCACCGTGGCCCTCGGGCCGGAAGCGGAAACGGAGTGGTACAACTTCGGTGCGCTCAACTTCCCGCCCGATCATCCGGCGATGGAGCTGCACGATACGCTCTATCTCGGCGAGGACACACTGCTGCGCACCCACACGTCGCCCGTGCAGGTGCGCACGCTGCAGCAGTTCGCGCCGCCGGTGCGGGTGCTGGCGCCGGGACAGGTGTATCGCCGCGATTTCTTCGACGCCACGCATGCGCCGGCGTTCATGCAGCTCGAAGGGCTCGCCGTGGACGAAGGCGTGAGCTTCGTCGATCTCAAAGCCACGCTGGCGGAGTTCGCGCGCCGTTTCTACGGCGCCACACGCCGCGTGCGCTTCGGGCCTTCGTACTTCCCCTTCGTCGAACCCGGCGCGCAGATGGACGTCGAAGTCGATCTCGGCGATGGCAAGGGCCTGCGCTGGGTGGAGATCCTCGGCTGCGGCATGGTGCACCCCAACGTGATCGAAGCGGCGGGACTCGACAGCGAGAAGTACACCGGCTGGGCCTTCGGCATGGGGCCGGCCCGCATCGCGATGTCGCGCTATGGCATCAACGACATCCGTGTTCTCTACGATTCCGACGTCCGTTTCCTGGAGCAGTTCGCGCGATGATCGTTTCGCATGAGTGGATCAGACAGTTCGTTCCGCATACGCTGAGCGCCCAGGAAGTGGGTGAAGCGCTGAGTCGCCATTGTGTCACCCTCGATGGCATCGAGATGCTGGGTGCCGAACTCGCATCCTTCGTGGTGGTGCGGGTGGTCGAGGCGGGACGACATCCGAATTCGGATCATCTCTGGGTCACCAAGGTCGACGATGGCAGTGGGGAACTGCTGGACGTCGTCTGCGGTGCGCCGAACGTGGTGGCGGGCACGAAGTATCCCTTTGCCCGCACCGGCACGCTGATGCCGGGCGGACTGCGTATCGAGAAGCGCAAGATCCGTGGAGAGACCTCCAACGGCATGCTCTGCTCCGCCCGTGAGCTGGGACTCGGCGAAGAACACAACGGTATTCTCGCGCTCGACACCGACGTGCCACCGGGCACACCGCTGCTCGAGGTCATCAAGGTGGCCGATGCGCGCCTCGATCTCGATGTGTTGCCCAATCGCCCCGATCTGTTGTCGCATCTGGGCGTCGCCCGCGAAGTCGCGGCCATCACCGGCGCGCCGCTGTCGCTCATTCCGGCCGATCTCACCGCGCCGGTGTCTGACGTGCTGGCCATCGAAGGCAAGACCACGGCCCGTGGCACGCATGCCACGATCGTGGTGGACGATGCCGTGAGCTGTCCGCGCTTCGTGGGCGTGGTGATCACCGGCGTGCAGGTGACGGAGAGCCCCGAGTGGCTGCGGCAGCGGCTGGCCAGCATCGGACAGCGCAGCATCAGCAACGTGGTCGATGCCACCAACTACGTGTTGCATGGCCTCGGTCATCCCGTGCACGCGTACGATCTGGCCACGCTGCAGGATCGCACCATCACCGTGCGTGGCACGCGCGCGGACGAACCGTCGCTGGTGACGCTCGATGGCACGACACGCGCCATCGCGCCCGGTACGACGGTGATCTGCGACGGCGCGCGTCCCATCGGCCTCGCGGGCGTGATGGGTGGGCTCGAAACCGAAGTCACCACCGCCACCACCGACGTGCTGCTGGAACTGGCCGTCTTCGAGCCGCGTTTCGTGCGGCGCGTGCGGCGCGCGGTGGGTCTCTCCACCGATGCCAGCTACCGCCTCGAGCGTGGTGTCGATGCGCAGGATGCGGAAGCGGTGGCACGCGTGGCGGCATCGCTCATCGCACAGGTGGCCGGTGGCACGGTGCGCGAAGTGCTGATCGTGGGAGAGCCGGTGTCGGCGCGGGAGCCGGTGACGCTGCGCCCGGCCCGCGTGACGCGTCTGTTGGGGATCGAGGTGCCCACTTCGGAAATCGTGCGTCGTCTCGAATCGCTGGGGTGCACCGTCGATCGGCGTGACGAAGAACTGGTCGTGCACGCGCCCGGCTGGCGACATGACCTGGGCCTCGAAGTCGATCTGATCGAGGAAGTTGCGCGCCTCGTGGGCTTCGATGCGCTGCCCGATGAACTGCGGCCGTTCCGCGCGGGCAACGCGCCGGACCATCCGCTGCATCTCGCCGCGCGTCGGGTGCGCGATCTGCTGGTGGGCGTCGGCATGGCGGAAGCACGTCCGATGCCGTTCACGTCCACCGGCGACGAGCGCACCCCGCGGGTGCGCAATCCGCTGGCGGAAGACGAACCGTTCCTGCGCGCGTCGGTGCTCGATACGCTGGCGCGCCGCGCGGAATACAATCTGTCGCGCATGCAGGGCAATCTGCGGCTCTTCGAGATCGGTGACGTCTTCACCCCGCGTGACGGTCGACTGCCCCTCGAAGAGACGCGCGTGGGGGCGCTGCTCATGGGCGCTCGGCGGCCGGCGCACTTCACCGAACCCACGCCGCCGGCATACGACGCCTGGGATGCCAAGGAGCTGGCGCTGCGCATTGCCGCGGCGGCGTTTCCGGGACGCCCGGCCACCCTGCCACCCATGGAAGGCATGCTGGGATGGCACATCCACGTGGAAGGACTCGGCGTGGTGGGTGCGGCGCACGCCGTGACGCTCGATCGCCCCGTGTGGGCATCGGAAGCCTGGGGCGTGGAACTCACGCTGGGCGTGATGTCGTCGGACGACGTGGCGCCGGCCGGTCAGCATGCGCATGGGCCCGCCGAGCGGGAATCGGGCGCCACGCGCGCGGTGCGGTTTGTGCCGCTGCCCACGCAACCGGCGGCGGAGTTCGATCTGGCGTTGCTCGTGCCGGACGGCGTGTCGGCGGAGACGGTGGATGCCGCATTGCGGCGCGCGGGCGGCGAGTTGCTGGAGCAGGTGCAGCTCTTCGACGAATTCCGCGGAGCGGGTGTGCCGGAGGGCACACGCAGCCTCGCCTGGCGGTTGACGTGGCGTCATCCGGAGCGCACGCTCCGGGACAAGGAGCTGGAGGGCCGTCGGGCCCGTCTGCTCGACATCCTCGACAAGGAACTGGGTATCCGTCCACGTGCGTCCTGACGTTGCTGCCTTCCGGGAACTCGACACGCTGGTGCGCAATCTGAGCGATCAGTTGGCCACCTATCGTCGGCGCGCGCTGTCGTCGGAACAGCGGACACGTGAATTGGAGCAGCAGATCGGCACGGCCACGGGGGCATTGCAGGAGCTGCGTGGCCAGGCGGAGGCCCTGCGTTCGGCGCGCGACAGTTCACGGGCCGAGGCCGATCGTCTCCAGAAAGAGCTCGAGGCGGCCCGCTCCGAACTGGGGCGGGTGCAGTCCGCCTATGAGGAAGTGGCGGCGCGTTCCACGCCCGAAGGCATCGATCAGGAGCTGGCTCGTGAGAACGCGCAGTTGCGGGCCCGTCTCACCGATGCCCGCGATCGTACCGCGCAGTTGGGTGAGCGGGTGCGCTTCCTCCGTCAGCAGGTGGGCCAGGGGGTGGAACGGTGATGGACCAACGGGCGCTGGTGAAGGTGCGCATTCTCGGGGACGACTACTCCCTGAGAACCGAGGCGTCGCCCGAACACACCAAGGCCGTGGCCGAGCACGTGGACCGGACCATCCGGGCGATTCTCGCCGGGGCGTCCACGATGGAAACGCAGAAGGCCGCCATTCTGGCCGCGCTGCAGATCACCGACGAGCTCTTCAAGGAGCGCGGCGCCAGCGAGGCGCTGACGGCCGATCTCCGGCAGCTCGCGGCCGACATCCGGCCGCTGCTGCCCCCGGCCAAGCGCGGCGAGGACCAGGGCGCCGCCTGACGGGCCGGCCTGCCTGACGGTTCGGGCCGTGACGGCTGCCCGCCGGCGGCCGGCGGCATCCCGGTGGCGCTCCGAGGGGCGAAACCGTTGCGGTGCACCCCGTGGATCCGTACGTTCTCAATATCAGCCGTTGGAAGCCGCGGATTCGCGTATTGCCCCTGAGCGTCATCTGGAAGCCAGGGGCAATTCGCGTGGGCCGCCGGCTTTTCGGCGTTTCGCATAGATCCGACAGTTCACGAATCCGGACCCGCGTTCGCGCGCGGTGGAGCATAGATCCTCATGGGAGAACTTTCCCTGGCCGCGCTGACAGGCGCGCTGGGCGTGGTTGCGGCTGTGATCGCCTTTGTGTTCGGACGACGCTCCGGACGCCAGGATGAGGTCGCAGAACAGCAGCGGGCCAAGGCCACGGCGGAACAGACCGCCGAACGCATCCTCGACGAGGCCCGCCGGGAAGCGGACACGCTGCGGAAAGGCGCCGTGGTCGCCGGCAAGGAAGAAATCCTGCAACTGCGGGAGGTCCATGAGCAGGAATTCCGTCAGCGCCGGATCGAGGTCGAGAAAGAAGAGAAGCGGGTGCTGGAGCGTGAAGCCCAGCTCGATCGGGCACGTGAAGGGGTGGAGGGACGCGAGCAGGAGGTCCAGCGCCGCAATCGCGACCTGGCCGGCCGCGAGGAGGGTGTTTCGTCTCGCACCCAGGAGCTCGACCGCATGGTCCTGGAAGAGCGCCGCAAGCTCGAGCAGATTGCCGGGTTGAGCGCCGATCAGGCCAAAGCCGAGCTCGTACGTCGCCTCGAAGACGAAGCGCTGGCCGATGCCGCCAGCCGGCTGCGCGAGATCCGTGAATCGGCCAAGCGGAATGCCGACCGGGAGGCCCGCAAGATCGTGGCCCTGGCCGTGCAACGCGTGGCCGCGGAGACCACCGCCGAAACCACGGTGTCGGCGGTCTCGCTCCCCAACGACGAAATGAAGGGCCGCATCATCGGCCGCGAAGGGCGCAACATCCGCGCGTTCGAACTGGCCACGGGTGTCGATGTCATCATCGACGACACGCCGGACACGGTGGTCGTCTCGTGTTTCGATCCGGTGCGCCGCGAAACGGCCCGCCTGGCGCTCGAAAAACTGGTGAGTGACGGTCGGATCCATCCGGGCCGCATCGAGGAAGTCGTGGCCAAGGCGCGTCGCGAAGTCGAAGTCGCGATCGTGGAAACGGGCGAGCAGGCCGCGTACGAAGTGGGCATCACCGGCCTGCATCCGGAGCTGATCAAGCTCATCGGTCGCATGAAGTGGCGCACCAGCTATGGCCAGAACATCCTCGCGCACAGCAAGGAAGTGGCGTGGCTGGCAGGCATGATGGCGGCCGAACTGGGACTCGATGTCGCGCTCGCCAAGCGCGGCGCGCTGCTGCACGACATCGGCAAGGTGCTCACGCACGAGCACGAAGGCACGCACGTGCAACTGGGCGTCGAAGTGGCCACCAAGTACGGGGAGAATCCGTTGGTGGTCAATTGCATCGCCGCGCATCACGACGATGTGCCGCACGAAAGTGAGGTGTCGGTGCTGGTGCAGGCGGCCGACGGTATTTCCGGCTCGCGCCCCGGTGCCCGCCGTGAGGCGTTCGAGACCTACGTGAAGCGTCTGGAAGGGCTGGAACGCATCGCGTCGAGTTATCGCGGCGTCGAGCGCGTGTTCGCGATTCAGGCGGGACGCGAAGTGCGTGTGGTGGTGACTCCCGAACAGGTGGACGACGCGCGCATGGCGGCGCTCTCGGAAGAGATCGCGCGGCGCATCGAGTCCGAACTGCAGTATCCCGGCCAGATCAAGGTCGTGGTCATCCGAGAAAGCCGAGCGGTGGATTTTGCGCGCTGAACTGATCGACGGAAAAGCGATTGCCGCGGACATCCGCGCCGAGATCGCGCGGGACGTGGCTGTGCTGACAGCCCGCGGTGTGGTGCCGGGACTCACGGTGGTGCTGGTCGGCGACGATCCGGCGAGCGCCACGTACGTGGGCGCCAAGGAGAAGGCGTCGGTGGCGGCCGGCATGAACGGTGGCACCATCCGGTTGCCGGCCAGCACCACGCAGGCGGAATTGCTGGCCCTCGTGGAGCAACTCAACGCCGACGACACGGTGCACGGCATTCTCGTGCAGATGCCGCTGCCCCGGCATATCGATCCCGATACCGTCATCCGGCACATCCGTCCCGACAAGGACGTCGACGGTTTCCACCCCGAAAACGTCGGCAAGCTGCTCATCGGGCACACCGATGGGTTCGTGTCGTGCACACCGGCCGGTGTCATCGAACTGCTGCTGCGGAGCGGCGTCGACACGCGTGGCGCGGAAGCGGTGGTGGTGGGCCGCAGCAACATCGTGGGCAAGCCCATGGCCGCGCTGCTGGTGCAGGGGCGCGCCGGCGGTGATGCCACGGTGACGGTGTGTCACAGCCGCACGAAGGATCTCGCCGCGCACACGCGTCGCGCGGACATTCTCATTGCCGCCATCGGCCGTGCGGAGATGATCACCGGCGACATGATCAAGCCGGGTGCCGTGGTGATCGACGTGGGCATGAACAGCGTGCCCGACGCCACGAAGGCCAAGGGCAGCCGTCTCTGCGGCGACGTGCACTTTGCCAGCGCCGTGGAAGTGGCCTCGAAGATCACGCCGGTGCCCGGAGGGGTGGGGCCGATGACCATCGCGATGCTGTTGCGCAACACCGTTCGCGCGGCGGAACGGACTGCGGATCGTCGCGACGCTGGGCATGCGGCGGCAAATGCGGCGGCGAACGCCGGCCCGAACACCGAACAGGCGCCCGGGCGCTGAGGAACGACGCCGTGTCACGCGCCGCGTCGCACGACTACGGGCCGCGTGACATCGCGCCCGGCAGTGAACCCGAGGCTGCCCTCAGCGTTCATACGCTGACCAGCGCCGCCAAGGACCTCATCGAAGGCGCATTCCCGCCGCTCTGGGTGCGCGGTGAAGTCACGAACTTCAAGAAACATCGCAACGGGCACTGGTACTTCTCGCTGCGGGACGCCCAGGCGCAGGTGAATTGCGTGATCTGGAGTTCGGCCACGCGACGCATTCCTGCGGCTCCCGACGAAGGCATGCAGGTGATCGCGTTGGGGCAGATGACGGTCTGGCCCGTGCGCGGTGATCTGCAGTTCTCGGTGCGGCAGCTCGAGGCGGAGGGGGATGGACTCTGGCGCAAGGCGCTGGAGCAGGCGCGGTTGCGTCTGGAACGCGATGGATTGCTGGCGGCAGAGCGGAAGCGGCGATTGCCCGCCTTTCCCCGTCGTATTGCCGTCATCACGAGCCCCGATGGCGCGGCACTGCACGACATCATCACCGTGACCCGCGGCCGGAGCGCCGATGTCGAACTGGTGGTGGTGCCGGCAAAGGTGCAGGGCGACGGGGCACCCGAATCGTTGATGGCGGCGCTCGATCGGGTCGCGCGCTGGGGGAAGGCCGATCTCGTCATCATCGGTCGGGGCGGCGGCTCGCGCGAAGACCTCTGGGCCTTCAACGACGAGCGACTGGCGCGCGCCCTGGCCGCCTGTCCGCTGCCGACGATTTCAGCGGTCGGGCACGAAGTGGACATCTCGCTCTGCGATCTCGTGGCCGACCTGCGGGCCGCCACACCCTCGGCGGCAGCCGAGCTGGCTGTGCCATCACGACGTGAACTCATCGCCCGGGTGGACGCACTGGGCAAACGCCTGGCGTCGGCGGCCGTGCGGCGCGAGGAGCGGGCCGCGGCGTCGCTGGTGCAGGTGCGGAAGCGACTGGCGCTCATGGCCACCCGGGTGGTCGATCGCCGGCGTGCGCGCATCGAGACGCTGGCCGGCCAACTGCAAGCCCTGTCGCCTCTGGCCACGCTCGCGCGCGGATTTGCCGTGGCACGCGGGGCCGACGGCGCTACTTTGAACAGACGGGAACAGTTCGCACCGGGCGCGCCTTTTGAGCTCTGGCTGCAGGACGGCATCGTGGACGCGACCGTGCAAGGCGCGCGTCCACTTCCCGACGGCATGGCGCCGGGCACCTCGGAACATGGAACATCGGAGCACGGGTGATGGCGGAGGCGAGCGCGAAGGCGAGCGTGGATATGAGTTTTGAGCAGTCGCTGACACGGCTCGAGGACATCGTTCGGGAGCTCGAACGACAGGATCTGTCGTTGGAGCAGGCGCTCCGGTTGTTCGAGGAAGGCGTCGGACATCTGCGGTCTGCCGGCACGGCCCTGCAGGCCGTGGACGCGCAGGTACAACTGCTGGTGGAAGCCGCCGACGGCTCCTTCTCCGTCGAGGATTTTGGTGACTGACGTCGCGGCCGGAGGCCCGCGCACCGACGATCGGTCCGACAATCGCTCCGAAGGTGGGTCGTTTGCCGCTGACCGGCTCGCCGTTCAGCGGGCGCTCGAGGTCTTCTGCGCGCGGTGGCTGGGCGAGTTGCCCGAGGTCATCGCGGACGCCGTGCGGTACGCATTGCTGGGGGAGGGCAAGCGTCTGCGGCCCGTGCTCATGCTGGAGGCCTACCGGGCCTGTGGGGGCGCGGGCAAGGCCTGCGATCTCGCGGCGGCCATCGAGGTCGTGCACACCTATTCGCTGGTGCACGACGATCTGCCCTGCATGGACGACGACGACATGCGTCGTGGTCGTCCCACGGTACACAAGGTGTACGGAGTGGCGGTGGCCACGGCCGCCGGCCTCGCCATGGTGCCGCTGGCGGCGCGTTCGGCCTGGCATGCGGCGTCGGCCCTGGGACTGCCACCCGGGATCGCCGGTGACATTGTGCGCGAGCTGATGGTGGCCGCAGGTGCGGGCGGCATGATCGGCGGACAGCTGCTCGATCTGGAAGCCGAGGGGGCACCGCTCAGCCTGGAATCGCTGGAACGGGTCCACCGTCTCAAGACCGGGGCCCTCATCCGCGCCAGTGTCACACTGGGGGCACGGGCCGCCATGGCGTCCCCGGAGCGCCGTCACGCCCTCGACCGGTATGGTGCGTCAATCGGTCTCGCCTTTCAGATTGCAGATGACGTGCTCGATGTGACGGCCACGACCGACCAGCTCGGGAAGACCGCCGGCCGGGATCTCGATCTTCACAAGAGCACCTATCCGGCGCTCCTCGGGGTAGAGGGAGCGACCCAGCGGGCCGTGGCGTTGGTGGAGGAAGGGTGTGCGGCGCTCGACCAGGTGGGGCTGCTCACGCCCACCCTCGAGCAGCTCGCCCGTTTCATCGTAGAGCGCCGGTCCTGATCACGCTGCACCATACGTTCTCATGTCGATTCTCGAACGCATCAATTCTCCCGCCGATGTTCGCGCGCTCTCGCGTGATGAACTCCGCACGCTGGCCCAGGACATCCGTGATCGCCTGATCGATGTCTGCTCGCGCACGGGTGGCCATATCGGCGCCGGCCTGGGGGTGGTGGAGCTGACGATTGCCCTGCACGCGATCTTCGACACGCCCACCGACCAGCTCGTGTGGGACGTGGGGCATCAGGCGTATCCGCACAAGCTGCTCACCGGGCGCAACACGCGCATGGAGACACTGCGGCAGGAAGGCGGTCTGTCCGGCTTTCTGAAGCGCACCGAGAGTGAGTACGACACCTTCGGCGCCGGTCATGCCGCCACCGCGATTTCGGCTGCGCTGGGCATGGCGGCCGGCCGCGACGTGCTGGGCGAGGCGTTCAAGGCCGTGGCCATCATCGGCGACGGCTCGCTGGGATCGGGGCTCGCGTACGAGGGGCTCAACAACGCCGGTCATTCCGATCGGGACATCATCGTGGTGCTCAACGACAACGAGATGTCCATTGCGCCCAACGTGGGCGCCATGCACAAGTACCTCACCAGCATCCAGCGTAATCCGCTGTACAACCGGCTGCGCTCGCGCATCGGCGAGATCGTCGACAATGCCCCCGCGCCGTTCACCGGCGTGAGCACGCTCGTGCGCAAGTGGGAAGAGAGCGTCAAGTCGTTCCTCACGCCCGGTGTGCTCTTCGAGGAGCTGGGCTTCCGGTACTTCGGCCCGATCGACGGACACGACATCGACGCGCTGCTGGAGACGTTCACCGCCGTGCGCGACATGAATACACCGCGCCTCGTGCACGTCATCACGCAGAAGGGACGCGGCTTTCCGGCCGGTGAGCATGGGGAGAAGTGGCACGCTCTGCCGCCGGGCCATGATCCCGCTACGGGCAAGCCGCTGTCGGTGTCGGCGGGCAATCCCGCCTACACGGCGGTGTACGGCAAAGGACTCGCCGAACTCGGTGCCGAGCGCAAGGACGTCGCGGTGATCACTGCCGCCATGCCCAGCGGCACGGGAACGGCGGCGTTTGCCAAGGCTTATCCCGACCGCTTCTTCGACGTGGGCATCGCGGAAGGTCATGGCGTCACGTTTGCGGCCGGCCTCGCCACACGCGGCGTCCGGCCCGTGGTGACCATCTACTCCACGTTCCTGCAGCGCGGCTACGACAACATCATCCACGATGCGGCGTTGCAGAAGCTGCCGGTGATCTTCGCCATGGACCGGGCGGGGCTGGTGGGTGAGGACGGTGAGACGCACATGGGGCTCTACGACATCGCGTACATGCTGTCGGTGCCCAACATGACCGTGACCGCGCCACGCAACGGCACCGAGATGCTCGGCCTGCTGCGCGCCGGTGTCGAACACACCGAGGGACCGTTCTGCCTGCGCTATCCGCGTGATGCCTCGCCCGACGTGCCGGCGGCGATGTCGTCCATCGCGGCAGTGCCGTACGGCACCTGGGATGTGCCGCGCCGTGGACGTGATGTCGCCATTCTCGCCGTGGGCACGATGGTCGAACCCGCGCTGCAGGCCGCGGAAACGCTGGCGACAGAAGGCCTCGACGTGACGGTGGTGAACTGCCGGTATCTCAAGCCGTACGACGCCGTCACGCTGAACGCCATTCTCAGCGAGCATGGACAGATCCTCACCGTGGAGGAAGGCACCGTGGTGAACGGATTCGGCGCGTACATGAGTGCCATCATTCACCGTCTCGCGCCACAGGTGCGCACCGCGGTGCATGGGGTGCCGGATCAGATCGTCTATGCTGCGCCACGCAAGAAGCAACTTGCCGCGCTGGGGCTCGATGCGGCCGGCATCGCGGAGCGCGTGCGTGCGCTTCGTGAATCGGGGCATGAATCCGAGGCGCTCGCCGACTGATGCGTGTCGGCGTCGTGGGGCATCGCGGGTACGTCGGACTTCCGGCCGTACTCAACACACTGCTCGACAGTGCGCAGGCGCTGAACCTTTCGCTGGCGTTCGAAGACGATCTGTGGGAGATCGCCGAGGAAGGTGAACGGTTGCAGGATGCGGGGTCGCTCGATGCGCTGATCACGCTGGGTGGTGATGGCACGCTCCTGCGCGGTGCGAGGCTCGTGAACGGCCGGCAGATCCCCATCCTCGGCGTGAATTTCGGCCGGCTCGGTTTTCTCACGAGCTGCAGCGCGGAAGACATGGAGGAAGCGATCGGGCGTCTCGCGCGCGGGGAGTTCGTGTCGGAGCCGCGCATGACCCTCGAATCGTGCGCCATCGATGGGGACAACTCCGAACGATGCCGCTGGCTCGCGCTCAACGATGTGGTCATGCACAAGGGCGGGTTTGCCCGCCTCGTGAAGTTTTCCGTGTTCGTGGACGGCGAACCGATCGGCTCCTATTCCGCCGATGGATTGATCATCAGCACCCCCACGGGTTCCACGGGATACTCCCTGTCCGCGGGCGGACCGATCATCGTGCCCACGGTGGAAAGCATCGTGCTCACGCCAGTCTCGCCACACACCCTCGCCATGCGGCCGTTGGTGCTGCCCGCCGAAGCGGAAGTGAAAGTGCGTGCGGATGATGGGCCGGAAGAACTTTTGGTAACGGTGGATGGGCAGGTCGGCACTACCTTCACCGGTGGTGAGGTGCTCATCGTGCGACGCGCCCCTGACCCCGTACAGATCGTCCGCCTCCCTGGCGTCACGTTCTTCACGCGCCTCCGGCACAAGCTCGGCTGGGGCGGACTCTCGGGGCGCGACGGCGAAGCACGCTGACGTCGGCTGACATCGGCTGACATCGCTCGCATCCGTCCCGGGCCTCGTTTCTTCGCTTCGTTTCTTCCATGCTCGTTGAACTCCGGATTCGCAACGTCGCGGTGATCGACACGGTGGCCCTGCCGCTTGGCGCGGGGCTCAACGTGCTCACGGGCGAAACCGGTGCGGGCAAGTCGCTCATCATCGGTGCGCTGGGCATGTTGCTGGGTGAACGCGCCACCAGCGACCGCATCCGCGCGGGCGCCGAGCGGGCGTCGGTGGAGGGCATCTTCGAACTGCCCGCGGGACATGCGCTGTTCGCCGATCTCGACGCCAGGGGCATCGAGGTCGATCAGGGCGGCAGTGCCACCATCGTGCTCAAGCGCGAGGTGTCGGCCAACGGTCGTTCGCGCGCCTGGATCAACGGTTCTCCCGTGACGGCCGCGGTGTTGTCCGATGTGGGCGCGCAGTTGGTGAGCGTGCATGGACAGCATGAGTCGCGCGCGCTGGTGGACACCGAGCATCAGCGCGACATGCTCGACGAGTATGTCCAGGCTGGCGCCGCCAGGCGCGAGGTGCAACAGGCGTTCGAGCGGTTGACCGAACTCCGCAAGCGCGAGCGCGAACTGCAGCAGCGTCGGCAGGAGGCGTTGCGGCGCGCGGACTATCTGCGGTTTCTGGTGCAGGAAATCGCGGACGTCTCTCCGACACCGGGCGAGGACGAGGCGCTGGACGCCGAGATCCGCCGTTTCTCGCACGCCGAGGAACTGCAGGCGCATGCCGCGCAGGCCGCGGGTACGATCTCCGGTGACGAACGATCTGTTCTTACGCGATTGGCCGCGGTGCGGCGCGCGCTGCTCGGTCTTTCCCGCATCGATCCGGACACCGAGCGTCTGCAACCGGGATTCGACAGTGCCGTGTATGCGCTGGAAGAACTGGCGCGTGAACTCGAGATGTACGCGGAATCGGTGGAGGCCGACCCCACGCGGCTCCGCACGCTCGAACGTCGCCGCGACGCATTGCATGGCGTCATGCGCAAGTATGGGCCCACGCTCGACGATGTGCAGCGCACGCATGATGACGCAACGCGGGAACTGGCACTCGTGGATGGAGACGACGCCGAGCTGTCTGTCATTGCCGGCGAGCGTGAAGCGGTTGAACGCGCATTGCACGAAGGCGCGGCACGACTGACCGCACTGCGTCGACGTGGTGCGGGCCAACTGGCCACGGCGGTCACCGCCCTGTTCCCGGAACTGGGCATGACCGATGGCCGGCTCAACGTGCACATCACGCCGCTGGAATCGATCGGTGCGAGCGGAGCCGAGTCGGTGCAGTTCCTGGCCACGCTGAATGCGGGTATGGAAGCACGCGCCCTCGGACGTATCGCTTCGGGGGGGGAGCTCGCGCGGGTCATGCTGGCGTTGAGCACGGTGCTGGCGGCCCTGCAGCAGGTGCCGACGCTGGTGTTCGACGAAGTCGATGCGGGTGTGGGCGGCGCCGTGGCCTGGCAGGTCGGTGCGCTCATGCGGCGTGTGGCGCGGCACCATCAGGTGCTCGCCATCTCCCATCTGGCGCAGATCGCGGCCCGTGCCTCACATCACGTGGTGGTGCACAAGAGCGCCGTGGGCACGGTCACCACCGCGGACACCTTCGTGGTACGCGACGACGCGCGCGTGATGGAAGTGGCCCGCATGCTCGGCGGCGACGCCGACCGCGAGGTGAGTCGGGCGCACGCGCGCGAACTGCTGGCGCGCGGTGAGGATGGTGAGCATGTGGAAGTGACCGATGAAGCACCGCCGACCGCATCGTCAGAGACGTCAGCAGTGCCACCGGCCGCGCCGCAGGCGTCGCGAACGCGTCAGCGCCGCGGAAAGCCGGTATAGACGCGGAGTTCCAGTCGGTCGGTCATCACGGCCGGCACCACACCGCCCGATGCACTGATGGGCACCGTGTGGGTGTACATGACCTCGGCCGCGATACGCGAGCGGCGACGTGCATAGCTGGCCAACGTCGAGAATGTCACACCCACCGCGGCGGCCTGCAGTGTTCGCGATGGGACGGTGAACTCCGCCATGAGCGGGCGGCTTTCGAACGAGTTCCCCGTGTCGTAGTGATCCTCGCCCCAGCGGCGCATGATGTACGCGCCGGAGACACCGAAGAAATCGCCGAAGGAGATCCGGGGCGCGACTTCGATGTCGGTGCGCATGCCGAGGGTGCGCACGGCGTCGCCCACCTCCACCGGATTGGCGAACGTCGTCTCGATCGTGCGGTAGGGCAGGACCACGGCCATGTGATCGCTCATGGGTTTGGCGGCGCGTACGGTGGCACTCATCCAGAGACGGCGCGACCAGACCAGATCGGTGGTACTGCGCACGAGCACCGCATTCGCGCCTTCGCCGATGGGCACGTCGAAGGCGTCTTCGGTGCGATCGGCGCCGGCCGTGCCGAAGCGCCATCCCCCCGACACCATCGTGCGCACCCCGCGTGTGGCGGCCTGGAGCCGCCGCGCCTGATCGGCACCGAACGTGTCGTAGAGCAGGAACGACGCCGTGAGATCGATGTCACCGATGCCGGCGCGACGGGTGTTGCCCAGTCGTTCATAGCCCACGCCCATGCTGCTGTCGGTGCCGATGAACGGCATGCCGCCGGGTCCCAACACACGTGTGGCCGCCGAGGGCTGCGCCCCTTCGGCAATGGATGTGATGCCGTATTTGGCGAAGTCGGTGCGCAGCCCACCGAGGGTGCCGGCCACGTTCGTCTGCGCCGCCGAGCCGGTGAGGGGAACGAACGGCGCCCCACGGCTGGCTGTGGTGCCGTACACCGTCACCACGGCATCACGCACCGTCTGCGTACGCGTCACGAGCGTCTGCGCGGCCTGCGGATTGGCGCGGATCGCGTCGCACTCGGTGGCCATCGTGTCCGCACAGCGGGTGATCTCGGCGGACAGTGCCGACCGGGCCTGATCCAACTGACCCACCAGCGTGGTGTTGGAGGCGGCCGATGTGGCGGCCGTGCTGCCCAGCAGCGCCGGGTTCAGGCCGACATTGGCGCCGGTGCCCACGCGATTGAGCAGGAGTTGCGTGACGTCGCGCGATTCGGCGTAGGGAACCAACACCCGGAACGAGAGCCGTCGTGTGGCGCCGTATTCGAGGCCGATCGGGGCAATGCTCTGGCGCACCTCACCCGACGCATCGAGGCGCCCGAGCGACATGGCGTACCCATTCTCGCCCGTCAGGGTGCGCAGTTGATTCTGGGCCTCGGCAAGACGGGGCAGCAGGCCGACGCCTGCACTTTCCATGGCCAGCGCGCCCAGCAGTGGACCGCGTCTGGCACCTCCGCCGGACGCATTCGGTGAAAAGACCTGGTCGTAGTCGTTCCAGAGACCCGAGACCAGGTACCGGAAACCGCCGCGTGACAGCGGAATGGCATCGTCCCCGGCGCCCGCCACGGCCTGCGCCGGCAACACACGGGCCGGGAAGAGCAGGGCTGCCGTGAGCAGCGATGCGGCGAGTGCGCGTGCCGCCGGCAGGGAATGAACGCGCGAATGCACGCGGACGCGAGCGCGGTGCTGAATGAGAGGAAGCCGAGGCACCGGTGCTAGATTAGCCGTGGGCGGAATGGGCGTCAACGATGCGTCATCAAGGGTCTCACCTTGCCGTCTCACTGTCTCTTCCTCTCGTGTCTGCCGTGCAAATCCCCTCCGTTCCCTGGCAACTGACCGGCAATCACTGGCTCACGATTCCGTGCATTCACCCGGCGGATGGGGCGATCCATGCGCTGGGCGTACTGCATCGGGGAGCCCGGGCCGCCATCGAGATGGCGGGGAGTGCCGACTTCGTCTCCGGACGCGATACCCCACTGCTGCGGCCAGTGTTACGCGTGAATGGTGAAATCCGCACGCTGGCCGCCGAAGGGATTGCCTGGGAGCGTGCCGTGGGCTGGCTGCCCACCTTCACCTGCACGATTGGTCCACTCGTCGTGCGGGGGACGATTTTTGCCCCCTATGGCCGGGATGCCGATATGGCGGGCGCGGTCTACACGTTCACCGTGGAAAACCGTGGTGCGCAGGCGGTGACGGTGGACGTCGCGCTGGACGGCACCCTCGGTCATCGTCAGCAGCGTGTCAGACGTGCGCGGCCTTTTGATGATGCGCACGTCGTCAGTCGCGGCAGCGATGACACGATTCTGTTGGAAGGATCGGCTATCCCCGGGCTGGTGGCGGTGGCCCTGGGTGCCGACGGTCCGGCCACCATCGAGGTGGATGAAGAGCCGTCCCACGCGCCCCGGCATTTTGCCCTGCGTCGCGAACTGAGTGTGCCGCCGGGGGGCGCGGCGCAGGCGGCGTTCTACATCGCGGTGGGACCTGAGCGGGACGGCGCCGAGGCCACGGTGGCGGTGCTGCGACGTCGCGGTTGGCGTGCGTTGCTCTCCGCCACGCGGTCGGCGCTCGTCACCCTCGAGCAGAGCACGGGCAGCGAAAGCCTCGATGGCCTCGTCAACCGCAATCTGCTGTTCGCGTATTTCTACGCCGTGGGACGCGCACTGGACGATGCGCACTACTACCTCGTGCGTTCGCGCACACCGTGGCACGCGATGGGGTGCACGGTGCGCGACTGGGAAGCCCTCATGTGGACGCTGCCGGCCGTGCAGTTGGCCGACAGCGGGCTCGCCCGGGAGTTGCTGGTGCGGGCGTGCGAACTGCACGGTTATGCACCGGGGCAGGGCGTCCACTATTTCGACGGCACGCTGTTCCAGCCCGGATTCACGCTCGAGGGGCCGGCAGCCTTTGCGATCGCGACGGACCGGTACATCCGCGATACCGAAGACGAGCAGATCGTGGAGGACCCGGTGGTGGCCGACACGCTGTATCTGGCGTCCGACGACATCACGGCGCGACGCGATGAACGGGTGCCGCTGTTCAGCACGGAGGTGACCCCATCGGGCACACCGGCCGCGTTTCCGTTCACGCTGCATGGCAATGCTGCGGTGGCGATGGCGCTGGATGTGTTCCGTCGCACGCTCGATGAAGAAGCCGCGGCGGCCGTCGAAGACCCCGAAGCGGTGCGTGGGGCCATCCGCCGGCATTTTGCCGTGGATCGTGGAGAGAAGGCGCGTCTGGCCACCGCGGTGGATCTCGCCGGTGGCGCCGCACTGGAGGACGATGCGGTGGGATCGTTGCTCTGGCTGCCGCTGTACGAAGCCCTCGATCGTGAGGACTCCCTGTACCGCCGCACCGTGCGCGCCGTCGGGCGTGCGCAGGGCACCGAAGCGCCGCTCGTGCCGCAACTGGCGCGGCTGCTCGGTCCGGAGGCGCAGGACGTCATTGGCTGGCTGCGCCGGGCGGCGCTGGACAATGGCGTGGCCGCACAATTCGTGGACGGCGACGGACGGGCGACGCGCAACGGCGGCGACGCCTCGCTGGCTGGCCTGCTGGCCTACACCGTGTGGTACGCGGCGCATGCGCTGGGGATCAAAGGCTAGGAGATCGACCGCGGGATTCCGGGGCTGGCGCGCCGGGGTGCTTGTCCCGGGCGCCGTGCGCCGCTACAATCCGGAGCGCGTCTGACGCGCTCATGCGGGAATAGCTCAGTTGGTAGAGCACAACCTTGCCAAGGTTGGGGTCGCGGGTTCGAGTCCCGTTTCCCGCTCTGATTCGCTGGTGCAGGTGGGTATATTTCGGTGTACAGGTGTTCGGAAGACAGGGCCTTCGGGTCCTGTTTTTTTTTGTGTGTGCGGGGCCTGGGGTTTGGTGTGAAGAGCGTGCGCTTCGTATACCGGAACCGCGCTTCCGGCCCTGTAGAATGCGACGTGTCCCTCATCTTCGTATTGCACATTCGCTGCGACGATCCGATGATTGAGCTGCATCGCCGCCCGGATTGGCAACGCATGATCTCTGGTTCATTCACTATGCGATATCTCCTCTGGCAGCGTCTCGAACGCCCGACATCGGCGATGGGACGATGGGCCTGGATGACGCTGCTCGGCCTCGCCGGCTTTTCCATGTCGCTGCACGCGCAGGTCGTGCGGGGCACGGTGCGTGAGGCCACCCAGCGGCCGGTGACCGGGGTGCTCGTCACTCTGCTCGACAGTGCGGATACCCCACTTGGACGCGCATTCTCGGACAGCGCGGGGGAGTTCCGGCTGCTGGCCACGCGTCCCGGCACGCTGCGCCTGCGCGCCCAGCGCGTAGGCTATCGGCCCACCACCACCGCGTCCTTCGTGGTGGGAGCCGGGGCCACAGTCATGCAGACACTCGTGCTGGACGGCGCCCGTACACAGCTCGACGCCGTGCGGGTGGTGGCCCGCAGCAGTTGCGGCAAGGTGAGCGCTGACGACGCGCCGCTGCTGTCGGTCTGGGAGCAGGCGCACACCATGCTCTCCGCCTCTCTGCTCACATCGAGCACCCGCGGCTACACCACCAGCATGCTACGCGTCCATCGGATTCTCGATCCGGGTGGCCGCATTCTCGATCAGAACCTGCAGGTGGAAAGCGGCAACTTCACCGCCCCCTGGGCGTCGCAGCCCATCGCCACGCTGCGCACGAAGGGCTACGTCTGGGCGGATCGCGAGAATCAGCTCACGTACAATGCCCCGGGCATCGACGCGCTGGTCTCGCCTTTCTTTCTCGACGACCACTGCTTCCGGCTCGTGGCCGGCAAGCAGCCGTCGGAAATCGGTGTGGCCTTCGAGCCCGTTCCGGAGCGCATGCGACTCACCGAGCTGCGCGGCACGTTCTGGGTGGATCGCGCGTCGGCCGAATTGCGGCGCCTCGAGTTCCAGTACACCAATGCCGAGAGCATGGGGAGGACCACCACCGCCGCGGCCGCCGTGCAGGAGATGAAGGACGATCCCCTCGCGGGTGGGGGCGCGATGCGGTTCGTCCGATTGCCTGGCGGGGCCGTGCTCATCGAGCGCTGGGAACTGCGCATGCCCGTGATGACGCGCGAGACGTTTGCCGGCCGTACCCGCACGCGCCTCGATTTCACCGAAACCAGCGGCGGCATGTTGCTGGCCATCCGGCGCGGGCGCGACACGCTGTTCGTGCAACCGCGGGTGGCGGTCCGTGGCATCGCCCAGGACTCGGCCAGTGGTCGCGCGCTCGGCAATGCCCGGGTGCGGCTGCTGGGTACGGGCTATGAGGCCGAAGCCGGGCGCGATGGCCGGTTCGTGCTGCCCGATGTGCTGCCGGGCGCGTACACGCTGGCCGTGAGCACCGCGCAACACGATTCGCTGGGGCTGGCGAGCGGTGAGGCGGTGGTGGTGCGCGATTCCATGCCGGCACTCACGGTGCGCGTGCCGTCGGCGTATCAACTGGCGAACGTGTTGTGCGGCGGGACGTTTGCCGCGGTCTCACGGGGGGCGCGCGCCACGCGCGGCGCCTTGTTCGGTCGGGTCACGGCCACGGATGATACCGTGGGGCTGGCCGGCGTCCCTGTGGTCGCCGACTGGACCGACACCGTACCCGATGTGCGACCCGATGCCCGAACGGACGTCCGCGGTGGGCGTCCGGTGGAAGCGAAACGACTCGCGACGACCACCGATGCAACGGGGCGCTACCGGTTGTGCGGTGTGCCGTTCGATGTGGCGCTCGCGGTCCGGGTGTTGTCACCCGACGGCCATGTGCTGGCCACGCCTGCGCAGGTCACCCGCGCGCATCAGTTGGCGGCGGTGCCGTTGCTGGTGGACCGTTCGCGCCCGGCCACGGGCATGCTGGTGGGCACGGTCGTATCGGCCGCGACGGGACGCCCCGTGCCCGATGCGGAAGTGATCATTGTCGGCACCGATCGCCTGGCGCGCACCGATACCGCCGGCGCTTTCCGCCTCGACGGGATTCCGGTGGGCACGCGGGAGCTGAGTGTGCGCCGCCTGGGCTTCGCGGTGACCAGTGCCTCGTTGACCTTTGCGGCGAACGATGTGGAGGAACGCCGCGTGGTGCTGAACGCCCTCACCACACTCGAATCGGTCGATGTCAACGCGGACCGGGTGCCCATGCGATTGACGGAGTTCGAAGAGAATCGACGCGTCGGTCTGGGTCACTTCTTCGATCGCACGCAATTGGCGAGGATGGACGCCTTCCCCCTCAGCTCTGCACTCACGACAACGTCCGGACTCACCCTGGCGGGCGGTCGGTTCCCGCTGTCGTCGCGCACGCCCCCCTCGCTGAGCGCTTCGGCGGCAGACTGCCTCCCGCCCGGTGTGCAGCATGGCAGCAACGTCTACAACCCCTCCACGGCGGAGCGGAACAGGGGCGTCGCCTGCGCCTGCTATCCGCATGTGTATCTCGACGGCCGACTGGTGAACCCCGGGCAGCCTGCGGAGCCGTTCGATCTCCAGCGCGTTCAGACACGAGAGATCGAAGCCGTGGAGTGGTATGCTTCCCCATCGCAGCTACCGGTGCAGTTCGCGCGCCTCAATTCGACGTGTGGCGTACTGGTGCTGCATTCGCGGCAGAGCGGTGACGGGGACACGCGGGCGGCCGACGGCGCCTGGACCAGCGGCCCCTGACACATTCAGTCTTCACGCTCTGTTCGCGGCATACCCGAAGCGGGACTCGAACCCGCACGACCTTGCGGTCAGGGGATTTTAAGTCCCCCGCGTCTACCGATTTCGCCATCCGGGTGCAGCGGACCGCCGCCGGTCCCCGCTGGGGGGAATTCTAAGGGGCATCGGGGACTTCGCCTACGACTGCCCGCCACCGAAATCACGGATGCCACGCCGGAATTGGCGATGCCCGGGTATCTCAGAAATTGACTATCCTGAGTATCTTGGTGCCCATGTCCGATGTCGTGGCCCTCGCCTCCCAGATGCTCTCCATCGACTCCACCACCGGTCGCGAACGCGACGTGGTGGAGTTCACCGCGGCCTGGCTCGTCGAGCGCGGGTGGAACGTCACCCTGCAGGAAGTCGAGCCGGGACGTTCCAATGTCTGGGCGTCCCGTCGGGGTGGCGGTGTCACGTTGTCCACGCATCTCGATACGGTGCCGCCCTTCGTGGCGCCCCGCCTCGAAGGCCAGCGTCTCTATGGCCGCGGCGCCTGTGACGCCAAGGGCATCGCCGCCGCCATGATGATCGCGGCGCAGCGTCTGGCCGACGCCGGTGAGGAGCGGGTCGATCTGCTCTTCGTGGTCGGTGAGGAGAAGGGGTCGCCCGGTGCGCGCGCGGCCAATCGGTTGGAGGCCACCAGCCGCTGGCTGGTGAACGGTGAACCCACCGAGAGCAAACTGGCGTCGGGCGGGAAGGGCGCCCAGCGGGTCATCGTGCGCGTGCGGGGACGCGAAGCGCACTCGGCGTATGCCCATCTGGGCAGCAGCGCGCTCGAGCCCTTGCTCGATCTGCTGCCAAAGCTGCGCGATCTGCCGCTGCCGATCGATCCTGTGCTCGGCGCCACCACCTGCAACATCGGTGTGCTGCGTGCCGGTACCGAAGCCAACATCGTGCCCGGCCTCGCCGAAGCCGAGATCATGATCCGCCTCGTGGGTGATGTGCAACCGGTCCGACAGGCGTTTGCCGAATGGGCCGGCACCCGGGCGGAACTCGTCTGGGGCTCGCACATTCCCGCGCAGCATTTCCACGTCATCAACGGGTTCGAGGTGGAGCCCGTTGCCTACACGAGCGACATCCCCCTGCTCGATCGCTGGGGGACGCCGCTGCTCTTTGGGCCCGGTTCCATTCACGTGGCCCATACGCCCCTCGAATACATCGATGTGGCGGAACTCGACGCGTCGGTCGACGCGTACGTCAGAATCGTTCGCACACTGCTCGCATGACATCCTCCTCCACTCGCTGGCCGGTTGCCGTTCTCGGTGCGACCGGCGCCGTCGGTCAGGCGTTCATCCGCCTGCTCGAAGGCCATCCCTGGTTCGATCTCGTCGAAGTCGCTGCCTCCGAGCGCAGCGCGGGCAAATCGTATCGGGACGCGGCGAAATGGCTGGAAGGTGTGCTGCCCGCCGCGGTGGCGGACCTCACGGTGAAGACGTGTTCGCCCGACGAGATCTCCGCGCCCATCGTGTTCTCCGCGCTCGACTCGGGTGTTGCCGGTGAGGTGGAGGCCGCCTTCGCGCGCGCCGGCCGTCTCGTGCTGTCGAACGCCAAGAACTACCGCATGGCGGACGACGTGCCGCTCGTGATCCCCGAGGTGAACGGCGATCATCTCGCGCTGCTCGCGCATCAGCGTGCGGTGCGCGGCTGGAGCGGTGGCATCGTCACCAACGCCAACTGTGCCACCACGGTGATCGCCGCGGCCCTCGCGCCGCTGCATCAGGCGTTCGGCGTGACCAAGGTGTTCGCCACCACCATGCAGGCCGTCTCCGGTGCCGGTTATCCCGGTGTCGCGTCGCTCGACATCCTGGGCAACGTCATCCCCTACATCGGGGACGAAGAGCCCAAGATCGAAACGGAACTCGTGAAGCTGCTCGGCACGTTCGACGGCACGAGCATCCGTCATGCCGACATCGTCACCAGCGCCCACGCCAACCGGGTGCCCGTCGAGCATGGGCATACCGTGTGCCTGTCCGTGGCGTTCGAGCGCAAGCCTACGCCCGAGCAGGCGCTCGAGGTGTTGCGCAACTGGACCGGACATGACGCGGTGAAGGGATTGCCCTCGGCGCCCGAACCGGCCCTCATCATCCGCGACGAGAACGACCGGCCGCAGCCGCGTCGTGACGCCGGTCGTGGCAATGGCATGGCCACCACCATCGGTCGCGTGCGCACCGATCATCTCTTCGATCTCCGCCTCGTGGCGATGTCGCACAATGTCGTGCGTGGCGCCGCCGGTGGGTCGATCCTCAACGCCGAATTGCTCGCCGCCACCGGGCAACTGTCGGGGCTCGGTGCGCTGTGATCGTCTGCAAGTTCGGAGGGACCTCGGTCGCTGACGCGGCCGCCATTCGTCGCGTCGTCGAAATCGTCACCAGCAAGCAGGCCGATCAGCCGATCGTCGTGGTGTCTGCACTGGGCGGCGCCACGAATCAGCTGCTCGATCTGGCGCACAAGGCCGCGGCCGGTGAACTGCTGGCCGCGCTGCAGATCGTCGAACAGCTCCGTGATCGCCATCTCCGCGAAACGCAGGCGCTGCTCGACGATTCCGCCGAGGCGGCCGATCTCGCCGTCGATATCGGCGCGGCGTTCGATGAACTCGCCCATCTGGCCGAAGCGTTCCGCACGCTCGGGTATCTCACGCCGCGTTCACTCGATACGGTGGCGGCGCTGGGTGAGTTGCTGTCGTCGCAGATCGTGGCCGCGGCATTCAGGAACGCCGGCTTTCCCGGTGTGTACGTGGACGCGCGCGACGTCATGCGCACGAACGATTATTTCACGCGCGCCGAACCCGATTTCGACGGCATCGCATTGGCCGCGCAGGAACGGCTCGTGCCGCTGGTGCAGCAGGGCAGGATCCCCGTCATGGGCGGTTTTGTCGGTTCGGCGCCGGGACGGGTCACCACCACACTCGGTCGCGGTGGTTCGGACTATTCCGCCTCGCTCATCGGCGCGGCCATCGACGCGTCCGCCATCGAGATCTGGACCGATGTGGATGGCATGCTCACCGCCGATCCGCGCGTGATTCCCGCGGCGCGCCTCATCGAACACATCGGCTTCGAAGAAGCGGCCGAACTCGCCGCGTTCGGAGCCAAGGTGCTGCATCCGTCCACGATCGCACCGGCCGTGCAACGTGGCATTCCGGTGTACGTGTTCAACTCGCGCAATCCCGAAGGCAAGGGCACGATGATCGCGTCCGCCGCCCCGCGGTTGCCGGTGCGGGCCATCGCGGGCAAGCGCAACGCCACCCTGGTCAAACTGCGGTCGTCGCGCATGCTGCTCGCGCCGGGCTTTCTGCGGCGTGTCTTCGAGGTGTTCGAGAATCATCGCACGTCGGTGGACGTGGTGACCACGTCGGAAGTGTCGGTCTCCGTCACGCTCGACGACACCAACAATCTGGGCGCCATCATCCAGGATCTTGCCGCGTTCGGTGATGTGGCCGTGGAACGTCGGGCCGGTGTCGTGGCCATCGTGGGGGCGGGCATCGCCGACGGCAGTCGCGCCATCGCCGACGCCATCGCGGCCTTGGGACCCATTCCGGTGCACATGGCCTCGCTCAGCGCCACCGGTATCAACGTGACGCTCGTCATCGACGACGATCAGGTCGTGCCGGCCATGCAGCGGCTGCACGCGACCTTCTTCGAAGGCGCAGCATGACCACGCCCCGGGATGTGCTGCCCATCGCGCTCGTGGGGCTGGGTCGGATGGGACGCGCCATCGAGACCCTGGCGAGCGACCGCGGCTGTGAAGTGGTGGCCCGGCTCGGTCCGGACGAGATGGATTCGCTGTCCACGGCCGCGCTGAACGGTGCCCGGGTCGCCATCGAGTTCACACGACCGGAAGCCGCTCTCACCAACGCCAGGACCTTGCTCGCCCTGGGATGTCCCGTGGTGGTGGGCACCACCGGATGGACGAAACAGCTCGCCGAGCTCGAGGAGGCCGTACGCGTGAACGGCACGGCGGCGCTCTGGGCCCCCAACTTCTCGATCGGCGTGCAGCTCTTTCTCGATATCGCGGAGGAAGCCGCGCGGCGTCTGCGTGAGGTGAGCGGCTTCGATGCGCATGTGGTCGAAACGCACCACACGGCCAAGAAAGACGCGCCATCGGGTACGGCCATCGCCATCGCCGATCGCCTCGCTGCGGGACTCGGTCATCCGGTCCCCATCAGCAGTGTGCGTGTCGGCTCAGTGCCGGGCACACACGAGATCATTCTCGATGCCCCGTTCGAGCAGATCCGTCTCGTGCATGAAGCCCGCGACCGACGCGTCTTTGCCGACGGAGCGCTGACGGCGGCCCGGTGGCTGGCACAGCGGCATCAGCAGCAGCAGCAGGCACCGGCGCTCTACAGCATGCGCGATGTGTTGCGCACGCCCTCCTCTTCCTGAGTCTTTCTCCGAGCCTCTCCATGACGACTCTCCTGCGTGGGTGCGGCACCGCGCTCGTCACGCCTTTCACGCCGGATGGCGCACTCGACGAACCGGCGCTGCGCGCCCTCGTCGACTGGCAGATCGCGCAGGGGATGCACATGCTGATCCCTTGCGGTTCCACGGGTGAAGCCGTGACGCTCACCCCGGCCGAACACCTGCGGGTGGTGGAGATCACGGTGGAGCAGGTGAACGGGCGCGTTCCCGTGATTGCCGGCGCCGGCTCCAACGACACCCGGAAGGCCATCGCCCTGTCACGCGATCTCCGGTCCATCGGCGCCACGCATCTGCTGCATGTGACACCGATGTACAACAAGCCGCCCCAGCGTGCGCTCGTGGCGCACTTCCGCGCCATCGCCGATGCGTGCGATCTGCCGATCGTGATCTACAACGTGCCGGGACGCACGGCCATCAATCTCGAGGCGCGCACCTGTCTCGAACTCGCCGCCGACCCACGCTTCGTGGCCGTGAAGGAAGCCTCGGGCAACATGGCGCAGATCGGCACCATCATCCGTGATCGTCCCGGGCATTTTGCGGTGCTCTCCGGCGATGACGGTCTCACGCTGCCGGTGATGGCCCTGGGCGGTGAAGGCGTGATCTCGGTGGTGTCGAACATCGCGCCCGCGCTCATGGTGCAACTCTGCGATGCCATGGCACGCGAGGATCTCCAGGCGGCCCGCGCACTCGAGGTCCAGGTGGCGCCGCTCATCGATGCCGCGTTCGTGGAATCGAACCCCATTCCGGCCAAGGCCATGCTGGCCATGATGGGACGCCTGAGCGATACGTTGCGACTGCCGCTGGTGCCGCTCGCGGAAACGCATCGGACAGCAGTGCGCACCGTGCTCGAGCGGCTGGGCGCGATCCCGTCCTGAAGCCCTCCCGGGCAGTTCCGCAGACTCCCCATATGATACCTGCAACCCCCTGTCGGTATCTTCAGACCGTCTCCATCTGCTGATCATGGCTCTCTCCATTGCCGAACTCGAAGCGCGCTGCAACGATCCGCTGTTGCTCGACGGCGGCGCGCCCCTCGTCCACGATGCCCAGCACCTCTTCGATTCCACGATGGCCCATCTGGAACGTGGCGATGTGCGTGCAGCGCAGCGTGATGCGGACGGCACGTGGCACGCCGTCCCCTGGGTGAAGCGGGCCATCCTGCTGGGATTCCGTCTGGGCCGGGTCGTGGAAATGGGCGGCGCCGGCGCGTTCAACTTCTTCGACAAGCACACGTTTCCCGCACGCGAATTCCGCGTCGAGAATCAGGTGCGCATCGTGCCCGGTGGTTCCACCGTGCGTCGTGGGGCGTATCTGGCGCCCGGTGTGGTGTGCATGCCGCCCATGTACGTGAACGTCGGCGCGCATGTGGGGCGGGGCACCATGATCGATTCACATGCGCTCGTGGGAAGTTGCGCGCAGATCGGAGAGCGGGTGCATCTGAGTGCCGCCGCGCAGATCGGCGGTGTGCTCGAGCCCATCAACGCCTCGCCCGTCGTCATCGAAGACGATGTGGTGGTCGGCGGAAATTGCGGTGTGTACGAAGGCACGGTCGTGCGCAGCAAGGCCGTGCTTGCGGCCGGCGTGATACTCACGCGCGGAACCCCAGTGTACGACCTCGTGAAAGAGACCGTGCATCGTGCCACGGCCGATCAGCCGCTCGTCATTCCCGAGGGCGCCGTGGTGGTGCCGGGGGCACGCCGCGTGACGTCGGCGTTCGGTGAAGCGCAGGGCCTGTCGTTGCAGACGCCCGTCATCGTGAAGTACCGCGACGATCGCACCGATGCCTCCACCGCGCTGGAGGCGTGGCTGCGTTGAGCCGCCCCGACGCGCTGCATGTGGCGGGAACCATCAGAGCTCCCGGTGACAAGTCCATCAGTCACCGGGCGCTCATCTTTGCAGCGCTGGCCGACGGCGAGACGCGTATCCGCGACATTCTGATGTCGGCCGATGTGCACGCCACCGCGCGGGCCCTGCGTGCCATGGGCGTGGAGATCCCCGCGTTGAGCGCGGATTTTGTCGTGCGCGGGCGCGGTATCGATGCCCTCACTTCACCGGCCGCGCCGCTCGACTGCGGCAACAGCGGCACCACGACACGCCTGTTGTGCGGGCTGGTGGCCGGGTTGCCCGGGCGGACGGCGCGTTTCGAGGGCGACGCGAGTCTCAGCCGTCGACCTATGCGGCGGGTGGCCACGCCCCTGGGCGCCATGGGAGCCCGCATCGAATTCGAGGGCGCGCCCGGCCACGATGGGTTGCCGATGCGGGTGCATGGGGCACAGTTGGTGGCGACGCACTATGCGAACACCCATGCCAGCGCGCAGGTGAAGGGCGCGTTGCTGCTCGCCGGCCTGGCCTCCGGTGTCGAGGTCACGATCGACGAGCCGTATCGGTCGCGCGATCACAGCGAACGCATGTTGCTGGCCCGCGGCGTGGCCCTGGAAACATCGGACACCGGCGTTCGTCTTCCGGCCCATCAACGTGTCAGTGCCGTCGATGTGGTCGTACCGTCCGATCCTTCGTCGGCCACGTTCTTCGCCGCACTTGCGGCTCTGGCCGACAGCGGCGAACTGCGTCTCGAGAATGTCTGTCTCAACCCCACCCGCACCGGCGCCTTCGACGCCCTGCAGCGCATGGGCGTCTCACTCGTGGTGAGCGACGAACGGGTGGTGGGCGGGGAGCATATCGGCACGCTCGTCGTACAACCGGCGACGCTCGTCGGCACGCACATCGGCGGTGCCGACATTCCGCGCTGCATCGACGAACTCCCCATGCTCGCCTGTCTCGCCTCACGCGCCCGGGGGGAGACACGCATCACCGATGCGGCCGAGTTGCGGGTGAAGGAGAGCGACCGTATCCGGGCGGTGGTGGAGAATCTCCGCGCACTGGGAGCGACCGCCGAGGAACTGCCTGACGGTATGCGCATCGTGGGCAGTGAAGTGCCTCTGCGCGGGCATGTGGTCACGCACGGTGACCATCGGCTGGCGATGGCGTTCGGCATTCTGAGCGCCCTGCCGGGCAACCAGATCACCATCGATGATCCCGCCTGCGTGGATGTGTCGTACCCCACGTTCTGGGACGATCTGGCGCGGGCCACGGGTGGGGCAGTGGACCGGGAGAATGCGGCTGCGGAAGCGTTGCCGGTGCCGATCGGCGGGGCTCCGCTGATCATTGCCATCGACGGGCCCGCGGCCTCCGGCAAGAGCTCGACGGCCCAGTGGGTGGCGCAGGAGCTGGGTGTGCGGCACGTCGATTCGGGCGCGTTCTACCGGGCCATCACGTATCTCGCGCTGGCCACGGGTGTGGAGCCGGCGCAGTGGACCGCCGAGGGGCTGTTGGGCGAGGCCCCCCGCATCGGCTGGCGGCTCACCGAGCGATCCGTCCTGCCGCTCATCGACGGGGCGGAGCAGGACGCCGCCCTGCGCGACGCGCCGGTCACCGGGCAGGTGTCCCGCGTGGCGCAGATGCCGCCGGTGCGCGAATGGGTGAACGGCATGGTCCGAAGCGCGGGTGCGGCAGTGGACGTGGTGGTCGATGGACGTGACATCGGCACGACGGTGTTCCCGGCCGCGCAGCTCAAGATCTTCCTCATCGCCGATTCCTGGGAACGGGCCCGCCGGCGCCTCGTGCAGCGGCTCGGCCGCCGGCCCTCGGACGCCGAGATTGCCATCGAAACCGAGGAACTGGTCGCCCGGGACGCCCGGGACGCCACCCAGAGCGTGCCCGCGCGGGACGCGATCACGATCGACACGACGACGGTGACGCAGGCCGAGCAGGTGGAGCGGATCGTCGCGCTGGCCAGAGCCACGCGGGAGCGGATGGCCCGAGGAGAGACTGGCGACTGATCTCTGGACTCTGGTCTCAGATCTTCAGACGGGGTCAGAGGTCAGAGATCAGTAGGTCAGAACTGAGACGGAGATAGAATGATGAGAGATCAGACAACAACGAGGTCAGAAGTGTGAGCACTGGCGGTCGAGGGGATCGTGCGCGCCACGGGCGTGCCGCCGAGCGCCCGCCGGGCCCCCGGGGCGCGAAGCGCCCCACAACACGCGGCTCTCTCGCGTCAGCACCCCACCCGCGGACGCAGTGCTCGGACCTCTGACATCTGACCCCTTCCTCCTGCTCCCTATCTCCGTCTCAGTTCTGACTCGCTGATTTCTGATCTCAGACCTCTGACCGTCTGAAGCCAGCCCCAGGCGCCAAGCGCCCTCCCCGGTTGAACCCTTGCTTCTGTGCCGTTATGTTATTGGGTTCCCATGGTTCCGTGCCTCGCACGGCGCCCCCCATCCCTCTGTCTCGGCGCGGCGAGTGCAGGTCCGCGAATCTGGAGAGATCCCACACCTATGAGTACCGAACTGGGCCCCGAGCTCAACACTGAATTCGCTGATCTGGTCGACGTCCCCGCGTATGGCAAGCTGACCGCCCGCGAGAAGCGCGATCTGCAGAAGAGCCAGCTGCGTCCGCTCGCCAACCGTCGCCCCGAGCTCTACGAGGAGGACGAATTCTCGTCCGACGAGTACGAGCGGATGATGGAGCTGTACAACGGCACGCTGGCGTCGATCGAAGAAGGCGAGATCGTCAAGTCGCGCGTGCTCGAGATTCGCGAGAATCTCGTCGTGCTCGATATCGGCTTCAAGTCCGAAGGCACGATCCCGCTCGAAGAGTTCAAGGACATGCCCGACCTCAAGGCGGGCGATGAAGTCGAAGTCCTGCTCGAGCACCTGGAAGATCAGGAAGGCTCGGTCGTCCTCTCCAAGAAGAAGGCCGACTTCATGCGGGTGTGGGAACGCATCCGGGTGGCCTACGAAAGCGATCAGCCGGTGGAAGGCACGCTCGTCAAGAAGATCAAGGGTGGTGTGGTCGTCGACCTCATGGGCGTCGACGCGTTCCTCCCGGGTTCGCAGATCGCGCTCCGTCGCGTCCCGAACATCGACGAGTTGCTCGGCCAGAAGTACGAGTTCAAGATCATCAAGCTCAACAAGCGTCGCCGCAACATCGTCGTGTCGCGTCGCGTGATCCTCGAGACCGAACGCGCCGGCAAGCGCGAGAAGCTCATGAAGGAGCTCGCGAAGGACCAGGTGCGGAAGGGCGTCGTCAAGAATATCACCGACTTCGGTGCATTCATCGATCTCGGTGGCGTCGACGGCCTGCTCCACATCACCGACATGTCGTGGGGCCGCATCTCGCATCCGAGCGAGATGGTCCAGATCGGCATGGAGCTCGAGATCAAGGTCCTCGACATCGATTGGGAGCGCGAGCGCATCTCGCTCGGCCTCAAGCAGCTCCAGAGCTATCCGTGGAAGGATGTGGCGGCCAAGTACCCCGTGGGCACGCGTGTCTCGGGCAAGGTCGTTTCCATCACGAACTACGGCGCGTTCATCGAGCTCGAGCCGGGCATCGAAGGCCTCGTGCACATCTCCGAGATGAGCTGGACGCGCAACGTCCGTCATCCGTCCAAGATCGTCAGCATCGGCGAAGCGATCGAAGCGGTGGTGCTCAAGGTCGACGAGACCGAAGAGAAGATCTCGCTGGGCATGAAGCAGACCGAGCAGGATCCGTGGGTCATCCTGCCGCTCAAGTACCCGGTCGGCACGCGCATCAACGGCAAGGTCCGCAACCTCACGTCGTTCGGCGCGTTCGTCGAGATCGAACCGGGCATCGACGGCCTCATTCACATCTCCGACATGTCCTGGACCAAGCGGGTCCAGCATCCGTCGGAAGTCGTGAAGAAGGGCGACGCGGTGGACGTGGTCATCCTCAACATCGACAGCGAAAACAAGCGCATCTCGCTTGGCCTCAAGCAGGCCGAGGAAGATCCGTGGCTTCGCATCGGTGAGACCTATCCGGTGGGCACCGAGCTCCCGGGCAAGGTCGTGCGCCTGATGGACAAGGGCGTGGTCGTCGATCTCGGCAACGACATCGAAGGCTTCGTTCCGGTCAGCCAGCTCAACCCGGAAGGCACGGTCACGAACCCGGCCGACTTCACGTACGAAGGCATGAACTTCGTGATGCGCGTGCTGGAGGTGGATCCCATCCACCGCCGCATCGTGCTCGCCGTGACGTCGATCCCGGAAGAGCAGCCGCCCAAGCCGGACACCCCGAGCAAGGTGCACAGCTCGGAAGACGAACTCGGTCTCTGAGCGTTCGCTGCACCGACTGTCGCACCGTGATGGTGCGACAGTCTCTGCGGCCGGATGAAAGAAGCCCCCGCGGCAGGATTGCCGCGGGGGCTTTCTCTTTGGAATACCTTCGGATCCTGCTCACGAAAAAGGCCCCATCGTCTGATGGGGCCTTCGTGCTTCATGCCGCCCAATCGGATCAGCCGTTCTGCCGACGGCGACGCGCCACGCCGAAGAGGCCAACCAGGCCGGCCGCCATCAACGCATAGGTCGACGGTTCCGGGGTCACCACGCCGGAGCTGGACTTGTTCACCCAGTCGGTGTCGAAGGTGAAGTTGGCTTCGATGCCACGACCGGTACCGACGGCCTTGCCGAACGCCACGTCCATCTGCGAAAACAGATCGCCGACCGGCGCGTTGGGCGTGACACCGATCTCGTTGCGGTACGTGACCACCGTGTTCCAGCGGTCGAAGCAGACGAGGAGCGTGCAACGAAAGACATCCATGTCGTTGCCGATGTTGGAGCCCGGCGTGCCCTCGGCCAACCCCAGGAAACCCCAGGCGCGATCGAATGCGGTGTTCGTGTTCGCCGCTTCGAACACCAGCCGGGTCAAACCACTGGTGAGGTTGTCCAGCGACCACGCGGTGAAAAACGTGTCACTGCTTCCGCTGTTGGTGAAAAACGACAGGTTGCTGCCGAAGAAGCCCCAGTTGCCACCCTGCTGACCGAATGTCAGCGGGCCGCTCGAGGTGTTTCCCCAGTACGCGGTGAGCGTCACACCGGTCAACTGATCGACTCGCATATAGTCGACCACCGGGCCCGGGACATAGCTCGGCGTGCCCGCGTCGGACACATAGGTCTGAGCATTGGCCGTTGCCGCGAATGCGAGCGAACCGGCCACCAAAACCGCCTTCAGAATGGAACGGGACATGTGGAGGATGAGGGAGGATTGATGCTGAACACCAGCTTCGTGACATACGGCACAAAATGTGCCTGTAGTCACTGCTCCCTCGGCTCGGAAACACCGGCCCGACCCCGTCAGACCTCCCATTCGGGAAGGCATCACGAGCATCACATTCGTTCGGGAAGGGTGAGTAATGAACACTCGCCGAATTGCTGAGCGAATGCCACACATTGCCGGAAGTGTGTCGCATGCACACCACGCCGGATCACCGTAGTCCATGCCCGGCCCGTCGACCCTCCCCGGCGGAAAACCAAACACCTCCGCCACGATGATCGTGTGCGGAGGTGTCGAGATGCGACAGGCGTGTTGCCGAGGAAGAGCGTCGTTCGGGGGTTATTCCTGGCCGATCAGCAGACCCACCCGTTCCTCGCCACCCTTGCGATCCGCCTTCTTCGCAGCCGCCTTGGGGCTCCGGAAGCCTGCCCATGCCAACAACCCGTAGGCAAGGAAGAACACACTGCTCACACTGCCCACGCGCATGGCCGTGTTGCGGAAGGCGTTCTCCATCTGCGTGCTCACGATGGCCTTGAGCTGAAGGGCATCCAGCACGAACAGGATCAACGACGCGCCCAACCCGACGACGAACAGGGTTGCCAGCGCGGCGACGGTGCGCTGGAGAGCGACACTCTCGAGGCGCCGGCCCAACGTCAGCAGCAGCGTGAGGCCCAGGAACGACGGCATCAGCATGCCAGTCGAGAGCGCATTGGCCACCCGGAACCGCCACTGGATGTTGCTGAGCTGCAAAGGCCAGATCTCGATGCCCAGCTGCAGGGCAGGCACGAGGATCAGGAGGAAAGCCGCCGTCATCAGCACGCGGCGCAGGGAGGGGTCGTCGTGAAGATCTGGAATCACGGACATGGTTGAGTGGTGCTCAAGAGAAGAAAAAGCCCGGCCTTTCGGGACCTCGCGCCGCAGCAATGCAAAGGACGTTCCAACGGCCTCGGCCGAAACAGACTGTGCCGAACTTCCCTGGGGCGTGCCGGCTGCGTGACGAATGTGAACGCTAACGTGAGAAACACTTTAGCTCCCCGTGACATCGGCCGATAGAGCCAAACGTGCCGGCAGATCTCCTCAGCAGATCGTCCGGCAATACCGCCGCTTCGATGAAGGACCGGCGGGTTGACCCGACTGCTCCGTACCGTTGCGATCTCGAGGATCGAATCTCTATGTCGACGTTCCGTCTTGCGCTGTTCCCCGCCGTTGCCGTCCTGCTTCTCGCCGGTCCACTTGCTGGCACCGCCGCCGCCCAGGACGATAAGGTCTATCCGATCTCGGAAGTGACCAATCCGCCCAAGCTCGCCTCGTCCACCAATGCGGCGCGTCTCATCCAGGAATCCTATCCCGCCGACCTCAAGAGCCGCGGCGTGGGGGGCATGGTCGAACTCCAGTTCGTCGTGGATGCCAAGGGTAAGGTCGATCCGTCGACGGTCGAGGTGGTCGATGCCACGCAGACGGCGCTCGGCGAAGCGGCCAAGAAGGTGGCGGCCAAGCTCGATTTCAACCCCGGCAAGGTGAACGGTTCGGCGGTCAAGACGAAGGTCGTACTGCCCATCATCTACAAGGCCAACTGAGTCTCTGCGCCTATGGTCCCGGCTGAATAACGGTCGGGCACCCGGAGCCGGTCCAACTTGGGCCGGCTCCTCGTTTTTCGCCGTTCCCTTGCTAGCTTCCCGCGCCATGACCCAGTCATCCCAGACTTCCATGCGCGACAAGCTCGAGCGACTGGCCGTCGCTCGTGAGGCTTCGGAACAGGGCGGCGGAGCCGCCCGCATCGCGGCGCAGCACGCCAAGGGCAAACTCTCCGCCCGCGAACGCCTCGATGTCCTGCTCGATGAAGGTTCGTTCGTCGAGATGGACCGGTTCGTCACCTCCCGCTCGCTCGCCGAGGGCGAAGCGCCCATCTACGGCGACGGCGTCGTCACCGGGCACGGACGCATCGAGGGACGACTGGTGTACGTCTTCTCGCAGGACTTCACCGTGTTCGGCGGCTCGCTGTCCGAGGCCCACGCCGCGAAGATCTGCAAGGTCATGGACCTGGCGCTGCGCAACGGCGCGCCGGTCATCGGTCTGAACGACTCGGGCGGCGCGCGCATCCAGGAAGGCGTGGTCTCGCTCGGTGGCTACGCCGACATCTTCCTGCGCAACACGCTGGCGTCCGGGGTGATCCCGCAGATCTCCGCCATCCTCGGTCCCTGCGCCGGCGGCGCCGTGTATTCGCCCGCCATCACCGACTTCATCTACATGGTGCGCGGCACGAGCTACATGTTCGTCACCGGCCCCAACGTCGTGAAGACCGTCACACACGAAGATGTGACGATGGAGCAGCTCGGCGGCGCCGATACACACGCCGGCACCAGCGGCGTGGCGCACTTCGCCTGCGACTCCGAACTCGCCTGTCTGCAGCACATCCGTGACCTGTTCCGGTATGTGCCCAGCAACAATGTCGATGACCCGCCACGGGGCAGCGCGCGCGATCCGCGCGACCGCCGCGAGGAGTCGCTGCTCACGGTCGTGCCCGACAATCCGAACAAGCCGTACGACATGCGTGAAGTCATCACCCGCATCGTCGACGACGGCACGTTCTACGAAGTGCAGCCCGACTACGCCGCGAACATCCTCATCGGTTTCGCGCATCTCGGCGGACAGAGTGTCGGCATCGTGGCCAATCAGCCCGCGGTGCTCGCGGGCGTGCTCGACATCAACGCGTCCATGAAGGCGGCGCGTTTCGTCCGGTTCTGCGACTGCTTCAATATTCCGCTCGTGACTTTCGAAGACGTGCCGGGATTCCTGCCCGGTGTGGCGCAGGAACACAACGGCATCATCAAGCACGGCGCGAAGCTGTTGTTCGCGTACTGCGAAGCCACGGTGCCCAAGCTCACGGTCATCACGCGCAAGGCGTATGGCGGCGCGTACGACGTCATGAGCTCCAAGCACATCCGCGGCGATTTCAACGTGGCCTGGCCCACGGCCGAAATCGCGGTGATGGGCCCCAAGGGCGCGGTGGAGATTCTGTATCGCAAGGAGATCGCCGAGGCGGCCGATCCGCAGGCGGCACTGGATGCGAAGGTGAGCGAGTACACCGAGAAGTTCGCCAACCCGTACATCGCCGCGGCCCGTGGGTATGTCGACGATGTGATCGATCCGCGGGACACGCGTCCGCGTCTCATCGAGGCGCTGGAATCGCTGCGGGGCAAGCGCGATCGCAATCCCGCGAAGAAGCACGGCAATCTTCCGCTCTGAGGCCCGGCATGTTCAACAAGGTGCTCGTCGCGAATCGCGGCGAAATCGCGCTGCGTGTCATCCGCGCCTGTCAGGAACTGGGCGTGAAGACCGTGGCCGTCTACTCCGAAGCGGACGCGCAGGCGCCCCATGTGCGCGAAGCCGACGAAGCGGTGCTCGTCGGACCGCCGCCCTCGAGTCAGTCGTACCTGGTCGGTGAACGCCTCATCGAAGTCGCGCTCCGCACGGGCGCGCAGGCCATTCACCCCGGGTACGGCTTCCTCTCCGAGCGCGCCTGGTTCGCGCGTGCCGTACGTGAGGCGGGTCTCGTGTTCATCGGTCCGCCGGCCGAAGCCATCGAAGCGATGGGCTCCAAGACGGCCGCCCGCCAGTTGGCCATCTCGGCCGGCGTGCCGGTGGTGCCGGGCAACACCGAAGGGGTGAAGGACGCCGACGAAGCCATCGCCATTGCCGAGACCTACGGGTTTCCCGTGCTGCTCAAGGCCGCGGCGGGTGGTGGTGGCAAGGGCATGCGCGTGGTGCGCGTCCGCGAGGAGGTGGCCGATGCGCTGGCCTCCGCGCGTCGTGAAGCCAGGAACGCGTTCGGCGACGATGCGGTGTACCTCGAGAAGTACATCGAAGGCCCGCGCCATGTGGAGATCCAGGTGCTCGCCGACACGCACGGCAATGTCATGCATCTCGGTGAACGCGAATGCTCCGTGCAGCGCCGGCATCAGAAGATGATCGAGGAAGCGCCGAGCGTGGCGGTCACACCGGAACTGCGCGCCCGCATGGGCGCCACGGCCGTGGCGGCGGCAAAAGCGGCGGGGTATGTGAATGCCGGCACCTGCGAGTTCCTGCTCGACAAGGACGGCAACTACTACTTCCTCGAGATGAATACACGCATCCAGGTGGAGCATCCGGTCACGGAACTCGTGATGGGACTCGATCTGGTGCAGTGGCAGATCCGTATCGCGGCCGGCGAAGCGCTGCCGTTCGCGCAGAAAGATTTCACGCCGCGCGGCTGGGCCATCGAATGCCGCATCACGAGTGAAGATCCGACGAACGGGTTCCTGCCCAGCACGGGTCGCATCGACTATCTGCACCTGCCCAGCGGTCCGGGGGTGCGATGGGACGGCGGCATCGAAGCGGGCAGTGAAGTGGGACTGCATTACGATCCCATGCTGGCCAAGCTCATCGTGCATGCGCCCACGCGCGCGCTGGCGATCGCGCGCATGCGACGCGCCCTGCACGAGCTCACGATCGACGGCATCGAATCGTCGCGCGGTTTCCATCTGCGTGTGATGGACGATCCCGAGTTCCAGCGCGGCGACATCAGCATCCAGTGGCTGGAGCAGCGGCTTTCGACCCTCACGGGACCGAACACCGATCCGGACACGCTGCGACTGGCGGCCATCGCCGCCGCGCTGGTGGCGCATGAAGAGCGCACCGCGGGTCGGGTCGGGTCCGGCGCTGTGTCGAGCAGCAACAACGGCACCGGCAGCAGCACGGACTCTGCGTCCGCCTCGTCGACACCGGGCGGCTGGGCCGCGCTCGCCCGACGCGAAGGATTGCGGTGACGGTGAGACGTCGTTCGCACGGCGCTGCGCGCAAGGCCCATCACCGGGGACGGCGCGAGGCATCCGCCCGCCCCGAGCGGTCGGCCGTCATGACCATCGACGGAATTGCCGCCGGTGGTGATGGCGTGGGACGCGTGGACGGCATGGCGGTATTCGTGCCGCGGACGGCGCCGGGCGACGTGGCGCAGGTGGCGTATGCCGTGCATGCGCGACACGGACGCGGACGGATGTTGCAGTTGCTGGAGGCGTCGCCCCAGCGCGTGGCGCCGCGGTGCCATCACTACGACACGGATCGATGCGGGGGCTGTCAGTTGCAGCACCTCGATACCGCGACGCAGCGACGGGCCCGCCAACAGATCGTGCAGGACACCCTGCGCCGCGTGGGACGGCGGGAGATCGCCCTGCCGCCCATCACCGCCGATCTCGAGTGGCACTATCGCGGACGGCTGACGCTCGCGCTCCGGCGGAAGGGATCCGGATGGATCGGCGGCCTGCATCCGCACGACGACGCGCAGCGGGTGTTTGCACTGGAAACCTGCGAGATCGCGCATCCGCTGCTGGTCGAGACATGGCATACGGTACGTTCGCTGATCACCGATCGCCGTTTGCCACTGCCGGATGGTGATGCGCTCCGTATGAGTCTGCGCCTCGAAGAGGAGACCGCGGCCACACCCGACGCGCCCCGGCACATCGTGATCGTCGTGCAGGGAGGCGCCGTCTGGCCCGCACGCGAGGCGTGGACGGCGCGCCTGCACGAACTCGCGCCGCAGGTACGTGGTGTGTGGTGGGAGCGTGAGGATGGGCGCCGGGAAGGGCAGGCAGACAACACCGTCGCTGATCCAGTCGCTGCCGAGTCGCTCCCCGACGCCAGTGAAGCTCTGGCGTTTGCGCAGGTGAATGCGCGTGTGGCCGATGCACTGCGGGCGCATGTGTTTGCCGCCGTGATGCAGTTCGATCCGCGTCGCGTGGTGGATGGATATGCCGGTACCGGATTGCTCACCGAGCAGCTGGCCCGCGAAGGACGCGACGTCGTGGCGGTGGAAGCCGACACGGTGGGAGCACGCCATGCCACGGAACGGCTGCAGGCTGCCGGCGCCGATGTGGCGCGTCGTGCGCGCGTCGTGTGCGACCTGATGGAGCAGGCGTTGCCGCAGCTCACCGCGGCCGCTCATACGCCTGATGTCGTCGTGCTCAACCCGCCACGGCGTGGTGTGGACGCCCGGGTGACGGCGTGGCTCGAGGATGCCGTGATGCGGGAAGCGCGTGGTGTCGTGTATGTGAGTTGTGATCCGGCGACCCTGGCGCGCGATCTCTCGCGCCTGCCGTCGTGGGACATCGTCTCGGTGCAGTGTTTCGACATGTTTCCGCAGACCGCGCACGTGGAGACCGTGTGTGTGCTGCAGCGATCCGAAGGACGGGAGGGGGAGGCCGCGTGAAGTACATCGTGGATGTGAACGGCGAACGGATCACCGTGGAGCTCGACGGAGCGCATGCGGTCGTGAACGGAGAGCGCGTGGACGTCGCGCTCACGCCCATCGTGGGCACGCCGGTGCGGCTCGTGCGGCTTGGCGAGCAGGTGCATCGGGTGACGGCGCGCCGCGGCGATGCGCGCGGACGCTGGACCCTCGATGTGGACGGCGCACGCGTCGAGGCCGAGGCGCTGGATGAACGACTGCGGGCCATCCGTGATCTGACGGCGGCATCGGCTGCGGCCAGTGGGCCGGCGCCACTGAAGGCACCCATGCCGGGCCTCGTCGTGCGCATCGCCGTGGCTGTGGGAGACGAGGTCTCGACCGGACAGCCGCTCGTGGTGGTCGAAGCCATGAAGATGGAGAACGAACTCCGGGCCACGGCGCCCGGCCGGGTCACCGCCATCAGGGCGGAGCAGGGCATGGCCGTCGACAAGGGCGCCGTGCTGCTGGAGATGGAAGCGCTCCACGCATAGTCCGGCGCCCGGCCTCCGGGGCGATCCCGCCGAAACGATCGGCGGAAACGACAAGACAGGTGGAAGACGGGGAGGCCGCATGTTGCATGCATGGCCTCCTCTCTTTTCTCCGATATCTGCCGGCGTATCGCGCAGCATGTCACGATGCGTCGCCTCCTGGCCGTGATGCTCATGACCGCGGTCGCGTCCGGCTGTGATGGCTGGGGAACCCCTACCGCAGTCGAACCCTCCCAGACCACGGGAACCACGGCGCAGGCACCGCAGGGCCGTGATACGACCTCGATCCCGGCACGTCTCAGAAGCCTGCCGGTCAATCCCTTCGACGGCCCGCTGGTCATCGCGTCCTTCCGCGTCGTCGAATACGCGATGCCGTGCCGCGCGGACTGCCCCTACCTGCTCTATGCGCCGCTGGTCGAGCTGCAGGCCGCGTCGGGAGCGGACTCCGCCAGGGTCCTCGGGGTGAGCATCGATGTGGGAGAGCGGACCACATGGTGGTGCAGTGGAAATGTGCCGTATCGAAGCGGCGAGCGCTCGCACCTGATCGGCTTCGAGCCCTACCCGTCGATCGGTGACCTCATGTTCCAGGCGCCGAAAGCGCGGCCGATTTCCGGGCTGGCACGGGTCTCCCTGCTGGTGTCTGCCGGCGACGGCACCCGCTCGCTGCTGACCGCCACCACGACCGTGCAGTCCACCACGCCACCGCCCGCACTGCCCGATCCGTCAGAGGCACCTGTGTGGACCTGCGCCCATTGACGCATGTAGGACGAACACCCTGCGAAGGCCCTGCGAAGGCCCTGCGAACGCACGCAAGACATCACGCAGACGAGCCGCCCACATCCTGCCGGACATGCGCGCATACTGCTCATCGATACGCCTCATGGGGTGGCGCACGACGAACCACACGCCACTCCTGATCGCCGGCCTCCTGTTCGTCGGGGGTTGTGAGAGCGCCCGCACCCCAACCGCCGTCGACAGCCCGCCGCCGCAGGTCCCCGCCTCGCCGACGCCACAAGCCAGCGCCGGGCAGGGGACGATGCGCATCTCCCTTCAGCACGAGCTGATTCCGGTTGGCGGGCAGACGCTGTTGAGTGTGACCCTGACCGACTCCACGGGCACGATCATCGACAACGCGTCCGCCGTGGTCGATCTGGATACCACGGCGCTGGTGGTGGACCACATCACCGTGGACAACATCGCGGGGAATGGCCAGCCCAGCCGGGAAAAACAATGGCACTGGATCCTGCGGGGCCGAAGATCCGGACGCAGCACCATCCACGTCTCCCAGGGCACACGTTTCCAGGGGGTGCTCGACCTCGATGTGTTCTCGACCGATACGGCCTCCAGTCCGCTGAAGGTGGCGTCGTTCCGGGTCGTTCGGTATCCGGTGGACCGTGACCGTGTGCGGGATGCCCCCCTGCTCGAATTGCACGACGTCACCGCGGATTCCGCACGCGTACTCGGCATCCGTTTCGATATCGGAGGCCAGTCGACCGGCTGGTGTCTGATCACGCTGCCTCCCCCCGCCCTGGGAGTTCCGTATGCCGAGGGCGTCCCCTATGCGCCGGGAGAACAGGCGTATCTGTTCGGCGTGAACGACCGTGATCCCTATCGCGACGATCCGGTGCTGTTCTTCAGCACCGCCGACAAGGCCCGTGACGATGCCAGCGCCCTGGTGGTGGTGCAGGATCGCGCGGGAACCCTCACGGCATTGACCGCGTCGACACACATCGAGGTGTTGTCGGCAAAGCCGGTACTCCCCCCGCCACGGGCGCCGTTCTGGTTCGCTGGCGACACCTGCGGACGGTGAAACTGCTCATGTCCTTCACGCGCCTTTCCAACGCCCGCGGCCGCGCCGCCTTTCGCGGAGCGCTCGCTGTCACATGCGCCTGCGCCATCGCCGCAGGCTGCGACGGCCGCAGTACACCGGCAGCCGTCACCGGCCCCCTTCCGCAGGCCACCAGACCCGCGGCGGTCGAAACAAAACCCGCCCGGCTCGATGCCATCCTTTCGGCTCCGCTGCTGCCGGTTGGCGAACGCGTGCGGCTCGACGTGTTCGTGCGCGATGGTGCCGGCGCGCTCCTCGGCAACCGCGACGCGACCGTGGAAATCGACACATCGGTGCTCGTCGTGGATTCCATCGGCACCTTCCCCATGACCTCCAACGGCGTCACCTACGCGCAATCCCGGTGGGTGCTCCGCGCCAAACGGGTGGGGCCGTCGGTGGTGCGGGTATCGATCGGTGGACTCACCACCTCCGCGCAGTTCGAAAGCCTGCCAGTCAATGCAGGCGGAGGGCCTCTGACCATCACATCGTTCCGTGTGGTCGAATATCGGGAGGCATGTGCCTGGAACTGTCCCTACCTGATGTACGCGCCGCTGGTCGAACTGCGCGAGGTCACGGGCGCGGCAAACGCGAGCGTCCGCGGGATGCGGATCGATATCGGGGAACACACCACGGGGTGGTGCGGCGGCAACACGGTGGACTATCGATCCGGCGAGCAGTCGCAACTGATCGGCTTCGATCCTTACCCGTGGGCCAACGACATCCTGTTGGCATCGCTGAATGGCATTCCGTTCCCGGCGGAACGGGCGACGGTCCTGTTGCTGGTGATCGATGCGCAGGGGGGCCGTTCGTTCCTGACGGCCACGGGGCCGGTCGAGCGCATGGAGCACCGTCCCGCGCTGCCGGGCCCACGCCCCAACGCCGGGTGGACCTGCAACTGAACCCATGAAGCGTCGGCGGGATGCATTCGCGCCGGGAAGACAGCATACTTGCCGCGTCAGTCATTTCCGGAGAGGGCGCCATCCACGGGGATCGGATCCACCTGCAGGTACTCGGACCGGTGACGGTTCGCAGTCCGGACGTGCGTGGCCCCACCACGCTCGTCACGCAGGCTGTGCCGCTGGCCGTGCTCTGCTTCCTGGCCCTGGCCCGTCCCCGCGGATTGCAATCGCGCGACGCGCTGATCGCGAGGCTGTGGCCCGAGCGCGATGCGGTCCGTGGCCGCCGGGCGCTGCGCAACGCCCTCTATACGCTCCGCCAGGCCCTGGGGCCCGACGTCATCGTGACGGTTGGGGAGGGGTTGCTCGGGGTCGATCCGGCCCGCCTCGCCTGCGATGCGCACGCCCTGGAGCGCGAAGGCACCATCGCCACGGAAGAGATGCGCACGGCCGTGCCGTTCGACGGGCTGTACGTGCAGGGCGCGGCGCTCTTCGAGGAGTGGCTCTCGGCCGAACGCGATCGCCTGCGGGCACTGCTGGCCAGAGCCCGTGCGGAAGACGGCCGTACCGTTCCGCAGCGACCGGAGGTGTCCCTGGCTGGACGTGCTTTTGGACCGATGGCACCACGATCACCGCACGCGCAGGACGCCTGGGTGCTCTGCGTACGGGGACATCATCTGTTTCTGCGCAGCGCACCGGGAAACGTCCCCGAGGAGTTGCGACAGAGCCGTGCCTGTTTCGAACGGGCGCTGTCCCTCGATCCGGCGTGCGCCGCGGCCTATGCCGGGCTGGCCAACTACTACGCCGTCACGGCACGTCGCGGAGCGTATGCGGCGTTTCATGAGACCTTCGCGCAAGCCATCCGCTACAGTGAGCAGGCGTTGGCGCTCGAGCCTTCCCTGGCGGCGCCGCACGTGCACTTTGCCGTGAAAGCCATGTATCTCGACGACGACTGGGACCGGGCCGGTGTCGAGTTCGCCTGCGCCGTCCGCAATGAGCCCGAGTATGCCGAAGCCCGACGGTTTTATGGCGTCTGGCTCGGGATGAGCGGCCGGAAGGAGGACGCACTGGCCCAGATGGAGGAGGCTGCCCGCCTGGAACCCGATATTGCCTACATTCTCAGTTCTCTTGGCGCGGCGCGACTCGCGGTGGGCGACGCCGTTGGTGGGGAAGCGGCGTTGCGGGCGACGCTGGCGATCAACGGCCGGCACCTGGCGGCACGCGAGCGGCTGGTGTCGTTCCTGGAGGAAAATGGGCGGATCGACGAGGCGCTGCAGGAGCGCCTGCGTCCCCCCGTGATGGTGGGGGCCGAACCGTTGCAGGCCGCCTTCCTCGCCGGCGGGGTGGAGGCCTACGGCACGCAGCTCCGGACATTGCTGGTCGAGCGCATACAGGCTCTGGAGACCCGGCTGGTGGAAGGGGCGGCCGCCACGGTGGAGGACATTTTTTCACCGCCCGAGGTGCAACTCGTCGGCCTGTATCTGCGGGCTGGCGATCACCGTCGGGCCCGCGCCTGGCAGTTGCAGAGTGTGGCGCGGCGCCCGGTTCTGACGCGGTGGTATTCCGCGCTGCCCGGGCTGGGCCGGGTGTCCGGTTCGGACGCCCGGCACGAAGCCCGGTGAAGGTCGGCGTGGGCGGTGGTGTTACGCCGCCGGCGGTGCGTTCCGGCGCATGCGGTTCACGCCCTTGATGACAATGAACAGGGTGAACGCCACGATGAGGAACGTCAGGATCTGATTGATGAACTGACCGTAGGCAATGGTCGCCACGCCGGCCTTCTTGGCCTCTTCCAGTGTGGTGAACGGCCCACCGGACAGGGTCACGAACCGGTTGGTGAAATCGATCCCGCCGGTCAGGGCGCCGACCACCGGCATGATGATATCATTGACCATGCTGTCGACGATCTTCTGGAAGGCGCCACCGATGACGACACCGACCGCCAGATCGAGGACGCTGCCCTTCATGGCAAATTCTTTGAACTCCGACATCATCGACATCGTTTGTGCACTCCGGCGGATAGGGGAAAGACGCCCGAAAGGTTTGGGAGCTAAGTATTAGGGTCGAAGGGTGGGGTGGCGGAAGGTGTGGGGCTGGAAATTCCACGGTGGGATGGGATTCGGCATCCGGGTTTCCGTCCGGGTTCTCCTGGGTTCCGCCATTGGCAGCCCGCGCGACCCAACCCTTGTATTGACAGCTACTTCAGGTCTGAGTAAGCTACGAGTCTGTCCCGTTTTCCGCGGGAATCCGCAGGTATTGGCGGTTCTGTCGCAGTTCCGTTGTTTCGTTACGCGCTCGGTCAGGCGTTTCTTTCAGGCGTTTTTCTACATCCCATCACACACGTACCTCGCAAGCGCGCAGCCCGCGTCTCCGCGGGTTACCACGCACGGATCACGTTAGCATGAAGACCTACAGCGCGACCCCGAAGGATATCGACCGTCGGTGGTACATCGTCGACGCGGAAGGAATGGTCCTGGGCCGGCTCGCGTCGGAAGTGGCGAAGATCATCCGCGGCAAGCACAAGCCCATGTACACGCCGCACATGGACACGGGTGACTTCGTCATCGTGATCAATGCGTCGAAGGTCCAGGTGACCGGACGCAAGGCGGAACAGAAGACATACTTCAGCCACACCGGCTACATGGGCCATGAGAAGCACACGCCCTTTGCCTCCGTGTTGGCCAAGCACCCGGAGCGGATCATCGAGAAGGCGGTCTACGGCATGCTGCCGAAGACGGCGCTCGGCCGCCAGGTGCTCCGTCGCAAGCTGCGCGTCTTCGCGGGTGCCGAGCATCCGCATGTGGCCCAGAACCCGGCCACGCTCACCTTCTCCTCTGCCGAGGCCAAGTAATGTCGGACCAGATTCAGGCGGTCGGCCGTCGCAAGGAAGCGGTGTGCCGTCTTTACCTCACGCCGGGCTCGGGCAAGTGGTCGGTCAACGGCCGCACGCTCGGTGATTATTTCCCGCGTCCGACGCTCGTGTCGGCCATCCAGCAGCCGTTCACGCTGACCGATACCCTCGGTCGCTTCGACGTGAAGGCCACCATCGATGGCGGCGGCGTGTCGGGCCAGGCGGGCGCGGTGCGGCTCGCCGTGGCGCGCGCGCTGGTCAAGGTCGACGAGACCAACAAGAAGAAGCTGCGCGAATTCGGCCTGCTTACGCGTGACGCGCGTGAGGTCGAGCGCAAGAAGCCGGGCCGCGCTGGCGCCCGCAAGCGCTTCCAGTTCTCGAAGCGCTGAGTCCGGATGGCCGACGCTCCGGCGTCGGCCGCCCCTCCAGCATATCTCACACGTGGTCCGAGTCGGTGGCGGGTGCCAGTCCCTCTGGGATGGTCGCCACCGACCATGACGATCACGGACGATTCCAAACCTCCCGTATCCGTATCATGTCGACTCCGTCCCTCGAGCAACTGCTCGCCGCAGGCGTCCACTTCGGGCATCAGACCCGTCGCTGGAACCCCAAGATGCGCCGGTTCATCTTTGCCGAGCGCAATGGCATCCACATCATCGACCTCCAGAAGACGCTCCGCCAGATCGAACTGGCGCAGAAGCTCGTCCGTGAGGTCGTCCTGCGTGGCGAGAACGTCCTGTTCGTCTGCACCAAGCGCCAGCTCGCGGCCATCGTGCGCGATGAAGCCGTGCGCTGCAATGCCATGTTCGTCACCGAGCGCTGGCTCGGCGGCATGCTGACCAACTACCAGACGGTCAAGAAGCAGGTCAAGAAGCTCAAGGAGCTCGAGGCCGGCACTGAAGACGGCAGCCTGCAGAACTACACGAAGAAGGAACAGCTTCTCATGTCGCGTCAGCGCGAGAAGCTGTCCAAGTATCTGGCGGGCATCAAGACGATGCACCGCCTGCCGGGCCTGTTGTTCGTCATCGACTCCAAGAAGGAGCGCATCGCCGTCTCCGAGGCCAACAAGCTCGGTGTGCCGATCGTCGCCATCGTCGACACGAACGCCGATCCCGACCTCATCACCGTGCCCATCGCCGGCAACGACGACGCGATCCGTTCGGTCGAGCTGATCACCCGCGTGGTCGCCGACACGATCGACGAAGCGCGTCGCGAAGCGCCCGTGCGCCCGGTCGAGGAAGAGCAGGAGAGCTACACGTTCAGCAGCGACCGGGGCACCGAGCCCGCCGGTCGTGGTGATCGTGGCCGCGGTGGCGACAACCGTGGCGGGGACAACCGTGGTGGTGGCAACGATGAAGGCGGCCGTGGCGGTCGTCGTCCGCGTCGCCGTCGCGCGAAGCCCGAAGCGATTGCCGCCCGTCTCAAGCCTGGCTCCGAAAGCCCGGCCGCCGAAGATGGCGCGTCCACCCCGAGCGCGGAATAACGCAGACGGCCACGTCGTTCATTCCCAGGGTGTGTCCTCCGAGGACGCACCTCAGGATGCAGGAGTACGACGCCGCCGGTCTCATACCGGCGGCGTTCGTGTACCGGGACCCGTGAACCGGTCCCGGAGATCGCCCGGACAACGCAGATCGTTCATTTTCAATAGACCCGCTTCAACAGGACTCCACGATGAGCACCCCGATCACGGCCAAGGCCGTCGCTGAACTGCGCCAGCGCACCGGCGCCGGCATGATGGACTGCAAGAAGGCCCTCGAAGAGACCAACGGCGACATGGACGCTGCGGTCGAATACCTCCGCAAGAAGGGCATCGCGAAGGCCGAGAAGCGCGCCGACCGCTCCACGAGCGAAGGCATCGTCGGGGGAGAGGTGTTCAACAACGGCACGTCGGGCGCCATCCTCGAAGTCGCCTGCGAAACCGACTTCGTGGCCCGCAACGAAGACTTCGGCAAGATCGTCGCCACCCTCGTGGCGCATCGGGTGCAGTCGCCCGCGGCCGACATCGAAGCGATGCTGGCCGAACCGCTGGCGTCCAATCCGGCCGAAACCGTGGCCGACTTCGTGAAGGGCGCCTCGGCGCTCACCGGTGAAGCGGTCAACGCCAAGCGCACCGCGCGCTTCGACGCCGGCGAGAGCGGCCAGGTGGGCATGTACCGCCACCACAACGGCAAGCTCGCCACGCTGGTGCAGATCACGGCGTCCTCGCCGGAAGTGGCCGCGCACGAAGCCACGCGCGAACTCGTGAAGTACATCGCCGAACACGTGGCCGCCTCGGCGCCCATGGCCGTCGATCGCACGGGTGTGCCCAACGAGAAGCTCGAAAGCGAACGCCGCATCGCGGAAGAGCAGGCCCGCCAGGCCGGCAAGCCCGACGCGATGATCGAGAAGATCGCCACCGGCAAGGTGGAAGCGTTCCTCAAGGACGTGACGCTGCTGCCGCAGCCCTGGGTGCGTGACCCGGCCGTGACCATCGCGCAGCTCGTGGCCGACTACGCGAAGAAGGCGGGTGGCACGATCACCGTCGACCGTTTCGCGCGTCTGCAGCTCGGCGCCGAGTGAGCGCGATGAACGCCGACGCGACCACGTCGCTGCGTTTCTCGCGCATTCTCCTCAAGATCTCCGGCGAAGCCCTCGCCGGAGATCGTGGGGTCGGTTTCGATTTCGATCGCATCGGATTTTTCGCCGATCAGATCGTCGAAGTGGCCCGCATGGGCGTCCAGCTCGGCCTCGTCATCGGCGGTGGCAACATCGTCCGTGGCACCCAGCTCTCCCAGATGGGTATGGACCGCGTGGGCGCCGACTACATGGGCATGCTCGGCACCGTCATCAACGCGATGGCGCTGCAGGATGTGCTCGAGAAGAAGGGGCTCGACACCCGGGTCATGACGGCCATCCGCATGGAAGAATTGGCGGAACCGTACATCCGGCGTCGGGCGCTGCGCCACTTCGAGAAGGGGCGTACGGTGATCTTTGCCGCCGGCACGGGCAATCCGTATTTTTCCACCGATACCGCGGCGGTGCTGCGCGCCATCCAGATGAAGGCCGATGTCATCATCAAGGCAACCAGCGTCGACGGTGTGTATTCGGCCGACCCCAAGAAAGACCCCAACGCGACGTTCTACGAGACGATCAGCTATCGTGACGTGATGCTCGAAGAGCTGCGTGTGATGGACCAGACGGCCATCACGCTCTGCAAGGAGAATCAGTTGCCGCTGATCGTGCTCAACCTCCACCGCCCCGATGCCATCGCCCGAGCCGTACGCGGTGAGCGGGTCGGGACCCTGGTTTCCTGAATACGCCATGAGCACTACTGCGCAGATCATCAAGGACGCCAAATCCGGCATGGACAAGGCCATCGAGAACTCGAAGCGGGAGTTCTCCGGCGTGCGCACCGGGAAGGCGTCGCCGAACATGCTCGACACCATCAAGGTCGAAGCCTATGGCTCGATGCTGCCGTTGAACCAGGTGGCGTCGATCGCGGCACCCGAACCGCGCATCCTCCTGGTCACGCCCTTCGACAAGGGGCAGGCCAAGGTCATCGAGAAGGCCATCCGGGAATCGGAACTCGGCCTCGATCCGGCCCATCAGGGCGGGGTCATCCGCGTGCCGCTGCCCAGCATGAACGAACAGCGTCGCAAGGAACTCGTGAAGGTGCTGCACAAGCTCGCCGAGGACGGGCGCATCGCGGTGCGTCATGCCCGTACGGATGCACGCGACAAGGTGAAGAAGCTCGACGGCGTCTCCGAAGACGAGAAGAAGCACGCGGAGAAGGAACTGCAGAAGGTGCACGACGAGTTCATCGGCAAGATCGACGCCTTGGTGAAGGCGAAGGAAGCCGAATTGATGGAAGTCTGAGTCCGCCTTGCGGACCGATCGTGGATGTGCGCGTCACCGCTTCCGCCTGCCATGACTGAACCCCAGTCAGCGCTGCTGGCACGCATTCGCGTGCACGGGGCGGTGCCGCGCCACATTGCGATCATCATGGATGGCAATGGCCGCTGGGCGCGCGAACGGCACATGCCGCGCGCGTTCGGTCACCGGTCGGGCATGAAGGCCGTGCGCGAGGTGGTGGAAGGCGCCCTCGAGGCCGGCGTCGAATGGCTGTCGCTGTTCGCCTTCTCGCAGGAGAACTGGCAGCGTCCGGAAACCGAAGTGTCGGCGCTCATGTCGCTGCTCGAGGAGTACATCGCCCGCGAAGCCGCCGAACTGGCGCAGCAGGGCGTGCGGGTCTTCGTGCATGGCGATCTCTCGCGACTCAGTCCGCCCGCCGCGAATGCCGTGAAGCGCGTGGTCGACGAGACGGCGACGGGGACGAAGCTCGGACTCAATCTGTTCATCTCCTACGGCGGACGGGCGGAACTGGTTCGCGCCACGCGACAGCTGGCCGCCGATGTGCTCGCGGGACGACTCGGCGTCGACGCGATCAATGAGGAGGAGATCAGCGCGCGCCTGTACACTGCGGGCTGCCCCGATCCCGATCTGCTCATCAGGACGTCGGGAGAACAGCGTCTTTCGAATTTCCTGCTGTGGCAGGTCGCGTACGCGGAGCTTTACATCTCGAGCCTCTTCTGGCCCGATTTCGATCGCGGCGCGCTGTACGAAGCCATCGCGGATTTCCAGCGACGCGACCGGCGTTTCGGCAAAGTGAGCACGTGAACGAACTGGCGCGGCGCGTCGTCGTGGCGCTCATCGGTGCGCCCATTGCGCTCGGGTTCATCTGGATCGGCGATGCGGCGCTCACCACGCTGCTCGGCGGGATGGCGGCGATCGGCGCATGGGAGTTCTACCGGCTGGCGCGGGACAGCGGCGCGGCCCCGATGGCGCCACTGGGCATCGTGTTGTCGGCGCTCATTCCCATCGCGGTGCACGCGCACTATCTCGGCGTGGCCCGCATGCCCATCGCCCTCGTGCCACTCGTCGCCGTCGCGACGCTGGGCGCGAGCATCTGGCTGCGTGGTGTCGAGGGGCGGCCCCTGGCATCGACCTCCAGCACGATCTTCGGGGCGATCTATACCGGCGGCACACTGAGCTTCGCCTATGCACTGCGCTATCACAACTATGCCGTCGGAGACATGGCCGGCGCGCTGGTCGTGATCTTTCCGCTGGTGCTCACATGGGCCAGCGACATCGGCGCGTACTTCAGCGGTCGGGCCATCGGCGGACGGAAGCTCATGCCATCGGTGAGCCCGGGCAAGACCATCGCCGGCGCCATCGGGGCGGTGATCACCACGATCGGGGTCGCGTATGCCCTGGTGCATCTGCTGCTCATTCCGAAGGCCCAACTGGCGTTCACGCCGGTTGGGTTGGTGATCTTCGCGGTACTGATCAGCGTCGCCGCGCAGATCGGGGACCTCGCCGAATCGCTGCTCAAGCGCGAAGCCGGCGTGAAGGACAGCGGCACGCTCTTCCCGGGACATGGCGGGGTGCTCGATCGCCTGGACTCGCTGTTCTTCGTCCTGCCCACGGCGTACGTGCTGTACGATCTGCTGTTGATCCCCGCGCCCGGCGGTCGATGAAGGCCGGTGCTACGGTCCGTAGCGTCGCCAGCGGTGCCGCTACGGCGGCATCGGCGCAGCCGGTGGGTCCGGCGGCGGGGCCCGTGGGCGTGGCGTTGCTGGGCTCCACCGGATCCATCGGCACCAGTGCGCTCCGTGTGCTGGACCGCCAGCGGCATCGTTTCGTGCCGGTGGCGCTCACGGCGCACAGCAACCTGGCAGCGCTGGCCGAGCAGGTCGTCCGGTGGGCGCCCGCCTGCGAGAGCTACGGCGCGGGCCTCTACGCGGGCCTGGTGGCCCCGCAGGTGGCCTCCCAGGAAGCGCTGCCCCCGGCCTGGGGCACGGGCGCCGACTGCCTCGTGGAGGCCGCCACGCACCCCGACGCGGCCATCGTGATCAATGCCGTGGTGGGCGCCGCCGGTCTGCCCGCCACACTGGCCGCGCTCGAAGCGGGGAAACGCGTCGCGCTGGCCAACAAGGAAACGCTGGTGATGGCCGGCGGTCTCGTCACCGAGGCCGCCAGACGGCATGGCGGCGAACTGGTGCCCGTGGACAGCGAGCACTCCGCCATCCTGCAGTGTCTGGCGGGCCATGACGTGTCCGAGGTCCGGCGACTCATCCTCACGGCATCCGGTGGGCCGTTCCGGACCTGGAGTTCCGAGGCCATCGCGGGGGCCACGGTGAGTGATGCCCTGCGGCATCCCACCTGGAGCATGGGCAGCAAGATCACCGTCGACAGTGCCACGCTCGCCAACAAGGCGCTCGAGGTGATCGAGGCGCACCACCTCTTCGGCGTGCCCTACGATCGTATCGACGTGGTGGTCCACCCGCAGAGCATCGTGCACTCCTTCGTGGAGTTCGTGGACGGCAGTGTGCTGGCCCAGATGGGTGTCCCGTCCATGGAATTGCCCATCCTGTATGCACTGACCTGGCCGGAACGGGCGCCGGACACCGGCGTACCATCTTTCGATCCGGTGGCAGTGGGGGGCCTGACGTTCGAGGCCGTCCGGCACGAGGACTTCCCCATGCTCCAGTTGGGCATCACGGCTGGGCGCCGGGGAGGCGCCGCGCCCGCGGTGTACAACGCAGCCAACGAGGTGGCCGTGGCACATTTTCTTGACGAACGCCTTCCCTTCGCGGGTATTGCGGCGTGTGTGTCGGCGGTGGTGGATGCGCTGGGCGCCATGCCCGGGGATACGCTGGACGCGCTGCTGACGGCGGATGCCGCCGCGCGCGATGCGGCGCACGACGCGGCGCGTGATTACGTGGATTACGTGAAGGGCAGGGTGGGGTCCTGACAACGATGGCATCACTTTCCGTCTATATCGCACCACTGCTCGTGTTCGGGCTCGTGGTGTTCGTACACGAGCTCGGGCACTTCATGGCCGCCAAGATGACCGGGGTGTATGCCCCGGTTTTCTCGCTGGGCTGGGGACGCCGCCTGTTCGGCTGGCGGCGCGGCGAAACCGACTATCGCGTGTCGATGTTCCCGCTGGGTGGGTACGTGCGCATGGCCTCGCGCGACGATGAAGCGCTGGCCGGCATCGAAGGGGCGTCCGGTGACCGCGGCTCGCTCGATGGCGCCGCCCAGCGTCCGGCCGAAGTGCCGGAAGGGCTCTGGGATCCCCAGGGCATGGCGCCTTTCGGACCCAAAGCCGTGCCGGCCAACCGCTGGGTGGAAAACAAATCCACGGCCGCCCGGGTGTTCATCCTCTCGGCCGGGGTGTTGATGAACATCCTGCTCACCATCGTGGTCTCGAGCGGGATCTACTACCGCTACGGCAACCAGTATCTGCCGGCGGTGATCGACTCGGTGGTGCCAGGCGCGCCCGCCGCGGTGGCCGGCCTGCAGGCGGGCGATCGCATCGTCGCCATCAATGGCGAGTCGGTGCGCAGCTGGGATCAGGTCCTCGATCGTGTCGCCCCGGTCACCACGGGCACCGTGACTCTCGAGGTGCAGCGCGGCGCGGAGGCCTTGCGACGGGAACTCACCCCGCAGGTGGGCGAATCGCCCGACCCGGTGACGGGGGCGCCGCGCAAAGTCGGACGGGTGGGCATCAAGGTACGCGATTCCGTGGTGCGGGAGCCCGTGGCACTCGGCACCGCGCTGACATCGGGCACCAGAGCCACCTGGAAAATGGCGCGTGAGGTGGTGCAGGTGCTCGGCGGTCTGATCTCCGGTGAGGTCTCGGCGAAAAATCTCGGCGGCCCCATTCAGATCGCGCGCACGTCGGTGCAGGCGGCCCGCAACGGGGCGGAAACGCTGTGGTCACTGATCGCCTTTCTGAGCCTCAACATCGCCATCCTGAATCTCGTGCCCATTCCCGTGCTCGACGGGGGGCAGATTCTCATGGTGCTGGCGGAGCGCGTCAAGGGCAGCGAGTTCAGCATGCGCACGCGTGAAGCCGTAGCACGGGTGGGAGTCCTCGCGGTCCTGGCGTTGATTCTCCTGGTCACATTCAACGACGTGCGATCGTTCTTCACCCGATGAGGTGTGGATGAGGGGTGTGCGGTGATGCGGCGGGTGTTCGTCGGATGCATGTGTCTGGCGGCGTTCATTCCCGGATGCCGCCGAGGCTTGCCGGATTCGGTGGACGCGCAGCCCGCCCTGTCACGCATCCCCCGCGACGTCCCGCGATTCGAGATCGACAGCGTCACCGACAGCACGGCCATCTTCCGGGTGCAGGAAGCGCGCTGGCTGCGCGCGGGCATGACGGGGTATGCCGTCGATCCGCGGCAGCGCGATGCGCTCGTCGCGCGTGTGAAAATCATGGCCTCCGATACCGCCACCGCCGTCGCGCAAGTCACGTCGCAGGTCTCGTTGGTGAAGCGGGACCACGTGTTGCTCATTCTCGCCCCGGAACGCCCCTGGTGGCGTCGTCGCACCTTCTGGGTCGGACTTGGCACCGGGATCGTGGTCGGCGGCGGAACCGCGCTGCTCGCCAAGTCGGGCGGCCACGGTGAGACCGCCGTGGTCCTGCCATCGACACCCTGAGCCGATTGCGCCGGGGAGCATGTCCGGACCGTCTTGGGTGACTCACAGACTGTGAGGGGCCGCCTGCGGCGGCGATACCAGCAGGATGAACAGCCGGATACCAGCAGGATGACTGCGGGATGAACGCAGGAATGCGGCGGGAGGCACACACCAAAGCCACTTTTTATCCTGCTGGTATCCGGCCGTTGATCCTGCTGGTATCGCGCCCGAAGGGCGCCCTTCACCCTTGCGGCGCGCCCCCCAACCACGATCTCCGCTCCGAACCCAGTCGCCTCGCGAAGGTGACGTCCCCGCCCCCCATCCAGTAGCTCCTCAACTGCAGATCAGCTTCCGCGAAATGTCCGCCGATCCCGAGGTGCGCACCACGTCGACGGTATCCTGGAACGTGCTGCAACGCGGCGCGGAGATCTGCAGCAGATAACGACCCTGCGGCAGCGTCATCGACGCCGCGCTGTCGGCCCTCAACTCGCGCGCCCGTCCGCCATCGAGCGGAATGAAGGACACGCGGGCATCGCGCGGATGGATGAGGTACCGCACGACGGCACAATCGCGCACGGGCATGTCGAGCACGACCCGTTGGCCGGCGTGCAGATCCTTCAACACCGTGTCGTATGCGGCCGTCTCACACTCGGTGGACGCCTGCGGCAGGACTGCACGCACCGTGATCGGTGCCGTGGTGGGACGCTCGCCCTTCCAGGTGCCCACTCCCACGAGCTTGCTGTCGACATAGAGCTCCGCGACATCCGGCGCCGTCACCTCCAGGTGGGCGAGGCTGCTGGCGGGACGCGGCGGGCGGGTTGGACGGTCATCGGCCGGACGCACCGGATTGGGCACCGGCGCGGGGAGCTGAGTGGCTGGCGTATCGATCGGGACCTGCACCGCGGTGCCACTGTCGGCCGTGAGGGCGGTGGAGTCGGCAGTGCGGGTCGGCACCGGCGGCACGCGCCAGTGATTCGCGCCCCAGGCGGCACCCAGCACGAGCACGGCCACCGCCGCCAGCCACCACCAGCGTCGCGGGGAATCGGGGGCGCGGAAGGCGTCCACGGTATGCGAACCGATGCGGCGCGCCGAGGCACTGCGCTCGGGTGCCGTGGAAAGCGCCGCCAGCGCATCCACCACCTGCATGGCCGACGTGAACCGCTCTTCGGGTGTCTTGGCCAGCAAACGCAGAATGACCTGCTCGAACTCGGGCGTGAGTGCGGGCACCATCGTGCGCGGGGGCAGCGGAATGTCCTCGATGTGCTGACGCGCGACCGCGTACCAGTCCTCGCCATCGAAGGGCACCCGCCCGGTGACGGTCCGGTACAACGTCACGCCCAGGGCGTAGAGATCGCTCCGGCCGTCGAGCTCCTGCCCGCGCGCCTGTTCGGGGCTGAAATAGTGCGGCGTGCCCAGGACCTGATTGGTGGCGCTCATGCCACTGGAGCCGGTGAGCGCCCGCGCGAGCCCAAAATCGGCCACGACCGCCTCGCCGTCGCCATCGACGAGGATGTTGTCCGGCTTGATGTCGCGGTGGATGATCTGGCTGGCGTGCGCCACGGCGAGGGCGGCCGCGATCCCGATGCCCAGGCGTACGGCCTCGGGCTCCGGCAGACGGTCCACCAGCGCGAGACGCCGTCCGAGCGTGACCGGATAGAGATCCATGGCCACGAAGGCGGTGCCATCGATCTGTCCGACGTCGCGGACGGTGACGATGTTCGGATGGCGCAGCCGGGCAGCGGTGGCCGCCTCCCGACGGAAGCGGCTCTCGGCGGCCTCCTGACCGGCAAACTCCGGACGCAGGACCTTGAGCGCGACCGGGATTTCGAGATCCTGGTCGACCGCCTCATAGACCCACGCGAAGGCACCCGTGCCCAGGAGCCGGGTGACTCGGTATTTGCCGATGGTACGCCCCAGATAGCGGTCGGGCACGCGGTGGTCCTTTACAGATCGGGCGGAGTGGAGTAAGCTACCATGCTACCTGCAATTGCGCGCGAAAAACGTTGCGCACGACATGCGCGAGAACGGCTGAGAATACAACGACGATGGCGTTCGACAAGGCTACCACGATCGACAAATTCCGGGCCCACGAAGGGGACACCGGATCGACCCGCGTACAGATCGCAATCCTCACGGAGCGGATCAACTACCTGACGGGCCACTTCCGTACGCACGCAAAGGATCACCACGGTCGCCGTGGACTCCTGAAGATGGTGGGCAAGCGCCGCCGTCTGCTCGACTATCTCAAGCGTACGGACGTGCAGCAGTATCGCACGCTCGTGCAGGACCTTGGACTCCGGTACTGAGCCGGATCGCGTTACGTCGTCGCGCGGGGGCAACCATGCCACCCGCGCGATTTGCGTTCTCATGAGGCTAAAAAGCAGATGATGCATCGAATCGAGCGGACCTTCGCGGGACGCCCCCTGGTCATCGAGACCGGCCGGATGGCCAAGCAGGCCGCCGGGTCCGCCGTGGTCCAGTTCGGCGAGACGATGGTGCTCGCCGCGGTGACCGTGAGCGAGAACCAGAGCCCCTTGCCGTTCTTCCCGCTCACCGTCGAATACAAAGAGAAGACCTACGCCGCCGGCAAGATCCCGGGCGGTTTCATCAAGCGCGAAGGGCGCCCGCACGATCACGAGATCCTCGCGGCCCGCATCATCGATCGCTCCATCCGCCCGCTCTTCCCGGAAGGGTTCAAGAACGAGGTCCAGGTCTTCATCTACGTGATCTCCGCCGACCAGGAGAATGACGCCGACGTGCTGGCCCTCGTGGCCGCGTCGTTCGCGCTCAACGCGTCGAAGATCCCCTTCCTCGGCCCCATCGCCGGCGTGCGCGTGGGTCGGGTGCAGGGACACTGGGTGCTCAACCCCACCTTCCAGCAGCTCGAGTTCTCCGACATGGAGCTCGTCGTGGCCGGCTCGAAGGATTCCATCGTGATGGTCGAAGGCGGCTCGCTCGAGGTGTCCGAAGAGGACGTGCTCGCATCGCTGCGCCTCTCGCACGATGGCATCCGCGAGCTCATCGCCATGCAGGACGAACTGCTCGCCAAGGTGCGGCAGCCCAAGATGGAGTGGGTGAAGGCGGAAACGCCCGAGGGCGTGTCCACGCGTGTGAAGGATCTGGCCTCGGGCCGCATCCGCGAAGCGCTCAATCAGAAGGACAAGCACACCCGCATCGAAGCCGTCGAGCGCACCAAGCGCGAACTGGCCGAAGGGCTGCTGGCCGAATTCCCCGACAACGCCAAGGATATTCACACCATCCTGGGTGACGTGGAATACCACGAGCTGCGTTCGCAGGTGCTCGACAGCGGTCGTCGCGTCGACGGGCGTCTGCCCACCGAAGTGCGGCCGATCTCCATCGACACCGGCGTGCTGCCGCGCTCGCACGGGTCCGCGCTCTTCACGCGCGGTCAGACCCAGGCGCTGGTCGCCGCGACGCTGGGCACCGCCAAGGATGCGCAGCGTCTCGATACGATCGATGAGGCCGGTGAAACGACCAAGTCGTTCATGCTGCATTACAACTTCCCGCCGTTCTCCACGGGTGAAGTGCGTCCGATGCGCGGCACCAGCCGCCGGGAAATCGGCCATGGCAACCTGGCCGAACGGGCGCTGCAGGGTGTGCTCCCCGACTTCGCCGACTTCCCGTACACCATTCGGATCGTTTCCGACGTGCTCGAGTCGAACGGCTCGTCGTCGATGGCGTCGGTGTGCGGCGGCTCGCTCTCGCTCTTCGACGCCGGTGTGCCGCTCAAGGCCGCGGTGGCGGGTGTCGCCATGGGCCTCATCAAGGAAGGCGAGCGGTATGCCATCCTGACCGACATCCTGGGCACCGAAGATCACCTCGGCGACATGGACTTCAAGGTCGCGGGCACGAAGGAAGGCATCACGTCCATCCAGATGGACATCAAGATCGAGGGGCTCGACCTCAAGATCATGGAGCAGGCGCTGTCGCAGGCGAAGGCCGGCCGTCTCCACATTCTGGGGGAGATGGACAAGGCGCTTGCCGCGCCGCGTGAAGAACTCTCCAAGTACGCGCCGCGCATCGTGACGGTGCAGATCCCGGTCGACAAGATCGGTGAACTCATCGGCCCCAAGGGCAAGAACATCCGCGGCATCCAGGACGAGACCGGCGCCGAACTCACCGTCGAGGACGACGGCACGGTCACCATCGCCGCCGTCGGTGGCGAGAGCATGGAGCGCGCCAAGCAGATGGTCATGGCCATCACCGCCGAACCGGTGGTGGGCGAGACCTACGAAGGCACCGTGAAGACGGTGACCGCGTTCGGCGCGTTCGTCGAGATCATGCCGGGCACCGAAGCGCTGCTCCATGTCTCCGAGATGCGCTGGGAGCGGGTCGAGAAGCCTGAGGACATCGTGAAGAAGGGCGACCGGGTGACCGTGAAGCTCGTCGATCGTGATGAGCGCGGCCGTCTGCGCCTCAGCATGAAGGCGTTGCTGCCGAAGCCCGAAGGCATGCCCGATGAGCCGCAGGGTGAACGTCCCCGTCGTGAAGACGGCGAACGGTCCGGTGGCGATCGTGGTGGACGCGGTGGACGGAACGGTGGTGGTCGCGATCGGCGCTGACACAGCGGGCGCCAACGCGCCCCAGTTGCACCGGACAGACCTGCCCAATGGACTGACCGTGCTCTCGGAGGCAGTTCCGGGAGCACGGTCGGTTGCTTTCGGGGCCTGGGTCCGGGCCGCGACGTTGCACGAGCGCCCGGAGGAAATGGGCGTGTCGCATCTCCTCGAGCACATGGTCTTCAAGGGCACCCGGTCACGGTCGGCCCAGGAGATCGCGCTGTCGCTCGAGACCCTCGGCGGTTCCCTCGATGCCTACACCGAGCGGGAACACACGTCGTATCAGGCGCGCGTGCTCGACGAACATCTGGGCGAAGCCGCGTCGGTCATCGGAGAGCTGATCTTCGAACCGCTGTTGCGGCACGAGGATCTGACGCTCGAGCGCAAGGTGATCCTCGAAGAGATCAGCATGGTCGAGGACACCCCCGACGACATCATCTTCGACGTGCACAATCGCGCGGTGTGGGGTGATCATCCCCACGGCTACGCCATTCTCGGCACCCGGGAAACGGTGAAGTCGCTGGACGTCTCGCACCTGCGGGCATTGCACGAGCGGGCCTATCATCCCGGCCGCCTGGTGGTGGCCGCATCGGGACGTGTGGAGCACGATCAGTTGCTGGACGTGCTCGATCACGCCGGGTGGTTGTCCCATGCGCGGGGTGACATGACCCCGTTCGCGCTCGATCCGGTCGAAGCCGCCGGACCCCACGCCGAGCATGTGATGCGCAAGGACATCGCGCAGACCCATCTCGTGCTGGGCGGTCCCGGACTCGCGCATGGCGATCCCAGGCGGTATGCGTTCGCGCTGGTCGACATGCTGCTGGGTGGCGGCATGAGCTCGCGGCTGTTTCAGCGTGTGCGCGAGGAACTGGGCCTCGCCTACAGCGTGCACACGTTCAGCAGCGCCTTTGCCGACACCGGCGCGCACGGCGTGTATCTCGCCACGGCGCCGGAAAGCGCACAGGAAGCTCTGGATGCCGTGCGGGACGTGCTGCGCGAGGTGGCCACGCATGGCCTGCCGGAAGAGGATCTCGTGGCCGGCAAGCGACAACTCCGGGGCCAGCTGGTACTTTCCATGGAAGGGGTCTCATCACGGATGTATCGGGCGGCGACGACGGCCCTCTACGGCGAACCGTTCCGTTCCGTCGATGAACTGATGGCGCTCGTCGATGCAATCGACGAGGATACAGTACGGGATGTGGCGCACGACTTTTTCGACCCCGACCGGCACATCCTGGTCAGCCTCGGCCCGCAAGCCGTCCGCTGACCTTCCCGCCGGATGACGACGTCGTCGTTGACGTCGTCATCGCCAGGCACACACGCTGTTCACGATCGCTGTTCACTCCTCTTTTTCCCTCCTCGACTATGCGCATCGGCGTACCGAAAGAGATCAAGACCAATGAGAATCGCGTGGCTCTCGTTCCCGCGGGCGCGGAAGCGCTGACCGCGGCAGGGCACGAGGTTTTTGTCGAAACGGGCGCCGGCATCGGCAGCGGTTTCGACGACGAAGCATACCGCGCCGTGGGCGCACAGATCGTGCCCGACGCGGCCACCGCGTGGGGCAAGGCCGAACTGTTGCTCAAGGTGAAGGAGCCCATCGCCAGCGAATGGCAGCATCTGCGCGCCGATCTCACGCTCTTCACGTATTTCCACTTCGCCGCCGATGAAGCGCTCACCAAGGCGCATCTGGCGAGCGGTGCCACGTGCATCGCGTACGAGACGGTGGAACTGCCCAGCCGTGAGCTGCCGCTGCTGACGCCGATGTCGGAGGTGGCGGGCCGCATGGCGGTGCAGGAGGGGGCCAAGTACCTCGAGAAGCTGTACGGTGGGCGTGGGGTGCTGCTGGGTGGCGTGCCGGGCGTGGCGCCGGCCAAGGTCGTCATCCTGGGCGGCGGTGTGGTGGGCGTGAATGCCGCCAAGATGGCCGCCGGTCTGGGGGCCAAGGTGGTGGTGCTCGACCTCTCGCTCGAGCGTCTGCGCTACCTCTCGGACGTGATGCCGGCCAACGTGCAGCTCATCCACTCCAACCGGCACAATATCATCGAGCAGATCAGCACCTGCGATCTGGTCATCGGCGGGGTGCTGATTCCGGGCGCCAAGGCCCCCAAGCTGGTGCGCAAGGCCGACCTGGCCCGCATGCGTCCCGGCGCCGTGATCGTCGACGTGGCCGTCGACCAGGGCGGCTGCGTGGAGACCATCACGCCCACCACGCACGAGAACCCCACGTACACGGTGGATGGCATCATCCACTACGCCGTGGCCAACATGCCGGGCGCGGTGCCGCGCACGTCCACGCTGGCCCTGACCAACGCCACGCTGCCGTACACGCTGCAGCTGGCCAACAAGGGCTGGAAGCGGGCGCTGAAGGACAACGGCGCGTTGCTCAAGGGGCTCAACATGTCCGCCGGTCAGGTGACCTATCGTGGTGTTGCCGACGCGTTCGGGATGGAGATGACCGACCCGGCCAGCTTCGTGGCCTGATCCGGTCGTTGGGTGGTCCACCGCAGGATCGACGCCGGTCGGTCCTGCGGTTCGTTCTTTCCGGAACTGCCATGCGGTATGCCAGGTGGTGTGCTAGGTCACGATCCCACAACGGCTTGTCCGCTTTCGCGTGCTCCGGTACTTTACCGCGATAGCATTTGTCGCACTTCGTCGCATTTCATCGAGGCGTCCCCTGCAGAGGGCCACGCCGCCCCGTGATCTCTGGATGTTCTGGCCCTTCAGCAAGTCCAACTCGTTCTTCCCGGCGAACGCCATCGCCGTGGACCTCGGCACCGCGAACACCCTGATCTACGTGAAGGGCGAAGGCATCGTCCTGAACGAACCCTCGGTCGTGGCGCTCGATCGCGAGACCAAGAAGATCAAGGGCGTCGGCCTCGAAGCCAAACGCATGCTGGGGCGCACGCCCGACGGCATCATGGCGGTGCGGCCCATGAAGGACGGCGTCATCGCCGACTTCGACGTGACGGAAAAGATGCTGCGGTATTTCCTCACGCTCGTCATCGACAAGCATGTCTTCAAGGTGAAGCCGCGCGTGATCGTGTGTGTGCCGTCGGGCATCACCGAAGTGGAGAAGCGCGCGGTGCGCGATTCCGCGCTGGGCGCGGGCGCGAAGGAAGTGTTCATGGTGACGGAACCCATGGCCGCAGCCATCGGTGTCGGCCTGCCGGTCGAGTCGCCCACGGGCAACATGGTGATCGACATCGGCGGCGGCACCACCGAGATCGCCGTCATCGCGTTGTCGGGCATCGTGAGCGACACGTCCATCCGCACGGGTGGTGATGAACTCGACATCAGCATCGTGCAGTTCATGCGCAAGAACTACAATCTGCTGATCGGCGAGCCCACGGCGGAGCAGATCAAGATCCAGATCGGTTCGGCGTATCCGGTGGGCGATGAACGCGAGATGGAAGTGAAGGGCCGCGATCTCGTCTCCGGCATTCCGAAGACGGTGCGTGTGCATTCGAGCGAAATCCGCGAAGCGGTGCAGGAACCCATCCAGCAGATCGTCGATGCGGTGCGCCGCGCACTCGAAATCACGCCGCCCGAACTGGCGTCGGACATCGTCGATCGTGGGATCGTGATGACCGGCGGTGGTGCGCTCATTCGTGGTCTCGATGTGCTGCTGTCGCAGGAAACCGGATTGCCGATTCACGTGGACGAGGATCCGCTCACGTGCGTGGTGCGCGGCACCGGCAAGATCCTCGACGACGAAGAGAAGTACTGGTCGGTTCTCACCACCTGATCGCGGGCTGAGCGCGTGGCCCGCACGGTTCGCAGTGAAGGGCGTCTCGACACGGTGCTGGTCCTGGTCTGTGTCGTGTTGTCGGCGCTCGCGATGCTGATGTCGCGTCGCACGCGGGAACAGGCCGCGGCGACGTTACGCACCACGGTGCTCGCCCCGCTGGTGGTGCTGGAGGGGCAGGCGGCGTCGGTCCGCGCGGCGGTGGCGTCGCGTGATGCATTGCTGCAGACACGCGGACGGGCCACCGCGGACACGCTGAGTGTGCGCGCCGTGGCCGACGAGAATGCCGTGCTGCGCAGGCTGATCGGACTCTCCGCGCGGCTGCGCGATGGGTTCGTGCCCGCGGAACTGCTGCCGTCGCGGGCGGGCGATGAATTCACCATCGCACTCACCACGGGCAGTGATGCGGGCGTGCAGCCGTTTCTGCCGGTGGTGACGGCCGATGGCCTCGTGGGCATGGTGGAGAGCGTCGATCACACCACGAGTTTTGCGATCACGTGGGCGCACCCCGATTTTCGCGTGAGCGCGATGAGCATCGATCAGAGCGCGTTCGGCATCGTGCAACCGCATCTTGGAGCGGGCGCCGAACGCTGGCTGCTGGAAATGCGCGGGGTGCCGTTCCGCGCCAAGCTCGACTCCGGGACGCTCATCGTGAGCTCCGGCCTCGGCGCCACGTATCCGCGGGGGATTCCCGTGGGCACCGTGATCGGTGAAGTGAACACTCCCGAGAAGTGGGCGCGCACATATCTTGTGAAGCCGTCGGTGCTGCCCGAAGCGATCGGTCCGGTGCTGGTGCTGCTGCCGGCCCGCGCGCAACGCGGCGTGAACGGCGTGTGGACCACCGTGGCCGCGGCGGACAGTGCGGCCCGCGCCGTGGCGGCGGCCGGTGATTCACTGGCCCGCAAGGCCGCCCTCGACGAACTCGCGGCGCGACGCGCGGCCCTCGCCGCGCAACTGGCCGACAGTCTGGCGGCCGCCGATACCATTGGCGGCGGTCTGAGCACACGACCGGCGCCACGCGTGATGACCCGCGCCGACAGTCTGCGGGCGGACAGCGTGCGGGCCAGGCAGCGGGCCGATAGCATCGCCCGCGCACGACAGACCGGCCCGCCACCCGACGCCGATAGGCAGTGGGATGCGCAGTGGGATGCGGAGGCCCGGCGCTGATGGCCGTTCCCCAGTCGCCGTCGGGCGCGGCGAACGTCGCCCGTGCCTGGATCGGTTTTGCACTGCTCATCGCGGCGCACTTTGGCGTGCGCCCGTTGATCTCCGCGCGAGTGGATGTGGATTTTGCCCTCATCGCCATTCTCTTCTCGGCCGTGCGCATGCGTCCGGGACTGGCCGCGGTGACCGGCTTCCTGGTGGGCCTCGCACTCGATGCCATGGCGCCGGGGAGTTTCGGGGCGCACGCGCTGGCGCTCACGCTCATCGGCTACGGCGCCTCCTGGCTCAAGGCCGTGTTTTTTGCCGACCACGTGGGACTCACGGGGTTGTTCGTCTTTCTCGGCAAATGGGTGCTGGACATCGCACTCACCTTGCTGACCGGTGTATCATCCGGAATCTCCCTGGTGATCGCGTTGCTGGTGTGGTCACCGTTGTCGGCCGCGCTCACGGCGGCGGTGGCGGTGTTGCTGCTGGTGATGTTCCGTCCGTTGTATCGACCGCAGACCCTCTGAAGACCCTCTGAGTGCGTCGGATCGTTCCGGCGCGATGGTGCCCTGTGTTCGTTGAGGTCGGTGGGTGAGTTATCACCCGAACTCCGTCTTGCGTCGTGCGCGTGTGGCGCGCGGGCTGCTGTTCGCCTCGTTCCTGGCTCTGGGTGCGGCGTTTTTCCGTGCGCAGGTGCTGGAGAGTGCGGCCTATGCGCTGCAGGCCGAGAGCAATCGTCTGCGCGAAGTGCCGCTGCCGGGAGCGCGCGGCATCATCTACGACCGGAAGGGCGAGATCATCGCCGAGAATCTGCCGGGGTATTCGGTGTCGATTCTCAGTCCCACCGAGGACTCGCTGCGTTCCGCGCTACGGACACTGTCGCAGGTGGTCACGATCGACTCGGCGCAGCAGGCGCTGGCCGTGCGTCGGTATCGTCGCGCGCCCACACGACCGGCGGTGATTTTCAACGACGCCTCGTTCCAGGTGGTGTCGGTGCTGGAAGAGCGGCGCGTGGAGTTCCCGGGACTCATCATCCAGAGTGCCCCCAAGCGCTACTATCCCGACGGGGAAGCGATGGCCGCGCTGGTGGGGTATACGGGGGAAATCTCCGAAGACGAACTCGCGCGCGATCGCTTCGAGGGCTACAAGGCCGGCCAGCAGATCGGCAAAGCGGGCGTGGAGCTGGAATACGAAGAGCAATTGCGCGGTCGTGAAGGCAGCCGCTTCGTGGAAGTCGATGCGCGCAATCGCGTGGTGCGTGATGCCGGTGTGCGTCCCGATGTGCAGCCGGAAGCCCCGCCACCGCTCCGCACGAACATCGATCTCGATCTGCAGAAGTACGCGCACGACTATTTCGCCGATTCGCTGCGTGGCGCGGTGGTGGCGCTCGAGCCCACCACGGGTGGTGTGCTCGCGTTGTACAGCGCACCGAGCTACGACATCAATCGTTTCGTGGGCGGTGTGTCGAGCGCGTTCTTTCAGACATTGCTGAGCGATCCCCATACACCGCTGGTGAATCGGGCCATTCAAGGCACCTATCCACCGGCCTCCACATGGAAGCTCGCCACCGCGGTCATCGGGCTCCAGCTCGGTCTGGTGACGATGGATACGCGCATGGAGCAGCCTTGCACGGGCGGCTACTACTACGGCCGTGTCTTCAAATGCTGGGACAAACGCGGCCATGGTGATGTGACGCTGGCGCAGGCCATCGCCAAGTCCTGCGACGTGTACTTCTATCAGCTCGGTCTCAAGATCGGGTTGAATCGTCTGCTGGCGGGTGGCGTGAAGCTGGGGTTCGGTGAGAAGACCGGAATCGATATTCCCAACGAACGCACCCCCACGTGGCCCGAGAACACGGATTACTTCGATCGCAAGTACGGCGCCCGGGGCTGGAACAAATCGGTGGCGCTCAGTCTGTCCATCGGGCAGGCCAACAATGCGCAGACGCCGCTCAACATGGCGCGCTTCTATACGGCGCTGGCCACCGACGGCCGTGCCGCGACGCCGCAGGTCGTGGCCCATGAACCCGAGCGGAAGCAGATCCTCGATCTCACCCCCGAGCAGCTCGACGGGGTGAAGCTCGCACTGGCCGACGTCGTGTCGCGCGGCACCGCGGCTGGCGCACGGATTCAGGGGCTTACGATTGCCGGCAAGACCGGCACCGCGCAGGTGCCGCCGCTCAAGGACTTCGCCTGGTTCGTGGGGTACGCACCGGCCGACGAGCCGAAGATCGTGCTGGCCATCGTCATCGAAGAAGGTCTTCACGGTTCGACCGCGGCACGGGTCGCCACCAAGCTCATGGAGCGATATCTGAAGGCGCAGCTCACCATGACCAGCGTCATCAGCGACTGAGACGACTGCCACCATGCCGTTCACCAGCGTTCTGCGTCGACAGAGCATCGACTTTCCGCTCCTGCTCATCGCCCTGTTGCTCACCGGCTTCGGCATCGCGATGGTGTTTTCCGCAGGGCAGATCGATGCACCGTCCACCCTCATTGCCGGGGCGTGGAAACGGCAGTCGGCCTGGTTCGCGCTGTCGTTGGTGGTGACGTGGGTGGTCACGCGGGGTTCGGTGCGGTTGATCGAATGGAGTGCGTGGCCGCTGTACGCATTGAGTTGTGCGCTGCTCGTGCTTGTGCTGTTCGTGGGCACCGGCGCCGGCACGGCGGCCAGTGTGAAAGGGTGGCTGAGCATCGGCGGCATACGTCTCGGCCAGCCGGCCGAACTCGCCAAACTGGCGACCACGCTGATGCTCGCCCGGGTGCTCGCGGCACAGCGTGAACCGCCGCGCTCCCTGGTCGACCTGTGGCGTCCGCTGCTGGTGGTGGGAATCCCCTGGCTGCTCGTGATGAAGCAGCCCGACCTGGGCACCGGCATCGTCTTCATCGGCATCTGTTTTGCCATGTTGTTCTGGGCCGGCGTGCAATGGCAGTTGCTCGTCATGCTCGCGAGTCCCGGCATCAGTCTGGTGCTGGCGTTCAGCACCGGCATCTGGGGCGCGTGGTTTCTGATGCTCGTGGCGCTGGTGCTGTGGTATCGGCCCTATCTGGCCGAAGGCGTGGTGGTGATCGTGGCTAACGTCGTCACCGGCGTGGTGGCGCCGCTGCTCTGGGACAAACTCAAACCGTACCAGCAGAAACGCCTGCTGGTGTTTCTCGACCCCAGCATCGACATGAAGGGGTCGGGTTACCACGTCACGCAGAGCAAGGTGGCCATCGGCTCGGGCGGGCTGTTTGGACAGGGGTTCACCCAGGGCAGTCAGAAACGTCTGCAGTTCCTTCCCGAACGGCACACCGATTTCATCTTCTCGGTGGTGGGTGAGGAGCTGGGGTTTCTCGGGGTGAGTCTGGCCCTGGCCCTGTTCCTGGCGCTCTTTCTGCGCAGCACCCGCGTGGCCTCCCGGGCCAACGACGCGTTTCCCAGTCTGGCTGCGTTCGGCCTCGTGGCGGCGTGGTTCGTGCACGTCATGGTCAACGTGGGGATGACGCTCAACCTCATGCCCGTCACCGGCATCCCGCTGCCATTTTTCAGTTATGGCCCCTCATTCCTGCTCGTGAGCTGGATTGCGGTGGCCGTGCTGTTGCGTATTTCCGCCGAAGGGCGGGGGCAGCCCGACGCGATCGGGCTCTAGCCGGTCTCGCCCCGCCGTGCTGTACAGCAGGCTCGTCCGTGCGCAAGATCTAGCCTTCGCCCGGACGTTCACCAATCTTTCGTAGTCTATGGCCTGGTTCCGGAAGGAAAAAAAGCCCCGTCAGCCGCGCCGCGAACGCCTCGAGATCCCGCCGGATACGTGGGAGAAGTGCGAGGCCTGCGGCCATACCGACATCCGCGACAAGTTCCTCCGGAACTTGAACGTGTGCCCGGCGTGCGATTTCCATCGCCGCCTGCGGGCGTGGGACTATGCTTCGTTTCTCATCGACGACGGTTCGCTCAATGAAGTCGGTGGTGAGTTGCGATCCGTCGACCCGCTCGGGTTTCCCGACTATCCGGCACGCCTGAAGAAGGCGCTGACCAATGCCGGGGACACCGACGCCATCCTCACCGTCACCGGTCTGCTGGAAGGCATGCCGGTAGGCATCGGCATCATGGACTTCTCGTTCATGGGCGGATCGATGGGTTCGGTGGTGGGCGAGAAGATCGCGCGCCTGGGGCAACGTTCACTCGAGAAGAAACACCCGCTGGTGATCGTCTCCGCCTCCGGTGGCGCACGCATGCAGGAGGGCATTCTCTCGCTCATGCAGATGGCCAAGGCGTCCGCGGTGCTGTCGCAGCTGGCCGAGCGGCGCATTCCCTACATCTCCGTGCTCACCAATCCCACCACGGGGGGCGTGAGCGCCAGTTTTGCCATGCTGGGCGACGCCATCCTTGCCGAACCGGGTGCGGTCATCGGCTTTGCGGGTCCGCGTGTCATCAAGCAGACGCTTGGTCAGGATCTGCCGGAAGGCTTCCAGACGGCGGAGTTCCTGCTGGAGAAGGGAATGGTGGACCGCGTGGTGCACCGGAAGGAGCTCAAGGACACGCTGTCGCGTCTCCTGCGCCACATGACCGGACGCCCCGCCGCCCAGGCCCAGGCTCAACAGGACGTCTGACACTGTCCACAGCAGACCCGCTGGCCCCCACCCGGGGCGTTCCAGCGACGACAGCGGCGCAGGCGATGAATGCGGCATCTCCCGCATCGGATTCCGCCTCAGCGTCCGCCTACCATGCCGCACTGGAGCGGCTCTTTGCGCGTACCGGCGGCGCCTGGCGCCTGGGTCTCGACCGGGTGACGGAACTGTTGGCGCGTCTGGGCGATCCGCATCGCCGCTACCCGGTCTTCCACGTCGCCGGTACGAACGGGAAGGGCAGTACCGTGGCCACGCTCGATGCGATCCTGCGAGGCGCCGGCTTGCGCGTGGGGCGTTATACATCGCCCCACCTGGTGGATTTTGCCGAACGTGTCGTCGTGAACGGCGAGCCCATGACACATGCGGCCATCACCGAGTGGCTCGTCGGACACGAACCGCTGCTCACCGAGCTCGGGGCGACGTTTTTCGAGGCGACGACGGCCATGGCGCTGTCGTATTTCGCCGCGCAGCAGGTGGATGTCGCCATCGTGGAAGTGGGACTGGGCGGACGTCTGGATGCCACGAACATCGTGCAACCCGTGGCGGCTGCGGTGACGCAGATCGGCTTCGATCACCTGGAGTTTCTGGGCGATACACTCGAAGCCATTGCCGGCGAGAAGGCCGGGATCTTCAAGTCGGGCGCCGCGGCCGTCGTGGGGGATACACGGCCCGGCATTCGTGATCTGCTGCAGCAGCGCGCCGAGCAGGCGGGCAGTGCGCCGGTGCTCGTGACGGGCCGGGACTGGCAGGTGGAAGAGATCGTGGTGGACGCCCAGGGCACCTCGTTCACGCTCACGGTGGACGGCGTCACGCGCCGCCTCACGACGCCACTGGTGGGACAATTCCAGGCGCACAATACCTCGGTGGCCCTGGCGCTGTTGCGCAGCGCTGGGGGGCGCTGGGCCGATATCGAGCGGGAGGCGGGCCGATACCTCCCGTCCGTGCGGATCGCCGGCCGATTCCATCGGACGCCGCCGTGGCTCTTCGACGTGGCGCACAACGCCGACGGCGCGGCCACCGTGGTGGCCAATCTGCTCTCGGTGGGCGCGCCGCACCCCATCACGGCGGTGGTCTGCGTCCTGCGCGACAAGGACTGGCGTGGCATCCTGCAGGCGGTCGCACGCGCGGCGGAACGCATCATCGTCACCATGGCGCCCACGGCACCGGCCAACCGGACCTGGAACCTCGACGATGTCATGGACTGGGCGGTCGTCGAGGGGCTGCCCGTGGTGCGCCGCGACGACTTCGGGACGGCACTCACGGAGGCGCAGGTCGGGGCGGCCACGGTGCTCGTCACCGGATCGTTCCACACCGTCGGCGACGCGATGGAACGGTTGCAGGTCGATCCGTTGGCTCGGTAGCTTACCTGGATGTCACACAAGCCGCTCCCGGGTTTCCGAGACTTCTACCCAGACCAGTTCGCCGAACGAGCCCATATCTTCGACACCTGGCGCCGCGTCGTGCGGCGCTATGCGTTTCAGGAGTACGATGGGCCGCCGCTCGAGCCGCTCGAGCTCTACACGCAGAAGAGCGGCGAGGAGATCGTCACCCAGCTCTACAACTTCGTGGACAAGGGTGACCGCCCGGTGGCCATGCGCCCCGAGATGACGCCGACCTTTGCGCGCATGGTGGGGACCAAGGCGCAGACGCTGCGCAAGCCCGTGCGCTGGTTCTCGCTGCCCCAGCTCTTCCGCTACGAGCGCACGCAGAAGGGCCGGCTGCGCGAGCACTTCCAGCTCAACGTGGATATCGTCGGTGAAGCGGATGTGCTGGCCGACGCCGAACTCGTGTCGGTGGCCATCGAGATCATGCGCGCGCTGGGACTCACGCACACCGATGTGCGTGCCCGTGTGAGTGATCGACGGCTGCTCAACGGTCTGCTCGAACATCTCGGCATTGCCGAGGACACGTGGCCGGCGGTCTATGCGGTGCTCGACAAACTCGAACGGCAGCCGCGTGAGGTCTCGGCGGAGAAGCTGGCCGAGGCGGGGGTCGATACGCAGACCGCCGAGGTGATTCTCGGATTCGCCACGCTGGATTTTGCGACCATGCAGGCCCGGTACGGTGAAGCGCCGGCCGTGAAGCCGCATGCCGAACGGTTCGCGCAATACCTCGCGCATTGCGACGCACTGGGTGTCGGCGCGTGGATGCAGTTCGATCTCACGATCGTGCGTGGCCTCGCGTATTACACCGGCATCGTGTTCGAACTGTTCGACAACGTCGGCGAGTTCCGCGCGATCTGCGGCGGGGGACGGTACGACACCCTGCTCAAGTCCCTGGGTGGCACCGATCTGCCTGCCCTGGGTTTTGGCATGGGCGACGTGGTGCTCGGCGAGTTGTTGCGCGCGCGCGGTCTGATGCAGAGCGCGGCCGTGCCGTTGCAGTACTGGGTCGCGGAAGCGCCCGATGCCCCGGCGGCGCCGGCCGGCGCGCTGCGCACGGCGTCCGCCCTTCGGACGACCGGATGTGTGGTGGAATATGCGCTCCGGGCACAGAAGCTCGACAAACAGCTCGAAGCCGGTCGCAAGGCCGGCGCGGGCGCTTTCGTGATCGTCGACCCTTCCAGCACCGACGCGCCGTGGCGCGTGCGACGTGCGGGGCACGACGATCAGACGTTCACCACGCTCGAGGCCCTCGTGGCCTGGGCGTCTTCGCATTCCGGATCACACGCATGAGTGACGACAAGAAGCTGACCACCCGCGCCGAGAACTTCAGCGATTGGTACAACGAACTCGTTCTCCGCGCCGAACTGGCCGACTATTCGCCGGTGCGCGGCTGTATGGTGATCCGGCCGTGGGGCTATGGCATCTGGGAGCGCATGCAGCGCGCGCTGGACGACATGTTCAAGGCCACGGGCCATGTGAACGCGTACTTCCCGCTGTTCATTCCCGAGAGCTTCCTGTCGAAGGAGGCGGAGCACGTGGAAGGGTTCGCGCCCGAGTGCGCGGTCGTCACGCACGGCGGCGGCAAGCAGCTCGAGGAGCGGCTGGTGGTGCGTCCCACGTCGGAAACGATCATCTACTCGATGTTCGCCAAGTGGGTGCAGAGCTATCGTGATCTGCCCTTGCTGTACAATCAGTGGGCCAACGTGGTGCGCTGGGAAATGCGCACGCGTCTCTTCCTGCGCACCATGGAGTTCCTGTGGCAGGAAGGGCACACCGCGCACGCCACGCACGACGAAGCCGAAGCCGAGACGCGACGCATGCTGGGGGTGTATCGCACGTTCATGGAAGAATACATGGCCATGCCCGTGATCACCGGCCAGAAGACGGAGGCGGAGAAGTTCGCCGGCGCGCTGCGCACGTACTGCACGGAAGCGATGATGCAGGACAACAAGGCCCTGCAGGCCGGCACGTCGCACAATCTCGGACAGAATTTCGCGAAGGCGTTCGATCTCACCTTCCAGAACGAAGCGGGTCAGCAGGATCATGCGTGGAACACCAGCTGGGGCGTCTCCACGCGCATGATCGGCGGACTGGTGATGACACACAGCGACGACGCGGGCCTGCGCCTGCCGCCGCGTCTGGCGCCCACCCAGATGGTGATCGTGCCCATCTGGAAGACCGACGAGGAACGTGCGGCCACCATCGAGGCGGCGAAGCGGATTGCCGAGGAACTGGGCAGCTTCAAGCGTCCCGATCACGAACGGATCCGCGTGCATGTGGATGATCGCATCGGCATCAAACCCGGCGCGAAGTACTATCACTGGGAGTTGCGCGGCGTGCCGCTCCGCATGGAGATCGGACCGCGCGACCTGGCGTCCTCGAGTGGCATGCTGGTGCGCCGCGACACCCGCGAGAAGCGGTCCATCGCGTTCGACACTCTGCGCACCGAACTGCCGGTGATTCTCGAAACCATCCAGGCGGACATGCTGGCCGCGGCACGGGCCCGTCTCGAAGCCAACAGCATCCGCGAACGCATCAGCTACGATCGGTTCAAGGAGATCATGGATGGCCCGGGTGGTTTCGTGTATGCCGGCTGGAACGGCGACCCGGCAGTGGAACAGCGTGTGAAGGAAGAGACGAAGGCCACCATCCGGTGCATTCCGGATGCGGAGTTCCGTTCGCCGGAAGCGCCCACCACCTGCATGGTGACGGGTGAGCCGGCGAAGTACGAAGTCGTGTGGGCACGTTCGTACTGACGTACCAGAGACGTTCAAGACACGTACGACATACGTACGGCACGCGGTCCGAACGCGCACTGATCACGCACTCCACCACTCATGTCTTCCACCGGATTCGATCGTCGGAGCGGCGTCCTGCACGCTGAGGGCGTCCCGTTACCGACGATTGCGGCAGCCGTTGGCACACCCGCCTATGTGTATTGCGCCGGCACCATCCGGGCGCGCTACCAGCGACTCGCGCGGGCGTTCGAAGGCATTCCGCATCGCATTCACTTCGCGATGAAGGCCAACTCCACGCTGGCCGTGCTCCGGCTGTTGCAGGAACTCGGCGCCGGCGTCGACATCGTATCGGGCGGCGAACTCTTCCGCGCCCGCGAAGCCGGATTCGAAGGGCGCGATGTGGTGTTCAGCGGCGTGGGCAAGACGGTGCAGGAAATCGAGCAGGCGCTCGATGATCGTGTACTGCTGATCAACGTGGAATCGGAAGCCGAACTCGTGACCATCGATGCGGTGGCGGCGAGAAAGGGCGTCATGGCGCCGATCGCCATCCGCGTGAACCCCGAAGTCACCGTCGAGACGCCGCACGCGTACATCAAGACGGGGGAGAAGGGGCAGAAGTTCGGCATCCCGCGCGACGATATCTCGCGGCTGGTCGGCCTCATTCGCGAACTGCCCCATGTCACGTTGCGCGGACTGGGCATGCACCTCGGTTCGCAGATCGGCAACGCCGATCCGTTGCGTGATGCCCTGCCGCGGCTGCTCGCCGCCGTGGAAACGGCGCGGTCCGAAGGGCACGATGTGCGTTACCTCGATGTCGGCGGCGGCCTGTCGGTGCCGTACGAAGCGGGTGAGCATGATGCCGATGTGGAGGACTACGCGGCACTTGTGCGCGCCGCCGGCCTCGAGACGGGGCTGACCCTGCTGCTCGAACCTGGACGTTACATCGTGGCCGAATCCGGTGCGCTCCTCACCCGGGTGCTGTATCGCAAGCATGCCGCGGGCAAGGATTTTGTCGTGACCGATGCCGGCATGAACGATCTGATCCGGCCGGCCCTGTACCAGGCCTATCATGCCATCGAGGCGGTGGTGGATACCCCGCGCACCATCACGGCCGACGTGGTCGGACCCATCTGCGAGTCCGGCGACTTCTTCGCAAAGCACCGGGACCTTCCCGATGTGGCGGCCGACGACCTGCTGGTCATCCGGACCGCCGGTGCGTACGGCTACACGATGACCTCGAACTACAACTCCCGTCCCCGGCCCGTCGAAGTGCTCGCGGACGGGGATCGGTTTGCCATCATCACGGAACGCGAGCGCTACGAGGATCTCGTGCGACTCGAACGTGCTCATCTCCAGTGGAGAACCATCTGATGCGTATCGGCTTGTTGTCGGATACTCACGACCGTGTGCCGGCCGTTCGTGCCTTGCTGGACCAGATGGTGCAGGGCGGTGTGTCGCTGGTCATGCACGCCGGGGACTACTGCTCGCCGTTCTCGTTGCAGCCCTTCCAGGATCTGTCGTTGCCGCTGCTCGGGGTCTTTGGCCGCAATGACGGGGATCGTGACGCACTCGTGGCCGCGGCCAACACCGGCTTCGGCGCCACCGAACTGTTCGAGTCGCCCCATTCGTTCGATCTGGGCGGCAAGTCGGTGCTGCTCATTCACGATCTCGCGGAAGTGCATCAGCGTTCCATCGATGGACACGAGGTGATCGTGCACGGATTCACGCACGTGCCGGAGATGAAATCGCGTGGGGATTCTCTGCTGGTCAATCCCGGCGAAGGGTGTGGCTGGTTGCATGGCGCGCCGACCGGCGCGATTCTCGATCTCGAAACCAAGGCGGTGGAGTTTCTCAAACTCACCGGCCCGGAGTGGAAGTACTGATGAACAGTCGTATCCTCATCCTCGATTGCGGCTCGCAGTTCACACAGCTCATTGCCCGCCGTGTGCGCGAGGCGCGTGTGTACTCGGAGATCCATCCGCCCACCAAGTCCCTCGACTGGATCCGGGCCTGGAAGCCCACCGGCATCATCCTGTCGGGTGGCCCGAGTTCCGTGACGGATGAGGGCGCGCCGACGGTGTCGCGGGCGCTGCTGGATATCGCCCCGGTGCTGGGCGTGTGTTACGGCATGCAGCTCATCGCGCATCTCGAAGGGGGCGCGGTGGTGGGTGGCGGTCGCCGCGAGTATGGCCGGGCCGAGGTCACCGTCGATGAAGCGTCCGGCATGTTTGCCGGCTTCGAGGGCGGCGAGAAGACCACGGTGTGGATGAGCCATGGCGATCATGTGGAGCAGGTGCCGCCGGGATACGTCCCGACGGCGCACAGCGGCAACACCTGCGCGGGCTTCCGCCACGTCAGCAAGCCCATTCACGCGGTGCAGTTCCACGCCGAGGTGCATCACACCGCGCGTGGCGCGGAGATCATCGAGAACTTCCTGTTCGACATCTGTCACTGCACGCCAGACTGGACGCCGGGGCATTTCATCGATCTCGAAGTGCAGAAGATCCGGGAGATGGTGGGCGATCGTCAGGTGATCTGCGGTCTTTCCGGCGGTGTCGATTCCAGTGTCGCCGCGGCGCTCGTGCACAAGGCCATCGGGGATCAGCTCACCTGCATCTTCGTGGACACCGGCCTGTTGCGTCTGCACGAGCGTGAGCAGGTGGAGCGCACGTTCCGCGCGCATCTGGGCATCAAGCTCATCACCGTGCGGGCCGAGGACCGGTTCCTGAATGCGCTGGCCGGTGAAGGGGATCCCGAGAAGAAGCGCAAGCTCATCGGCCACACGTTCATCGACGTGTTCGAGGATGCATCGGCCGATGCAGGGAAGGACGCCGCGTTCCTGGTGCAGGGCACGCTCTATCCCGATGTGATCGAATCGGTGAGCGCCAAGGGCGGTCCGTCGGCGACGATCAAGACGCACCACAACGTGGGCGGACTCAAGCCCGACATGAAGTTCAAGCTCATCGAGCCGTTGCGCGAACTGTTCAAGGACGAAGTGCGCAACGTGGGACGCGAACTCGGACTGCCGGAGGAAATGGTGGGGCGTCATCCGTTCCCCGGCCCGGGTCTCGCCATCCGCGTGCTCGGCGAGGTGACGCCACATGCGCTCGATGTGCTGCGGCGTGCCGACGCGATCTATCTCGAGGAGATCCGTGCGGCGGGTCTGTATCCCGACATCTGGCAGGCGTTCGCCGTGTTCCTGCCCGTGCGTTCGGTGGGCGTGATGGGCGATGGCCGCACGTATGACAACGTGGTGGCGTTGCGCGCGGTGACGAGCACCGATGGCATGACGGCGGACTGGTTCCCGTTCCCGCACGATGTGCTGGCGCGGATCTCCAATCGCATCATCAACGAAGTGGATGGCGTGAACCGCGTGGTGTACGACGTGAGCTCGAAGCCGCCGGCGACGATCGAGTGGGAGTGAATTGATGTCCGTGATCGCGCTGCGCGAATTCTGTGATCGCGCAGCGCGAACTCCGTAGCTCGAGGAACGCCCTTACCACAATGCAAATTCGCCCTGTAGCCGCCTTCGGCTGGGCGGCGGCATGGTCGATCAGCCGCGTACGGCCCTGCGTTCCGCCATGTAGCGGCCAGGGGAAGTGCCGAGGGCTCTGCGGCACATGATCACGAAGCTGCCGACGCCAGGCGCTGGATGGGCAGCTGTTGCACGAACTCGGCCCGCAACAACACGACGGCACGCAGCGCGGCGCCGTCGTTCGTCATGCCAAGCCGGCGTTCGTCATCTGTTGCTTGCGTGTACGAAATCGCGCCGCCTACCATGCTTCGTCGACAAACCGCGTCGGCACAAAGCATATCCGGAGCAATCCATGAAGTGGGCCGCTGGATCTTTCTCTCTCGTGTTCACCGCCGCCATCGTCGTCTGCGCGGGATGCGCCAATCGAGGTTCGCCGGCGCCACGCACCACATGGGTCGCGCAGCGCGCGGCCGCGCTGGACGCCGGCGTGCCGGCCATCATTCGCTCGCGCCGCATCGCGGGCGCTGGCGTCGCGCTCATTCGCGACGGGCGCCTCGCATGGACTGGCTACTACGGCGAGCAGGGCCCTGGCGTGCCCGCTTCCCGCACGACGATGTTCAATACCGCCTCGCTGGCCAAGTCGATCACCGCGGAGACCGCGGTGCGGCTGGCATCCGCCGGCATGCTGTCGCTGGACGAACCGATTGCGGCCTGGTACCTGGAGCCCGATCTCGCCGACGATCCGCGCTACGCGCGGCTGACGCCGCGCATCATCCTGTCGCACCGGTCCGGATTGCTCAACTGGGAGTACCAGTACAAAAACAAGAAGCTGGCCTTCGTCGCCGATCCCGGCACGCGCTTCGGCTATTCCGGGGCAGCCTACGACATCCTGGCGAAATTCCTGGAGAAGAAGTCCGGCCTGGGGTTCGACGACCTGGTGTCGAAGACGGTGTTCGAGCCGCTGGGTATGACGCACACGTCCATGCGCCGCCGCGCTTCAATCGACGCGCTGGTGACGACGCCGATGAACGCCGACGGCGTGTATGAGGCCCCTTACACCACCACGCAGCGCGATTGGCATCACGGATCGTGGAGTTCGGCATCCGACCTGTTCGTCACGCTCGAAGACTATTCGAAATTCCTCATCGACGTGATGAACGGCCACGCGGTGTCGATAGCGCTGGCGCGCGAACGGTTTGTCGTGGAATCGTCGTTTGCCGGTGCCGAGGAATGGGCGTGCATGGCAGAAGCGGGCCTGGTCTGCCCGAATCCCTATGGCTTCGGTCTTGGCTGGATCGTGTTCGACTACGGCCCACACAAACTGGTCTGGGGAGGCGGCAACGATTCCGGTGAGAACGCCCTCGTCCATTTCTCGCCGGACAAGCCCGGTGACGCGGTGGTGATCTTCATCAACGGCGGCAACGGCGTGGTCGCCTCGCTCGATATCGCCGAACTGATCGATCGCGACCAGCCGCTGGTGTCTTATCTGCATCAGCTCGTCGATCGTCACCGCCGTCAATGATTTTGTCAGCGCTGCGGAACCCGCACGATCCAGGATCGCCGCCGAGGATCGCCGTGACTGCCCGCTCCCACCCTATCGCCTCCTTCCTCGCGCTGACGCTGGCGATCAGTTCGATCTTCTATGCGCTCATCATCGGCACGGGGCATACCGGTGGCGCTCGCGGGGCTTACGCGACGGGCCTGATGTGGTGCCCTGGCATCGCGGCGTTGCTGACCTGCCGGCTGTGCCGGATTCCGCTGCGCTCGCTCGGATGGCAATGGGGAGCGTGGCGCTGGCAATGGCTTGCCTACGCGATGCCGCTGACGTATGCCGCGTGCGCCTACGCGGTCGTCTGGTTCTTCGGCTACGGTGATTTTCCCGACCCGGCCTTCGTCGCGTGGACACGCAGGGGACTTGGCTGGACCAGCGCACCGGACTGGCTGGTGCTGGCTGGCGGCTTCATGCTCGTTGCGACGACCGGCATGGTCGCCAGTTCAGCGCAGGCGTTGGGCGAGGAGATCGGCTGGCGTGGATTCCTGACGCCGCACATGACCGGGCAGTACGGCGAGGTGCGCGGCGCGCTGCTGACCGGCGCGCTGTGGGCCGCATGGCACCTGCCCATCCTGCTGTTCGCCGACTACCACAGCAAAACGCCCTGGTGGTACGGGCTCGGCTGCTTCACCGTGATGGTGCTCGGCATGAGCGTCATCATGGCCTGGCTCAGATCGCGTTCCGGCAGCCTCTGGACCGGCGTCGTCTTCCATGCCAGTCACAATCTGTTCATCCAGGGCTTTTTCACGCCGGCGACGCGGGCGCGCGGTATGTTCACGTCGTTCGCGATCGACGAGTTCGGATTTGCCGTGCCCTTGATGGTGGGGCTGCTGGCGCTGAGTTTACTCGCCGTGCGGAAGGCCGGACCGGTGCGACAGGATGATACGCGACGGTGAACTCAGCGTGATTTTGCACACGCAAACGACAGATGACGAACGTCGGTTTGGCATGACGAACGATGGCGCCGCGCTGCTCGCGATCGGCATTGCCACCGCGGCGATGTTGTGGACGGCGCTGTTCGTCGCCTATCGCCACGATCGCGCGGATGCCTCGGCCGTCGCATCCGCATCCGTCCTGTTGGTGATTCCGCCGCTGCTGTCCTACTACCTGCTGATGGATCTGACCCGCGGAAGGCTGTCGCTCGCGCGTCAGGTCGCCTGTGTCTGCGGACTTGCTCTGCTGTGGCTCGCCATTCAACGCGGCCTGATCTATCCCGCATTCGGCTTTTCGCCTGCGCTCGGCGAAAGCGTTGCCAACCTGATCCTGCTGCCGGTGTTCGGCGTGGCGTCATGGCTGGCGGTCCGTGGCTTCCGGTACCGTCAACGGCTTGCCCGCGCGCTTGACCTTCAACACAGGACAGAACTGCAGCTGCTCGATGCCCAGCTTGCGCCACACACCCTGTTCAACATGCTCAACACCGTCTACGCCGTCCTGCTGAGCGATCGCGAGCGGGCGGTGCCGCTGTTCCTTTCGATGTCCGAAGCGCTGCGCCATGTCGTCGACCGCATGCGCAAGCGCTGGGTGCCGCTGCACGACGAGCTGGACTTCATTGAACACTACGCCACGCTGGAGCGCGCGCGCGATGCGGCGCGCGTGAATATCGCTATCGATGCGCGCGGCGATCTGGAGATCCCGGTACCGCCGATGCTGTTGGCGACGCTGTTCGAGAACGCGGTCAAGCACGGTCGCTTCGCCGACGGCACGATGGATATTCAGGTCTCCGTCGAAGCGGACGAGACACGGATCCGGCTGGAAGTGCGCAATCGTTTCCCCTCACCCAGCCCCGTCCCGCTCACGACCGGGATGGGAGTGGGGCAGGCCAATGTCCGCGACCGGCTGCGGCTGATCTACCCCGGAAGAAGCACGTTCGTAATCGACGCGACCGACGGCCTCTATCGTGCCGTCATCGTCATCGCTCCATGAGCCGCGGGATGATGCGTTTCAAGGCCGCCAGCCTGGACGATGAACCCAATGCGCACATTGTTCTGCGTGCGCTGCTCGCCGACGTGCCGGATATTGTGCTGGAGCGGACATTCACCGCACCGTACGAGGCGCTCGCCGCGTTGAACCAGCAGCCTTGCGAGCTGCTCTTTCTCGATGTCGCCATGCCGGTGAGTGGCCTCGACTTCCTGCGGGCACTGACCCATCCACCGATCACCGTACTGCTGACCGCGAGCATGGAGCATGCACTGGCCGCCTTCGAACTCGGCGTACGTGACTACCTGCTGAAGCCGGTCTCCGGTCAGCGCCTGCAACGTTGCCTCGAGAACATTCGCCCGCTGCTACTGGCCGCACGGAGCGGAACGGCCATCGGCGCTCCCGCGAGGCTGCCGGTGCGCTGCGGCAATGAACATTGCCTCATCGACATTACGAAGACCCCGCGTATCGAAGCGAGCGGAAACTTTTCGATCGTTTACACGGAGCGGGATGCGATTTTCGCCTCCGAACCGATGAAGGAGCTCGAACGTCGTCTCGCGCCGCTCGGCTTCGTCCGCATCCACAAATCGCATCTGGTCAACCGCGTCTACATCCGCAGGATAGGGGCATCCGAAGTCGTTCTGCGCGATGGACTCACGCTGCCGATCGGTCGCGCATACCGGTTGGCCGTGGCGGATGCATTGGGGGCGTGAGCCTTGGTTGGATGAGACTCATCGCCCCGAATGCCGGCGACCCTGTCCATCGATGCCTGACACCGCCACCTCCGTCGGAACACGCGCATCTATCGACGGGCTGGGGTCGTTTCACTGTACCCATCATTCAACGTCCGCAGGAACGCGATCATGTCCGCCGCTTCGGCGTCGGAAAACGCCGGCCGCTGTCCGGGCTTCCGGTCGAAGGGTGGATCGACGTTGAGATTGTCCCAGTAGATGCGCGGCAGGTCGTCGTACATCTGCACGACACCACGCTTGTCCACCGGATAGAACAACCGCCCCTCGGTGTCGCGCCGTGCATAGAAGCGCAGCACCTGTTCGAGTGACGTGAAGACGCCGTTGTGAAAGAAGACCTGGCGCCGCGCGACATTGCGTAGCGTCGGCGTCTTGAAGGCACCACAATAGTCGGGTCGGTCCGCCAGATCGGTGCGCAATGGACCACAGAGACCGAGATCGTAATAAGTCGAATCGGCGTTGACCGGAATGCGACGGTTGCGGGGAACGCCGAGTGCGAGGAATCCCCGATCCGTGAACTGCGGAAAGCCTTCGCGTTGACGGGCACTGGGATGGCAGGACGCACAGTTTCCCTTCGCGGGATCGTTGAACAGCGCCAGCCCACGTCGCTCTCGCGCGGTCAACGCGCCTTCCCCGCGCAGAAATGCATCGTACTTGCTCGAGTACGGATAGAAGTCGGCGGGGCTCTGCTGGAAGGCATCGAGGGCCGCCAGAAGTCCGTTCCACGCCACGAGCGAATCGTCGAAGACGTGGGCACCGAACGCGGTGCGGAAGGCCTCGGCCACCGCGGAGACCCGCAGTCGTTCCACGGCGGCGGCTCGACTGATGTTGCCCATCTCCAGCGGCGACAGCAGTGGCAATGCGGCCTGCTCCTTCAGTGATTCGGCGCGTCCATCCCACATGAGGCCTCCGGCCGCTCCCTGATCCTCGCTGTCGTCGCCATCGTCTTCGCGATAGTGCTCGGTGAACGGCGGTGTGTCCTGGGCGTATCCGAGACTCGGCACGGCGCGCAGCCCCGACGCCGTTCCTCCGATGCCACCCGTCTGTACCGCCAGTGCGTTGGGCGCGGCCCAGCCATACTGCTGATCGTGACAGCTGGCGCACGAGAGACGCCCGGAAGCGGACAGTGTGGAATCGAAGAAGATCTGCCGCCCGAGAGCCATCAAGGTGTCGGCCCGCGGCATGACCATGGCGGAAATCGCGGACACGGATGGGTGCGATTCTCCGATCGGTCGCTGGTCGCATGCCGACATCGCCACCGCAGCAAGACAGGCGAGGCCGAGGGATCCCCGTGCCTGCCGCAATCCATGGCCGGTACGTATGTCCGTTCCCGCCCGTATATTGGAGCGCGAAGTTGAGACCGAACGATTCGAGGAGATCTTCTGCATGGTCACGTCACGGAATTTCGTGTTGCAGGCAGCCGCGGCGGGGATCGCGGCGCTTCTGGTCGGCTCCTGCCGCCCTGCGAGCCAGGCACCGTCGCAGCCCCCGGCGGCGACGGTACAGGCGTTGCGACAGAACGTGAAGCACATCGTGGTGATCTACGCTGAGAATCGCTCGTTCGACAACCTGTATGGCCATTTTCCCGGCGCCAACGGGGTTGGCCGGGTGATCGATCCGGAAGGCCGTCCCACGGCCGCGTATGTGCCGCAAAAAGACCGGGACGGCGTCACCGTGCTGCCCACGCTGCCCAAGACCTGGACCGGCGTGACACAGCGCGGTGTCACCCCCGTGGTCACGGAGGCGCAAAGTGCGGGACTGCCCAACGCGCCGTTCGGTATCGAGACGGCCTTCCGCAAGAACGCCAATGTCACACTCGGTACGGGCACCATCACCCGCGATCTCGCGCACAGGTTCTTCGAGAATCAGATGCAGATCAATGGCGGCAAGAACGACGGCTTTGCGGCGTGGAGTGATGCCGGCGGTCTCGCCATGGGTCACTTCGATTATTCGCAGTCTGCGATGTACCGATTGGCCCGGGAGTTCGTGCTGGCCGACAATTTTTTCCAGGGCGCATTCGGCGGTTCGTACCTCAATCATCAGTATCTCATCTGCGCCTGCGCTCCGGTGTATCCGGACGCCGCCAACTCGCCGGCCAAGGGCAGCATCACCCAGCTCGTGAAGAACGCGGACGGTTCGTATCAACCGAGGCTGGCCGTCACGGCGCGCAGCCCGGCCTCGGCGCTCGATGGTCGCCCGGTCTTCGTGAACAGCGGCAATCTCACGCCTGAGAACTACTTCGGCGATGGCAAGTACTACACGGTGAACACGATGCAACCGGCGTATCAGCCCAGTGGCGGTCCGCCGGCCAAGGACGGGAACCCGGCCTATGCCGACCCATCACGTGCCACGACGCTGCCGCCGCAGACAGAACAGACCATCGGTGACCTGCTGAGTGCCAAAGGCGTGAGCTGGACGTGGTACGGCGGCTCCTGGAATGCGGCGGTCGCGGAGGGTCCGCGCGAGATGGCCGCCCGGCGTGTCATCTATCGTTCCAACAACAACGGTGTGGCGACGCCGGCCGAAGTCGACTTCCAGGCCCATCATCAGCCGTTCAACTACTACGCCGCGTTCGATCCCGACACGCACGCGGCAGCTCGCGCCACCCACCTCCGGGACTACGACGATCTGGTGAAGGATGCGGCGGCAGGAACGCTGCCGGCGGTGACATTCTACAAGCCGGAGGGGATGTACAATCAGCACGAAGGGTACGCGGATCTCGACAATGGGGATGCGCGAATGGCCGATCTCGTGGCGAAACTGCGGGCAAGCCCGCAATGGAAGAACATGGTGATCGTGGTGACCTACGACGAGTTCGGAGGCGTCTGGGATCACGTGGCCCCGCCCAGAGGGGATCTGCTCGGGCCCGGTACCCGCATTCCGGCCATCATCATCTCGCCGTTTGCCCGCGCGGGGACGGTCGATCACACCCAGTACGACACGGGATCGGTGCTACGCCTCATCACCCGCACCTTCGACCTCGGGACCCTGCGTGGCCTGGCGCAGCGCGATTCCGCGCTGGTCCGGAACGGTGGGCGGGCCATGGGCGACATGACGGGTGCGTTGACGTTCCCTTGAAGAACCGCATCGCGCCCGACTTCGGCATGGAACGGCTGGACGTGTGAGCAGATGGGGTAGGACGGAAGATCGATACTCTCAGGATGTGTCATGCACCAGCGAGACGCTCTTGCACGCGCATCAGACCGGGGTCCCCTCCGGCCATGATACGCCATGTCCGCGCCGTGACGGTGGTCCCTCCCCGCGTACGGTAGGTCGGCATCTGCAAGATCACCCCGGCCGACTCGACCGCCGGTATGACTCCACTGACGGAGACGCCGTCGGAGAATTCCACCAGCAGTTCGTCGTCCGGCGACAGCGCGGTCATCCCGACAGACTCGTGGCTCCGCAACAGGGCACCCGGATAGAGGTGGGTATTGTTGGCAGTGAAACGCCAGAGCATGAAAACCTCCTCTCATGAAGGGGGACAGCGATATCGACAATTCCAATTATGGATCAGTGGAATCGTTTCCGGCGTTCCTCGCGCTCGAGAGGCCGATTGGGCGGTCAGACTGACCGTTTCGTACGCAAGTCCTCGCGGCATGGAATCGGTCACGACACCTGACGCAAATTGGCTTGCTTTCGCGAACCGGAACCGCAATAATCAACGGGTAATCACCGAGCGTTGGTTCCCCGGGTCGTTGGCCCGGGGTGAAAAGGGAATCCGGTGCGGTGCCTGTCCACAGGTGCCAATTCCGGGGCTGCCCCCGCAACTGTAAGCGGCGAGCTGCCTGTCGACGACGGCCACTGGCGCGAGGAACGCCGGGAAGGCCAGACAGGAGCGACGACCCGCGAGCCAGGAGACCTGCCATCGCGCGTTTTTCACGTCCTCGGGCGGGGTGTCCCGGTTGGTCGTCGGTTGCCCGCATGGAGGCCGTGCCTCCATCGCCCGCGACACGATCGGCTATCTCCCCCGCCCACTTTCACGGGGGTTCAGATGGCAGTGTCGCTCGGTGCCGGTGATATCCGGAATGTGTTTTTCCCACCCGTCGGCGGATCGGTCAGTGCCGAGCCGACGTTCCACGTCATCCGGCGCAACCGGACCGTTTCGCCCTTCGATCCGACCAAGATCGCGGTGGCGATGACGAAGGCCTTCGTGGCCGTCGAAGGACCGAGCGCGGCGACGTCCGCCCGCGTCCGTGACATCGTCGAACGCCGCTGCGCCGCCGTGGTGGAAGCGCTGACGCGTCACGCCGATTCGCAGCGCGCGCTCCACATCGAAGAGATCCAGGACCAGGTCGAACTCGCGCTCATGCGCGGTGGACATCACAAGGTCGCGCGGGCGTACGTGCTCTATCGCGAAGAGCGTGCGCGGTTGCGCCGGGAGTCTGGCGAGGAAACGACCAGCACCACGCCCACGCGCGCCGCCCTGCGATTCACGCTGCCCGGCGGTGAAGTCCGCACGGTGGATCAGGCGCATCTCGGACTCGTCATCGACGATGCCTGCGATGGGCTCGATGGCGTGTCGGCCGTGTCCGTGCTCGCGGAAACGTTGCGCAATCTGTACGACGGCATCAGTGCCGACGAACTGTCGCTGGCGCCGATCCTCGCGGCGCGCGCGCTCGTCGAGACCGAACCGAACTATGCCTTCGTGAGCGCGCGGCTGCTGCTCGAGCGCCTGCGCACCGAAGTGCTCAGCTACATTCACGGGCATCACGTCGAAGCCCGCGCGGCCGAGATGGGGCAGCACTATCCGGAATACTTCCCGCAATACGTGGAGCAGGGCATCGCGCTCGGGCTGCTCGATCCGGAGCTCGCCCGTTTCGACCTGGGGCGCATTGCCGCCGCGCTGCGTCCCGAGCGGGATCTGGCGTTCCGGTATCTCGGTCTGCAGACGTTGTACGATCGTTACCTGCTGCACACGGATGGGGTGCGCGTCGAATTGCCGCAGGCGTTCTTCATGCGCGTGGCCATGGGCCTGGCGTTGCGGGAAGTGGATCGTGAAGCGCGCGCCATCGAGTTCTACGAGCTCATCTCGTCGTTCGATTTCATGTGTTCGACGCCCACGCTCTTCAACGCCGGCACGCCGCGGGCGCAGTTGTCGTCGTGCTTCTTGACGAGTGTGCCCGACGATCTCGACGGGATCTTCAAGAGCGTCAAGGACAACGCGCTGCTGGCCAAGTATTCGGGCGGCCTGGGCAACGACTGGAGTCGCGTGCGCGGTCTGGGTGCGCACATTCGTGGCACCAACGGACGGTCACAGGGTGTCGTGCCGTTCCTCAAGGTGGCGAACGACACCGCCGTGGCCGTGAATCAGGGTGGGAAGCGCAAGGGCGCCGTGTGCGCGTATCTCGAAACGTGGCACATCGACATCGAGGACTTCCTCGATCTGCGCAAGAACACCGGCGACGACCGGCGCCGGACGCACGACATGAACACGGCCAACTGGATCCCCGATCTGTTCATGCAGCGCGTGGAAGAGAACGGGGAGTGGACGCTGTTCTCGCCCGACGAAGTGCCCGACCTGCACGATCTGTATGGTCCCGCGTTCGCCGAGCGGTATCTCGTGCACGAAGCGCGTGCCGACCGGGGAGAGATCGCGGTACACAAGCGCGTACGCGCCGCCGATCTCTGGCGTCGCATGCTCACCATGCTGTTCGAGACCGGGCACCCGTGGATCACGTTCAAGGATCCGTGCAATCTCCGGTCTCCGCAGCAGCACGTGGGTGTGATCCATTCGTCCAACCTCTGCACCGAGATCACGCTCAACACGTCGGACAGCGAAGTCGCCGTGTGCAATCTCGGGTCGGTGAACCTGGCCAATCACATCACGGCCAGCGGACTCGATCGGCAGCGCCTGTCGCGCACCGTCCGCACGGCCGTGCGGATGCTCGACAACGTCATCGACATCAACTACTACACCATCCCCGAAGCACGGCGCTCCAACCTGCGCCATCGCCCCGTCGGCCTGGGGATCATGGGATTCCAGGACGCGCTGCACACGCTGCGCCTGCCGTATGCGTCCGACGACGCCGTGCGGTTCGCCGACGAGAGCATGGAGTTCCTGAGCTACGAAGCGATCGGCGCCTCGTCCGATCTCGCGGTGGAGCGGGGCACGTATGCGTCGTTCAACGGCTCGCTCTGGAGCCGCGGCATTCTGCCCATCGATTCACTGGAACTGCTCGGGCAGGCACGCGCCGATGTGGGCAGCGCCCTCGAATGCGATCGCAGCGCGCAACTCGACTGGAATGCGCTGCGTGAACGCGTCCGGGCGCAGGGGATGCGAAACTCCAATCTGCTGGCCATCGCCCCCACGGCCACGATCTCCAACATCTGCGGCGTGTCGCAGTCGATCGAGCCCTCGTATCGGAACCTGTTCGTGAAATCGAACATGTCGGGGGAATTCACGGAAGTGAACGAATACCTCGTGCACGATCTCAAGGATCGCGGATTGTGGGACGAGGTCATGGTGAGCGATCTCAAGTACTTCGATGGCAGCCTGGGTCCCATAGACCGGGTGCCCGAAGATCTCAAGCGTCTGTACATGACGGCGTTCGAGATCGACTGCAGTTGGCTCATCGAGGCTGCGGCGCGTCGGCAGAAGTGGATCGATCAGGCGCAGTCGCTCAATCTGTATGTCGCGCAGCCCAGCGGCAGGCAGTTGGACTCGCTGTACCGGTTGGCATGGCGCCGTGGCCTCAAGACCACCTACTACCTCCGCTCCCAGAGCGCGACACACGTGGAGAAGAGCACCCTCAAGGGTACCGATGGCAAACTCAATGCCGTGGCGGTGGCCGCGACACGCACCGTCGAAGCCGTCGAGGCGATGACCGCCCCGGCATGCTCCATCGACAATCCCGATTGTGAGGCGTGCCAGTGATGAAGACGACTACGGAGACGATTCAGGATACCCCGTTGGACGCGTCCGCATCGGAGTCTCAGCCCGGTCCTTCGCTCGCCGATCTCGCGACCGGACTGGGCGAGATCGACCGTCATGGCGGCCGCGTGCACGTCGACGACAAGGCGATGATCAATTGCCGCGCCGATGTGAATCAGTTGCTTCCCCTCAAGTATCGCTGGGCGTGGGAGAAGTATCTGAATGCCTGCAACAACCACTGGATGCCCACTGAGGTGTCGATGCAGGCCGACCTCGCGCTCTGGCGGTCGCGCGATGGCCTCACCGACGACGAGCGCCGGGCTATCAAGCGCAATCTCGGGTTCTTCGCCGCCTCGGAATCCCTGGTGGCGAACAACATCGTGCTGGCGATCTACCGGCATCTGACCAATCCGGAATGCCGGCAATACCTCCTCCGGCAGGCCTTCGAGGAGGCCATCCACACCCACACCTTCCAGTACATCTGCGAAAGCCTCGGCCTCGATGAAGGCGAGCTGTTCAACATGTACCGGGAAGTGCCGTCGATCACCGAGAAGGCGGCGTGGGCACTGCGATACACGCAACATCTGTCCGATCCGACGTTCTCCACCGGCACGCCGGAGCACGATCAGGCGTTTCTGCGGGATCTGGTGGCGTTCTACGTGGTGTTCGAGGGCATGTGGTTCTACACCGGCTTCGCGCAGATCCTGTCACTGGGACGGCGCAACAAGATGGTCGGCATCGCCGAGCAGTATCAGTACATTCTGCGTGACGAGTCGATTCACCTGAACTTCGGCATCGACGTCATCAACCAGATCAAGGCGGAGAACCCGCATCTCTGGACGTCGGCGTTCCAGGAGGAAGTGCGACAGATGCTCGCCGAAGCCTGCGCGCTCGAGGTGGCCTACGGCAAGGACACCATGCCGCGTGGGTTCCTCGGACTCAACGCCGCGCTGTGTGAGTCGTACATGCACTTCATCACGAACCGTCGCTGCGCGCAACTGGGACTCGCTCCGGTGTTTCCGGAGACGGAGAATCCGTTCCCCTGGATGTCGGAAGCGATCGATCTCAAGAAGGAGAAGAACTTCTTCGAGACGCGCGTGATCGAGTATCAGAACGGAGGGGCGCTGCGCTGGGATTGAGGAACTGCGCGAGCGCCAGCGTGATGTCCACCACCGTGCCTCTTCATTCGCCGCTGAACCGATACGGCACGAGTGACTCGGTATCACTGTTCACCGCCAGCGTCTTGCCGGCCGGTGGGAAGGCACGCTGCACACAGTCGTGGCGAGGGCAGACACGACAACCGGGGCCGATGGGGATGACATCGGCAGGGCGCTCGAGGTCGATGCCATCGGCGTAGATGAGATCGCGTGCGTGTGCGATCTCGCAACCGAGGCCGATGGCAAACAGCTTGCGCCGCGCGCGATAGCCACCGCCGCCGCGTTCGATGGTCCGGGCCATGCCGAAAAAGCGTGTGCCATCGGGCATCTCGGCGACCTGCGTGAGGATGCGACCGGGCCGGGCAAAGGCCTCATGCACATTCCAGAGCGGACAGGCGCCCCCATGCCGGGCAAAGTGAAAGGATGTGGCGCTCTGTCGTTTCGAAATATTGCCGGCCTGGTCGACGCGCACGAAATAGAACGGCACGCCGCGGGCATTGGGGCGCTGCAGGGTCGAGAGGCGATGACAGACCGTCTCGAAGCTCACCTGAAAACGTCGTTCGAGTAGTTCGATGTCGTAGCGATGCGCGCGGGCGGCTTGCAGGAAGTCGCCATAGGGCAACAGCACCGCACCGGCGAAATAGTGGGCCAGCCCCTGCCGCGCGAGCGCCTGCGTGGCCGCATCGGTGAATCCGCCATCACGCAGCTCGGCGTCGATGACATCGCCATATCCCAGCAATGCGAACTGCGTGGCCAGCTGGAATGCCTGCTGGGCATCGCTCAGGCCGGGCGGCAACGACAGACGACGACGTGTGGGATCATAGCGCCGCAGCCAGCCGTCGGACGCATCGGCGTCGACGACCTCGACACCGAACCGTGCGCGGAGAGCCTGACGCATCGCGTTCGCGCGTGCACCCGGCACCACGTTCGCCACATGAGCGAACTCCTCGGCGGGATGATCCAGTGGCTCGATGTAGTTGTTGCGCCGATTGAAATGATCCCGGACTTCCTCGTGCGGCAGTGGCACGAGGGCTTCCCGCAGGCGCCCGTCACCCAGATCCGATCCGAGCTCTCCGTAGAAACGATCGACGGTCTGCGCATACTCCTCACGCAACCGCGCATGACGCTGATGGAGGGTGAGAAACACATCCACGAGTTCCGGTGCGTGTTCGACCACCCGCTGCAGTGTCACCGCCGAAAACGGTTCGATGCTCAGGGTGCGATCGCCGAGCGCGTCGTGGAGTTCGGCGAGCAGCCGCCGGTCGGGTTCTTCGGAGAATTGTGCGACATCACCACCGAAGGCTTCGGCGAGCCGGAGAAGCACCGACGCCGTGACGGGTCGCTGGTTGTTCTCGATCTGACTGACGTAGCTCAGGGAGAGGCGGAGCCGTTCGGCCAGCTGAGCCTGACTCCATCCCGTCTGTTCGCGGAGGCGCCGGAGGCGGGGACCGACGAAGAGCTTTCGACCATGGGACATTTTACAATATTCACATTTTCCCAGCCTTCTTGTAAAGAGGTTGGCAGGTCTTCTCATTCACACTTTACACACGCTTCTATCGATTGTGAAATCAGTGTATTGATCCAGCGTCAGAAAGTCCTCCTTGATTCAGCCTCATCCCGGAGCTTCCATGGCGTCGGTGGACGTCCCCCGTATTCCGCTGCTGATCGACGGCGCGTTTGTCGAGTCACAGACCACCCAGTGGCGCGACGTCGTGAATCCGGCCACGCAGGCCGTCCTGGCCCGGGTGCCGCTGGCGACGCCGGAGGAGGTCGCGGCAGCGGTGGCGGCCGCCCAGGCCGCGTTCCCGGCCTGGCGCCGGACGCCTATCGGCACCCGCGCCCGGATCTTCCTCAAGTACCAGCAGCTCATCCGGGAGCACATGCCGGCGCTGGCCGCCACTCTCACCGCGGAGCAGGGCAAGACCCTGGCCGACGCCGAAGGCGACGTGTTCCGCGGCCTCGAGGTGGTCGAACACGCGGCGGCGATCGGCAATCTCCAACTCGGGGAACTGGCCGCGAACGTGGCGAACGGTGTCGACACCTGGACGCGATTGCAGCCACTCGGCGTATGCGTGGGAATCACGCCGTTCAACTTCCCGGCGATGATTCCGCTCTGGATGTTCCCGATGGCCATTGCCTGCGGGAACACCTTCGTGCTCAAGCCATCGGAACAGGATCCGATGGTGACGATGGAGCTGGTGCGTCTGGCGCTCGAAGCCGGCATCCCCAAAGGCGTGCTCAACGTCGTCCATGGCGCCGCCGATGTCGTGAATGCGCTCTGCGATCATCCCGACGTGAAGGCCGTGTCCTTCGTCGGCTCCACGCGTGTGGGCACGCATGTGTACCAGCGCGCGTCGCTGGCCGGCAAGCGGGTGCAGTGCATGATGGGCGCCAAGAATCATGCGGTGGTACTGCCGGATGCGAATCGCGCGGCCACGATCAATGCACTCGTGGGCTCCGCTTTCGGAGCCGCCGGTCAGCGATGCATGGCGGTCTCGGTGGCGATTCTGGTGGGTGACGCCCGCAACTGGGTGACCGACATCGTGGCTGCCGCGCGTACCTTGAAAGTGGGGCGGGGTGAAGAGAACCCCGATGTGGGACCGGTCATCTCCTGTGCCGCGAAGGAACGCGTCCACGGTCTCATCGCCCAGGGACTGGAAGAAGGTGCCACGCTCGCACTGGATGGCCGCAATCCGTCACTGCCCGAATCCCTCGGTCAGGGCAACTTCATCGCCCCGACGATCTTCGCCGGTGTGAAGCCCGGCATGACGATCTACGATCAGGAGATCTTCGGTCCGGTGCTCTGCCTCATGGAGGCCGAAACGCTCGATGAAGCCATTGCGCTCATCAATGCCAATCCGAACGGCAACGGCACCTCGGTGTTCACGCAGTCGGGAGCAGCGGCCCGCAAGTTCGAGGAAGACATCGATGTCGGGCAGGTTGGCATCAACGTGCCCATTCCCGTGCCCGTGCCGCTCTTCTCCTTCACCGGCTCCCGTGCGTCGAAGCTCGGTGATCTCGGTCCGTACGGGAAGCAGGTCGTGCTGTTCTACACGCAGACCAAGACCGTCACCGCCCGGTGGTTCGACGACGGCGTCTCGAGTGGTGTCAACACCACCATCAGTCTTCGCTGACCATCACCGGGGACGGTATCGATGACCATGCTGGCCGACCACGCTCCCGGACCAACCATGAACTTCTCGCTCTCCGAAGAGCAGCAGGCGTTTCAGGAAGCGGCCCGTGAGTTCGCGAGTCGTGAACTCGCACCACACGCCGCCCGATGGGATGCCGAGGGCTTCTTCCCACGTGAGACCATCGCGAGTGCCGGCGCACTCGGGTTCTGCGGTATCTACGCCAGCACGGCGTATCATGGATTGGGACTGTCGCGTCTCGATGCCACGGTCGTGTTCGAGGAACTCGCCGCCGCCTGTCCGTCGACCACCGCGTTCATCACGATCCACAACATGGCGACGTGGATGATCACCACGTTCGCCCGGCCCGACGTGGCGGAGGCGTGGGGACCACGGCTTGCCACCGGCGAGAAACTCGCGTCCTACTGCCTGACCGAGCCCGGCGCCGGATCCGATGCCGCCTCGCTCACGACATCGGCCGTGCGCGATGGGGAACACTACGTCATTCGTGGCACCAAGGCGTTCGTATCGGGTGCCGGTGCCACGGATGCGCTCGTGGTCATGGCCCGCACCGGTGGCAGCGGGCCGGCCGGTATCTCGGCGTTTCTCGTGCCCGCCGACGGCCACGGCGTGAGCTACGGCAAGAAAGAAGAGAAGATGGGCTGGAACAGTCAGCCCACCCGCAGCATCACTTTCGAGGACGTGCGCATTCCCGTCACCCATCTCCTGGGCAACGAAGGTGATGGCTTCAGGATCGCGATGAAGGGATTGGACGGCGGACGCATCAACATCGCCACGTGTTCCATCGGCGCCGCACAGGGAGCGCTGGCGATCACGCGCCGCTACATGCACGAGCGTCGGCAGTTCGGCAAAGCGCTGGCGGACTTCCAGGCGCTGCAGTTCAAGTTCGCCGACATGGCCACGGAACTGGTGGCCGCGCGACAGATGGTGCGTCTGGCGGCGGCGCGACTCGATGCCGGCGATGTCGATGCCGGTGTGTACTGCGCGATGGCGAAGCGTCTGGCCACCGACATCGGGTTCGAAGTCTGCAATCAGGCCCTCCAGATCCACGGCGGCTACGGCTACATCCGCGAGTATCCGCTGGAACGCCTGCTGCGGGATGCCCGTGTTCATCAGATCCTCGAAGGCACCAACGAGATCATGCGCGTGATCGTCGCACGCCGCATGCTGCAGGACCACGCGACGGAGACCATTCGATGACCAGCAGGTCCACCGCTTCGTACGCCGGGCTCGCGCTGGAGAAGCGCGGCCACACGGCCATCGTGACGCTGAACAATCCGCCGGCGCACACCTGGACACTGGAGAGCCTGTCGGCACTGGAACACCTGGTGGCCGATCTCGACGCCGATCGGGCGATCTATGCGCTCGTGATCACGGGTTCCGGCGAGAAGTTCTTCAGCGCCGGCGCGGATCTCAAGCTCTTCGCCGATGGCGACAAGGCCATGGCGCGGGCGATGGCGCGACGGTTCGGTGCGGCATTCGAAGCGCTGGCCGCATTCCGCGGCGTCAGTATCGCGGCCATCAACGGCTATGCGATGGGTGGAGGGCTGGAGTGCGCGCTCGCCTGCGATCTGCGCGTGGCGGAACCCCATGCCGTGCTCGCCCTGCCGGAAGCCTCGGTGGGCTTGCTGCCGTGCGCTGGCGGTACGCAGTGGTTGTCGTGGACCGTGAGCGAGTCGTGGGCCAAGCGCATGATTCTCCTCGGCGAGCGTGTCGACGCGACGACGGCCCTGCGCATCGGTCTCGTCGACGAGATCGCCGAGCGAGGGCAGGGGCTCGAGCGCGCGCTCGTCATGGCCGATTCGGTGGCGCGACAGAGCCCCAGCGCGGTGCGGGCCTGCAAAGCGCTCATTCATGCGGCGCGGTCAGGCACGCCCCGAACGGCCCTCGTGACCGAACGCGAAGCTTTCGTGGATCTCTTCGAGACCGAAGACCAGCGCGAAGGTGTGAACGCCTTCCTTGCCAAGCGTACGCCGGTGTGGCGCAATGGCTGAAGAGGCTGTGATCGCCAACGCTCCGGTCCTCTTCGAGACCATCGAAACCTCCAGCGGCCATCGATTCGGACGGGCGACGCTCAATGTGCCAGCGAGCCTCAATGCGCTCTCGCTGGCGATGGTCGATCTGCTCGATCCACAGCTCGCGGCGTGGGCCGATGACGCGACGATCGCCGGCGTGGTGCTCGATGCCGCCGGTCCGAAAGCGTTCTGCGCGGGCGGCGATGTGGTGGGCCTGTACCGCGCGATCCGGTCCACGACCGCGGGGGAGATCCCTCCCGACGCCGCGAACTTCTTCGAACGCGAGTACCGGCTCGACTATCGCATTCACCGCTATCCGAAGCCGCTGCTCTGCTGGGGACATGGCATCGTGATGGGCGGTGGCATCGGGCTGCACGCCGGTGCGTCGCATCGGGTGGTGACGCCGCAGACGCGCATGGCGATGCCAGAGATCGGCATCGGGTTGTATCCGGATGTGGGAGGAAGCTGGTTGCTGTCCCGTCTTCCCCGTGGCGTCGGATTGTTTCTCGCCCTCACCGGCGCATCGCTCAATGCCAGTGATGCGCGGTTCCTGGGCATGGCCGACATCGTGCTGCCACACGATCGTCATGACGCGGTGCTCGAATCCATTGCGGCAGCCCGCTGGACGGGTGTGCGCGGTGCGGACCATGCGCAGTTGAGTCATCTGCTGCAGGCGTTCGTCGATGACGTTCCGCTCCCTCCGTCCGCGGTGCGCACGCACTACGACCGGATCGACGCCGTCATCGGCAACGACGAACTGGTGGATATCGCTTCCCGTCTCAGCGAACTCGCCGCGGATCCCGATCCGTGGCTGGCGCAGGCCGGTACGACCTTCATCAAGGGGTCGCCGACATCGGCCGCCCTGAGCGTCGCTCTGCAGCGTCGTGCGCGTCATCTGTCACTGGCCGACGCCTTCCGCCTGGAATGGCAGGCTTCAGTGGGATGCTGTCTCCACCATGATTTTGCCGAAGGGGTGCGGGCGCTGTTGGTGGACAAGGACAAGTCGCCCCGGTGGAGTCCATCGACACTCTCCGATGTGACGCCCGATCTCATCGCATCGCATCTCCGTCCTCACCACCGCGGCGCGAATCCGCTCGCCGATCTCCTCTGAGCTTCCGGGACGATATCATGACCGGCACATCACGTATCGCCTTCCTCGGCCTGGGGCACATGGGAGGCCCCATGGTGAGCAATCTCCATCGCGCCGGATTCGATGTCCGGGCGTTCGACCTGAGTGACGTGGCCCTCGCACGGGTGCGGGAGCGCGGCGTGACGACGAGTACATCGCCACACGAAGCCGTGGCGGGCGCAGACATCGTGATCTCCATGCTGCCGGCCAGTCGCCATGTGGAGTCTCTCTATCTCGGCACTGCGGGTGTGCTGGTCGATGTCGCGCCCGGCGCATTGATCATCGACTGCAGCACGATCGCGCCGGCCATGGCACAACGCCTGGCGCAGGCGGCTGCCGCGCGTGACATCGCCATGATCGATGCCCCGGTATCCGGTGGCACGGCCGGCGCCGAGGCTGGTACACTCACCTTCATCGTGGGTGGTGAGCCCGCCGCGCTCGAACGCGCCCGCGCGGTCCTGCAGGCGATGGGGAAGAACATCTTCCACATGGGCGCGGCAGGCGCTGGGCAGGTGGCCAAGTTGTGCAACAACATGGCGCTCGGCGTGATCATGGCCGTGACCGGTGAAGCTCTCGCCCTCGGAGTCGCGCATGGGCTCGACCCCAAAGTGCTTTCGCAGATGATGGCCGTGAGCACGAGCCGCAGCTGGGCCACCGAAGTGTGCAATCCGTGGCCGGGCGTGCTGGAGAACGCCCCCGCATCGCGCGGATACACCGGCGGATTCGGCAGCGATCTGATGCTCAAGGATCTCGGCCTCGCCGTCGAAGCCGCCATGGGAACCGGCGCCACCATCCCGCTCGGGGAGTTGGCGCGCAATCTGTACGCGATGAACCAGCACGCCGGGCGCGGACATCTCGATTTCTCGAGCGTGGTGGGATTGGTCGCCACGGTCACCTCTTCTCCGAATCCACTCCCATGACAGCGACCGAAACACCCGCCGCGCCGACGTTCAAACCCAAGAAATCCGTCGCTCTCTCGGGCGTGGTGGCCGGCAACACCGCGCTCTGCACGGTGGGGCGCAGCGGCAACGATCTGCACTATCGCGGCTACGACATTCTCGATATCGCGGAGGTGTGCGAGTTCGAGGAGATCGCACATCTGCTCGTGCACGGCAAACTGCCGACGCCGTCGGAGCTGCGCACCTACAAGGCAAAGCTGATGGCGATGCGCGGATTGCCGGCCAGTGTGAAGGAAGCCCTCGAGAAACTGCCGGCCGGTGCGCACCCGATGGATGTCATGCGCACGGGCGTCTCCACGCTGGGGTGTGTGCTCCCCGAAAAGGACGACCACAATACGGCGGGCGCGCGTGATATCGCCGATCGCCTGCTGGCCTCGCTCGGTTCGATGCTGCTCTACTGGTATCACTGGAGCACCCAGGGCAAGCGCATCGATGTGGAGACGGACGACGATTCGATCGGTGGGCATTTTCTGCATTTGCTGCACGGCCGAAGTCCCTCGCCGGAGTGGGTGCGCGCCATGCACACTTCGCTCAACCTGTACGCCGAGCATGAATTCAATGCCTCGACGTTCACGGCGCGTGTCATTGCCGGAACCGGCAGCGACATGTACTCCGCCATCTCCGGCGCCATCGGCGCGCTGCGCGGCCCCAAACACGGGGGCGCGAACGAAGTGGCGTTCGAGATCCAGAAGCGTTACGACAATCCCGACGAGGCGGAGGCGGACATCCGGCGCCGCGTGGAAGCCAGGGAAGTGGTGATCGGTTTCGGTCATCCGGTCTACACCGTGAGCGATCCGCGCAATGTCATCATCAAGGGGGTGGCCAAGCGCCTCTCCGACAATGCCGGCAGCACGCGCATGTACGACATCGCCGAACGTCTGGAATCGGTCATGTGGGAAGTGAAGCAGATGTTCCCCAACCTCGACTGGTTCAGCGCCGTGAGTTATCACCTCATGGGTGTTCCGACGGCGATGTTCACACCGCTCTTCGTCGTATCGCGCACCAGCGGCTGGGCCGCGCACGTGCTGGAACAGCGGGTCGACAACAAGATCATCAGGCCGAGCGCCAACTATATTGGACCGGAAGATCAGCCCTTCGTGCCGATCGACCAGCGCCGTTGAAACGAACTCCGATGACCGAACGACACCGCAGGAATCTTCCCGGCACGGCACTGGACTACATCGACGCCCGTGCGGCCGTCGACGCACTGCGGCCCGGCGCCTGGAGCCGGCTGCCGTACACCGCGCGGGTGCACGCCGAGAATCTCGTACGCCGGTGTGATCCGGAGATGCTGACGGAATGTCTGACGCAGATCGTGGAGCGACGACGGGAGCGTGATTTCCCCTGGTATCCGGCCCGCGTCGTCTGTCACGACATCCTCGGCCAGACGGCGCTGGTGGATCTGGCCGGACTTCGTGACGCCATCGCGGGCGAAGGGGGTGATCCCGCGCAGGTGAATCCGGTGGTTCCTGTGGAACTCATCGTGGACCATTCCCTTGCCGTGGAGTGCGGCGGGTTCGTACCGGATGCCTTTCAGCGCAATCGCGACATCGAAGACCGGCGCAACGAAGATCGTTTTCATTTCATCGAATGGACCAAGCGGGCGTTCCGCAACGTCAACGTGGTGCCACCCGGCAACGGCATCATGCATCAGATCAATCTGGAACGCATGTCGCCGGTGATTCAGGTGCAGGACGGGCTGGCGTTTCCCGACACCTGTGTGGGAACGGACTCGCATACCCCGCATGTCGACGCGTTGGGCGTCATTGCCATCGGCGTGGGTGGACTGGAAGCCGAAAACGTGATGCTGGGGCGTGCGTCGTGGATGCGCCTGCCGGAAATCGTGGGCGTCGAGCTCACGGGCCGGCTGCAGTCCGGTATCACAGCCACGGATCTGGTGCTGGCGCTCACCGAATTCCTGCGCAAGGCCAAAGTGGTGGGCGCCTACCTGGAGTTCCATGGCGAAGGCGCGGCGGCGTTGACCATCGGAGATCGCGCGACGATTTCCAACATGGCGCCGGAGTATGGTGCGACGGCCGCGATGTTCGCCATCGACCAGCAGACGATCGACTATCTGACGCTCACGGGCCGGGCGGCGGAGCAGGTGCGACTGGTGGAACTCTACGCCAAGACCGCCGGACTCTGGGCCGACATGCTGACACACGCGGAGTACGACCGTCGCCTCACGTTCGATCTCTCCACGGTCGGACGCAACATGGCCGGTCCCTCCAATCCGCACGCCCGGGTATCCACCGCCGATCTTGCGGCCAAGGGCATCGCCGGCTCCTGGGCGATGCCGTCGACGGGGGAAGGCACGATGCCCGATGGGGCGGTGATCATCGCCGCGATCACCTCGTGCACCAATACATCGAATCCGCGCAACGTGATTGCCGCCGGCCTGCTGGCGCGCAATGCGAACCGGGCGGGGCTCCAGCGCAAGCCGTGGGTGAAGTCGTCGTTGGCGCCCGGCTCCAGAACAGTGGAGTTGTATCTGCGCGAAGCCGAACTGTTGCCGGAGCTGGAGCAGCTGGGTTTTGGTGTGGTGGCTTTCGCCTGCACCACCTGCAATGGCATGTCTGGCGCGCTCGATCCCGCCATCCAGCAGGAGATCGTCACGCGCGATCTTTATACCACGGCGGTGCTTTCCGGCAACCGCAACTTCGACGGCCGCATCCATCCGTATGCGCGACAGGCCTTTCTGGCCTCGCCGCCGCTCGTGGTGGCCTACGCCATTGCCGGCACCATCCGTTTCGACATCGAACGGGATGTGCTGGGCGTGGTGGACGGCCGTGAGATCCGCCTCAGGGACATCTGGCCTTCGGATGAGGAGATCGACGCCATCGTCAGGAGCGCCGTGAAACCCGGGATGTACCGGCAGGTGTACGATCCGATGTTCGTCTTCGACAACAGTGGGCCGACGTCGGTGCGTCCCCAGTACGACTGGCGTCCGCAGTCGACGTATATCCGCCGCCCGCCGTACTGGGACCGCGAGGGCGTCGGCGCGCTGGGTGCGAGCCCGCGGACACTGCGCGACATGCGCCCGTTGGCCATTCTGCCGGACAACATCACCACCGATCATCTTTCGCCGTCCAACGCCATCCTGCCGGACTCCGCAGCGGGTGAGTATCTGACGCGCATGGGATTGCCCGAAGAAGATTTCAATTCCTACGCGACACATCGTGGGGACCATCTCACGGCGATGCGCGCGACGTTCGCCAATCCCACGCTCAGGAACGAGATGGTGCGACACGAGGACGGCTCCGTGCGTGCGGGTTCGCTGGCGCGCCTCGAGCCCGACGGCACGGTGATGCGCATGTGGGAAGCCATCGAAACCTATCTCGAGCGCCGGCAGCCGCTCACCATCATCGCGGGCGCGGACTATGGCCAGGGATCGTCACGCGACTGGGCGGCGAAAGGTGTGCGTCTGGCCGGTGTCGAGGTGGTGGTGGCGGAAGGATTCGAACGCATCCACCGCACGAACCTGATCGGCATGGGCGTGCTTCCCCTGCAGTTCAATCCCGGCACCACGCGTCATACTCTCGCACTCGATGGCACGGAGACATATGATGTGCTGGGCGAGCGGTATCCGGGTGTCGAACTGACGTTGCGCATTCGACGCACGAACGGAGAGGTCACGGACGTACCGGTGATCTGTCGTCTGGATACCGCCGAAGAAGTGTCCATCTACGAGGCCGGTGGAGTGCTGCAGCGTTTCGCGCAGGATTTCCTTGCGGAACGCCACGTCGGGGCGACCACATGAGTCATGCCCCGCAGGTGAAGGTCCCGGCCGTCTACATGCGCGGCGGGACGAGCAAGGGTGTCTTTTTCCGTCTCGAAGATCTCCCTGAACGTTGCCGGATCCCAGGGGAGACTCGCGATCGCCTGCTGCTGCGCGTGATCGGTAGCCCCGATGCGTACGGCAAGCAGATCGACGGCATGGGCGGCGCCACGTCCAGCACCAGCAAGACGGTGATCGTTTCCCGGAGCGCCTCCGCGGAACACGACGTCGACTATCTGTTCGGGCAGGTGTCCATCGATCGCGCGTTCGTGGACTGGTCGGGAAACTGCGGCAATCTGTCCGCCGCGGTCGGTCCATTTGCCGTCACGTCCGGACTCGTCGATCCGGCGCGGATTCCACAGAACGGAGTCTGCCACGTGCGCATCTGGCAGGCGAACATCCGCAAGACCATCGTCGCCCACGTGCCCATCGTGAACGGGCAGGTTCAGGAGACCGGCGATTTCGAACTCGACGGCGTGACATTTCCTGCCGCGGAGATCCCGCTGGAGTTTCTCGATCCGGCAGAGAAGGGTGAAGAAGGTGGTGGGGCACTCTTTCCCACGGGGCATCTCGTCGATCAGCTCGAGGTGCCGGGCGTCGGCACGTTCGACGTGACGATGATCAACGCCGGTATCCCCACCATCTTTCTCGACGCGCGCGACCTCGGCTACACCGGTACCGAGCTGCAGGAGGCGGTCAACGGTGATGCGGCCGCGCTCGCGCGATTCGAAGCCATTCGCGCGCATGGTGCGGTGCAGATGGGACTGATCGCCCACGTGGGCGAAGCGGTCACGCGCCAGCATACTCCCAAGATTGCCTTCGTCGCGCCGCCGGCCTCCTATACCACGTCCAGCGGCAAGGTGGTGCAGGCCGGCGATATCGACCTGCTCGTGCGCGCGCTGTCGATGGGCAAGCTGCATCATGCCATGATGGGCACGGCGGCGGTGGCCATCGGGACGGCCGCCGCGATTCCCGGCACGCTGGTGAGCCGCGCGATTGGTCAGGCAAAAGAGACCGTGCGGTTCGGTCATCCCTCGGGTACGCTGCAGGTGGGCGCCGCCGCGGAGGAGATCGATGGCACCTGGACCGCCACCACGGTCGTGATGAGCCGCAGTGCCCGTGTATTGATGGAAGGCTGGGTGCGTATCCCCGCCGACAGTTTCTGAACGCCGTCTCCGAACAAGGCTCTTCGAGGATCCGATGTCCACCCGCACACAACTCAAGTCGCTCGTGAACGCCCGCCGTGGTGCGCTCGTTCCGGGTGCGTTCAACGCCCTCTCCGCCAAGGTCATCGAGGATCTCGGTTTCGAAGCCATCTATGTCACTGGCGCCGGGGTCACGAACATGTGGTTCGGCATGCCGGATCAGGGATTCATGGGGCTGGCGGAGATCGCGGACCATACCGCGCGCATCCGCGATGCCGTGTCGTTGCCGCTCATCGTCGATGCCGACACGGGCTTCGGCAATGCGCTGAACGTGATTCATACGGTGCGCACGCTCGAACGGGCCGGCGCCGACTGCATCCAGTTCGAAGACCAGATCGCTCCCAAACGCTGCGGACATTTTTCCGGCAAGGAAGTGATCTCGGCCGACGAAGCCGTCAGCAAGATCAAGGCTGCCGTCGATGCCCGTCGCGATCAGGATCTGCTGATCATGGCCCGTACGGATGCCGCCGCGACGCTGGGTTTCGAAGCCGCCGTGGAGAGAGCGCAGCGTTTTGCCGAGGCGGGCGCGGACATTCTTTTTGTCGAAGCGGTGACGGAAGCCGATCAGATCCGGGCATTGCCCACACGTCTTGCCGTACCGCAGCTCATGAACATGGTGATCGGTGGCAGAACGCCGATCTTCAATGCCACCGAGCTCGGCGCGCTGGGATATGGGATCGTGCTGTATGCCAATGCCGCGCTGCAAGGCGCGGTGATGGGCATGCAGAAGGCTCTCACGATGCTACGGGACACGAAGGAGGTGCAGGAGTCCAGCGGACTCGTGGCCACCTTCGCCGAACGCCAGCGCCTGGTCGACAAGCCGGAGTGGGATGCATTGGAGAAGCGTTATACCTGAACCGCCTCCGTCCGGTCGCTGAATTTGCCCGGCGGCCGGGTTGCGCCGCCCCAAGCCGCCGGGAACATTTCCCCGATGCTTGATGTGAGCCAGCAGGACCCCGCCCATATGCCGGCTGCCTCGGTGCCGCGCCTGGCTCCGCCTTATGTGATCTTCGATCGCAAGCACTGGGCCAGCCTGCGCGAAGTGACACCGGTGGCCCTCTCGGAGTCTGAGCTCGCGGCGCTGGCCGGGGTGAACGATCCGGCGACACTCGGCGATGTGACCGAGGTGTTCCTGCCCCTGGCGCGGCTGATCACCCTGCACATCTCGGCTGCCCGGAGCCTGAGCCAACTGGTGGAGGGAGCCTTCGTGGGCCAATGGCCCGCCAACGCGCCCTACGGCACCGCGCCCTATGTGATCGCGATCGCCGGGAGTGTGGCTGTGGGAAAGAGCACCTTTGCCCGGTTGCTGCGCGCCGTGCTGGCACAGAGCCCGGAACATCCCCGCGTCGATCTCGTCACCACGGACGGGTTTCTCCACCCGACACAGGTGCTGCAGGCCAACGGCCTCATGGAACGCAAAGGCTTCCCGGAGAGCTACGATCTGCGCCGGATGCTCACCTTTCTGGAAGGCGTGAAAGCCGGCGTCCCCGACCTGCATATCCCCACCTATTCACACGAAGCCTATGACGTGGTTCCCGGTGAGTTCCAGGTCGTGGACCGTCCGGACATCCTGATCTTCGAAGGACTGAACGTCCTGCAGACCGCGAACAGTGCCACCGCGGTCGCATCCGACTTCTTCGATTTCACGATCTATCTGGACGCCGATGCGGCGACGATCGAAGAGTGGTACGTGGATCGTTTCCTGAAGCTGCAGCGCACGGTGTTCCAGCGGGAAGCGTCGTTCTTTCACCACTACAAGGATCTGACGCCGGAAGCCGCCGCCCAGGTGGCGCGCGAAATCTGGCGCCGGATCAATCTGCCGAATCTGGTGGAGAACATCGAACCCACGCGTCGGAGAGCCCGCGTGGTCGTGCGAAAGGGGCGCAACCATCAGGTCGAGGAAATCTGGCTGCGCCAGACCTGACGGATCTTTCATCTTCACCGGATACGCACCATGGCGTTCTCGGCATCTGCTCTGTCGGTAAAAACCCTTGGCGCCCTGTTGCTGGTGGCAGCCGATCTCCTGAGTGCGCAGACGGCACCCACGCACGGTGTCCGTCCCCGTCGTCTGGCCATTCGCGGTGCGATGGTGGTGGAGGGCAATGCCACTCCCGCGGAAGGTCCCAAGGACATCATCATCGAAGGCAACCGCATCGTGCAGATCGTGAGTCTCGATCCGGCGGCCATTCGCAATGGCACGGCGCGACGCCCACCTGCCGACGTGGAGATCGATGCCAGCGGCAAGTACGTCGGGCCGGGTCTCATCAACCTGCACGGGCACGTGCAGGACGAACGCGCCGGTCTCGCCCAGCCGCTCGAATACCAGTTCAAACTCTGGCTGGGCATGGGGATCACCACCGTGCGCGATGTCTCCAGCGAGACGCCCAAGACGCTGCAACTGCGGGCGCGCAGTCTGGCTGGCGAGGTGATGGCGCCGCGTTTCTACGTGTACGCGCGATATGCGTACATGCCGGTGCCGCGCAACGAGGCGGAAGCGCGGCAGCGCGTGCGTGATCTCAAGGCGCAGGGGGTGGATGGGCTCAAGCTCTTCGGCATGGACAAGGACGTGTATGGTCCCGTGCTCGACGAAGCCAGGAAACAGGGGCTGCGGGTGGCACACCATATGGCGGTGGACGAGACCAACGCGCTCGATGCCGCGGCCAATGGCCTCACCAGCCTGGAACACTGGTATGGCGTGCCCGATGCCGCCATCCCCGATGGCGTGCAGCATTTTCCGTCCAACTTCAATTACGCCGACGAAGGCATGCGCTTTCGCCTGGCCGGACGGCTCTGGCGCGAGGCCGATCCGGCGAAGCTGCAGGATGTGCTCAAGGCCATGGTGAAGGGCGGCGTGGCCTGGAATCCGACCCTCGACATCTACGAAGCCAGTCGCGATCTGCAGCGCGCGGAGACACAACCGTGGTACGGCGAGTACCTGCACCCCACACTGGAGAAGTTCTTCCGTCCGGATCCTTCCAATCATGGATCGTACTTCGCCAACTGGAGCAGCACGGACGAAGCATTCTGGAAGGAGAACTACCGCATCTGGTTCGGCGCGGTGCGTGACTTCGAGCGGCTGGGCGGGGTAATCGGAGCAGGGGAAGACGCGGGCTTCATCTACCAGGTCTATGGTTTTGGCCTGATCCGTGAGCTGGAGCTGCATCAGGAGGCCGGTTTCCCCACGCTCAAGGTCCTGCAGCATGCCACGGCCAACAATGCGCTGATCCTGGGGCAGCAGGAGAACCTCGGGCGTGTGCGGCCCGGCTATCTTGCAGACCTCGTCATTCTGAACGGAAACCCGCTGGAGGACCTCAAGGTCTTCTATCCGCCGCGGGCGGACGCTGCTGCCGGCCCCGGTGGGGGCGTGGCGTGGACGATCAAGGATGGCATCCCCTACGATGCGCAGCGTCTGCTGCGTGAAGTCCGTGAACTCGTGAGCACCGCCAAGCGGAGCTCTTCCCGCTAGCCGTTTCCCGATGCAACGCTCACGCGGGTGGCATCGCGACCTGCGTGAGATGGCGCAGGTCGCGGCCCCCATCGTTCTGATCAATGTCGGTATCCAGGCCATGGGCGTCGTCGATGCCATCATGGTCGGGAAACTCGGTGGCGCGGCCATCGCCGCCGTGGCCCTCGGCAATTTCTATTTCTTCAACGTCAGTGTCTTCGGGATCGGTCTGCTGTTCGCGATCGACCCGGTGGTCTCGCAGGCTTTTGGTGCCGGCGACTACACGGCCGCCGCGCGCGGCGTGCAACGCGGACTGCTGCTGGCCGTGGCCGTCACGGTGGTCGTGACACTGGCGCTCATGCCCGGAGAGTGGGTCCTGGGCGTGCTCCAGCAACCGGCCGATGTCGTGCGTGAGACCGCCGTGTATACGCGTCGCCGGGCCCTCGGTGCGCTGCCGTTCTTCATCTTCGCCGTGTTCCGGCAGACGCTGCAGGCCATGGGACCGGTGCGCCCCGTCATCATTGCGGCGCTCGTGGCAAACCTCGTGAATGCGGCCGCGAACTGGCTGCTCATTTTTGGCAACCTGGGGTTCCCGCAACTCGGTGTGGCGGGGTCGGGCTATGCCACGGCGATCTCCACGTGGCTGATGATGCTGCTGGTGCTGCCGCTGGCGTGGCCACTGCTGCGTGACATGCTGCGGCCATGGCACCCCGAAAGTCATCGATGGGGCCCTCTCTGGCGCATGATGCGGATCGGTATTCCCATCGGCATCCAGTGGTTCTTCGAGAGTTTTGCCTTCGGACTCACCGCGTTGTTCATGGGGTGGATGGGCACGGCGTCGCTGGCCGGCCATGAAATCGCGCTGAACATGGCGGCGATGACGTTCATGGTGCCACTCGGCATTTCGGGCGCGGCATCGGCGGTGGTGGGCCGGGCCATCGGCCGCGGTGACCTGCCGTCGGCACGACGCGATGCCGCCGCCGCCATCGTCTGCGGCGTGGGCTTCATGTGCATCAGCGCCATCATCTTCATGGCCTTCCCCCATCAACTGGCGACGCTCTACACGCATGAAGTGGCCACCGTGACCGTGGCGGTGGCGCTCATTCCACTCGCCGGCTGGTTCCAGGTGTTCGATGGCCTGCAAGCCGTCACCAGTGGCGTGTTGCGGGGAACGGGCGATACCCGTGTGCCGGCCGTGCTGCACATGATCGCGTTCTGGGGCGTCGGCATCCCCTTGGGCGCGTGGCTTGGCTTTCGCACCCCCCTGCGGGAGCGGGGACTCTGGATCGGGTTGGTGGCCGGCCTCGCCGCCGCGGCGGTCCTGCAAAGCCTGCGCGTGATCTGGCGGATGCGAGGGGAACTGCGTCGCGTGGTCATCGATCACCATTGAAGGAGCTGGCGGGTCCGGCGCGGCACTGCTAGCGTCCCTCAGGATGGCCCCAGCTTCCCGCTCATCGCGTCCCAGGATACTTCGCGCCGGCATCCGTCGGCGCCTGTTCCTGCTCGCGCTGTCGTTGACGCTGCCCATTGCGATGATCTCGCTGGTGCGTGCCGTGGAGCGTTGGCGCAGCGAACAGCGTCTCCTCGGCGAACGCAGTCTGGCCATGGCTCGTCGGGCCGCCCAATTGATCGACTCCGATGTGAATGCCACTCGTACGATTCTCACAGCGGTATCGCGGCTGCTGCGCCCGTCGGATCCCATCGCACTGAACGACTCCCTGCTGCGCTTCGTGTTCGACGAGGCGAGCGTCCGGCTGACCAATGTTTTCATCGCCGATACGCTGGGCGACATTCATGGCAGTCTCCGGCGCGCCACCACGGGGCCGCCACTGCCGAACCTGAAAGGCACCGATCCCTTCGACGAGGCGTTGCGCACCAGGCACTACAGCGTGGCACGCGCCCGTCGTTCGATCGTGCTTCCCGATCGGGGCTGGGTCGTTCCCTTGTCGATGCCGATCTTCGCCGACAATGGAGAATTGCTCGGCATCTCCGGTGCATCCATTCCGCTCGACTCCATGGCGGCGGTGCAACTCGCACGGGACCTCCCGGAGGGATCCGTTCTCACGGTGCTCCAACCGAACGGTCAGGTGTTCCTGCGCACGGCCGATCTCGATGAATGGATCCGCCATCCGCCGGGCGATTCCGCACTGATGGCGTTCGATTTCGAGCACCCGGATGCCGTGTCCGGCATCACATCGATCGACGGGACCACGAGACTGGTCGCGCATGCGCCGCTCAATACCATCGATGGGCTGTTGTACGTCGGCATTCCGGCATCGGCCACTCTCGATGTGGCGCGGCGTCAGTTCCTCATCGATCTGGGCATCGGCATCGTGGGCACGATGATCTTCATCGGCTTCGCCTTGTTCACGGCACGCCGCATTGCCGATCCGCTGCTCGATCTCTCCGATGTCGCGCGGGCCATTGCCCGGGGGGACCGTGAACGGCGCGCCAGCACCGATGGTGATGACGAAGTGGCTGAACTCGCCCACGCGCTGAATCAGCTTGCCGATACGGTGCGTGACCGCGAGCAGGCGCTGCAATCGAGTGAAGCCCGCTATCGCCGGCTCTTCGCCACCAGTCCACTGCCCATGCTGACCTGGCGGCTCACCGATGGAGGCATCGAGCAGGTGAACGACGCGGCGGGGGCCTTCGTCGGGGTGAGAGATCTGCGCGAAGGCACACGCATTCTCGATCTCATCGTCGAGGAAGAACGTGAGGCGTTCGCCGACCTGCCGTTGCCGGATCCACAATCCACCATGCGCGCGGGTCTGTGGACGCTGCAGGATCTGCAGGGCGCGCATCGTCAGGTGGAGCTCTTCGTCGGCACGCTGGAACGTGGTGGCGAGACTTTGGCCGTGGGTATCCTGATCGACGTCACCGAACGCCGGCGGGCCGAAGCCGAACTCGAACAATCACGCGAACAACTGCGTCAGTCCCAGAAACTCGAAGCGCTGGGCGCATTTGCCGGCGGAATCGCGCACGACTTCAACAACTACCTCTCGGCCATCGCCACCAACGCGGAGATGCTGCGCAACGAACTGCCGGAACACTCGGTGCTGCGTGCCGAAGCCGGCGAGATTCTTGGAGCGGCACACCGGGCGTCGGCCCTGACACGACAGATTCTCGTGTTCAGCCGACGTCAGGTCGTGCACGATCGGCGACTCGATGTGAACGCCACCCTGCAAAGCCTGCAGCGCATGCTCACGCGTCTGGTGGGCGAGCACATTCAGGTGCGTATCGTCTGCACGCCCGACGCGCCGCACATTCTCTTCGACCATGGGCGACTCGAACAGGTCATCATGAACCTGGCGGCCAATGCGCGCGATGCCATGCCCAACGGCGGAGCGCTCACCATCACGACGGAGCGCACACCGGCCCGCGATCTCCGGCTTCGGCTGCGGGACTCGGGAGCCGGCATTCCACCCGACGTGTTGCCCCGGGTCTTCGAGCCATTCTACACGACCAAGACCAGAGAGCGGGGCACCGGCCTCGGACTGGCCATGGTCTACAGCATCGTCACGGCCGCACGCGGTGAGATCGTCGTGCAATCCGATGTGGGGCAGGGCACGGAAATCGCCATCACCTTCCCCGGATTGCCCGACACCGATGACCACGAGGAGCCTTCCGCGCCTCTCCCGGAAGTCAGTGGCGGGAGCGAGCACATTCTGCTGGTGGAAGACGAAGCGTCGGTACGCGTGGCCACCAGCGCACTGCTTTCACGGGCCGGCTACCGCGTGACCGCGGCGGATAGCGCGGCCATGGCCTGGCGTCTTCTGGAAGGGATGACCACGCCGCCGGCGATGCTGCTGACGGACGTCGTGATGCCGCAGGTCTCGGGCCCGGAGTTGGCGACCGACATCACCGCACGCTTTCCGCACATCCGCGTGCTGTTCATGAGTGGGTACGCCGACGACGACATGGTGATGCAGGGCATCGCGAGCAACTCCCTGCATTTCGTCGCCAAACCCTTCAGCGCCGGCGAACTGCTCGGCGCCATTCGTCGACTGCTGGACGGCGTGGACGCGGCGTAGACACCGCGCGAACGCGGCGTGAGCGCGTCAGAAAATCAGACCCGCTTTTCCTCGAGCAGCGCCATGAACTGCGCCGGCGTGGTGAGTTCGAGCAGACGGCCCGGAACGTCACTCTCCTTGCTGAACTGCGCGATCTTGCCGAGCACGGGGAGGTACTGGTTGGAGACCTCGAGCGGCGGCGCGACGATCAGGAAGAAGAAGTTGACGGGTTTGTCGTCGATGGCCTTGAAGTCGACACCGTCCTTCTTTCGACCGAATGCCACCCGCAGTCGATTCACGACGAGTGAACGGCAATGCGGAATCGCGATCCCGCGACCGATGCCGGTGGAACCCAGGTTCTCACGCCGTTTGAGCATCTTGAACAGCATGCCTTCGGATTTCTCGTCGAGCTTGAGCAGCCCGATCAGTTCCTTCAGGATCTCGTCCTTGCTCGTGCCTTGCAGCTCGAGTGCGACGGCGTCTTCGGAGAAAAACTCGCGCAGTTCCATAGGGGCTAATCGTAACAGCCGAGCGGCGGCTGTCAAACCGCACGCGCGTTGCCCGTCCCGTCGGGAACGACTAGCTTCAAGTCCATGTCCCGCAAGACGTTTCCCTTCGCCGTTCCACACCGGATCCCGCTCTATCTCGCGCCCATGGCGGGCGTGTCGGAGTCACCGTTCCGGCGGCTGTGTCACGCCCATGGTGCGGACGTGGTGGTGACGGAGTTCCTCTCGGCCGAGGGAATCCGGAGGGAGAACGAAGCCACCATCAGCAAGCTGCGATTTGCCCCCGAGGAGCGGCCCATCGGCGTGCAGATCTTCGGCGCCGAGCCGGCGGCCATGGCGGACGCCGCGGCCATGGTCACCGACCTCTTCGCGCCCGATTTCGTGGACATCAATTTCGGGTGTCCCGTCAAGAAGGTCGTGCGGCGCAACGGCGGGTCGGGGTGCCTGAAGGATCTCGATCTGGTGCAGGAGATCATCCGGGCCGTGGCGAAGGCCACACCGCTGCCGGTCACGGTGAAGACACGCAGCGGGTGGAACGAGGAGATGCGCGATCCGGTCGGCATCGCGCTGCGCATGCAGGATGCGGGTGCCCGCGTGTTCGCGTTGCACGCCCGCACGCGTACGCAGATGTATTCGGGGAGCGCCAACTGGGATGAGATTGCGCGGGTGGCCGAAGCGCTCGACATCCCCGTGCTCGGCAACGGCGACATCAAGACCGCGCAGGACGCCAAGCGTATGCTCGATCACACGGGTGCGGACGGCATCATGATCGGGCGCGGTTCGTATGGTCAGCCGTGGGTGTTCAAGCAGACCCGGGCGCTGATCGATGGAACGCCGGTCCCGGAAACACCGGGTGTGCACGAGCGTTTTGCGATCGCGTTGGAGCATGCACGCATGGTGCAGGGGTACGATGTGGACCGGGCCGGGGCGGCCCTCGAGTTCCGGAAGCACCTCGGATGGTACGTGAAGGGGCTGCCCAATTCGGCCGAATTGCGGGCGAAGCTGCACCAGGTGCGGGATTTCTCCGAAGTGGACGTCATCTTCGCGAACTACCTGGAGTTCTACGAGGAGTACAAGGCGCGGGGACTGGCCGCTGCGGACCCGGATATCTCGTCGCTGACGTGTGAAGCGGCGTGAGCGGGTGGGGACTGCGGGCGGGCGAGCGGGCGTAGTCGCCTGGCGGGCAGTTGCCCGGACCCCGGCCGTTCATGTAGTGTAGAAGGACATGCAGGACCGTTCGAATCCGGGGGTGACTGGCTTCGACGGGGTTGGTGAATCTCTGGTAGCGTGCCCAGGTCCTCGAGCACCTGGTAAAACACTCGGGAAAATTCCAATCGCGAACAACAACCTCGCGCTCGCTGCCTAACCTTCGGGTTACGTAGCAGTGCTCACGCGGCAGCCCGCCCGGGGCGGCACGTGAGTATCGCAAATCTGGGCTAGTCCCGATGTGCGCCTTCCGCACCGGGGCGAAACTCTAGAAGGCTTGTCCTGAGGTGGGCTTCCCGTTGGCCAGCCGATGGAGACCTCAATCAATGGGATACGCACGTAGAAACTGGGGTGGATCTAGTCTCGGACAGGGGTTCGATTCCCCTCACCTCCACTGTAGGGATGGCGGGGCGGCGCTGAAAAGCGCCGCCCCGCTTTTGTATCAGGAGGGGGCAGGAGGGAGCTGGTCAGGGAGGAGATTGGCAGAAATTGTGGCGACAGACTGTTGCGTAATCGAGCAATAGTGATATCATTGATATCATCTCTCTTGGAGCTATCCCATGCCGAGTCTTCTGGTTCGGGGCGTCGACGACGCCATTGTGCGGGCGCTCAGGGAGCGGGCGGCGCAGCACGGGCGCAGCGCTGAGGCGGAACACCGCGCGTTGCTGGCCGATTCACTGTTGGGCCCACGTCGACGGTCGTTGGCCGAAGTGCTGGCCACGATGCCGCCGGGAGGGGAGGATGCGGACTTCGCGCGTGTCGATGAGGGCGGAGTCGGGCGTGTATTTGATTGACACGAACGTCATCAGCGAAGCGCGAAAGGGCCGGTCAGCCAACCCCGGCGTCCGGACATTCCTGAAGCAGTGTGCGGAGCAGGGTGAGCCCCTGTATCTGTCGGTGATCACTGTCGGCGAATTGCGGCGCGGCGTGGAACTCATCCGCCGTCGCGGCGACACGCGGCAGGCCGTATTGCTGGAGGCATGGTTGCGGCAGATCCTCGAAGACTACCGGGATCTCATTCTCCCGTTCGATATCGAGATGGCCGACTTGTGGGGACGGCTCCGGGTGCCCCACCTGGAGAACGCCCTGGACAAGCAGATCGCCGCGATGGCGTTGCTCTACGATCTCACGCTGGTGACGCGGAACACGGCGGATTTCGTGTCGACGGGGGTGCGGGTGAGGGATCCGTTCGTGTGAGGACGGGCCCATCGGACGCGCGCACTACTGCCTCTCGAAATGCCCCGACGCGACAATCGTGCAAGACCCGCTTGCACAATTGCTATTGAACTCCTCCCTGGCCAACTCCCTCCTGCTGCCTCTTGAAACAGAAGCGGGGTGACGCTGAAAGCGCCGCCCCGCAATCCTTGTCCCTACTTCTTCAGATATCGCTCCGGAATCGGATTGTCCGCCCGCTCGGCGTCCCAGTAGATCGATACCACCCACCAGCGCGTGCCGTCGTTCAGCAACTGGATGCTGTTGATGCCACGCTGGAACGGCTTGGCATCTTGCGGTGTGCGCTTCGAATCGTACGCACTGAACACCTGCGTGATGCGTCCGAACGTATCCACACTGCGCCCGATCTCGCGCTCGAAGAATCCATCGCGCTCGAGCGAAACACCGGCACGCTGGATGTACTCTTCAGGCGTGAGCACCGTGGCCCGCGCAGGCTGACCGGCCGGCTGGCCAGTGGGAATGAGCCGCGCACCGGGCACGAACAACGAACGGAAACGATCCCAGTTGCGCTTCTGGCCGGCCGGTCCGGAGATGACGTCGTACAACGTCTTCAGAATGGCGTCGAGCGACGAAACGTCCGCGGGGTTGGCGGGGACCGACGCGGCACTCGCAGCGGGCAGGGCGGCTGGGGCGGCCTGGGCGAGGCCGGAGGCGGCCAGCCCCAGCGAGGTGGCCACCATCACGCAGCCCACCGTGGCCACGTGGCGCACCCGCGACGCGATCAGCGAGCCCACCATGACGGAAAAGCCGGCGATCATGCGGCACTCCCTGCACGCAGCAGTTCCGGCTCGCTCGGTGTTGCCGTGGGATACTGGCCCGAGAAGCAGGCGTGACAATAGCCCTCCGGTCCGGAGGGCATTGCCGACAGCATGCCGTCGATGGAGAGATACCCCAGGGTATCCACGCCGAGATGCCGCACGAGTTCGTCGTGAGTCATCTGTGCCGCGATGAGTTCCTCGCGACGCGGCGTATCGATGCCGTAATAGCACGGCGAGATGATCGGCGCGCTGGACACGCGCATGTGCACCTCGCGTGCACCGGCCGCACGCACCAGCGAGACCAGACCGCGCGTGGTGGTACCACGCACGATGGAATCGTCCACCATCACCACGCTCTTGCCTTCGAGCAGTTCACGCACGGGGTTGTACTTCACCTTCACCTTGGCATCACGACCGGCCTGCGTGGGCTGGATGAATGTGCGGCCCACGTAGTGATTGCGGATGAGCGCGAGCTCGTACGGAATGCCCGACTGTTCGGCAAACCCGAGTGCCGCGGAGTTCGACGAATCGGGCACCGCGAACACCACCTCGGCACCCGGCGCGGGCTGCTCGATGGCCAGTCGCCGGCCCAGCGCGCGGCGCGAACGGTCCACCGAGCCACCGAACACCTTGCTGTCAGGCCGCGCGAAGTAGACGTGCTCGAAGACACACCGATTGACCGGCGTCGATTCGAGCGCCTGCATGGAACGCAGTCCCAGCGCATCGATGGCGACGATCTCGCCCGGCTGGATCTCCCGCTCCACCGTCGCACCGACGATATCGAGCGCGCAGGTCTCCGACGCGAACACATAACTCTCGCCCAGACGCCCCATCACCAGCGGGCGCCAGCCGTGGGGATCACGCGCCACCACCACCGTTTCATCGAGGACGACGAGCAGACAGTACGCGCCTTCGACACCGTGCAGCGCCGAAGCCACCCGCGCTTCCGGTGACGTTCCCGATGCGCGGGCGATGCGATGCACGATGGCTTCCGAGTCCATCGTGCTCGAGAAGATCGCGCCGGCCTCCTCGAGATCACGCCGCAGCTCGACAGCGTTGGTGAGATTGCCGTTGTGCGCGAGCGCGATGTGACCCCGGCGCACACGCGCCAGAATGGGCTGCGCGTTCTCGATGGCCGACGCACCAGCCGTGCTGTATCGCGTATGCCCGATCGCGATGGGCCCCTGCAGCACTTCCATCTCCGCCTCTTCGAAGCCTTCGGAGACGAGCCCCATCGCGCGGCTCACGCGCGCACGACCATCCTCGTCGACCGCAACGATGCCGGCCGATTCCTGCCCCCGATGCTGCAAGGAGTACAGTCCCAACTGCGTCAGCGCGGCCGCTTCCTGGTGACCGTAGACGCCGAAAATGCCACACATGGGTTGAAACCCCGTCAGTCGTTGGTTGGTGCGTGCGACGAAGCCACCGCATGCTCGGCCGGCGTCTCGCCGTCCATCGCCTGCGGAATGGCCTCATGGAACGCTTTCGCGAGCCACATCACCGGAGCGGTGAACGTGTCATCGGAAATGGTGAAGCTGGCGCCGTCGGCGGCATCGGTCACCTTGCCGATGACACGCGCCGGGACACTGTGACGCCGCGCGATCTCCAGCACGGCGCCGCTCTGCGCCGTGGAGACGACCACCCGGCCATGGGCCTCGCCGAAGAGCAGCGCGCGATGCGGCAGCGCGGCCCACGCCGAGAGGTCCACGGAAAAACCGAACGCCTGATCGCGATCGAGCATGGCGCACTCGGCGAGCGCCACCGCCAGACCGCCGTCGCTGCAATCGTGCGCGGAACGGACCGCCCCGCTCTGAATGGCTTCGAGCAGGGCATCGATGAGCGCCCGTTCACGCACGGGATCACACACCGGCGGTTCGCCGATGGTGAGACCATGGATGGCCAGCAGGTACTCGCTCGCCCCGAGTTCGTCGGTGCAATCTCCCAGCAGCACGATGTCGTCACCGATCTGCTGGAACGCGGACGGTGTCACGTGCGCCATCGATTCGATCAACCCCACCATGCCGATGGTTGGCGTGGGGTGGATCGCGCCCTGCGGATTTTCGTTGTACAGCGAGACGTTGCCTCCGGTGACCGGCGATTCCAGCACCGTGCAGGCTTCACCCATGCCGGCGATGGCTTCGCTCAGCTGGAAATACACCTCGGGCTTCTTCGGGTTGCCGAAGTTGAGATTGTTGGTGATGGCCTTGGGGCGGGCGCCGGTGCAGGCCACATTGCGCGCGGCTTCGCACACCGCCGCACGGCCGCCGTTGCGGGGCGAGAGCGCCACATGGCGCCCATTGCCGTCGATGCAGAGGGCGATGGCCTTGTCGGTGCCCCTGAGGCGCACCACGGCCGCGTCGCTGCCCGGGCCGCGCACGGTGCTCGTGCGCACGGTCGAATCGTACTGCTGCCACACCCAGCGCTTGCTGGCGATGGTGGGCGAGGCGAGCAGACGCTCCAGCGTCCAGGTGTGATCGCGCTCTTCTTCGAGCGGCGTCACGCCGTGCGGATCGGTGGCCCGCGCCGCGGCGAGGGCCTCGCTCTCACGCGGCTCGAGCACGTACTGCGGACATTCCGTCACCAGGCGCGAGCCGGGGAACTCGGCCACCACCGTGTCGCCTTCCGTCACCCGATACACCGGTTCGGCGATCACCTCGCCGATCACCGCGGCCTCGAGGTCCCACTTGGACAGAATCGCGCGCACATCGTCTTCGTGACCCTGCTTCGCCACCACGAGCATGCGTTCCTGCGATTCCGACAGCAGGATTTCGTACGGGGTCATGCCCTGCTCGCGCACGGGCACCTTGGTCACGTCGATGGTCACGCCCACATCGCCGCGTTCGGCCATCTCGGCCGATGACGACGTGAGACCAGCCGCGCCCATGTCCTGGATGGCGACGATATGCCCACTGCGAATGAGTTCGAGCGATGCCTCGAGCAGCAGCTTCTCGGTGAACGGATCACCGACCTGCACCATGGGGCGCTTGGCATCACTGGCTTCGGAGAGATCTTCCGAGGCGAACGACGCCCCGTGAATGCCGTCGCGCCCCGTGCGTGCGCCCACGGCCATGATCGGATTGCCCACACCCGACGCCACGGCGCGCATGAGTTCATCTTCTCGCATGAGGCCCACGCACATCGCGTTGACGAGCGGGTTGCCTTCGTACGACGGATCGAAGACCACCTCGCCGCCCACGGTGGGAACGCCCACACAATTGCCGTAGTCGCCGATGCCTTTCACCACGCCGGCGAACAGCCACCGCACGCGGGGCGACGACAGGGGGCCGAACCGCAGTGAATTGAGCAACGCGATCGGACGCGCCCCCATCGTGAACACATCGCGCAGGATGCCACCCACACCGGTCGCCGCGCCCTGATACGGCTCGACGGCCGACGGATGATTGTGCGATTCGACCTTGAAGGCCACCGCCCAGCCGTCACCCACCGAGATCACGCCGGCATTTTCACCAGGGCCCTGCAACACCCACGGCGCCTTGGTGGGCAGCGTCTTGAGCATCGGACGCGAGTGCTTGTAGGAGCAGTGTTCACTCCACAACGCACTCACGACACCGATTTCGGTGAATGTGGGCGTGCGGCCGAGCATGTTCACCAGCCGTTCGTACTCGAACTCGGTGATGCCGTGTTCGGCGACGAGCGCCGGCGTGATGGCCGGATCACCCGGACGTGGCTGCACGTTGGACGAGGACCCCGCGGAAGAAACAGCCGGAGCATCCATGGACGAACCTGAAGTCGCACTCATGCCCGGACACCTCCGAGCAGCGCGTCGAGAAGAGACTGGAACAGCGGCAACCCGTCGGTGGAACCGAGCGCGGATTCCATGGCCCGTTCCGGATGGGGCATCATGCCGAGCACGTTGCCTTCGGCGTTGACGATGCCGGCGATGTTGCGCTGCGAGCCGTTGGGATTCGCCGCGTCAGTGGCTTCCCCGTTGTCATCGACATACCGGAAGACCACCTGGCCGTCACCCTCGAGCTGCGCCAGCGTGTCCGCATCGGCGGTGTAGCGCCCGTCGCCGTGCGCCACGGGAATGCGGATCACCTGACCCACGTGATACTGCGAGGTGAAGCGCGTCGCGATGCTTTCCACGCGGAGCGATACCGGCGCGCTCACGAAACGCAGACTGACGTTGCGGAGCAGGGCCCCGGGCAGGAGACCCGCTTCACAGGCGATCTGGAAACCGTTGCAGATGCCGAGCACGAGGCCGCCGCGTTTCGCGTGCGCAACGACCTCCTGCATGATGGGGCTGAAGCGCGCGATCGCCCCGGCGCGCAGATAGTCGCCGTAGCTGAACCCACCGGGCAGGATCACCAGATCGACGCCCTGCAGATCATGATCCTTGTGCCACAGGTAAACGGCTTCCTGGCCGAGATGATCCGCGATCGCGTGGAACGCGTCCTCGTCGCAGTTGGATCCAGGGAAACGAACGATGCCAGCTTTCACGCGTGTCCCCCCCCCACGCTGGCGATCTCGAAGTCTTCGGTGACGGGATTGGCGAGCAGCTTCTCGCACATCGCCTTCACCTGATCACGCGCCGCGTCCTCCGACGCCGCTTCGATCTCCACCACCACATAGCGCCCCACCCGCACATCACCGACGGCGGCGAAACCCAGTGAGTGCAGGGCATCGGCGACGGCCTTGCCCTGGGGATCGAGGATGCCGCGCCGCGGGACGATATGGATGGCGCAACGGAAACGGGTCATGCGGGAGACTCCTCGTGACCGGTATCGGAACCGGATGGGTTTCGGTTGGAACGGGAACGCCGACGCGGGCGTCTGACAGCGGGATCGTCGTCGTATTCGTGATCGTCGTCGTCGTCCGCCTCGTCGCGGCCGGGAAGACGATCGAGCAATCCCAGGAAGACCGTGCGCAGAATGCCGTACAGGACGTACGCCATGAGCGCCGGGAAGAAGAACTTCTTCGGCAGGAAGATCACACCGATGAACGTGCCGATGACGAGCAGAAAACCGAGAATGCCCTTCACGGTGCGGAAGTTCACCGTGGGGACCTTGGCATACTGCACGTTGCTGATCATGAGCATGCCGAGACCGAGCATGACCCAACGCAGCATCTGATGCCACGGGAGGTCGCCGATGATGGTCTCGGTGTAGAGCGGCGTCTGGCTGAACCAGTAATACGTGGCCAGCGTCATGCCGGCCGCGGGACTGGGCAGGCCGCTGAAATGCGTGGTCTTGCGTCCCGCCGATTCGACGTTGAAGCGGGCCAGGCGCATCACCGCGCAGGCGGTGAAGAAGAAGCAGAAGATCCACTCCCAGCGATGACTCTGGAAGACGGCGAAATACATGATGAGCGCGGGCGCCGTGCCGAACGAGATCGCGTCGACCAGCGAGTCGAGTTCCTCACCGAATCGGGAGCCCGACTTGGTGGCCCGCGCGATGCGCCCATCGAGGGTGTCGGCAATGGCGCCGAACACGATGAAGCGCGCCGCGGCATCGAAGTCGCCACGCGATGCGGCGACGATAGCGAAGATGCCGAAGAAGAGATTGGCCAGCGTGAACCCGTTCGGCAGCGCCACCACCGCACGCGGGCGCGGACGACGTCCGCGTTCCCCGTGCTCGGCTCCCGGTCGCGCCTCGGGGGGATGGGTCACGTCAGGTCACCGCCAGCCACCGGCAGATCGGCAAGCACCGTTTCGCCCGCCTTCATGCGCTGACCCACCGCCACGCGCAGTCGCGACTGCGGCGGCAGAAAGACATCCACCCGTGAGCCGAAGCGGATGAGGCCCATGCGGGCGCCCTGCACGGCAGCATCACCTGGCGCGGAGTCCGTGATGATGCGACGGGCGATGAGGCCGGCGATCTGACGCACCAGGATGCGGTGCGATCCGCTCAGGATGCCCACCGATGCCTGCTCGTTCTCTACGCTCGAGGCTTCGGTGACGGCATTCAGAAACTTGCCTGCCTTGTGGACGACATGTTCCACCCGGCCGTTCACCGGATAGCGGTTCACGTGCACGTCGAAGACGTTCATGAAGACCGACACCCGCACGGTGGGACCGTCGACGAAGGTGGGTTCGTCGATGTGCGTGATCAGCACCACCCGGCCATCCGCCGGCGACACCACGACCTGCTCGCCACGTTCGCCGGCGCGTTCGGGATTGCGGAAGAACCATGCCACCCAGAGAGCAATCACGGTGAGCGTGAAGGCCAGCAGCCAGAGCGGCCAGGAGCGCATGCGCAACGCACCCACGTAGGCGAGTGCGGCGAGCGCGAGCGCGCCCATCATGAACGGATATCCCTCACGCGCAAACATCAGCCATCCTCCGGGAGACCGAGACGGACGAGATCGAGCGGCGCACCGGTGAGACGGGCAAAGGCATCACGGTATCGCAGGCTCGTGGCGCGAATCACCTCGGGCGGCAGCGTCGGTGCCGGCGCTTCGCCGTTCCACCGTCCCGCGTGACGCTCGACATCGAGCCAATCGCGCAGCGGCTGCTTGTCGAAGCTGGGCTGTCCCCGTCCCGGCGCATAACTGTCGGCCGGCCAGAAGCGCGAGCTGTCGGGCGTCAGCACTTCGTCGATGAGCAGCAGGGCGCCGTTGCGCCAACCGAACTCGAACTTGGTATCGGCCACGATGATGCCGAGGGGTTCGGCCGTGGCACGACCGAATTCGTAGATCCGACGTGCCAGGCGTTCCAGCTCGGCTGCGGTATCCGCGCCAACCGATTCGACGACCCTGGCCGTCGTGATGTTCTCATCATGTCCGGTCTCCGCCTTCGTGGCCGGACTGAAGATGGGCGGATCGAGACGATCGCTCTCCCGCAGTCCCGCGGGCAGCGCCTCACCGGCGAGCGTGCCGTGCTCACGGTATTCCTTCCACGCGGAGCCGGTGATGTACCCCCGAATGACACACTCGATGGGCACCACCTCGGCGCGTTTGGTGAGCATGCTGCGACCGGCCAGTTCCGCGCGATGCGGCGCCAGTGCCGGCACCGCGGCGATGATCTCGTCGGTTTCGGCCGTGAGGAGATGATGTTCCACCACACCGGCCAGCTGGGCGAGCCACCACGCCGTGATCTGCGTGAGGACGGCGCCCTTGTACGGAATGGCTTCCGTCATGACGACATCGAACGCGCTGATGCGATCGGTGGTCACCATGAGCAGACGATCGTCGTCCACCGCGTACACGTCACGCACCTTGCCGCGACGTACCAGCGGCAAGGGCAGGTCGGTCCGACTCAGGGCGATGGCGCTCATACCCGCACCTCCTCGACATCTGCCGCCGCACGTTCCCGGGCCAGCCACGGCGCCACGTGTTCGTCGAGGAATTCCTCCACCTGCTGTGGAGCGCGGCCCACGAAACGGGCCGGTTCGGCCACCGACTGCAGATCTTCGAGGGAGACACCGAATGCCGGATCGGCTGCCAGCCGCTCGAGCATGTCGTTGCGCGGCGCGCCGTCCTTCACCGCGCGCGCGGCCGCGATGCTGTGTCCACGGATGATCTCGTGGGCCTCCTGACGATCGCCACCGGCGCGCACGAACCGCACGATGAGTTCCTCGGTGGCCATGAACGGCAGTTCATCGTCCACCCGCCGGCGGATGCGTGCCGGATGCACCTCGAGGCCGCGCGTCACGTTCTGCATCAGCACCAGAATGGCGTCCGTGGCGAGAAACGATTCGGGAATGGCCAGGCGACGGTTGGCCGAATCGTCGAGCGTGCGCTCGAAGTACTGCACGGCGTGCGTCTGATTGGCATTCGGCTCGAGCGACAGCACGAACCGCGCGAGGGCCGCGATGCGCTCGGAGCGCATGGGATTGCGCTTGTACGCCATGGCCGAGGAGCCGATCTGGTTCTTCTCGAACGGTTCTTCGAGTTCGCCGAACGCCTGCAGCATGCGGATGTCACCCGAGAACTTGGACGCGGTGGCGGCAATGCCGGCCACCACACCCAGCACCTGCGCATCCACTTTGCGGGAGTACGTCTGTCCGCTCACGGGGATGGAAGCCTTGAAGCCCATCCGCTCACAGACCATGCGATCGAGCTCGCGGACCTTCGCGTGATCGCCATCGAAGAGCGTGAGGAAGCTGGCCTGCGTGCCCGTCGTGCCCTTCACGCCGCGGAAAGGCAGCGAGTCGATGCGGTATTCGAGATCCTCGAGATCGAGCAGCAGATCCTGCATCCAGAGTGTGGCGCGCTTGCCCACGGTGGTGAGCTGCGCGGGTTGGAGATGCGTGTATCCCAGCGCCGGCACATCCTTCCATTCCCGTGCAAACGTGCCAAGCGCATCGAGCACATCGAGCAGCTTCTCACGCAGCAGCGAGAGTCCGCGACGCATGAGCACCAGCTCGGTGTTGTCGGTGACGTAGCAGCTCGTGGCGCCCAGATGGATGAACTTGCGGGCCGCTGGCGCCACGTCGCCGAAGGCGTGCACATGCGCCATGACGTCGTGCCGGAACGATTTTTCGTACGCCGCCACGGCCGTGAAGTCGATGTCGTCGAGATGGGCGCGCATCTCCGCGATCGCCTCATCGGGAATCGCGATACCCAGCGCCTGCTGCGACTCGGCCAGTGCGAGCCAGAGACGGCGCCAGAGACCATACCGCGTCTGTCCACCCCACAGGGCGAGCATCGCCTTCGAGGCGTAGCGGTCGGCAAGCGGTGACTGGAACGTGGCGTGCGGAGAACGATCGGATGCGGTCACGGAACTCAACGAAGGGTGAACTGCGTCTGGAAATACTGGCGGTTGCGCTCGAAGACGAGGGCGATGGGACCGCGCGCGCCCTGCTGATCGATGGCGGTGGACACGTCCTGCGCGGATGACACCCGCATGCGTCCCACCTGCGCGATCACGTCGCCTTCCTGCAGACCGATCTCGTCACGGATGCGGTCGGACACCTTGAACACGAGCGCGCCGCTGTTGGAGGCGATCCCGCGTTCGAGGCGGATGGCATCGGTGAGCGTCACGAGTTGCAGTTCGCGCAACACGGTGACCTTGGGGGCGGTCACTTCCGGTGCGTCGGCGACCTGCAGCGTGAACGGCATGTCGCGTCCGGCGCGTCGCGCGGTGATGGTCAGCGACTCCCCCACACGGAGATCGAGCAGACGCGCTTCCCATTCGTAGGGGTTGCGCACGGCGCGATTGCCGACCGCCGTGATCTGATCACCCACCCGCACACCGGCGCGTTCGGCGGGTGAACCAGGCGCGACACGCGCCACGACGGCACCCACCGACGCCACTTCGCGCGCGCTCTGCACCTGCGGGGTTTCGAGGCGGATGCCCACCCACGGCTGCCGCACCGATCCATGTTCGAGCAGATCTTCGACGATGCGCTTGGTGCGATCGATCGGAATGGCAAAACCGAGACCGACCGATCCTCCACTCGGCGAATAGATCGAACTGTTCACGCCGATCACTTCGCCCGTCGCGTTCACCAGGGGCCCGCCGGAATTGCCGGGATTGATGGCGGCATCGGTCTGGATCATGTCGATGTACACGCCGCCGCCTTCGGTGCGACCGGCGAGATTGCGGCCCACCGCGCTCACCACGCCGACGGACACACTCGGTTCGTTGTTGCCGAGGACGAACCCGAACGGATTGCCGATGGCGATGGTCCACTCGCCCACGATCAGATCGCTGGACCGTCCGAGCGGCGCAATGGGCAGATTCTTCGCATCGATGCGAACCACCGCGAGATCGTTCGTTTCATCCACTCCGACGATCTTCGCGCTGTACGTGGTGCCGTCGCGCATGGCGACGGACACGCTGGTGGCGCCACTGATGACATGGGCATTGGTGACGATGACCCCATCGTTGCGCACCACGAATCCCGAACCGATGCCCGCATTGCGACGTTCGCCCGAACGCCCACCCATGAAGTACTCGAAAAAATCGGCCGGCACACGCTGCACGGTTTCCGTCTGCACCGTGACCACCGCCGGCGCCACACGCTCCACGGCGGTGGTGATGGCGGTGCGACGCGAGGCGTCGACACTCTGGGCTGGAACCGGACCGGTCGCCCGCGGTGGGGCCGGCGGCAGTGTGCGCGACTGCGCGCCCGAGTCGGCGGGGTTGGCGCCTTCGCAACCGGCCAGCACCAGGGCCACCAGGCCCACCAGGGTTGCACGGGAGTTGGGCCATGACCGGCGACACGGCATCACGGCACGGGGGAACCAGGACTGTTGCACGTCAGGGCTCCGTGGCATAGAGCGCATTCGGGTACGTGACTTCGCGCAACGACAGACCGTGCGCGGGAGCGGGCGGCGATGTATCGGCGTTGTCGGGTGTGAGCAGCAACCGCGCAATCGTCCCGCGCGGCCGGCGCCCCAGGGCCACATCGATCATCGTCCCGACCAGAAATCGCACCATGTGATGGAGAAAGCGGTTTGCCGACACCTCGAACACCCAGCCGCCCTCGCGAGGCACCCACGCCGCCTGATGGATGATGCAGCGGTGGTGATCGTCGATCGGCGCCGTGTGAGCCACGGCAAACGCCCGGAACGTATGCTCTCCCGGCAGTGCCTCGGCCTCGTGCTGTAACGCCGCCACATCGAGGGGGCGGGTGACCGCCCACTCATACCGCCGGCGAAAGGGAGACGAGGCCGCCTCGTCCGTCCCGATAAGATAACCATATCGACGGGCGGTTGCGCTGTGCCGGGGATGGAATTCCGGGACCATCCGGTGCGCGTCGGCGACCCAGATATCCTCGGGGAGCAGGGCGTTCATGGCCCGCCGGAGCCGGGGCGCGGTCCACGACGCCGGCACACGCACGCCGACCCCCTGGCCATGCGCATGCACCCCCGCATCGGTGCGACCGGCGCCCACCGCGGGGATGTGAGTTCCCCCGCAGAGGCGCCCGAGGACACGCTCCATCTCGCCTTGTACGGTCCGGGCGTCGGGCTGGCGCTGCCAGCCGGCGAATCGCCCCCCGTCGTACTGGGTTACCAGGAGGATCGGTCGCGGGTCCATAAGCGCGGGGAAGCTAGGCGACGTGAAGGTTCGCTTCAACGGCTCTCCACGTTACTACTTTCAGGCCATGGCTCCCCGGACCCTCGCATCGCTGGCACACGCCCTCACGGCGGCCCCCGACCTCGACGGCGCGCTGATCGCGCTCGGTGAATGTCTCGCCGAGCTCGATCGCGGAGCCTCCGTCGCGCTCATCCAGTATGATGCCCGCCGCGACATGCTGCGGATGCGCGCGAGCCCGGTGGGCGCACAGGTGGTGCGCAGCAGCATGGAGACCACCTTCGACCACCTTCCCGAGCCGGTCCGGGCCCGTATCCAGGCGGGTGGCCCCTTCCTCGACGTGACCGATCGTTCGGCCGACTACGCCCGGCTCTTCGGCTTCACGACGGCGCTGGACGGCGGCGTGTTGGCCGTGCGGGGGCTCCGGGTGGAAGGCCAACTCGGCGCCGTGCTGGCCCTGTACGAACCCCGCAAGATCTTCGGGACCCGTACCACGGAACGGATCGCGCCCGCCGTCGCACTCTTTGATCTCGCCTACGCACGCATCAGCGAGCGCGAGGCGCGCGAAGAAGCCGTGCGCACACTGGAGGACGTGACCCAACGGGTGCACGGGGAGTACGTGCGCAAGCTGTCCGCACTGGAAGCGGAACTGCGCGAAGTGCGCAACACGCCCCGTGAGGTGACCGCGCTGAATCCGGCCGAAGCCATCGCCCTGCAGGCCGATGTCGCCCGGGCCCAGGAAGAGATGCGCCGCGCCGGCCGCAAGGCGGAGTTGGCCGAACAACAGCTCGCGTCGGCGGTGGGACAGCTCGAACAGGCCCACATCGAACTCCACCGCCGAAGCGAAGCGCTGCGTCAGCGCACCCGCACGCTCTATCTCGTGGACCGGGCGCTGGCGCTCGACGCCGAAACCACCGATGCGCGCACGCTGGTGGACGCCCTGCTGGCCCTGGTGGGCGACGACATGCAGGCGCAGCGGTGTTCGCTCATGCTGCGCGCGCCGGAGCCGGATCATCTCTATCTCGCGGCCGCACGCGGCATCGCGCCCAACATCGTGGAAGGCATGCGCATCCGTATCGGCGAGGGTGTGGCCGGACGTGTAGCCGCGGCACGGGAACCGTTGCTGGTGCAGGACGTGCGCGAGGCCTCGCAGCATCCGCTGCTGCGCGATCAGTACTTCACGACGGGCAGCTTCATCAGCTTCCCCCTCGTGTATCATGATGAACTCGTGGGCGTGCTCAACCTGACCAATCGCGCCCAGCGTGGCATCTACACCGAGGAAGACGTGGAGCGTGTGCGACTGCTGGGACTGGTGATCTCGCTGATTGCGTCCCGTAACGACCTGGCGGGCACGCTGCTGGAGAGTCTGCATGCCGGGTGACGCGCTGTCACTGGCCATCCGGCGTCTGGCCCTGCACGAGACGCTGGATGGAGAGGCGCTGCATCAGGCGTTCGGTGTGATCATGCGAGGCGAGGGAACGCCGGCGCAGGTGGCGGCATTGTTGATGGCGCTCCGCGTGAAGGGCGAGACGCCCGCTGAAGTGGCCGGCGTGGTGCGGGCACTCCGGGATGCCATGATCGTATTGCCGGCCACCGATCCCGATGCGCTGGTGGACACCTGTGGCACCGGCGGCGGTGCGATCACGACATTCAACATCTCCACCGCCTCGGCGTTGCTGGCGGCGGGGATGGGCGTGCGGGTGGCCAAACACGGCAATCGTTCGTTCACCTCGCGCTCCGGCAGCGCCGACGTGCTGGAGGCGCTGGGTGTGGTGATCGAGACCACTCCGGCGGCGATGGCCGCGACGCTGGCCGAGGCCGGGATCGTGTTCATGTTCGCGCCGCTCATGCATCCCGCGCTGCGTCATGTGGGTCCCATTCGCCGCGAGCTGGCCGTGCCGACGGTCATGAACATCGTGGGTCCGCTGGCCAATCCGGCGCGTGCGGGACGGCAGGTGGTGGGTGTGGCCGAACGGCCGCGGCTCGAACTGCTGGCCGATGCGCTCCGGCAACTCGGCTCGGTGCGGGCCCTGGTGGTGCACGGCGAGCCCGGTCTGGACGAGATCTCGCCGCTCGGGCCCACCGAGGTGCGCGAAGTCCGGGATGACCGGGTTGAGGGCTGGCAAATCGACCCCGCCGACTACGGTATCGGGGTCGCGCACGCCGAAGACCTGGCGGGGGGTGATCCCGTCCAGAACGCACGGGTGATCGAGGCAGTACTGCGCGGGCAGGGGCCGGCCGGCGCCCAGGCCGCCGTGCTGCTCAATGCCGCCGCCGCACTGTATGTGAGCCGCGACGATATGAGCTATGCCGCCGCGGTCGAGCAGACCCGCGACGCCCTGATGGCCGGTGTAGGCGCCGAGGCACTGGGCCGGCTGCGGGTGGCCTCGCAGCGGTAGCCTGGCGCGGTCACTCCAGGGGGCTCCCTCCCGCTTTGTGACTCAGTATCGTCGCAGCACGCCCACGACGATTCCCTGAATGCGCACGTCGTCTTCGTGTACGAAGAGCGGCTGCATGGCCTCATTGGCCGGCTGCAGACGGATACGACCGTCCCGCTCGCGATAGTACCGCTTGACGGTGGCGCCGGAACCATCGAGCAACGCGATGACCATTTCGCCGTTGTCGGCCGCCTGCTTGTCGTTGATGACGACAAAATCGCCGTCGCGGATATGCTCCTCGATCATGGAGTCGCCACGCACCCGCAACACGTAGTGGCTGCCGTTCTTGCGCAGAAACCCATCGGGCACGGCCATGGTCTCGCCGCTGTGCATCGCCTCGATGGGTGCGCCCGCAGCCACCGATCCCAGCAACGGCAATTCCACCGACCGTTGATAGATCTCCGAGGGCAGAATCTCGATGGCGCGGCTCTCGTTGTACGAGCGCTTGATGTAGCCCTTGCGTTCGAGATTGGTCAGGTGCTCGTGCACCGTGGCCAGCGAGTTATAGTTGAACCGGGACGCGATCTCCTCGAAGCTGGGCGCATAGCCGTTGACCTCGTTGTACTCCGAGAGGAACGAGAGGATTTCGCGCTGTCGCTTGGTGAGCGGCATGGGAGCTCCAGGAGAAAGGGAACCAGCCGGGCCCGAAAGCAGGCCGAATCTGTCACCCGCCACGCTAACCGAAGACAGGCCGAAGTGCAAGGATTTTTTTCAGAACTCCGCGAATCGGGGCCCTGGACCGAGCCGGAGGGTACGCTCGGTCAGCTCACCCGTGATGCCCATGCCCGTGCGGCAGCAGTGACCGATCGCCTGGACGAGATCATCGCCGCCGCCCGGGATGCCCGGCCGGCCCGGGCCTTCGCCGATGCGCTGCGTGGCGAACACATCCGGGTGATCGCCGAGGTGAAGCGGGCGTCGCCGTCCAAGGGGGCCATCGCCCCCGGGCTGGACGCGCCGTCGCAGGCGCGGGCCTATGTCGAAGGCGGAGCCGCGGCCATTTCCGTGCTCACCGAGCCTTCGCGCTTCGGCGGGTCGCTCGCCGATCTCGCAGCGGTGACGGCAACCGTCGACATCCCGGTCATCCGGAAGGACTTTCTCGTCCATCCGGTCCAGCTCTGGGAAGCCCGGGCGGCTGGCGCCTCGGCCGCACTGCTCATCGTGCGCGCCCTATCGCCGTCGTTGCTGCCGCTGCTGGTGGACACCGCCCACGAAGCCGGGCTCGAACCGCTGGTGGAGATCCGCGATGTCGCCGAACTCGGGCGCGCGCTATCGGCCGGCGCGCGCGTCATCGGCGTGAACAACCGCAATCTCGAAACGCTGGTCATCGATCCGGCCACCGCCCCACACGTCATTCCGCACATCCCCGCCCGCTGCATCGCGGTGGCGGAGAGTGGAATGCAGACCACGGCCGATGTGGAGACATCCCGGGAAGCCGGTGCCGACGCAATCCTGGTGGGCAGCGCGATTTCCGCCGCTCCCGATCCGGCAGACCGCGTCCGGGCATTCGCGGCGATTCCGCGCCACCCCGGCGCGCGGTCATGAACACCACCATGCACCGCGCCGGAAGGTGAGCCGGAGCGTGGAGACGCCGACGAAGATGCGGGTGAAGATCTGCGGTCTCACGCGTGTGGCCGATGCCGATCATGCCGAGGCGCAGGGTGCCTCATACCTTGGCGCCATCCTCGCCGGTGGGCCGCGGCTGCTCACGGTCGATGCCGCCCGTCTCGTGCTGGGCCCACGTCGTCAGAGTGTGCGACGCGTGGCCGTGTTCGGTGACCAGTCGGCCCAAGAGATCGTGTCCATCGCGGAACGGCTCGATCTCGACGTGCTGCAACTGCATGGCACCATCGCCGAGGGGGATCCGGAAAAGCGGGCGCGTATGGTCGTACGACTACGGGAAGAAACGGGGCGTCTGGTGTGGCCGGTGATTCGGGTGGCGGGGCAGACGTTCCCTGAGGGAACGGTGGCGCTGGCTCAGGCGGCCGATGCGCTGGTCCTCGACGCACACGTGGTGGGGCAGCTTGGCGGAACCGGTGTCGCACTGGACTGGTCGGGATTGCGTGACGCGATGGCCGGACTGCGGCAGCAGGTCCCCTCGCTCACGCTGGTGCTGGCGGGCGGCCTGCGGCCGGAAAACGTGGCCACCGCCATCCGACTGCTGGCTCCTCAGGTCGTGGACGTATCTTCCGGCGTGGAAGCGGCGCCTGGTGTGAAGGATCCGGAGCGCGTGCGACAGTTCGTGACGGCAGCGCAGACAGGGAGCACAGAATGACGATGGTGGAGCAGGTGGCAGGCAGCGATCGCTTCGGCCCATTTGGCGGGCGCTACGTGCCCGAGACGCTGATTCCGGCGCTCGATGCACTCGATGCGGCGTTCGACACCGCACTCGCCGATGCCGCGTTTCGTGATGAACTGGACGGACTGCTGCGGGAGTATGTCGGACGTCCCACGTCGCTCAGCTTCGCGCCCCGGCTCAGTGAACGGATCGGAGCGCCGGTGTGGCTCAAGCGCGAGGATCTCAATCACACCGGCGCGCACAAGATCAACAACACCGTGGGACAGGCGCTGCTGGCCCTCCGCATGGGCAAGCGACGCATCATCGCCGAAACCGGGGCGGGGCAGCACGGGGTGGCCACGGCGACGATCTGTGCCCGATTCGGGTTGGAGTGCGTCGTATACATGGGCGAGGAGGACATGCAGCGTCAGGCGCTGAATGTTTTCCGCATGCGCCTGCTCGGAGCCACCGTCGTCCCCGTCACCGCCGGGACGCGGACGCTCAAGGACGCCACGACGGAGGCGATTCGCGATTGGGTCACGACCGTGAATGACAGTCACTATATCATCGGCTCGGTGGTGGGACCGGCCCCGTATCCGCGCATGGTGCGGGAGTTCCAGTCCGTGATCGGGCGGGAAGCGCGTGCGCAGATGCTCGAGCGTGCCGGCCGCCTGCCGCGCACGGTCGTCGCGTGTGTGGGCGGCGGTTCGAACGCCATGGGCATCTTCGCCGGCTTCGTGGGCGATGCCGGCGTGGAACTGGTGGGTGTCGAAGCGGCCGGCGACGGACTCGATACCGATCGGCACAGTGCGTCCATTACCAAGGGCCGGCCCGGTGTGTTGCACGGCTCGCTGAGCTATCTGCTGCAGGACGACGCCGGGCAGGTGCATCCGGCGCACTCCATCTCGGCGGGGCTCGACTACCCTGGTGTGGGCCCCGAGCACTCGTGGTTGCATGCCAGCGGTCGTGCACTCTACGACTCGGTGACCGATACCGAAGCGCTGCGCGGCGTCGCGGTGCTGAGTCGTCTCGAAGGTATCATCCCGGCCCTCGAAACCGCGCACGCCGTGGCCTGGATCGAACGATCGGCCGGACGCTGGGCCAAAGACGAACCCGTGCTGCTGTGTGTGAGCGGTCGTGGGGACAAGGACGTCGGCACCATCAGCCAGCACACGTTGCCCGATGTGTGACCTCTCCCTGTTCCGCGCGCCTGATTCCGGCATGATGCCCGCATGACCACGGCCGTGCACGAATCCACGCTTTCGCCTCAGGCGATCTCCGCCGTCGAGGATGCGCTGCGCGCATTGTCGAAAGCGTTGCGTGCCGTGCAGCTGTATCTGCCCAACAATCCGGCGCGCGGACAGGCGCTCGAAATCGTCCGCCAGGCTTTTGCGAAGGTCTGGGCGCGCGAACCCATGCTCGAAATTCAGGTGCAGGAGTCGTCGTTCCTGTGGGAAGGCCGCCCGGTGTTTCACGACGCCGAGCGGGCCAGCGAATCGCTGCCCTGGCTGTTGTATCGGGATGGGCTGCGGGCCATCGCCTTCCAGCCCGGGTGTGAAGCGCAGGATCTCGAAACGCTGCTCACCCTGCTGCAGCGGGCGCGGGCCGCCACCACCGACGACGACGATCTCGTCACCATGCTGTGGGTGGCCGATCTCGGTCATGTGACGTATCGCTACGTGGACGCGGGCAATGGCGTGGAGCCGATGCTCATGTCGTCGGGTGATCGCCCCGGCGTCGCCAGCTTCGCGCCGGGTCAGGCGCCTCTCGCGGTTCCGCCTGCGGAAACGCAGCCGCCGGGCGAAGGACCGCCCGACGGCAGGGTGCGGGTCGAGGATTTCGACACCACGCTGTATTTCCTCGATCAGCGCGAAACCACGTATCTCCAGGACGAACTGCGTCGGGAATACACCGAAGACCAGCGGCGTCTGGTACTCGCCAGTCTCTTCGACATTCTCGAGACCCGCCCGGAACCCGAGGCTCAGGACGAGGTGCTGAGCATTCTCGATCAGCTCGTGCTCGAGTTCCTCACGCTCGGCGACTACGAGCTGGTGGCCTACGTGCTGCGGGAGGCCGCGACCGCGGCACGGCGCTCCAACATGAGCGACATGGTCGTGCAGGCATTGCAGGCCCTGCCGGGTCGTCTGAGCGAACCCTCGGTGGTGGCGCAGTTGCTGCATGCGCTCGACGAAAGCACACGCACGCCGGTGGCCTCGCTGCTCGAATCGCTGTTCACCGAGCTGCGTCCGGAAGCCCTGGAGCCATTGGTGATGTGGCTGGGCAGCGCCAGTGCCTCGCCGGCCCGCGCCTCCATCGAGCGTGCGTCCCTCCGTCTGGCGGGGGCGCACACGGCGGAACTCAATCGTTTGCTGGAGCATCCCAAGGAAGCCGTCGTGCGCGGCGCATTGCGTCTGGTGGGGCAGTTGGGCACGGCGGCCGCGGTACCGGGCCTGGCTCGTCTCCTGCGCGTGGCCGACACGCAGATCCGTGCGGAAGCCGTTGGGGTTCTCGCCGACATCGGATCGCCGAGCGCTCTGCAGGCACTCGAACGGGCCATCGAGGATGCCGACCGAGATGTGCGTGTTGCCACCTATCGGGCCATCGGCACGCGCAAACATGCCGGGGCGTTGCCACGTCTGCTCGACGCCATCCGACGCAAGGACACCCGCGCCGCGGACCTCGGAGAGAAGATGGCGCTCTTCGAAGCCTTTGGCGCGATGTGCGGCAACTCCGGTGTGAACGAACTCGATACGCTGCTCAATGCGCGCGGTCTGCTGGGTGCGCGGGAGAACGCCGAGGTGCGTGCCTGCGCCGCGCGCGCACTGGGACTCATCGGCACGCCCGTGGCCATGAATGCGCTCCAGCGCGCCGCCGATACGAGAGACGTGGTGGTGCGCAATGCCGTCGCGCGTGCGATGCGGGGTGGCCAATGACGGGCATGCAGACCGCCGCGCGTGAGCTGGCGTCGGACACGGGTCCCATGTCGTCGGGCCTCCCTTCCGCCTCCCCGGGGGGGACGGCCCAGAAACACGCTCGCGCGTTCGTGGTGGCCATGAACAGCGCCGTACGCGCCGTGCGTCTCTATCCCATCGAAAACGCGGCCGTTCAGCGCGCCATCACGGAACTCGGGAATTGCGCCGAGCGCATCCTGCAGGCGGAGGACGAGTGCGCCCTGCGCCGGGTGGGGGATTTCCTGTTCCTCAACGAGACGCGGCTCCGCCTGTCGTTCGACAACTACGCCGCGGTGGCGTCGCTGCTCGGCCTGTTCCGTGAGGCAGGCATCGGTGGCGTGACCCTGCTGGGACGCCCGGACTCCCGCGCCTGGGTGGTGCTGCTGTCGTTCCTGCAGTCGCCGCCTCTGGAGTATCCCGAAGAGGAGCGTCTGGCCCAGCTCACGCAACGGCTCGAGCAGGCGAATGTCACCGGTTTCGAGCTCACGCCGCCGCTCGACGAGGGCGTGCGCGAAGACGCGGAACTGGATGCCAAGGAACGGGCGCGACAGACTTACGTACGTTCGCTCGACGTCACGCGCGAGATCATCACCTCCACGCGCATGGGCAAGAGCCCGGGACTCAAGCGGGTCAAGCGCGCGGTGCAGGGCATCGTCGATTCGATTCTCAACGATTCGACTTCGCTGATGGGGCTCACCACGCTGCGCGATTTCGACGAATACACCTTCGTCCACAGCGTCAACGTCTGCATCATGTCAGTGGCGCTCGGACGCCGGCTCGGCCTCACCAAACTGCAACTGCTCGATCTCGGACTCGCGGCCCTGTTGCACGATCTCGGCAAGTCGCGTGTGCCGCTGGAACTGCTCAACAAGCGCGGCGAACTCGACGAGACCGAACGATTGCTGCTGCAGACGCACACGTGGCAGGGGGTGCTCGCGCTGTTCGGCATTCCGGGCGTGGCCACGCGGCCCTGGCGTGCGATGACGGCGGCGTACGAGCATCACATGCGCACGGATCTGTCCGGCTATCCGCGTCATGTGCGGCCGCGCACACTGTCGCTGTTCTCCAAGATCATCGCGGTCACCGATGGCTTCGATGCGGCGACCACGAGCCGGGTGTATCAGGAAGCGCCGTGGACACCGGCCGATGTGTTGCGCGGCATGCGGGACAACCCGCGGCTGGGCCTCGATCCGGTGGTGGTGAAGGCGTTCATCAACCTGTCGGGCATCTATCCTGTCGGCACGGTGGTGGTGCTCGATACATTCGAGATTGCGCTCGTCATGGCCAGCAATCCGGATGCGTCGGCGCTCTCGCGGCCGCTGATCCGGATTCTGATGGACGAGCGCGGCAATCCGGTCCTGGATGCCTCGCTGGTGGACCTTACGGTGCGGGATGCGTCTGGCCAGTTTGTTCGCACCATCATCCGCACCGAGGATCCACACCGTTATGGCATCAGCATCGGCGACCACTTCGCCTGACGAGTCCGCATCGCACGTCTCCTCATCGGGCGGTGTTGCCCCTTCACGTCTGACCGCGCGATTCCGCGCGCTCGCGGCAGAAGGGCGGAAGGCACTCGTCTGCTACATCACGGCGGGCCATCCCGACCCGGTGTCCTGCGTGGCGTTGCTGCGCGGGCTGGCCGATGCCGGTGCCGATGTCATCGAGATCGGTGTGCCGTTTTCCGATCCGATGGCCGACGGCCCCGTGATCCAGCACAGTTCGCAGGTGGCGCTCGATCACGGCATCACACTCTCCCGCACGCTCGACCTGGTGCGTGAGGCGGCGCTGGACATTCCGGTGGTGCTCTTCAGCTATCTGAATCCCATTCTTGCCGGGGGCGACGATGTACTGCATCGCGCACGCGCGGCCGGTGTGGACGGCGTGCTGGCCACCGATCTGCCCGTCGGGGCCGATCCGGAGCGCGAAGCCTGGTTCGGTGCCAGCGGGCTCGATTTTGTGCGTCTCGTGGCGCCCACCACACCGGCGCCGCGCATGGAGGAAATCGGACGGCACGGTGGCGGATTCGTCTATCTCATCAGCCGGCTGGGCGTGACCGGCGAGCGGGATGCGCTGCCCGATGACCTGCCCGAGACGGTGCAACGCCTGCGGAGCGCCACGTCGCTTCCCATCTGCATCGGCTTCGGAATTTCCACGCCGGCCCACGCCAAAGCCGCGGCGGCCCTCGCCGATGGCGTGGTGGTGGGCAGTGCGCTGGTGCGTGCGGCGGGTCGCTCGGTTGACGATGCCATTGCCCTGACGCGGTCGCTGCGCGCGGCGCTCGACGAGCGATAGGCGAGCACCCGTGACGACCCTCGAACTCCCGTCGTGGGCGGTGGTGACGGAGCGCCGGCGTGCGCATATCGAGCGGGTGGTGGCGCTGCTCGATCGATGGGCCGGCGAGATGACCCTCCCTCCGCAGGAGCATCGCGCGTGGATCGACGCGGGGCGCTGGCACGACGCGTTGCGTGATGCAGACGAGGCCACGTTGCGGGCCGCCACGGGCGATCAGGAGCGTCCGCTCGGCATGCTGCATGGCCCCGCGGCCGCGCTGCGCCTCGAGCACGAAGGCGAAACACGCGCCGACGTGCTCGACGCCATTCGCTGGCACACCGTGGGCAATTCCACCTGGGAGCGCACCGGTCGGGCGCTGTACATGGCGGACTTCCTCGAGCCCGGCCGCACCTTCATGCAGGCGGATCGCGCCTTTCTTGCCGATCGGGTGGCCGACGCGTTCGACGCCGTGTTCCGGCAGGTGGTGCGTTTGCGTCTCGAATGGACCATTCGTGAAGGGAAGGGCCTCGCGCCGCAAACCGTCGCGCTCTGGAATCACGTTCGCTGACGCCGCCCCGTCATGATCCGCGCGTGACTCACGCATGACCTCCACATGACTCACGGATTCCCGACCTGGCCGGAACCTCCCGAACCCCGGCCCAGTGGAGCACGGGGGTGGCTCATCGCGCTGGCGCTGTTGCTGCTCGTCGCCGGTGGTGCCGGCGTGGCGTGGTGGCTGCAGGGACGCCCGGGCGAGGCGGGCACCAGCGGCGCTGCCGGTGCGACGGTGTCTCCCAACGACAGCAGTGCCCGCGCCCCCGCGGGCGTACGGGTCGTCGTGCGGGTGGTCAACGCATCGGGCGTGCGGGGATTGGCGCGGCGGGCGACGCTCGTGCTCCGCGACTTCGGGTACGACGTGGTGGACTACGATTCGGAACGTACCGGCCGCGACGACACGCAGATCGTGGTGCACACCGGGCACACCGAATGGGCCGGACATCTGCAGCGCGCGCTGGGCGTGGGCACCATCACCACCAGCGCCGACACCTCACGCTACGTGGACCTCACCGTGCTGCTCGGTCGCGACTGGCAGCCGCCGACCGAGCCGCTCCGTCCGTAGCTGTCCGCAGGCCGCGGCGATATCGAGCCCACGGCTGCGACGCACCGCCGTCTCCACGCCACGCGCCCGTACCGCCCTGGCAAAGGCCGCGATGGTGGCCGACGTCGAGGGCGTGAACCCCATGGAACCGCCCGGATGGAGCGGAATGAGATTCACGAAGGCGCGGCAATCCCGCGCCAGCTGCGCCAGTTGCGCCGCATGCTCGGGTTGATCGTTCACGCCGCCGAGCATGACATACTCGAAGGTGACACGCCGATCGAATGCCCGCGCCGCTTCGATGACATCCGCCAGCGGATACTTGGTATTGATCGGCATCAGCGTGTGCCGGAGCGCATCCGAAGGCGCATGAATGGAGATCGCGAGACGGAACTGCTCCGGGCGCGCCGCGAGCGCGACGATGCCGGGCAGCACGCCAACCGTGGAGATCGTGATGTGCCGCGCACCGATGCCCAGGGCGCGGGGATCGTTGAGCAGGGTGAGCGTCGGGCTGACCGCTTTCCAGTTCATGAGCGGCTCCCCCATGCCCATGAACACGATGTTCGTCGGAACGATAGGGGGCGTGAGCATGCGCAGTTCCCGCACCTGTCCCGCGATCTCCGAGGGGTGCAGGTTGCGCTGGAAGCCCATCGCGCCGGTCGCGCAGAACGCACACTGCAGCGCGCAACCGGCCTGCGACGAGATGCAGAACGTCAGGCGATCGCCGTCGGGGATGGCCACCGTTTCGATGAACTGCCCGTCGTGCAGACGGAACAGGAACTTCTCCGTGCCGTCCATCGACTTCTGACGTGTGGCCAGTTCCAGCGACGAGATGCGGAACGACTGGGCCAGCGCCTCCCGCAGCGCCTTCGGCAACTCGGTCATCTCGTCGAAATGGCGCACCGGACGCTGCCAGAGGCGTCCGAACACCTGCGTGGCGCGATAGGAGGGTTCACCACGCGCCGTCATCCACTCGCCGAGCAGCGCCAGCGCCGCGTCGGGGTCGAAGTCGAGCAGATCGGGAATGGTGGTCACTTGAGCACCGAGCTGAGTGTGAACTGATAGATCGGCCCGAGACCGGACACACCCTCCTCACGGGCGATGGCCACGACGAAGCGGGTGTAGTGCAGCGCCAGTCCGGAACGCAGCCGATTCACCGGCTCGCCGCCGACATGCGAACGCAGGTAGCCAAAACGCGCTTCCACCCGATCGCGCCGTCCCGACACGAACGGACCGGATTCCTCCGCGCCACGATTCACATTGTCATAGCTGAATCCGGCGCGCATCTCCCGCTCCGTTTCATGACCCACGACGCGAAGATCCACTGCCGACAACAGCGCGGGCCGATCGTCGATCTCGCGTCCGGGACGCCACAGGAAACTCGAGACCGCCACGCGCGCATTACGCCACGGCAGATCGTGCAGCACCGCGCCGAAGTCGGCAGCCAACGCATCACCCGAGGCCTGATCCAGTCGACCATACCGCCAGCGCAACGCGGTGCCCACGGTCAGATGCGGCACCAGTTCGCGGGCACCTGTCACGCTCACCAGCCACGTCGCATACGGCACCTCGCCAATGGCCTGCGGATCGGTGTCGGTACGTACGAGTCCACCGATGGCGGCGCGGGCCACGCTGAGGCCGAACGTCGCCCCCGAGCTGCGGCGCGCGGCGACACTGAGCAACTGACCATCCACGCCCTGGGCCGACCCTGCGGACAACGAAGCCACCCCGAAGCGATACCGCTCGCCGGCCCGCAGCGCGATCGTGGCCGGATTCCAGAGTCCCGCTCCCGGCTCGGATGCCAGGGCAGGCGGCTCATACATGGCTCCGAGCGGGAACTCCCATAAGTCACGTGCAGGCACGCCCTGTGCAGCGAGCCCGCTGGCCCAACCGAACGCGGCAAGCCCACAGATCAGTGTGCGGCGCATACGGGAGACTAAACGGCGCCCGGAGGACGGGTCAAGCGAACGACTGTGACGAAACTGCTACCCCGGGTCTCCTAACACATTTAACTTTCGACGTTTGCACGATGTCTGCCTCGTTTCCCCGGTCGGTCGCATGCCGCGGTGTCCCGTCGGCAGGTGCCCCTGACCCGTCCTCTCTGGAGTTTCATCCCTGATGTCGCTTCCGTCCGAGCTGTCCGTGTTGGCCACGTCGCTACGCACCGATACCTGTGGCCTCCTCCGGCGGACGGACGTCGGGCGCACCGTCCGCCTCGGGGGCTGGGTGCACCGCAGCCGCGACCTCGGCGGATTGGTCTTCATCGATCTGCGCGATCGCACGGGGCTGGTGCAGTTGGCCTTTGGCCCCGCCTGGACGGCGGGCGACGTGCAGCAGGCCGCAGCGGCCGTGGGCGTGGAATCGGTGGTGCTCTGCGAAGGGGAAGTGGTGGCACGGGAAGCCGATCGGGTGAATCCCGACATGGCCACCGGCGAAGTCGAAGTGCGCGTCACCTCGTTGCGCGTGGTCGGACCCGCCGTGACGCCAGCACTGCCGGTGGCACGCGGTCGCGGCGACAAGATGCCCGCCGAGGAGTTGCGCCTGCGTCACCGTTATCTCGATCTGCGCCGTCCCGAACTGCAGGAGAATCTCATTCTCCGGCATCGGCTGATGCAGGTCACGCGGCGTTTCCTGAGCGAGCGGGGATACCTCGAACTCGAAACGCCCATTCTCACCAAGCCCACGCCAGAAGGCGCGCGAGACTATCTCGTGCCAAGTCGTGTGCACCCCGGTGAGTTCTACGCCCTGCCGCAGTCGCCGCAGATCTACAAGCAGTTATTCATGTGCTGCGGATTCGATCGGTACTTCCAGATCGCCCGCTGCTTCCGCGACGAGGATCTGCGCGCCGACCGGCAGCCCGAGTTCACGCAGATCGACATCGAAGCGTCGTTCATCGAACGCGAGGATATCCTCACGCTCGCGCAGGGTCTCATCGGCGCGCTGTGGCGCGAAGCCGGCCACGAGATCCCCGCGCAGTTCGAGCGGATGAGTTACGCCGATGCGATGGAACAGTACGGCTGCGACCGGCCGGATCTGCGGTATGGTCTCGTGCTGCGCGACCACAGCACCATCTTTGCCGGCCTCGATTTTGCCGTCACGAAGACGGCGATGGCGTCGGGAGCCCGCGTGCGCGGTCTCGTGGTGCCCGGCGGCGCGGCGTGGAGCCGCAAGCAGGTGGACGAGCTCGAGGCACTCGCCAAGGGCGCCGGTGCCGGCGGATTGCTCCGCCTGCGCAAGGCGGACGGTGCGTATGACGGACCGCTCGCCAAGTTCCTCACCGACGAGGCGCAGGTGGCTTTCGGGCTGCAGGATGGTGATCTCGCCCTGTTCGTGGCGGCAGCCGATCACATCAGCAGCCCGGCGCTGGACCGGGTGCGGCAGGAGTGCGCGCGGCGCCTCGGACTCGTCGACGAACGCGCGGCGCGTTTCCTGATCGTCATGGACTTTCCCATGTTCGAACAGGACCCGGTCACGGGCGCGCTGGCCGCGGTGCATCATCCCTTCACGGCGCCGCACCCGGAAGACATGCGCAACTTCCCCGACGAGCCCGCGCGCTGGCGTGCGCTGGCGTACGACGTCGTGTTGAACGGCACGGAACTCGGCGGTGGCAGCATCCGCACCAGCGATCCGTCCGTGCAGTCGCGCATGTTCGCACTGCTGGGCATCGGCGACGTGGAGGAGCAGGAGCGTCGGTTCGGATTCCTGCTCGAAGGGCTGCGCGCCGGCGCGCCGCCGCACGGCGGTATCGCCTTCGGTTTCGACCGCATCGCGATGCTGTTGTCGGGCGCCGGCTCCCTGCGCGACGTCATTGCCTTCCCGAAAACCACGGCGGCCCGTTCGTTGTTCGAAGGCGCACCGGTTGCGGTGCCCGCCGACGATCTCGACGAGTTGCACATTGCCGTCCGCACTTCCGACGTCTCATGACCGAACCACGCAGTGATCGCAATGGCGACGGCGCCGTCACCACGCGGCTGTCCGTCGAAGGCGCCGACCAGCAGCTTCTCGCCGGTGTGAATGATGGCAATCTCGTGGAGCTCGGCCGCGCCACCGGTGTGCGGGTGGCGCTTCGTGGAGATCATCTGTCGCTCGCCGGCGATCCCGATGCGGTGGCGCGCGCCGAAGGGGTGGCAGCGGCCATGATCATGATGGTGCGCGAAGGCAAGGCCGTGAGTGCCGACGATGTGCTGCGCCTCTCCCTCATCGAACGGCCGGCCGAAGCGCCGGGTGCCACCAACGGGTCGCTCGTCCTGCCCGGTGCCCGGCGTGGGGTGCAGCCCAAAACACCCGGCCAGGCCGAGTATCTCGCGAAGATCGCCGAGCACGACATCGTCATCGGCATCGGTCCGGCGGGCACCGGCAAGACCTATCTGGCCGTGGCTGCCGCCGTCGATGCACTCATGCGCAAACGGGTGCGTCGCATCGTGCTGGCCCGTCCGGCCGTGGAGGCCGGCGAAAGCCTCGGCTTCCTGCCCGGCGACATGCAGGCCAAGGTCGATCCGTACCTGCGTCCCTTGTACGATGCCTTGGACGATCTCATTCCGTTCGAGCGCATCCAGAAGCTCATCGAAACGCGGACCATCGAAGTGGCACCGCTGGCCTTCATGCGCGGCCGCACGCTGGGCGACTCCTTCGTCATTCTCGACGAGGCGCAGAACGCCACCGGCATGCAGATGAAGATGTTCCTCACGCGTCTGGGCGTGAACTCGAAGATCGTCATCACGGGTGACAAGACGCAGGTGGATCTGCCGCGCCGCGAGGACTCGGGGCTCATGCAGATCGAACGCATCCTGCACGGTATCGACGGCATCTCGTTCCACTACTTCACCGAGGCCGACGTCGTCCGTCATCGTCTCGTGCGCGACATCATCCGCGCGTACAACGAAGACGCGGCGGGGGGTTGATGACGCCCGCCCGAAGTCGACGCGTGGCGATGCCACGACCCGAACCCCGCGCCGTGGCCGTCGAGTGCGATGGCGTGCGCATTCCCGTGGCCTCCGCGCGACTGGCCGAATTGTCACGCCAGGTACTGCGTGCCGGTAAAGTGGCGCGGGCCATGCTGTCGATCACCTTCGTGACGTCACGCGCCATGGCCACGCTCAATCGCCGGCATCTCGGGCACACGGGCCCCACCGATGTCATCACGTTCGCGCTGGGGCAGGGCCCCGACGGCGCGGTGATCGGGGACATCTACATCTGCCCGGATGTGGCCCGCGCGCAGGCACGGGCGCATGGCGTGGGTGTGCGGGAGGAACTGGCCCGACTCGTCGTGCACGGCACCCTGCACGCCTGCGGTTGGGAGCATCCCGAAGACGAATCCCGCATGACTTCGCCGATGTGGCGACGCCAGGAGCAGCTCCTCGAGCGCTTCTGGATGCCTCCGTCCCCCAGGGTATGAGTCTCGTTGCGTGGGGACTCGCCGGCACCGGTGCTGTCCTGGCCGCCGTCGCCGCCATTGCCGATGGAGCACTGCTCGCCGATCTGCCGCTCCCGGCGCATGTCGCCGACCGTTCCAACGGAGCGGACGCCGTCCCCACCGCGCAATCCGGTTCGCACGGTCCCCGCAGTGCCTCGGCCCGCGAACGCACACATCGGGCGCTCGCGTTTGCCCGGGTGATCGGCCATCTCGCGGCCGGCAGCGGTATCGCCGTCGCCCTCGATCTGGTGGAACAACCCACCGTCGAAACCGCCATCTCGGTGATCCTGCTTGGCCTCACCACCGTGCTGCTCGCCGAATCGGTGGCGCGCGTGGTGGGTGACGGACTGGGAGCCAATGCCTCGAGACGCCTCGGCGGCGTGACCCGGTTCATCGAGTGGCTGCTGCGCCCCGTCATGCTGCTGGGTGACTGGCTCGATGGCATGTTCGCCGAGATCGTGCCAGAAGTGGACGCCACGCACGAACGACGCGAGGAGGCCGCGGCGCAGTTCCGCGATGTCGTCACCACCGAGGCCGATGTGTCGCGGGATGAACGCGAGCTGCTGCTCGGCGTTTTCGATTTTGGCGAGACCACTGCGGAAGAGGTGATGGTGCCGCGCGTGGACATCACCGGCGTGGAGCGTGAAACCCCGTGGTCGGAGATGCTCGACCGCGTGCGCAGCGCCCAGCACTCGCGCATCCCGGTGTACGACGGATCCATCGACGAGATCGTGGGCATCCTGTATGTGAAGGATCTCATGCCCGCCGTGCTTGCCGACGAAGAGCCATCGGACGGGTGGCCTTCGCTGATGCGTTCGCCCGTGTTCATTCCGGCGTCCAAGCGCATCGCCGATCTGTTGCGGGAGTTCCGGCAGGCGCGCCGGCACATCGCCATCGTCGCCGACGAATATGGAGGCACGGCAGGTCTGGTCACCATCGAGGACGTGCTCGAGGAACTGGTGGGCGAAATCCGCGACGAGTACGACGACGAAGAGCGTGTCGTGGAGAGTGAAGAGGGCGTGCGCTACTGGGTGCCGGGCCGTCTCACGCTCGACGATCTCTCGGCGGCGCTGGGTCATGACTTCGCGCGTGACGACGTCTCGACCGTGGGCGGACTGGTGCTCGAGTTGCTCGGACGTGTGCCACGCGCCGGAGAATCGCTCACCATCGGCCCCTTCCGGGCGATCGTGGAACGTGTGGTGCGCCGCAAGATCGAGCGCGTGTTTCTCGAACGACTGCCTGCGGCTGATCCGGATGACACGACGACATCGGAGTCGCCCACATGACCGGACTGCTGATGTTCCTCGCGGTCGGTGTCATGGCCGTGCTCACGCTGGGCGCCACCGCCGTGCGCACGGTGAGCCGCCTCTGGCTGCGTCACTGGATCGAACATCGCGCCGGAGGCGTGGGTGCGATGGCGCGTTATCTCGAGCGTCCCACCCGTCTGGTGCATGCCGCCGGAACGGCCGCGATGCTGGTGGTGTTCGCGACGGGCGCGCTGATCGCGATGACCGACGGACTGAATGCGTGGACGTTCGTGGGCGATGTGGCGGTGTTCCTGGTGCTGCTGCTGGTGTTCGGACAGTTGCTGCCGCGCGCCATCGGCCGCCGCTGGGCGCCGGTCATCGTGCCGGTCATGGTGCCCGTGCTGCGTCTGGTCGATCTGGCGCTGGCCCCGTTCCACGCCATCGCGTACACGGTGCGCCGCTGGGTTTCTCCGCCCCGGGGCACCGACCAGGACAGCGATGCGCGTGATGGACTCGAGGAGTTGCTGCGCGACGGCGCGTTCGACGACATCAGCACCACCGAGGAGATGGCCATCATCTCGGGCGTCATCGAATTCGGTGACAAGACTGTACGCGATGTGATGCGTCCGCGTGCGGAGTTGTTCGCCGTGCCGGACGGTCTGGCACCGGATGAACTGGCGCGGCGCGTGTCGCAATCCGGCTACAGCCGCGTGCCGGTGTATCGTGGAGAGCCGGATCAGATCGTCGGCATGGTGCACGTCATCGACATCTTCAAGCGACGCGGAGAGTCGATGCCGCCATTGTTGCCGGTCACCCGCACGGTGCCCGACCGGCCGGCCAACGAACTGCTCTTCGAACTGCTCCGGGCACGGCGCCAGCTGGCGATCGTGCAGGATGGCATGGCGGAGGGAGGCCGCGCGATCGGCATGGTGACACTCGAGGATCTGCTCGAGGAACTGGTGGGAGACATCCGGGATGAGCATGACGACAGTACCGACTGACACGGCGATCACGCGTCTGCTGGAGCAGTTCCGGGCCGGCACACCTGCGGCGCTCGCGCGTGCCGTCAGTATCGTGGAGAATCATCGCCCCGGATTCGAGCAGATCCTCGCGGCGCAGCATGCGCTGGTGGGCCGCGCGCGTCGCATCGGGCTCACCGGTCCGCCGGGCGCGGGCAAGAGCACGTTGACCACCCGTCTCGCGCGTATCTACCGCGAACAGGGGTTGCGCGTGGGCATCGTGGCGGTCGATCCCACGTCGCCCTTCACCGGCGGTGCACTGCTGGGTGACCGCATCCGCATGGAAGACATCGCCCTCGATCCGGGTGTGTTCATCCGTTCGATGGCGACGCGGGGATCGCTGGGCGGTCTGGCCACGGCGACGCGCGAAGTGTGTGATGTGCTCGACGGGTTCGGCATGGACGTGATTCTCATCGAAACCGTCGGTGTGGGGCAGAGTGAACTCGATGTTGCACGGGCCGCCGATTCGACGCTGGTGGTGCTGGTGCCCGAGTCGGGCGATTCCATCCAGACACTCAAGGCGGGCGTCATGGAAATCGCGGATGTCTTCACGGTGAACAAGGCCGACCGCCCGGGTGCCGACCGGCTGCGTCACGACATCGAGTTGATGCTCGGATTGCGGGCGGGTAGCGGGAAACCCCTGCGGCGTCGTGAAGGTGCGAACGTGCCCGCGGATACCTCCGCGGAAACGGCCGGCACCTGGGTGCCACCCGTGCTGCAGACGGTGGCCGCGGAGAATCAGGGCATCACGCAGATCATCGAGGCGCTCGACCGCCACTTCCGTCATCTCGAGCAGAGCGGGGAACTGCGGCTCCGTCGCCGGATGCGCCTGCGCGAGCAGGTCATGGAGATCGTGGAGCAGCAGATCCGGCAACGACTCTGGCGCGACGGAGCGACACTCGCCTGGCTGGACGCACAACTCGATCGCCTCGAAGATGGTTCCCTCGTGCCGTTCACCGTGGCCGACATGCTGCGGGCGCAGAGCGGCAGTCTGCTCACCGGCGCGCACTACACCCCCGTGACCCCATGACCGATCGCCGGAAAACCTCGCGTGCGCCGAAGAGCGGCACGGACAACGATACGAAGACCGGCAACACGCGCGGCAAGAGACGCACCAGCACGAACACCACTGGGAATCGCACCGTGCACACGCCGTGGTGGCAAACACATTTCGACGCGCAATACCTGCACGAATACGAGCCGCTGTTCGATCTCGTGCAGGACCGCCGGGAAGTCTCGCGCCTGATGGATGTGCTGGCGCTGCCTTCCGGCGCACGCGTGCTCGATTGTCCGTGTGGTCAGGGGCGGCATGCGCATCTGTTGGCCGAGGCGGGGTTCGACGTGGATGGTCTGGACTATTCCGAGCCATTGCTGGCCGTGGCCCGCAAGCGCGGCACGGGCCGGACCCTGCGCTACACGCAGGGTGACATGCGCGCTCTGCCGCCCCGTTGGACGGGACGTTTCGATGCCGTGGTCAATCTCTTCACGTCGTTCGGCTTCTTCGACAGTCCGCAGGACGATCTCCGCGTGCTGGCGCAGTTCGCGCGCGTGCTCAAGCCGGGCGGGGTGCTCATCTGGCACGGCGGGGCCCGGGATGGAGTCATGGCGAAGTTTCTGTCCCGCGATTGGTGGAGCACCGCCGACGGCACGATGTTCGGCCAGGAGCGGCGCTTCGATCCGCTGTCGGGCTTTCTCGAGATCACGTCCACGTGGCGAGGGCCGACCGGTGATGGAGAGCGGACGCACCGTATCCGTTTGTACACGGCCTCCGAGCTGGCCAGCCGCCTGCGGGACGTCGGCCTCGTGGTGGAAGGGGCCTATGACAGCTGGACCGACCGCCCCCTCACGCGCACTTCGAGCGAAATGCTGCTGGTGGCGCGTAAGGATGGCTGAGTAAGTTGGAAGGCTGTCCCCGAGTGGCTCGGGTGATGGCCTCCGTTGACCGGTTCTTTCCTCTCAGCTCGTCTCCGGGCCCCACTCTGTCAGCCAACCGATGACTCGACCGATTCGTGTGCTGGTGGCCAAGCCAGGCCTCGATGGCCATGACCGCGGCGCCAAGGTCGTTGCCGCCGCGCTTCGCGACGCCGGCATGGAAGTGATTTACACCGGCCTGCATCAGACGCCGGAAATGATTGCCACGGCGGCCATCCAGGAAGACGTGGACGTCGTGGGACTGTCGATTCTCTCCGGTGCGCACATGACGCTCTTTCCCCGTGTGCGCGACCTGCTGATCGAAGCCGGTCGGGAGGACATCCTCCTCACCGGTGGTGGCATCATTCCCAAGGAAGACATGGACGCGCTCAATGCGCAGGGCATCGCGCGTCTGTTCGGCCCCGGTACCAGCACCCAGGATCTCGTGGATTACATCCGCACATGGTTCGCGGCGCGCGAGCAGCAGAACTCGTGAGCAGCCGTCTTCGCCAGCTCTCCGAAGAGCTCCGGACACTCGAGGCCCAGCTCCGACTTGGCGGTGGGTCCGACAAGATCGAACGACAGCACAAACAGGGAAAACTGACGGCCCGTGAGCGCGTGGAGCGTCTCGCCGATCCGGGCACGCCGTTTCTCGAAGTGGGCCTGCTCGTGGCGCACGACAAGTACGACGGTCAGGCACCCGGCGCCGGTGTGATCACGGGCATCGCCATCGTGGAAGGACGGGAAGTGGTCGTCGTGGCCAACGACGCCACGGTGAAAGCCGGCTCGTGGTGGCCCGAGACCATCACCAAGACCCTGCGCGCGCAGGAGATCGCGATGCGCTGCCGTATCCCGATCATCTATCTCGTGGACTCGGCCGGCGTGAACCTCCCCTATCAGGGCGGCGTGTTTCCGGGACAGTACGGCGCGGCGCGCATTTTCTACTACAACTCCATCATGCGGCGCTATCTGCGGATCCCGCAGCTCGCCGCGGTGATGGGACAGTGTGTGGCGGGTGGGGCCTATCTGCCCGCGCTCAGCGATGTGATCCTGATGGTCAAGGGTACGTCGTTCATGGGACTGGGAGGCCCCAATCTCGTGAAGGGCGCGACGGGGCAGACCATCGACGGCGAAACGCTGGGCGGCGCGATCACCCACACCGAGATCAGCGGCGTGGCGCACTACGCCCTCGACGATGACCCGTCGTGTCTCGACAAGCTGCGGGAACTCGTGGCGCGACTGCCCCAGCCACCGGCCTCCACGCAGAGCGCCTGGCGGCCGCCGGCCGAACCGCCGTCGACACTGTACGATCTGCTGCCGGCCGATCATCGCATGCAATACGACATGCATGCGTTGCTGCGCGCGGTGCTCGACGAAGGTCAGCTCGACGAATTCCAGGGGAACCTGGCCAAGGAGATGATCTGCGGTGATGCCCGCATCGAAGGCATCCCGGTGGGCATCATCGCCAATCAGCGGGGACTCATCAAAGGCCGTCCGGGCGAAAAGCCGCGTTTCGGCGGCATCATCTACGCCGAGAGTGCGGAGAAGGTCGCGTATTTCATCGAGCGCTGCGACAAGCAGGGCATTCCGATCATCTTCGTGCAGGACGTGTCGGGCTTCATGGTGGGACCGGAAGCCGAACACGAAGGCATCATCCGCGCCGGCGCGCACTTCGTGGAAGCGATGGCCTGTGCCCGTGTGCCCAAGATCGTGCTCACGGTGAACCACGCCAGTGGTGCAGGCTATTATGCGATGGCCGGGCAGGGCTTCGATCCCGACTTCATCTTCTCATGGCCCACGGGGCGCATGGCGGTGATGGAAGGCGAAGCCGCCGTGCAGGCCGTGCATGGGCCCGCGCTCGATGCGGCAAAAAAGGCGGGCACGCAGCCGTCGCCTGAAGTGCTGGAAGCCGTGGCGGCCATGCGCGCCGACTACGAGACGCAGCTCGATGCCCGCTACGCGGCGGCTCGAGGCTTCGTCGACACGATCGTGTATCCCGAAGACACCCGCACCATGCTGGCGCTCGCGCTCCGCGCGGCGTCGCAGAATTCTGGTCCGCATCTCGGCGCCTTCGTGCTGCCGCCGATGCCAACTTACGGAGCGCAGTGATGTCGCAGGAATCGAACGGCCGCGTGGTTCGCGTGGCCAGCGGTCAGGGCTTCTGGGGGGACTGGCTCGAAGCCCCGCGTCGTCAGGTGGAAGGTGGTCAGGTCGACTACCTCATGCTCGACTATCTCGCCGAAGTCACGATGTCCATCGTGCAGAAGCAGAAGGAACGCGATCCGCGCATGGGATATGCGCGCGATTTCGTGGGCGCGATGGAGAGTGTGTTCCCGGCCGTGGCCGATCGTGGCGTGAAGGTCATCGCCAATGCGGGCGGTGTGAACCCGAACGCCTGCGCCGACGCCGTGCTGGAAGCGGCCAGCAAACACGGTGTACGCGGCAAGATCCGCATCGGCGTGGTGACGGGCGACGACATCCTCGATCGTCTGGACGAGTTGCTGGCGGCGGGCCATGAGCTTCGCAACATGGACACCAACGAGCCGCTGTCGACCATCCGCGACCGGGTGCTGTCGGCCAATGCGTACATCGGGTCCACTCCCATCGTGGAGGCGTTGCAGCGCGGCGCCAACGTGGTGGTCACGGGGCGCAGCACCGACACCGCGCTCACGATGGCGCCGCTGCGTCATGAATTCGGCTGGGCGGCGGACGACTGGAACAGGCTGGCCGCCGGCATCGTGGCGGGACACATCCTCGAATGTGGGGCGCAGTGTTCGGGCGGCAACTGCCTGCACGACTGGCGCAACATCCCCGATCTCGCGAACGTGGGCTATCCCATCGCCGAGGCGCGGGCCGATGGCACGTTCGTCATCACGAAGCATCCCGGTACGGGCGGCCGCGTGAGTGTGCCGAGCGTGACGGAGCAGCTCGTGTACGAGATGGGGGATCCGCATGCGTACATCACGCCCGACGTGGTGGCCGACTTCACGAGCATCCAGCTGGAAGCGGACGGCGAGAATCGCGTGCGTGTGCATGGCATCACCGGCGGCCCGCCGACGCCGTTCCTCAAGGTGTCCATCGCCTATCGCTCGGGGTACAAGGCCGTGGGCACGCTGGTGTATTCGTGGCCCGACGCCATGGAGAAGGCGCAGGTCGCCGATCGGGTGCTGCGTGAGCGTCTGGACCGACTTGGCCTCAAGTTCGATCAGGTGCTGAGTGAGTTCGTGGGCGCGACGGCCACCCATGGTTCGCTGGCCGGTGACGGCCGCGAGGCGCCGGAAGTGCAGTACCGCATCGGCGTGCGTGGCGGCGACAAGGCGTCCATCGAGCGCTTCGCGCGCGAGATCGCGCCGCTGGTGCTCAATGGCCCGCCGAGTGTGACCGGTTTTGCCGGCGGCCGCCCGAAGGTCGAAGAGATCGTGGCCTACTGGCCCGCGCTGCTCGACAAGCGCGCCGTGTCCACCGCTGTAGCCATCGTGGAGTAACAACGCATGCGAGTCCGTCTTCTCGATATCGCGCACGCCCGCAGCGGCGACAAGGGTGACACGGCCAACGTGGGCATCATCGCGCTCAAGCCCGAGTGGTATGCCGTGCTCGACAAGTACGTCACCAAGGATGCGGTGACGAAGCACTTCACCGGCCAGATCACCGGCGATGTGGTGCGCTTCGAGCTGCCCAATCTCAAGGCGCTCAATTTCCTCTTGCACGGCGCGCTGGACGGCGGCGGCACGTTGTCGCTCAAGACCGACGCACAGGGCAAGGTGTACTCCACCGCGCTGCTGCGTCTGGTGATCGACGTGCCCGACGCCGAAGCCGCAGCCGCAGGTCTGCCGGCGTTCACATGATGCTGCGTCTTCGCATCGCCCTGATCCTGATCGGCGTTATCGCCTTCACGATCGCTCAGCGCACCGGTATCGAATGGGTGCGCTGGGTGGGCATTGCGCTGGTGGCGATCGCCCTGCTGTTGCGATTCTACAAGCCGACGCCGCGCTGAGCCGCGGCGTCGGCATAGTCGCGGCCGATCGCCTGCAGTCCCGCGATGGCGAACCGATGCAGGTGCTCCACGATCCTGTCGTGCGGCGTTTTCAGAATCGCCTGCGGAGGCCCGGGGATACCGCGCCGGCCGATCACCAGCAGCAGACAGGGTGCGGCCACATTGAGCAGGCACAACAGCATGGCCGGCGCATCCACGGGGATGCCGGTGACCTCACTGAGGATGCCGGTTACGACCGGAATCTTCAGGGACACCTCCGATTGAAACAGCACCTGAATGTGTGAGGACGGCGCGAGAATCTCTCCCGCCAGCACGGTCAGATGCCACCCGTCCGCATCACTGGTCGCCCGTCTCACCAACTGATCGATGAGCATGCGGAGCTTGTCCGATGCCGGGAGCGGCGTGAGGGCGAGCCGCTGCAGATCGGCCAGGTCCATCACCCGGCGATGCGCCTCCGCCAGAACCGCCTGATAGAGGCCACTCCGGCTGCCGAAGTGGTAGTTGATCGAGGCCAGGTCCACACCGGCCTTCGCCGCGACGGCCTTGTTCGTGGTTTCGGCGAACCCCGACGCAGCGAACAGCTCTCCCGCCGCCTCCAGGATGCGGGCCCGGGTCGCTTCACCATCCGTGCGAACTGCCCGAGCGGCTCTGCGCATCTGCAATGGAGTCCTCGCGAACGATGTGAGCTGGTTCATCCCGGTGGAGTCTCCGCCCGGGTTTGACTTCAAACGAATATTAAATTCAATTTAATATAAGTCCACCGGAAATCGCGGAGGGGGATCGGCAGGCGGATTGGCCGGTCTCGGCTTTCGGTCGGTCTCGGGTGACTCGTGAGCGTGAGGGGCCGCCTGCGGCGGCGATACAAGCAGGATGAACAGCAGATCAAAGCAGGATAGTTCCCAGTACACGATGAGGACGTCGGCATACCCGGACTGATCCTGCTTTGATCTGCTGTTCATCCTGCCGGTATCGCGCCCGCAGGGCGCCCTTCAGACTCGCGGACGTCCCAAAACTCACCGAAGCGCGCCCGATGTATTTGTCGATACGCCGTCGAGCCCATCGAAACCATGAAGAAGCCTCTGATACTCCTCGTCGCCGTAGCCGCGGTGACGCTCGCCGCCTGGACGTCGTGGCGTCTCCTCGGCGACCGTGACAACACGGACGAATTGGTGCTTCACGGCAATGTCGACATCCGCCAGATCGCCCTGGCTTTCGAAGGCAGCGGACGCGTGGCGAGTCTGCACGCCGAGGAAGGGGATCATGTGAAGGCGGGGACGGTGTTGGCGGAACTGGACACCCGCACACTGACACTGCAGGCCGAACAGGCGCAGGCGTTGGTCGAAGTGCAACGGCAAGTCGTATCGCGGCTGCGCAGCGGATCGCGTCCTCAGGAGCTGTCCCAGGCCCGCAGTCGGGTGACGGCGGCGGAGACCGACGCCGCCCGTGCGAAGGCCGACTTCGAACGGCTGCGGATCCTTGCCGGCAACACGCAGGGACGTGGCGTGAGTGCACAGGACCTCGATCACGCCGCCCGGGCGCTGCAGGTGGCCGACGCACGGGTCGCGGAGCAACGGGACGCCCTGCGTCTCACAGAACTGGGACCGCGTGCCGAGGATGTGGCCGGTGCCCGGGCGCAACTTCAGGCGGCGGAGGCGCAACTGGCGTTGCTGAAACATCAGATCGCGCAGGGCAAACTCGAAGCACCGGCCGATGCCGTGGTCCGTTCGCGTCTGCTCGAACCCGGCGACATGGCGACACCACAGAAGCCGGTTTTCGCGCTGGCACTGACACAGCCCAAGTGGGTGCGTGTCTACGTGGGCGAACCCGACCTCGGCCGGATCACGTCTGGCATGCCGGCGCGCGTGGTCACCGATGGACAGCCCGACAGGCCGATCATGGGCAAGGTGGGATACATCTCGTCGGTGGCCGAATTCACACCCAAGTCGGTGCAGACCGAGGAACTGCGTACCAGTCTCGTCTACGAGGTGCGTGTGCTGGTCGAGGACCCTGGGGATGTGTTGCGTCTGGGGCAACCGGCGACGGTTCATGTAACGCGCGCTGCCGCGAAGTGATGCGCAACGCATGAACGGAACATGAGCGAAACATGAGCCAAACATGAGCACCGCCGATTCCACGGTCGCCGCCGAGGGTGTGCGCAAGGTGTTCACCGCGCCGAGCGGCGGCCCATTGCTCGCCGTCGACAACGTGTCGCTCACCGTGCGGGCGGGTGAACTGACAGCGCTGGTGGGGCCGGATGGGGCAGGCAAGACCACGCTCCTGCGCATGATGGCGGGGCTGCTCCGGCCCGACGCCGGTCGTCTGCATGTGCTGGGTATCGACGTGGCTCACGATCCGCAGGCGGTGCAGGACCGCATCAGCTACATGCCGCAGCGCTTCGGGTTGTACGAGGACATGAGCGTGCAGGAGAATCTCGACCTGTATGCCGATCTGCATGGCGTTCCGCAGCACGTGCGTCGTGAACGTTTCGCGCGCATGCTGGAGATGACCGACCTGGCCCGCTTCACCGATCGACTGGCGGGCAATCTGTCGGGCGGCATGAAGCAGAAGCTGGGGTTGGCCTGCACACTGGTGCGCTCACCCGATCTGTTGTTGCTGGACGAGCCCAGTGTAGGCGTGGACCCGTTGTCGCGGCGCGACCTGTGGACCATCGTGCAACAGCTCGTCGACGACGAGAACCTGAGCGTGATCGTCAGCACGGCTTACATGGACGAAGCCGAACGCTGCGCGCAGGTGTTCGTGATGCATGAAGGCCGCCTGCTGGCCGACGGCACACCGGCGGCGCTCACCGCACGTGCCCACGGACTGACGTTCACGGCGACGCCGCCGGTGGGTGTGCCCGCGCGCAATCTGCAGGCGCATCTGATCGACGCCGACGCGCTGATCATCGATGCGGTGCCCAGGGGCGGGGCGGTGTGTTTCATCCGGCGTCCCGAGACGAATGAGCAGGCACTCGACGCACTGCTGGGCGATATCGCACACCAGGCACGACCGGAGGAACTCGAGGACGCCTTCATGATGCTGCTGCGCCAGCATCAGGAGAGGAGCGCTCCATCCGACACTTCCGCGAAGGTTCCGACTGTTGCTTTTGGCGTCGCTCCAGAAGGTGCACGGGTCAGGGCCAGCGCCGGAACCAGCGCCGACGACAGCGGGCCGGTGATCGTCGTGCGCGATCTGGTGCGCAAGTTCGGCGATTTCACCGCCGTGGCCAGCACGTCGTTCGACGTGGCCCGGGGAGAGATCTTCGGGCTGCTGGGGCCCAACGGCGCAGGGAAAACCACGACCTTTCGCATGCTGTGCGGCCTGCTGCCGGCCACCAGCGGGCATCTCGAGGTGGCGGGGCTCAATCTGCGCACGGCTCGCGCGAAGGCCCGCGGACGCATCGGATATGTCTCCCAGAAATTCGCGTTGTATGGCAATCTGACCGTGCGCGAGAACCTGGAGTTCTTTGGCGGCGCCTACGGATTGCACGGTGAGACCCGGCGCGTGCGGGTGGCTGCGATGATCGATCAGTTCGGCCTCGAGCCCAGGGCTGTCAGCGGGCTGTTGCCCACCGGCTACAAACAGCGCCTGGCCATGGCTGCCGGCCTGTTGCACGAGCCGGAAATCCTGTTCCTCGACGAACCCACGAGCGGCATCGACCCACTGGCCCGCCGGGCGTTCTGGCGCACCATCACCACACTCGCGCAGAGTGGCGTGACCATCATCGTGACCACGCACTTCATGGAGGAAGCGGAATACTGCGACCGCATCGCCATCCAGGATGGCGGGAAGGTGCTGGCCCTTGGCACACCACAGGAGGTTCGTGAACAGGCCGGGGGTGATGGCAGCACGGACATGAACCAGGCCTTCATTGCCATCGTCGAACAGGGCCGGGCGAACGGTTCGCGTCCTGCTGGGAGAGTGCTGACATGAACACCGTCACGAGCGCCACATGAACACCGCCGGTTTCACCAGGCGCTTCATGGCGTTGCTGCGCAAGGAAGTGCGGCAGATGCTGCGCGACCGGAGCAACATGGCCGTCGGACTGCTGCTGCCGGCAGCGCTGATTCTGCTCTTCGGGTACGGTCTGTCCTTCGACGTGAAGAACGCACCTGTTGCGGTGGTGCTCGAAGACACGTCTCCCGTGGCGCGTGACGTGGTGGATGGGCTCCAGGGCACCAGTTACCTGACGCCGGTGTGGACGACCAGCATGGTCGACGCCGAGGCGCGCCTGCGCGCCGGTGACGTCGACGCCATCGTGCGCATTCCGGTGGATTTTCCGAGTCGTCTCGCGGCCGGAGACGCCCGCATCCAGCTCGTGCTCAACGGCGCCAACTCCAGCACCGCGCAGACGGTGGAAGGATATGTCAGCGGCGCGATCGGCACCTGGGCGCAGCGACAGGTCGAGCGGGCAGGCAACAAGCCGTTCGCCATGGGCGGCGTCGAGGTGGTGCAGCGCATGTGGTTCAACGAGGCCGGCATCAGTACGTGGTATCTGGTGCCCGGATTGATCGTGCTGGTGATGACGCTGATCGGCGCGTTCCTCACCTCGCTGCTGATCGCGCGGGAATGGGAACGTGGTACCCTCGAGGCGTTGTTCGTGACACCGGTCCGGCCGATGGAACTCGTGCTGGCCAAACTCGTGCCGTACCTCGTGATCGGCGCCATCGATCTCGTCCTGTGCCTCCTGGCGGCGAGGTTTCTCTTTCACGTGCCCATTCGCGGGTCGCTGTCGATCATCTATCTGATCTCGATGCTGTACCTCACGGTTTCACTGCTGCTGGGACTGTTCATTTCCGGTGTCACACGCAACCAGTTCCAGGCCAGTCAGATCGCGCTGGTGGCCAGCTTCATGCCGGCGTTGATGCTGTCCGGGTTCGTGTTCGATCTGCGCAACGTGCCGATGGCCATCCGGGTCGTGAGTCATGTGCTGCCCGCCACCCATTTCATGGGTCTGATCAAGACCCTGTTCCTGGCCGGCAACGATTGGTCGGCGATTCTGCGCAGCACCATCATTCTCTCGGCGTATGCGGTGGTGCTGGCCTGGGCGACGCAGCGAACGTTGCGCAAGAGACTCGACTGATGCCGTCGTCTTTCGTGGCCACGATGGCCCAGATCGGTGCGCTGATCGTCAAGGAACTGCGGGCGATCCTCAAGGAGCCGTCCAGTCGCGCCATCCTGCTGGCGCCGGCATTGCTGCAGGGGCTGCTGTTCGGGTACGGCGCCACGTACGATCTCAAACATGTGCCGTACGCGGTGCTGGACCAGAGCCGGAGCGCGGCGTCCATCGCCCTGCTCGCCCGACTGGATGGCACCGGGGTGTTCGTGCGCGACGCCACGCTGACGTCATCCAGTCAGATCGCCGGCGAAATCGACGCCGGGAAGGCATTGATGGTGATCGGCATTCCATCCGATTTCGAGGTGCGGCTGGCGGCGGGCCAGCGCGCTCCGCTGCAGGTGATTCTCGATGGCCGGAACTCCTCGACGGCCGGCGCGGCGTCTGCCTACGTGGGCGCGATTGTGGCCGGATACAACGCCACGCTGGGCGGTGATGCACGGAGCGGCGGTACGCCAGCGAACACTCCCGCGGTCACCATCGAACGGCGCGCCTGGTACAATCCCAACCTCGAATCGCGCTGGAATCTGATGCCGGCACTGATCGCCGCGCTGAGCATGATCCAGACCCTGCTGCTGGCCGCGTTGTCCGTGGCGCGCGAACGCGAACAGGGCACGTTCGATCAGTTGCTGGTGACACCGCTGACGCCCATGCAGATCCTGATCGGCAAGGCACTGCCGGCCATTCTCGTGGGACTGCTGCAGTCCACCATCATCTTCCTGATCATCCGGTTCTGGTTCGGGATCCCGATGAACGGATCGGTGGGGCTGCTCTATCTGGGGCTACTCACCTTCAACATCGCCGTGGTGGGCGTGGGCCTCTCCATCTCGGCGCTCTCGATGAGCATGCAGCAAGCGATGCTCTACACCTTCCTGCTGATCATGCCGCTGATGCTGCTGTCCGGATTGCTCACGCCGGTGCGCAACATGCCGCGGGTGCTGCAGGTCGCGACGTATGCCAATCCGCTGCGCTTCGGCATGAGCATCGTGCGTGGGGTGTATCTCGAAGGGGCAGGACTCGCCGAGGTCTGGCCCGCGTTCATTCCGTTGTTCGTGCTCGCCGCCGTGACGCTGCCGCTGGCGGCGTGGCTGTTCCGCAACCGGATGTCCTGATCATGCGCGTCACCATGACTGCTCTGCTTCGTAGCCTTCATTGCCCATCGCGCATCGGCGCCCTCGGGCGCGCGGCCCTCGTCGTGCTGGCCACAGGGTGTGCGGTGGGCCCGAAGTTCGTGAAACCCACGCCGGTCGCCCCCGACACCTGGACCAGTTGGCGCAGCACGGACTCGACGCTGTACGAGACGGTCACCGCACAACCGCTGCGCGTCGACTGGTGGCGCGCCTTCCATGACCCCGTGCTGGACAGCCTGATACAGCGCGCGTTCACCGCGAGCCCCGATCTCCGCACGGCGGCGCTGCATTTTGCCCAGGCTCGCGTACAGCGCGGTATCGTGGCGGCGCAACGCGGGCCGCAGGCCGGCTTGGGCGCCGGGGTCACCGGGCAGCGGCAGAGCGAGTATGGCGCCGGTACCCGCATGATCGACGCCATCGGCGGCAATCGCTCGAAGCTGGTGGAACTGCTGAGTGAACCGTTCACACTGTATCAGGCCGGCTTCGATGCGTCGTGGGAACTGGACCTGTGGGGCCGGACACGTCGGTCCATCGAGGCCGGCGATGCCGACGTGGACCAGCAGAAGGCCCTGCTGGAAATGGCTTGGCTTTCCCTGGTCAGTGACGTGGGTCGCAACTACGTCGACCTGCGCGTCACCCAACGCCAGATCCAGTTGGTGCGCGAGGAGGCCGCGGTGCTGGAGGAGCACCTGGAAATCACCGAGGCGCAGGTGCAGAGTGGTGTACGCGATCAGCTGGCGCTCGAGCAACAGCAGATCGACCGCACCCTCTGGGCCCAATTGTCGCTCCTGCTGTCACAGGAAGGGGCGATCTCCAACCAGATCGCCGCGCTGCTGGGCGAACGCCCCGGCGCCCTGCGTGATCTGCTCGCCGCCCGCGATGTCGATATCCAGATGCCACTCCCCGATCTGGCGTTCGGACTGCCTTCGGAGGTCGCGCTGCGTCGACCCGACATCCGCGCGGCCGAAGCCCGCCTGCGGCGCGCGACGGCGGGCATCGGCATCGCCCGTGCGGCGTTGTATCCGAGCATCCGGCTCGGCGCGCGCTTCGGCTACGAATCCTATCTGCGCGGCGAATTCGCCGACTGGGGAAGCCATACCTGGTCGGTGGGTCCGAGCCTCGACCTGCCGCTGTTCGACCGGGGCCGGCGCCGGGCCGTGGTGCAACTGCGGGAGTTGGAGCAGCAGGAAGCCGCGGTGCAATACCAGCAGACGGTGCTCAGGGCATGGCGGGACATCGATGATGCCGTGAACGCCTACACGGCGGAGCGGCAACGCGCGGAAGGGCTCTGGGGGAGCGTGCGCAACGCCTCCGATGCCCATGACCTCATGCAGGCGCGATACACGGCGGGCATCGTCGATTACACGGCGGTCCTCGAGAGCCGGCGGCTCTTTCTGCGCACGCGCCGCTATGCGATGGCGGCGGAGGGCCGTCTGCACACCAGCTATATCGCCATCAACAAGGCGCTCGGCAATGTGCCGATGGGGCCGGACGTGATGATGAAGTAGCGGGAACGGCGGGGGAGTGCCCACGGCACAGACCGGTGCCGTCCCGCCGCTCCTCGGGGATACCGGAATCCGCTAGATTCAGAGGATGCCCCATCGTCACATCCCTGAACTGCTTGCCCCTGCCGGTACGCTCGATGCCGTCCGCGCGGCCGTCGCCAATGGCGCGAACGCCGTGTACCTCGGGGCGTCCATGTACAATGCCCGGGATGAAGGCGCGCAGCTCTCGCTCGACGAACTGGGGCAGGCCTGCGCCATCGCGCATGCGCGCGGGGTGCGCGTGTATCTCACATTCAATGTGCTCATCAAACCCCATGAGCTGAACGAAGCGCTGAGCTACCTGGGCGAGTGCATCGATCGTGGTATCGATGCGGCCATCGTGCAGGACCTTGGCGTGGTGCGCCTCATCCAGCAGGTGTATCCGCAATTCGAGGTGCATGGCAGCACGCAGATGACGGTGCACGATGTCGCCGGTGCGCAGGTGATGCAGAAGCTGGGCCTGGAACGTGTGGTGCTCGCCCGCGAGAACACGCTCGAGGACATCCGGGCCATTCGCGAAGCGGTGCCCGATCTCGGACTCGAGACCTTCGTGCATGGTGCGCTCTGCATCTCGTATTCGGGACAGTGTTTCATGTCGGGCATGATCAGTGAACGTTCCGCCAACCGCGGGTCGTGCGCACAATCGTGCCGCAAGGACTACACGCTCAACGACGACCTGACGGGTGAGACACTCGACACCGGGTACCTGATCAGCACGAAGGACCTGGCGGCGCACGATCATCTCGAGGCCATCGCGAAGCTGGGCATCGGCTGCCTCAAGGTGGAAGGCCGCAAGAAGAAGCCCGAATACGTGGCCACGGTCACGAAAGCCTATCGGGGCTGGCTCGATGGCATCGCCCGCGGTGAAGAGGGACGCGCGCCTTCCATCGAAGAGGTGGAGCCGCTGGTGCAGATCTTCAGCCGCGGCAACACCGGTGGCATGTACGGTGGGCGGCAGGGGCGTGAGTACATCACGCGCACCCAACCGGACAATCGTGGGCTCACGATCGGCACGGTGGTGGGGCAGGAGGGTGGTGATCTCGTGGTGGAGGTGACGCGTCCCCTGGCCGTTGGTGACGGGCTGGGTTTCGAATCACCGGAGCCCGCATCCGCCGCGAGCATCGGCGGCACCGTGCAGCGCGTGCGCACCGTTGGGACCCGTGATGGTGCGGAGGATGCCGGGGAGCGCCTGCATCGCCAGGTGATCACCGTGCGCAGCGGCCTCCGTCCGACTCGCGTGGCGGATGGCTGGCGTGTGGTGCGCACCAGCGATGTGACGCTGTTGAGCAACGCGCAGGCGTCGTACGCCAATGTGTCCGTGCCAGATCGTGTGGGACTCGCACGGGTTGACGTGCGCTGCTTCGGTCATGCCGGTGGTCCCCTCAAGACGCTGTGGCGAACGGGGGACATCGAGGTGACGGTGCGTGGTGAGGTGATGCTCGCGCCGGCCAGCAAGCGCGCGCTGGACATGACGCAACTGCGCGAACAGTTGGGTCGCCTGGGCGGCACCCCCTTCAAACTGGGCGCGGTGGACATCACCGGTCTGGGGGAAGGACTTTTCCTGCCGGTGAGCGAGCTCAATCGCCTGCGTCAGGACGCCGTGGAACAACTCGAGCAGCAACTGGGCTGGGCACAACTCAGCGATGCGGCCGTGCGAACGGCACGAATCGAAGAATGTGTCGCCCATGTGCCGATCGCGGCGGACACGATGCCGATCGTTCCGCCGATGGTTCCGTCGGCGGTCCCTGCCGAGACACCTCATGCCCTGCGGGCGATCGTGTACGATCTCGCGGCAGCGCGCGAAGCCGCGGCGGGCGGTGCGACGGAAATCGTGTTCGATCCATTCCTGCGGCATCCGGCGCCCCCGCGCAGCCGCGTCATCGCGCTGCGGGATGAACTCGCCGAGCAGGGCATTGGGCTGCGTCTCCGGACACCCACCATCGTGCGTCCTGAAGAGCGGCGGCAGATCGCGCCGTGGCTGGCACTCGAGCTGCCGTTGCTGAGCGGGCATCTCGGATTGATGCATGAATTCGGCGCCACCCGGGATGTGATTGCCGACTACGCCACGAACGTGTTCAACCAGCACACCGCGGCCACGATGTTCGAGTTCGGTGCATCGCGGGTGGTGGCATCCATCGAGCTCACGGTGGACGAGTTGCAGATGCTGGTCGCGCCCTGGGGCGGTGCCGGCTTCGACGTACTGGTGTACGGTCGTCCGGAGGGCATGACCATCGAACACTGCGTGCTGAGTGCGGCCTTCGATCGGGTACCGACGACGTGCCGCGATCTCTGCGTGCAGAAACACCCGCAGGTGTCGCTCACCGATCCGGCGGGCTACACCTTCGGCGTGGCCACCGACAGCGCCTGTCGCAACCGGTTGCTGCATTCCCGCCCCATCGACGGCTCCGAGTATCTTCCGGCGCTCTGGTCTCAGGGCATTCGTGGATACCAGATGGTGTTCAACGTCCCCGGCGATCCGGTGCAGGCCCTCGTCCGCGCCTATCGTGAAGCGCTCGATGCGCTGGCTTCTGGAGCGACCACCGTGGGCTCGGCCTCCCGTACGCTGCTCGATGGCGCATTCACGCGCGGACATTTTGCGCGGGCTGTGTAAAGCGGGACGAGATTGCAGATCGGCGCGGATTGCGGAATCGGCAACAGCAACCGCATAACACAGATTGAACGGATCGTACAGAAACACACCGACCCTGCGGCGGAGATGATCTGTATCCGCGCGTTGCCGCGACATCCGCTCGATCTGCGTTCTGCTGTTGGGGATATCATCGATGCCTCCGGCAGCCCTCCCCGAAACGATTCGATGACGCACGCAATGAATTGATGTCACACGAATCGCGCGATGCATGTACGCTGCAGGCATGTCATCGCTCATGTCACCGACCGCGTCACCGCACGCCTACGGCACGCTGGAGCAGGCCCGCGCCACGTTGCTCCGCCATTTCGGATATCCCGACTTCCGGGCGCCGCAACTGCGTGCCGTGCAGGCAGTATTGTCCGGTCGCGATGCCCTGATCGTGCTGCCCACCGGCGGTGGGAAGTCGTTGTGTTTTCAGGTACCGGCACTGGTGCGGGGAGGATTGACCATCGTCATCTCGCCGCTCATCAGCCTCATGAAGGATCAGGTCGAGGCGTTGGCACGGCGTGGTATCGAGGCGGCGTACATCAACAGCACCCTCTCGATGGCGGAGACCACCGATCGCATGGCGCGCGCGCGCGATGGATCGTTGCGACTGCTCTACCTCGCGCCCGAACGCATGGAGGCGGGGCGCACCTTGCAGCACCTGGCCGACATCGGCATTGCGTTGCTGGCAGTCGACGAGGCGCACTGCATCAGTGAATGGGGACACGACTTCCGTCCGAGCTATCGCCGTATCGGCAACATTCGCGAACGACTCGGCGATCCCCAGACGGTGGCCCTGACCGCCACGGCCACCCCGTCGGCCCGCGCGGATATCACACGCCAACTTGCGTTGCGGAATCCCGAAATCGTCATCGGCGGCTTCGATCGCACCAACCTCACCTATCACGTACAGCCCGCACGCACGCAGCGGGACAAGGACGCGGCGGCCATCACGCTGCTGCGCGATCAAACGGCGCCGTCGATCGTGTATGCGCCCACCCGCAAATCCGTGGAACGGGTCACCGCCATGCTCGTGCGTGGGCGCATCAGAGCCATCGCCTATCATGCGGGACTCGACGATCGGCTGCGACAACGGGCGCAGGATGCCTTCATGGAGGAACGCGCGCGCGTGATCGTGGCCACCAGCGCGTTCGGCATGGGGATCGACAAGCCCGATGTGCGGCTGGTGGTACATCACGCCATGCCCGGATCCCTCGAAGCGTATTACCAGGAGGCGGGACGCGCCGGTCGGGATGGCCACACCAGCACCTGCATTCTGCTGTACAGCTACGCCGACCGCTTCACCTACGAGTATTTCATCACCAACACCCATCCGTCGCGTGGGGTCATCGAACGCACGTGGCATGCGTTGCGGGGCGCGGCCGATGCCGCGGGTCGGGTGCCGCTTTCGCCGGACGACATCATGCGCCGCCTGTCGACCACCTTCAGCGCATCGCAGATCGAGGCCGCGTTGCGTGTGCTGCTGGCCGCGGGTGCCTGTACCAGAGATGTGACGGCGGGCGGACCGGTGCATATCCGTCTCCTGGCCAGTCCGGCGCGCATCACCCGCGAGCTGCGCGGGGACCGGGCCTACGACCGGGAAGTGCTGCGCGCACTCTGGCGAGCCACCGGACGCTCACTCGAGGCTGGAGCGGCCGTCGATCTCGATGGCCTGCCGCCGGGATTCGGTGGGACGATGGGGATCGTCCCCGTTCTCGAACGGCTGGCAACCCAGCAGTTCCTCACATGGACGCGTAGAGGGGGTGGCTTTGTGCTCGATCCACGCAGTCGGGATGCGAAATGGCTGCCGGTGGACTGGCAGGCCATGGAGCGTCGTCGACGGGCGGACCTGAGTCGACTCGATGCCATGCAGCGCTATGCGCAGACGCGGCAGTGCCGCCGAGCGTTCGTGCTGCGCTATTTTGGGGATCCCGAGGCGCGTCCGCAGTGTGGTGCGTGCGATCGCTGCCTGGGAGTCACCACATCCCGGTCGTCAGGTGCCACGGGCCTTGCCACAGGCGTCGCCCGCAGCCTGACGTCGCGGATGCGGTCCCGCCTTTCGCCGTGACGTTCCCGACCTCCGCTCCCTCCAGCCGTCAGCAATGCACGACAGTTTGTACTTCTCCGAACAGCACCTCGCTGTTCGTGACATGGTGCGCGCGTTTGCGCGCGACGAAGTCGCGCCCGTAGCCGCCGCGCACGACGAAGCGTCCACGTTCCCCTGGGAGAACGTGAAGAAGATGGGCGAGCTGGGGCTGCTGGGTGTGCCCTGGTCGGAAGAGATGGGTGGGGCAGGCTTCGATACGATCAGCTTCATGATCTCCATCGAAGAGCTGGCCAAGGTGTGCGCGTCGCACTCCATCACCATCAGCGCCCACACCACGCTCGGGACCTCGCCGATCGTGAAGTTCGGAACACCCGAACAGATCCAGCGCTACGTGCCGCTGCTGGCCAGCGGCAAAGTACTCGGCGGTTTCGGACTCACCGAGGAAGCGGCCGGCAGTGATGCCGGCGGTACGCGCACGACGGCCGTGAAGCAGGGCGACAAGTACATCCTCAACGGCAGCAAGCGGTTCATCACGCACGCGGGCGTCGGCGAGATCTTCGTGGTCACGGCCGTCACCGATCCGTCGCAGGGCACGAAGGGCATCTCGTCCTTCATTCTCACGAAGGAATCGGTGGACCTGGACGCCTGCCGCACGTACGGCGTGGGTCACGATGACTCGCTGCCGAACATGAAGGGCTTCTCGGCCGGCCGGAAGGAAGACAAGATGGGCTGGCGCGCGTCGGACACGCGCGAGCTGTTGTTCGACAACGTGGAAGTGCCGGCCGAGAATCTGCTGGGCACCGAAGGGCTGGGCTTCATCAACTTCATGCGGACGCTGGACGCCGGTCGGATCGGTATCGCCGCGCTGTCCATCGGCATCGCGCAGGGCGCGCTCGAGGAATCGCTCAAGTACGCCAGTGTGCGCAAACAGTTCGGCAAGCCGATCGCCGAATTCCAGGGGCTGCAGTTCCAGCTGTCGGACATGGCCACGGAAATCGAGGCCGGCCGCCATCTCATGTACCACGCCGCCTGGCTGTCCCAGAACGGGCATCCGTACAGCAAGGAGGCCGCGATGGCCAAGCTGTTCTGCTCGGAGGTGGCCATGAAGGCCACCATCAAGGCCATCCAGGTGCACGGCGGGTACGGCTACACCAAGGATTATCCGGTGGAGCGCTACATGCGGGACGCCAAGATCTGCGAGATCGGCGAGGGGACCAGCGAGATCCAGCGGCTGGTGATCGCCCGCCACCTGCTCAAGGACCTGATGGCCTGAGGATGGCCGGGCGCCGGCCTGAGGGGATCGCCTGAGAATGAGAACGGGGTCTCGCATTGCGTTGGCGCATTGCGGGACCCCTTCGGCGTTGGTACTGTTGATGTGAGGTTTTCACAGTCGTCGCTTCCGGCGCCGGCGGTTCGTGCGACTCGCGACCGTTTGCGTTGGTGGCGTGGGCCGGCCGGTTTCCTTCCGTGGCCAGCGTGCCACCGCCCGACCCCGCCACACGTCCCGTTTTGTGACACGCGTCCCACGCATCCGCGTGCGCGTCGATCGCGGGCGATCGCGTGAATTCCGGGGTGTGCGCCTCCCGCCACCGTGGCCAGAACGAGCCGCGGCGTACGGGGGACGGCCTGCACCTCCGGCGCGATTCGCCTGAACGATCGGTCACACCCGGGGGAGCCTTGTGACGTCGCCCATGCGCGGCTTTCGGTCAATGCCATTCGGCACCAATCGAGAGGTTCGAGTGGGCAGTCCCGCAGGATCACCTGTTCGTCGTCACTCCGGTGCCCAGAGTCGCTGCCGCCGAGGTGTACGACAGGCAATTAATGAAGAGAGAGCTCCTGGTGAATGCGACGCCGCGCGAAACGCGCGTCGCCATCATCGAGGACGGCCAACTGGTTGAACTGCTCGTCGACCGCCCCGACGCCCGCCGCATGGTGGGAGACGTCTATCTGGGGAAGGTCGAAGCAGTGCTGCCCGGTATTCAGGCCGCCTTCGTCAACATCGGTACGGAAAAGTCCGCGTTTCTGCACGCGGCCGACGTCGTGGTCGAGGACGCCCAGGTGTCCGACGACGATGACGAGGACGACGACGAGTCCAGCGAAGAGCAGGGGGGAGGCGGCGGCGGACGACGCGGCCGTCGCGAAGTGCGTCCCATTCAGGATCTGCTCAAGCGCGGACAGGAAATCCTCGTCCAGATCACCAAGGAACCCATCTCCACCAAGGGCCCGCGCGTCACGGCGCAGGTGTCGTTGGCCGGCCGGTTCCTCGTGTATATGCCCTTCGCCTCCAAGGTGGGGGTGAGCCGCAAGATCGACGAGCGGTCCGAGCGTCAGCGTCTGCGGGCCATGGTGGGCGAGATGCTCCCCGACGATGCCGGCGGCGTGATCGTACGCACGGTGTCGGAAGACGCCACGAAGGAAACCTTCGAACGCGAACTCCAGACGCTCATCAACAACTGGAAGCGCATCAAGCGGAAGACGCAGTTCACGCGCGCGCCTTCGCTGGTGCACCGCGAAACGAACGTGACCCGCGGCCTGGTGCGCGACCTGTTCAGCGCCAAGGTGGAGCGGGTGCTGGTGGACTCGAAGCAGGTGTACAACGAGATCACCGAATACCTGCAGGGCATCGCGCCCGAACTGGTGGAGCGCGTGAAGCTCTACGAAGACTCGGTGCCGCTGTTCGACCGCGAAGGCATCGAGACGGAAATCCGCGATCTGTTCAAGCGGCGGTGCGATCTGCCGAGCGGTGGGTATCTGATCTTCGAGCCCACCGAAGCGCTCGTGTCCATCGACGTCAATTCGGGACGGTACACGGGCAAGAAGGATCCCGAGAAGACCATCCTCAAGACAAACACGGAAGCGGCGCGGGAGATCGCGCGCCAGCTCCGGCTGCGCGACGTGGGCGGCATCATCGTCTGCGACTTCATCGACATGGAGACGCAGTCCAACCGCGACAAGGTGCTGCACGAATTGCGCACGCATCTGGGCCGCGACCGGGCCCGGACCAAGGCGTTTGCCGTGTCGGATCTGGGGCTGGTGGAGATGACCCGTCAGCGGGTGCGGCAGAGCCACTGGCACAGCATGACGCAGGGCTGTCCGACGTGCAGCGGAACGGGCCGGGTGTTCACCCCGGAGACCATCGTGCGGCGCACGGAGCGGGCGGTGCGGCGCATGGCGGCGGAAGGGCGGAAGGAGCCGGTGGTGTTGCGGCTGCACCCCGAAGTGGCGCTGCATGTGCTCGAGCAGGAGCACGATTTCATGAAGCGGCTGGAGAAGATGGCCGGCTTCTCGCTGGAACTGCGGGACGATCCCCTGCTCAAGCCCGACGAGATCAAGCTGGTGATGCGCGGGGCGCAGCGGGATGTGACGCAGCAGTACGCGCTCGCCTAGCGACGGCGAGTGGGGTTGTGGGGTGGGCCGCAGGAGTTGGTGCGGCGGCGCGGCTTCGGCGGGGGTCGGCACGTGGGAGCGCAACAGCGGACAGGAGGGAGCTGGTCAGGGGGACGAAGGTGGTCAGACTGACCGCGTTCCCGTCTGGCGACCTCTGTCCCCCGGACCAGCTCCCTCCTGCTTCCTATCGCCGTCATCAGTTGACACGTAAGCCTATCCGCAGTAAGCTACTAGGCTACGTTTGGAACGATACCACTTGGATAGAACCATGAGCTACGCGATCATCCGCACCGGCGGCAAGCAGTTCCGCGCCGAGCCGGGCAAGACCCTTCGGATTCCTTCGTTGCTGGGCGAAGCCGGCACGGCCGTCGAATTCAACGACGTCCTCCTTGGCTCCGACGGCGCGCAGGTGCGTCTGGGCGTGCCCACGCTTTCGGGCGCGAAGGTCACGGCCGAGATCGTGAAGCATGGCCTCGATGACAAGATCATCGTCTTCAAGTTCAAGCGCCGGAAGAACTATGCCCGCAAGCAGGGTCACCGGCAGAAGTTCACGGAAGTTCGTATCAAGGACATCACCCTCGGCTGAGCGCCGGCGGCGCTGAGGCCCATGCCGGGCTGCACAGCGCTTCCTTTCCGGAGTATTCGTCATGGCACATAAGAAGGGCGTCGGCTCCTCCCGCAACGGCCGCGATTCGAATCCGAAGTACCGCGGCATCAAGAAGTACGGCGGCGAGTTCGTCACGGCAGGCAACATCATCCTGCGTCAGTGCGGCACCAAGTGGCATCCGGGCGCCAACGTGGGCATGGGCACCGACTACACGATCTACTCGCTCGTCGACGGCGTCGTGCAGTTCGCGCACAAGAGCAAGAAGGCCTACAAGGTCAACGTCGTCCCCGTCGAGTACGTGGAAGTCGAGATCGAGGAAGCGGTCGAAGCGTAAGCTTCCCGGTTCACGTATGGTCGGGAAGGCAGGGCACTTCGGTGCACCTGCCTTCTTTCGTATCCCGACCTGCGATGGCGTCAGCCGTGCGGCTCGTATAGCACCCACCCCCTCGCGCAACTTTGCCGCTTCCGGTACGTAAAGACTACCAAGTGCAGGGCCCACGATGCCCCGGGCCCCTTCTCACGTCATCAGCCGGGAAACCGACGAGGATTCGCGCCATGGCGCTCTGGGACAAGGTCAAACAGGGAATCGACAAGGCGGGCAAGGCGGCCCAGGACGTGTTCGACGAGGGAAAGCTGCGTCTCGATGCCTATCGGGCCCGCGAACAGGCCGACAAGGCCGCCGAGGCGCTGGGGTATGCGGTCTTCCGCGCCGCGGAGGCCGGTGGGGATCTCGATGCCGATGCCCGCGCCCGGCTGATGGATGCGTTGCGTACAAAGGACGCCGAGGCGCGCCGGATGGAGACGGAGCTGGCGAACGCGCGGGCGGCGGCGGGGATGACCGACACGCCGTCTCCGGCCGCACCGACACCGGCGCCGGAACCGCCGCGGGACGAGACGGCGGGGCCGGCGGCTGGGGGCTGAGCGCGGGTTCCGGGTTCCGGGGAGCTGGGTTGGGGGGTGAACGGCCGGGTTCTGGGTCTTGGGTTCGGGGTGAAACAGCCGGGTTTTGAGTCACGAGTCTCGCGTCACGCGCGACCCGGAACCCGGTTATTCACCTCCAAACCCAGATCCCCAGAACCACAAACCTCATCCGCCGATCCCCGCCCGGATCTCCCCCGGGCTGTCCGTGCACAGCGCGTCCACGCCCCACCCGGCCAGCTCGCGCGCCTGCTCCACGTCGTTCACCGTCCAGGCAATGAGGCGGGCGCCGGCGGCGTGTACGTCATGCACGAGGGCCTCGTCGATCAGCTCTACGTGCTGCCACCAGGACTCGGCCGCCGCAGGCAGCAGCACGGCGCGCACGTCGAGCGGATAGGACGCACTGAGCAGCCCGATGGACAACCCTGGGCTCAGCGCGCGCACTTCCACCGGAATGCGGTGATCGAAGGCATGCACGGCCACGGGGACGTCCGGGTGACGCGCGATGGCCGAGGAGACGAGCGATTCCACGCGGGCGGCTTTCACTTCCACGTAGACCGTGGCGCGGTCGCCCACCAGCTCGAAGACCTCATCGATCGTGGGAACGGGGTCGCCACCCGGGAGGCGCATGGCGGCGATGTCCGCCGAATGCAGCGTGGCGATGGGCGCCGAGTCGCCATCGGCCAGCCGGATGACCGGATCATGATGCACGATCAGCACCCCGTCGCGGGTGCCATGTACATCGAGCTCCAGGCCATCGGCGCCAAGCTCCAGGGCGCGGGCGAATGCGGCCAGGGTATTCTCCCGGCACTCGCGCGAAGCGCCGCGATGGGCGATGATCTCTGGGATGCCGGGAACCACTGTGCGACGACGTGACGAAGCGGTCATACTCCGCAACCTGCCGCCCGAGGGCGACCTGGTCAATGATGCTTCAGGGATGACCCGGTCCCTCCTCCCGCCGGCGACCTGGTGCGTGCTCCGGCCGGCCGGGTTTTCCGATCCGATGCGTGTCTTAACGGAGAGCGCTTCGTCCCGTCAAACGGGATGGCGTGCATGATCCATGCCGACCCCCGGGATGATGGCTCGGTGGACGGTGAGCTCATCGAACGGTGGAAAGCCGGAGATGAGCGCGCTGCCACGGCCATTGTGGAGCGGCATGTGGATGCCCTGAGCCGGTTCGCGGTACGCCTGGGCGTGACCGAGGATGTCGACGAGTTGGTGCAGGAAACGTTCATCCGCGCGTTCGGCGCGTTGGAGTCGTTCCGGTCAGACAGTTCACTGAGGACCTGGTTGTTCACGATCGAACGTCGGTTGGTGATCGATCGCCGGCGCGCGCAGGCGCGACGCGGTCAGGACGTGGGGGTGGAAGACGTGCATCTGGCGACGGAGTACGATGCGCTCGATACGCTGGTGGCCGACGAGGCCTCCCGGCGGATTCTGGAGGCGATGGCGCGGTTGACGCGCATGCAGCGGGAGGTGTTCACGCTGCGTGTGCAGGAGGGCAGGAGTTACCGGGAGATCGCAGAGATCCTCGACACCACGGAGGGGTCGGCCCGGGTGCACTATCACAACGCGATACGCGCGGTGAAGGAGTTTCTCGATGACTGAGTGTCAGGCGCCGGAGCTGCAGGATCGGCTTCCCGACTACGTGGCGGAGTCGCTGAGCGACGCGGAGCGGTCGCAGGTGGAAGTGCACCTGACGACCTGCGACGCGTGCGCGCGTGATGTCACGCTGTTGCGTACGGTGCGCGCCCTGCGGCCGCAGCCGGTCGCCATGGATGCCACGCGTGTTGCACGCATCGTGGCCGGGCTGCCGAAGCCGCGGGCTCAGGATGGAACGCAGGGTGGAGCGTCGGATGGGCTGGTGCATCCGCCACGTCCGATGCTGGTGCGCACCACCGCCGACATGACGGCACCGCCGTCGACAGAGTCCCTGCCGGGCCCCTCGATCCGTCCGTCGGCACCCGCGACCACTCCATCCCGCCGGCAGCGGTGGGGCGGATCGACGCTGTGGCGCATCGCGGCAACGGTGACGGTGATGATCGCGGGTGGTACTTCACTGCTGGTTGCCCGTCGTGACAACCCGACGTCGAACGAACCGGGCGTGTCGCGCGTGGCCGTGGCGGAAAGTCTGCCGGCGTCGGATATGCTGGCCGAATCGCTGGCCGTGGGTCCGGCCGCGCAGACGCGTGGCACACTGGTGTCGCAGCCGGACGTGCCGGTGTCGTACGGCGACCTCGGCGACTACACGGAAGAAGAACTGCAGGGCATGATCGATCGTCTCGACCAGTGGGACGGCGCCACGAGCACCGATCCACTGCCGGGCATACCGCTCGTGGCCACACGCGGGGGCGCGCTGTGAATACGCGGAGTCGAAGTGCGTGGAGGTCGTTCATGCGCATGCTGAGCGTCATGCTCACGGTTGCTGCCCTGGGGTTGCCCGGTGCGTCGGCACTGGGGGCGCAGGGCGCTCCGCCGGGTGGTCCCCCCGGCAAGAGCCGTGGTGGGGAAGGCGATCGTGGAGGCATGGCGCAGCGCGATCAACTCGAGCGTCGGTTTCAGGAGCATCTCGACGCGATCGTGAAGCAGCGTCTCGGTCTCTCCGACGAACAGCACGGCAAGCTGCGTGAAGTGGCGAGTCGCACGGAGGAGGCGCGCCGGCAGTTGCGTCGCGATGAATACGGGGTGCGCATGGCGCTGCGTCGTGAACTGATGGCCGGCGACAAGGCGAGTGAAGCGAAGGTCGGAGAGTTGATCGACCAGATGCCCAAGCTCGAACGTCGCCGTCTCGACCTCATGGAGCAGGAGCAGCGCGAACTCGCGAAGTTTCTGTCGCCGATCCAGCGCGTGCGGTACTTCGGGCTGCAGGAGGAGCTGCGTCGAGGGATGCAGGAGATGCAGCGTCGTCGCATGGACCGGGACAGCACACACCGGCACTCGCCCACCGATTCGGAGACGAGTCCGACGCGTCGCCAGCCGGATCAGCGCTGATCCGGGGTCACCGACGGCGTAGCGGCAGCGGCGCGCGTCGTGTACACTTGGTGCTTCGTACCGGCAGGTGAAGCGGTCGGTGCGCCCGGATGGCGGAATTGGCAGACGCAGGGGACTCAAAATCCCCCGACCGCAAGGTCTTGTGGGTTCGACCCCCACTCTGGGCACTGAAGGCCGGGAGGATCGAACAGATCGTCGAACACGGCGGGGAGTGGAGGGGACATCGAGTCCTCCGCTCCTCGTAGTTTTTGGGTCGAGGCCGATGAAAGCGTGGATCTGGTAGTACTTGGCCACACCGACCAGACGAACTACATTGCCGTCCCTCTGCGGGCTCCGGGTGGTTTGGGTGTCGGATCGCATGTTCCGTCCCGTTCAACGCAGGGAAGCACTCCCGCGTAGACCCGCCGTGTGATTATTGTTCGGCCGTCGTTACCGAGCAGTAACCGATGGGGTGTAGCTCAATGGCAGAGCATCCGACTGTTAATCGGACGGTTGGTGGTTCGAGTCCACCCGCCCCAGTTGCTTTCGAGGTTTTTGCGATGCCCGGTGTCCCGACAGGGAACACCGGGCATCGTGCGTTGTAGGCGGAAGACGTAGGCGGAATGGGCCCCGCGCGACTTCGCACTACATTTTGCTGGTGGATTCCGGTTCTTCTCTTTCCCGACTCACATGTCGCTCTCGTTCCAGCTCCGTCACGCCGCGCCCGCGTCGCTGGCTTCGCTCGCCACATCGCTCGATACGCCGCTGCTGGCCGTCATCCTGCCGCAGGACGTTTCCCTGGACGATGTTGCGCTGAGTGGCGCGCTGGGCCCGCTGGATGCGCTGGTGCACGGCGCGCTGGGGCGTTCGCTGACCCGCCGCGATTTCCGGGGGGGACGTGACGAGACGCTGCTGTTGGTCGGAGGGGAAGCCGGGGTGCAGCGCATCCTGCTGGTGGGACGCGGCAGCGCTCCGCTGTCCCGCACCGCCGCCCGTCGCGCCGCGGCCATCGCCGCGCGGCAGGCCACCAAGCTCGGCACGGGCGCACTGGCGCTCTGGATTCCCGATGACACCACCACCGACGGTGCGGCCATCGAAGGGCTGGTGATCGGTGCGGCGGCGGGAAGCTGGAGCTATCCCGACCTGCAGACCCCACCGCCGGAGAAGGATCGTCGCGCACGCGTGAGCGCGATCACCGTGCTCGCGGCCGAAGGCGCGATATCGCAGCAGGCGTTCGACGCCGGCGTGGCCATCGCCGAAGGACAGGCCATCGCCAAGCGTCTGGGACAGATGCCGGGCAATGTCTGCACGCCCGACACGTTTGCCGAGGTGGGCCGCGAGATCGCCGAACGCCATGGCATGCAGCTCACGGTGTGGGGCCGTCAGCAGCTCGCCGAGGCGAACATGGGGTCGTTCCTGTCGGTGGCGCAGGGCACGTCGCAGGATCCCAAGCTGGTGGCGCTGGAATACCGGGGCGGTCCCGCGGGGCAGCAGCCGGTGGTGCTCATCGGCAAGGGCCTGTGCTTCGATACCGGCGGGATCTCGATCAAGCCGGCGCCCGAGATGGAGTGGATGAAGTTCGACATGTCGGGCGCAGGTGGCGTGATGGGCGCGATGGAAACCATCGGCCGTCTCAAGCTGCCGGTGAACGTGGTGGGTATCGTGGGCTCCACGACCAACATGCCATCGGGTGAAGCGGTGAAGCCGGGCGACGTGGTGCGCGCGTCGAACGGCAAGACCATCGAGATCATCAACACCGACGCGGAAGGCCGTCTGGTCCTCGCCGATCTCCTGGTGTTCGCGAAGCGCTTCGATCCGGCCATCGCCATCGATGCCGCGACGCTGACGGGTGCGATCGTGATCGGTCTGGGGCACAACGCCGTGGGCGTGTTCGGCGGCGATCAGAGTGCCACCGACGAAGTGCTCGCGGCCGGTCAGGCGGCGGGCGAGCCGGGATGGCCGATGCCGCTGTGGGACGAATACAAGGAGCAGATCAAGTCCGACGTGGCCGATCTCAAGAACACCGGCGGTCGCGCGGCCGGATCGATCACGGCGGCGCTCTTCCTGCAGGAGTTCGTCGACGGATATCCATGGGTGCACCTCGACGTTGCCGGCACCGCGTACTCCCAGACCGATCTCGGCTGGATTCCCAAGGGTCCCACGGGAACACCGGTGGGCACCTTCGTCGAAATCGTGCGGGCCCGCGCGCGTCGGTGATCAACTCGCAGACCAGTTCGCCGATCCGCGTGGCGATCCGCTCGATGATCCGCCTGGTGATCAACCGCGCCGAAACCGGAACGATGCGATGCGGCAGGACCGCGGTGGTCTGCACCATGGTGACTGTCATGACGGCGATGACGGTGCCTCTCTCGTCCGCGGCGGCGCAGGTCCGTCCCGATTCCGCACGCGCGGATTCGGTGCGTCTTGCGTTGCCCATTCCTCCCCGTGACACCACGCCTGCCGAACCCGATTCGGTGATGCGGGCGCGCATTCTCGCGCGCAGCGACAGCGCCCGGCAGGTGTTCCTCGCCGATACGATCAAGACGCCCGTGGCGCGGTTCGAGATGCCGGCGGCTTCGCTGGACCTCTCCGATCGACTGCGGTTCGATCGTGAGCAGATCCTGTCGTCGAGCGCGATGAATCTGGCAGATCTGCTGGACCGTGTGCCCGGTGTCACGACGTTCCGGAGCGGCTGGCTGGCCGGCATTCATGCCGCGGCCTACAACGGCGACGCGCGGCGCATTCGTTACTTCCTCGACGGCATCGAACTCGATGGCGTCGATCCGCGCGGAGCCGGCACCATCGATCTCACGGACATTCCGCTCTGGACGCTCGACGAACTGGTGATCGAGCGCGGAGCAGGGGAGATCAAGGTGTGGATGCGCACACTCTCCGCCACCCGGATCACGCCCTTCTCGCGCGTGGACGTGTTCACGGGCGACCTCAATACGAATGCCTTCCGGGGCTTCGTGGCGCGGCGTTGGCGGAATGGGCTGATGTTCCAGGCGGGTGGCCAGCAGGTGGCCACGCAGTCGGGACGCACGTCGGCCTTCACGACGGGCAGCACGCAGCGTCTGCGCAGCGATGGCAACGTCCAGCTCTTCATGGGTCGCTTTGGTTGGGCGCGCGGCAAATGGAGCGTGGACGCCTACGGCCAGGGCGGGGCACGGGAGCGTGACGCGCATCTCTCGCGGGACACCACATCGTTCACGAACCTGCCTTCATACAAAGGCGCACGTCGTGAAGGGTATGTACGTCTGGGATATGGAGATACCCTGTCGGGTCTCTGGTCGCAGGCGATGGTGCACGTGGCACGGGTGAAGATCGAACCGGACAGCTTCACCATCGGGGAAACGGTGTTCGGCAGCACGGGCGACACGACAGCCACCGATTCCATCGCGGCACGTCTGGATACGATCGTCGCCCGTACGCAGCAGGTGGTGGCTGTGGGGTATCGCGCCGACCGCTGGTCGGTATCGCTCACCGATCGCATCCGGCCGCTCAATGGGCAGACGCTGCATGCGCCGGCGGCCCGCGGCAGTTTTACCTGGCGTCAGTTCGCCGTGGGGGCGTGGGCCGAACGTTCGGGACCGGATTCCACCGATCGCACCGAGGTGACGGCGCAATTCCGTCCGAGGTCATGGCTGGCATTCAATGTGGCGCATGCCACCCGCACACCAACGCAGACCACCGCACGCACACCCGTCGACGACTCCAGCAGCGTGCCGGAGTCGGGCTCCCTCGACGATTCGGGCGACCTGCCGGTATCGGGCGCCCGGCGTGCATCGAGTTCCCTGCGCGCGCAGGGGGCCATTCGCTACAAGGACCTCTGGCTGATCGGCGGTCTGTTCCGCGATGATGCCGTGCGGTATGCCAACATCGAGCTGATCGGCCTGCCCGGTGTGCTGCTGGAGGCTCCGGCGGCCCAGGGCGTGCTGGTGGGCGCGCGTGGCCGTGTGTACAAGGATCTGCGGTTCGACGTGTACTCGATACGCTGGAATACGGGGCAGTTCAGCCGGCCGCCGCTGCAGGTGCGCGCCGAACTCGCACTGGTCAGCGACTGGCTGCGCCGATTCCCCAAGGGGGAGTTCGGCATCAACGCCCGCCTCTCGTACGAACTGCGCGATGCAACGCCGTTCTTTTACGGCGTGCGAGGCGAGGACCTCGATATCCGCATCACCGAGAAGGCCCAGGTGGCCACCGCGCACCTCGAGATCCGCATCCAGCGCGGCACGCTGTTCTACCAGTATCGCAATCTGTCGGGCGGTCAGTACGAGCAGATCCGCGGGATCACCATGCCACCGGCGGTGCAGATGTACGGGATGCGGTGGGAGTTCTGGAATTGAGATTGACTGCCCCGCTCAGCCGCATTTCATTGCCGAAGCCATGAGTATGTCGTGATCCGATCGATGACCGGCTTCGGCCAGGCGGAGGGCCCGGTGGGTCCGCTGCGCGTCCTCGTGGACGTGCGGACGGTGAACCACCGGTTCTTTTCGCCGAGCATCAAACTGCCCGGCAGCTTCGGGCGCTGGGAAACCGATGTGCGCGAGGCCATGCGGCAGAAAGTGAGCCGCGGCCATGTGACGCTCACCGTGCGCGCGGAACGGCAGGCCGACGCCGCCATCGCGATCGACGAGACCCGCTTCGCGGCCGCCGCGAGTCAGTTGCAGGCGCTGGTGGAGCGTTATGGCCTTACCGGCGGCGTGGACCTCGCGAGCGTGTTGCGCATGCCCGAGGTGCTGTCGGCTCCCCGGGAAGACGAGGAAACGGGCACCGCCGCCGAACTGGTGGCCGTGGTGAGCCAGGCGCTGGACGCGCTCGGGCGTTCGCGGGCCGACGAGGGCGCCCGTCTGGCGGACATCCTGCGTCAGCGGCTCGATCTCATCGAGGCCGCGCTGGCCCGCATCGCCGCCCGCGCGCCGGAGCGCATCGTGGCCCATCGCGACCGCCTGCGGGCGTCGGTGAAGGAGCTGGCCGATGGGGTCGCGGTGGACGAGACTCGGCTGGCGCAGGAGATCGCGATTCTGGCCGATCGCATGGACGTGGCGGAGGAGCTGGACCGGTTCACGGCCCACATCGCGGCCTTCCGCGCCGCTCTGGCGGAGGCCGGCGCGGACGCGGGCGGAGAGCCGGTGGGCAAGCGCCTGGGCTTTCTGCTGCAGGAGATGCTCCGGGAGGCCAATACCACGGGCAGCAAGGCCGCCGACGCGCCGATCCTCCACGAGGTGGTGGGGCTCAAGGAGGAGCTGGAACGGGTACGCGAACAGGTCGAGAACCTCGAGTGAGCGCATTTCCGGTCATCCTGTCCGCCCCCTCGGGTGGGGGAAAAACGACAATCGCCCGTCGCTTGCTGGAGCGGCGCACGGATTTGGGTTATTCTGTCAGTTGCACGACGAGGGCGCCCCGTGATGGTGAGGTGGACGGGCGCGATTACCGGTTCCTGAGCCCCGAAGCGTTTCTGGCCGCGCGTGATGCCGGCGAGTTTGCCGAGTGGGCGGAGGTGCACGGCAATTATTATGGGACGCTGCGATCGGAGGTGGAGCGGGTGCTCGCCAGCGGTCGTCATGTACTCATGGACATCGACGTGCAGGGAGCGGAGCAGTTCCACGCTGCGTTTCCCGATACGGTGCTGGTTTTTGTGCTGCCGCCATCAGGGGAAGTGCTCAAGTCCCGATTGATGGCCCGGCAGAGCGAAAGCCGCGAGCGGTTGCTCGTTCGTCTCCGGAACGCGCGCGCCGAGTTGGGGGAAGTCGGTCGCTACCACTACGTGGTGGTGAACGACAATCTCGATCGGGCGGTGGATCAGGTGGGTGCCATCATCGAAGCGGAGGGACTGCGACGCGACCGGGTACACGCGGTCGAAGCGCAGGTCGAGGCGCTCATCGCGCAGCTCGAACAGGAAATTCACGTCTTCAGCAGGGGCGACTGACGCATGCAGGTTTTCACGCCGACCGACGTTACGAAGTACGCGCCGAACAAGTACCTGAGTGTGCTGATCGCCGCGAAGTTTGCCCGGGTGCTCAACGAGTTCCCGCGCGATCGTTCGTTGCACGAGAAGAAGCTCACCACACGTGCGCTCGAAGAGCTGTCCGCGGGTGACATCGAATACAAGGTGGTGATGCGCCGTCGCCCGGCCTGAGTTTTCGCCATCGCAGTTCGGGGCGCCGGGCCGCAATCCACGGGATTCGGCGCGGCGCCTTTTCCACCTCCGTCCTTCGCCGGTCCTCCTCCTCACCACGTCCCCGGTCGCCGTGTCGTTTCCGTGTCGTCCGTCATCGTCACTGATCATCTGAGGGTACGGAACGGACATGGACGCCAGGGATAGACTGCGCCGCTACCTCGAGCAGCGCCGCGAGCTCGGGGAATCCGAGTACGTGCTCGACGGACTGTCGGTCGAGACCGTGATGGAGATCGTGGGTGCCAGACCCGCGAATCCCAGGCGGGGCGCCGCCTCCACGGCGCGGGCAGGGCATGTGCGGGAAGACATGGGTGCTTCGCCGTCGCCCGGCGCTCCGCCGGCCGATGGTCGAATGGACGGGGCCGTGGCCAACAGCGATGCCGGTCACGATGCGGACCACATCGATGCCGGCAGTTCGGCACCGCCGCAGGACTTTGCGCCGCCGCTTCCCGCCCCGCGATTCGACGATGCGTCGAGCACCGACTGGCGCGCGGCGCTGCGCGGGCTCGAACCATCGACCCCACGGCAAGGCAGCGGCACCGCGGGAAGCAGCGTGGGTACCCACGGGACAACGCCTCCAACGGCATCCGCTTCAGCGGCACCCGGAGCAGCGGGGTCAGAAGCGGCGGCGTCCGCTTCGCGTGCGAGCGCTTCCATGCTCCCCGCCTGGCTCGAAGCCCTGGACATTCCCGCTGGCCTGGACGCGGGCAATACACAGACCGGACAGATGGCTCCGGACATCGCGCAATTGCCGTCACTCGACGCCATCGCGCGGCATGTCGCCACATGTCAGCGCTGCACGCTTTCGCAGTCAGCGAAGAACCCCGTGCCCGGCGAAGGCAATCCCCACGCCGATTTTCTCTGCGTGGGTGAAGCACCAGGCGCGAACGAAGACGCGCAAGGTCGTCCGTTCGTGGGTGAAGCGGGGCAGTTGCTCACGAAGATTCTCGGCGCCATCCAGCTGCCGCGTGAATCGGTCTGGATCTGCAACGTGCTCAAGCATCGTCCGCCGGGAAACCGCGATCCGCAGCCCGACGAAGTGCAGGCCTGCCAGCCCTATCTGCTGCGGCAGATCGAACTCGTGCGCCCCAAGGTGATCCTCGCCCTGGGCCGGTTCGCGGCGCAGACGCTGCTGCAGACGACCACATCGATCGGTGCGCTGCGGGGAAAGATCCATCGCTATCATGGCGTGCCGCTGATCGTCACCTATCACCCGGCGGCGCTGCTGCGCAACGAATCGTGGAAGCGGCCGACGTGGGAAGACGTGAAGCTCGCGCGCCGCATTCTCGATGCGGCCATGGCCGCCGATGGCGGCGCGTCGAAAGACGTCTCGGCAGGAGAATCACACTGAAATGACCGGTCTGGTCCCCGCCGGCGCCGTGCAGTCGCCGGCTCCGCGTGATCCGTACAAGGAACGGCGTCCGCCCTGGTCGGAGGAAGCTGAACAGGCGGTGCTCGGCGCGATGCTGCTGGATGCCGACGCGATCATGCGCGCGGCCGAACACGTCGACGACACGATGTTCTACCGCGAGGGGCATCGCCGGCTCTATCGCGCGATGTTCGCGATCACCGAGCGCGGCGACGTGGTCGATCCGCTCACGCTCGCCGACGAACTCGAGCGGCGCGGAGAGCTCGAACACGCCGGTGGACGCGAGTATCTCGCGTTTCTCCTGGACGCCGTGCCCACGGTGGCCAACGTGGAGTACCACGCGCGCATCGTGAAGGAGAAGGCGCTGCTGCGCCGCCTGATCGAAGTGAGCACGGAAGTGGTACAGGAGGCATTCGAAGGACGGCTGACGGCGAGCGATCTGCTCGACAGCGCCGAGTCGCGCATCTTCGCGCTCGGGCAGAGCAAGGAGCGCAGCGGCTTCGCGCGCATCAAGGAGTTGTTGTGGCCGGCCATGGAGAAGCTCGAGCTGCTCTCGCAGCGCGATCAGGCCATCACCGGCGTGCCCTCGGGGTTCCTCGAGCTCGATCACATGACGTCGGGATTCCAGCCGGCCGATCTCGTCATCGTGGCGGCGCGTCCCTCCATGGGCAAGACGGCGTTCACGCTGAACATCGCGCAGCACGCCGCCATCACGGCCAAGATCCCGGTGGCGTTCTTCTCGCTCGAAATGAGCAAGGAATCGCTGGTGCAGCGTATGCTGGCGTCGGAGGCGCTCATCGACGCCCAGGCTTTGCGTAAAGGTGGTAGGGCGCTCGATGAATCGATGCCACGTCTGGCGAAGGCGGCTGGTATTCTGAGTCATGCCCCGATCTTCATCGACGACACGCCCGGTATCACCCTGCTCGAGATGCGCGCCAAGGCGCGTCGTCTCAAGTCGGAGCACGATCTGGGACTCATCATCGTGGACTACCTGCAGCTCATGACGGGCCCGGCCGGCGTGGAGAACCGTCAGCAGGAAGTCTCGCAGATCTCGCGCGGCCTCAAGGCGCTCGCGAAGGAGCTGGGCGTGCCCGTGGTGGCGCTCTCGCAGCTCTCGCGCGCTCCGGAACAGCGCACCGGCGACGACAAGGGACGTCCGCAGCTCTCCGATCTTCGTGAATCGGGCGCCATCGAGCAGGACGCCGACGTGATCATGTTCATCTTCCGTCAGGAAGTGTACGCCGAACGCGACGAGAACGGCCGACTCAAGGATCCGTCGCTCGAAGGACGCGCCGAGATCATCATCGGCAAGCAGCGTAATGGTCCGATCGGCAGCGCGCGGCTGTTCTTTCACAAGCAGTACACGCGCTTCGACAACTTCTCGCCGCGCCAGCCGCCGCCCGACATGGGATACGATGGCGGCGGGAGCATCGGCGGCGGATACGGCGGACCGAAGCTCGTGCGCGGTCCGGACGATTTCAGCGGCACACCGTTCTGATGGCGAAGGCGCGCACGGTCTATCGCTGCACCGAGTGCGGCGCGGAGTTTCCCAAGTGGGCGGGGCGCTGCGAGAGTTGCGGCGCGTGGAACACACTGGCCGAAGAGATCGTCGCACCCGTCACCACGAGCAAACGGTCGGCCGCGCGGGCCACCGCCGGCGTGGCCGCACGCACGGTGGCGCTGGGTGCGGTCACGGCCACCGATACGCCGCGGTGGCGCACGGGGCTCGATGAGTTCGACTTCGTGCTGGGTGGCGGCATCGTTCCCGGCAGCATGGTGCTGGTGGGCGGCGAACCCGGTATCGGCAAGAGCACACTGTTGCTGCAGGTCGCGGCGCGTCTCGAAGCGGCTGGGCAGGCCACGTTGTACGTGTCGGGTGAAGAGAGTGCGCTGCAGGTGCGACTCCGCGCCGAACGACTGGCGGAAGATGCGAGCGCGGTGAGTCTGCTCACCGAAACGTCGCTGGAAACCATTCTCGCCACGGCGGCGCAGCCGGTGAGTGAAGGCCGACCGGTGCGCGCCCTGATCATCGACTCCATCCAGACGGTACACACCGAACTGCTCGAAGGTGCGCCGGGCAACGTCGGGCAGGTGCGCGAGTGCGCCGCGCGGCTGATGCGCTTCGCGAAAGACACCGGCACGACGGTGTTCGTCATCGGCCACGTGACCAAGGGCGGTGGCATCGCGGGCCCCAAGACGCTCGAGCACATCGTGGACACCGTGCTGTATTTCGAAGGTGACGGCACGCTCGACCACCGGGTACTGCGGGCTACCAAGAACCGCTTCGGCAGTGTCGACGAGATCGGCGTGTTCCGCATGGTGGGCTCCGGACTCGTTCCCGTGGACAATCCATCGGCGCTGTTCCTCGGCGATCGTCGCGAAGTGGCCAGTGGCAGCGCGGTGTGTGCGCTCATGGAAGGCACACGGCCGCTGCTGGTGGAAGTGCAGGCGCTCGCGACACGCGCCGGGTTCGGGACACCGCAGCGGGTGGCCAACGGCATCGATGCGCGCCGGCTGGCGTTGCTGCTCGCCGTCCTCGACAAACGCGGCGGTTTTCCCTGCGCGCAGCTCGACGTGTTCTGCAACGTGGTGGGTGGCATGCGGGTGCAGGAACCAAGCGTCGATCTGGCGGTGGTGGCCGCGTTGGCATCGAGCGTCGTGGACCGTCCGCTGCCGGCTCATGCGGTGTTCCTCGGCGAACTCGGACTCGGTGGCGAAGTGCGTCCGGTGTCGCAGGCGGAGCGCCGTCTCGCGGAAGCGGCCAAACTGGGGATGACCACCGCGTTTCTGTCGGATCGCGCCATTCCGCGGCGGGTACCGGGAGACATCACATTGATCGGCGTGCGCACACTGGCAGATGTCCTGCAGCGCACGGTCGGGAAGGATGCCGCATGAGTGAGTCGCGCACGGGTGCACCGCATACGGACGAGCAGCCTACGGGTGAACCGCCCATGGGCGCATCGCAGCCGCCATTGCAACCGCCGCGACGGATCATTCCACCGCCGGCGATCGCCTCGCGTGGCGAAGTGGCCCCCCGCGGTGACGTCGTACGTGATGTGGGCGTGGTGATCGTGGCCGGTGGTTCCGGATCCCGCACGGGCAGCACGGAGCTCAAACAGTTCCGGTGGGTATCGGGCAAACCGGCACTGCTGCACAGCGTGCAGGCGTTCATGGCGCGCCCCGACGTGGCCGTGGTGGTGGTGGTGCTTCCCAAAGCGTATGCCGCCGATCCGCCACCCTGGCTGTTCCAGTGTGATGTGGATCGTCTGCTGGTGTCGGTGGGCGGCGCCGAGCGGCACGAGAGCGTGGTGAATGGCCTCGAAGATCTGCCGGAGGAGGTGGTGGTGGCGGTGGTGCACGATGCCGCGCGCCCGCTGGTCACCGACGAGACCATCGATCGGGTCATCGCCGAAGCGCGCAGGGGACATGGCGCGATCGCGGCACTGCCCGTCGTGGACACGCTCAAGGAAGTGGACGACGACGGCCGCATCGTGCGCACGGTGGACCGCACACGGCTCTGGCGCGCGCAGACGCCGCAGGCGTTTCCGCGCCAGTTGCTGGAAGAGGCGCACATTGCCGCGCAGCGTGATCGGGTGGGCGCCACCGATGATGCCGCATTGCTGGAGCGGCTCGGGCATCCGGTGGTGGTGGTGCGCGGCAGTGAGCGGGGCATGAAGATCACCGAAGAAGCCGATTTCGCGCGCGCCGAAGCGCTCAGCATCCTGCGCGAATGAACGGCCTGACCATTCCGTTCTGGTCGCCGGCGGAGATCGAAGCGTCGCTGCGGGATACGATCGCGCATCTCGCCAATGGTGGCGTGCTCGCCTATCCCACGGAGACCGTCTACGGCTTCGGCACGGCGGTCGACCACGAGTCGGTGGAATCGCTGGTGCGCATGAAAGGGCGTCCACTGGGCAAGCCGTTTCTGCTGCTCATCGGCGATCCGTCGCAGGTGGCACGTCTCGACCTGCATCTACCCACGTATGCCGCGCAACTGGCGGCGCGTTTCTGGCCCGGCCCGCTCACCCTGGTGCTGCGGGGCGGCGATCATCGGGTGCCGCCACGTCTGCGTGGCCCCGAAGGTGGCGTGGCCGTGCGCTGGACTCCACATCCCGGTCTGCAGCGTCTGCTCGCTGCGTACGGCGAACCGATCACCAGCACGAGTGCCAATCGTCCCGGCGTGCCACCGGCGATGACCGCCACGGAGATCGTGGAGCAGTGGCCCGATCAGATTCATCGCGGCACCCTGCGCGTGCTCGAGGCCGGCCGGCTCGCGCCGTCACGCGCGTCGACCGTGGTGGATTGCACCGGCCGCCGCGCGCGCATCATTCGTCCGGGCGCGCTTCCCGCGCCACTGCTCCGCACCTGCGTGGCCGATCTCATCGGCGACACCTGAGACTTCCCATGCGTCCGATGCATCTGCTGTTCGTCTGCACTGGCAACACCTGCCGCAGCCCGCTGGCTGAGGGCATCGCGCGACATCTCATCACGCAACGCGGACTCACCGACATCACGGTGGGCAGCGCGGGCACCAGCGCCTGGCCGGGTGCGTCCGCCTCTGACGGCGCTCTGCTCGTGGCGCTCGAGCACGGCGTCGAACTGGGCGATCACCGGGCGCGCACGCTGTCGCCGGAAATTGTGGCCGGCGCCGATGTCATTCTCACCATGGGCCCGCACCATCTCGATCGTGTCGAAGCCCTGGGGGGCGCGGGTCGCACGTGGATGCTCACGGCCTACACGGGCCGCGAAGCCCGTCCGGTGACGGATCCCTTCGGTGGGGATCTCGATGTGTATCGCTCCACCTACGAAGAACTCGAACAGGAAATCGGCGAGATTCTCGACAAGGTGACGACCGATCGGGCAGGGCAGTCGGGCTGAATGCGCATCGTCGCCGGCCAACGTCCTTCGCGTCTGGCGATTCTGGGTCATCCGGTCGCGCACTCGCTGTCGCCGGTGTTTCAGAATGCCGCGCTGACCGCGTGCGAACTGGCGCTGGAGTATGCGCGTTTCGATGTGAGCGCCGGGCATCTGTCAGCCGCACTGGAGACGTGCCGGGAGACCCGCACCGGAGGCAATGTCACCATCCCGCACAAGGAAGCGGTGGCCGCGGCCTGTGTGCGATTGTCGGACGTGGCCCGACGCGCCGGCGCCGTGAACACCTTCTGGTTCGAGGACGGCGCGCTGTGCGGGCACAACACCGATGTCGATGGCGCGTGGGCGACGATCACGGCGTTGCGCGGTGCGCTACGCAGCGCGGCGCGACGCCATTCATCGCAACACAGCGCAGCGCAGCGGGCCGCCGTCGACGACGCGGCACGAGCTCACGCCGTCCTGCTGGGTAGCGGAGGTTCGGCCGCCGCGGTGCTGCTGGCGCTGGCCCGATTCGAAAGATACCACATCACGATCGTCGCCCGCACCACCGACCGCGCGTCGGCGCTGCTCTCCCGTACCGGTGTCGCAGGCGCGGTGCTTCCCTTCGGGAGCGAGGCCGCACGCGCGGCACTCGGCGCCGCGGATCTGATCGTCAACAGCACATCGCTGGGCCTGCACGACGAGGATCCACTGCCGGCCGATCCGGCGGTGTTCGGCAAAAACGCCGCCGTCTTCGATCTCGTCTACCGGCCGGCGCATCATCGCAAAAACGAAAGTGGCACGCCGTGGGTCCGGGCAGCACGCGCACGCGGACTCGTGGCCGAAGACGGTCTGCGCATGCTGGTGGAGCAGGGCGCGGCCGCGTTCGAGACATGGTTTGGCATGACGGCACCGCGTCAGGTCATGTGGGACGCGCTGGGCGTGCCGATGCCGCCTCCCGACGAGGCGCGGACATGATACGCGCACCGGGGTCACCGGCACGTGAGACGTCGGCGTCCTGGCGGACATTCGTCGACGGCCTCGTCGATTTTCTGCTGCCCGGCGCCTGCGTGCTCTGCCGGCGCGCGCACTCGCCGGGGCGCGGTGGAGAGGCCACGGAAGACAGCATCGTGTGTGGCACCTGCCTGGCGCGACTGGTGCCGCTGGCACTGCCGCAGTGCGCGCGGTGCGGTCATCCCCGTCTGTCGCTGAGCATTCCGCTCCCCATCGCACGCCCAACTGCCGCCGGCCCGACCTGGCCCTCCGCCGTGGATCTTCCACCCTGCCGGTGGTGCACGCGCCTCGATCCCGCCATTCGCATCGTGCGGTCGGTTTGCCGTATGGACGACGGCACCGGTGGCGAACTGGTGCATGCGCTCAAGTACCAGGGCTGGCACCGTGTGGCCCGACCCATGGCCCGTCGCATGGCCCGTCTCGACTGGCCGCCGGACGTGCGCGAGGAGCGCGCGGCGGTGATCCCGATGCCACTCTCCACCCAGCGGCTCCGGGAACGCGGCTACAACCAGGCGGAGGTATTGGCACGGGCACTGGCTCCCCATTGGCAGGTCCCGGTGTGGCACGACATTCTGCGGCGTGAACGCCACACGGAGTCCCAGGTCCGGTTGACACCCTCGCAGCGTACGAGCAACGTTTCGGGGGCGTTTGCCGTGCCGGCTCACCGGCGCGCGATGCTGCGCGGCCAGCACGTCGTTCTCGTGGACGACGTCGTCACCACGGCCGCGACGCTCAACGCCGCCGCCCACGCGCTGCTGGAGGGCGGTGCGCGCATCATCAGCTGTGTCACTTTCGGACGGGCACCGGACTCCGGTGACCGTGCCGCTTCCGACGACGACTCACTCAGGAACTGACACGAATGGCCATTCGGGTTGGCATCAACGGCTTCGGCCGCATCGGGCGCCAGGTACTGCGCGCCGCGAAGCAGCAGGGCGTGGCGGACATCGATTTCGTCGCGATCAACGATCTCACCGACACCGCCACGCTGGCGCATCTGTTCCAGTACGATTCGGTGCACGGCACGTTCGACGGGCAGGTGGGCCACGAAGCCGACGCCATCACGATCGACGGCGATCGCATCCGCATTCTCGCCGAGCGTGAGCCGGCGAAGCTGCCGTGGAAGGAACTCGGTGTCGACATCGTGCTCGAGTCCACCGGCCGGTTCACGAAGGCGGAAGACGCCCGCAAGCACATCGAGGGCGGCGCGAAGAAGGTCATCATCTCGGCGCCCGCCACCAACGAAGACATCACCGTCGTGATGGGCGTGAACAGCGACAAGTACGATCCGGCGTCGCATCACATCATCTCGAACGCGTCGTGCACGACCAACTGTCTCGTGCCGATGGTGAAGGTCATCCGGGACACGTTCGGCTTCGTGCATGGTTCGATGGTCACCATCCACAGCTACACGAACGATCAGAGCATCCTCGATCTGCCGCACAAGGATCTGCGTCGCGCCCGCGCGGCCGCGGTGTCGATGATCCCCACCACGACCGGTGCCGCCAAGGCCACCGCGCTCGTGATCCCCGAAGTGAAGGGCAAGATCGACGGCGTGGCCGTGCGTGTGCCCACGCCCGACGTGTCGCTCACCGACCTGACGTGCATCGTGGAACGTCCGGTCACGAAGGACGAAGTGAACGCGGCGTTCAAGGCGGCCGCGGAATCGGGTCCGCTGGAAGGGGTGCTGGGCTACAGCGAAGTGCCGCTCGTGTCGGTGGACTACATCGGCAATCCGAACTCGTGCACACTCGACGCGGGCAGCACGATCGTCATCAACGGCACGATGGTGAAGATCTCCGGCTGGTATGACAACGAGTGGGGCTATTCGTCGCGCTGCGTCGATCTGCTGCGGTTCGTCGGCTCGCGCCTCTGAGCTCGTCCGGACATATCGGCCTCCATCAGGCCTGACGACAGGGAGACCGCACGGACGGGTCTCCCTGTCGTTTTCCCGGTTCCATTTCCCGCCTCGCATCCGGTGATGAACACCAAGACCATCCGCGATCTCACTCCCGCCGATCTCGCGGGCAAGCGCGCGCTCGTGCGCGTCGATTTCAACGTGCCGCTCGACGATGCCGGCAAGGTCGCCGACGACACGCGCATCACGGCGGCGCTGCCGACGATCATCACGCTGCTCGATGCCGGCGCGCGCGTGATCCTGCTGGCGCACTTCGGACGGCCCAAGGGCGCGCCGGAGGCGAAGTACTCGCTCGCGCCGGTGGCCGAGCGGCTTGCCGTGTTGCTGCCGCGTCCCGTGCATTTCCTCGCCGAGACCGTGGGCCCCGCCGCAGTGGCGGCCACGCATGCGTTGCCGGCGGGCGAAGTGCTGCTGCTCGAGAACACCCGCTTTCTGCCGGGTGAGGAGAAGAACGACGACGCCCTGTCGCAGCAGCTCGCGTTGCTGGGCGATCTCTATGTGAACGACGCGTTCGGTGCGGCGCATCGCGCACATGCGAGTACCGCCGGCGTGGCGAAATACTGCCGTCCGGCCGTGGCCGGTCTGCTCATGGAGAAGGAGCTGGCGTATCTGGGTGGTGCGCTGGCCAACCCCGCGCGACCGTTCGTGGCCATCCTGGGCGGCTCCAAGATCTCGGGCAAGATCGACGTGGTGGAAGCCCTGCTGCCCAAGGTCGATCATCTGCTGATCGGTGGCGCCATGGCTTGCACGTTCTTCCGGGCCATGGGCTTCGAAACGGGCAATTCCCTCGTGGAACCCGACCGGCTCGACATGGCGCGCGAATTGCTCGCGCGCGCCGGCAGCAAACTGGTGTTGCCGGTGGATGCCGTCATCGCGCCGGCGATGGACGCGGGCGCGCAGGCCACGGCCGTGGCCCGCGATGCGATTCCGGCCGGCCAGGCCATGTTCGATATCGGGCCGGCCAGCGTGGCGCACTATCGTACGCTCATCGAACAGGCGAAGACGGTGCTCTGGAACGGCCCGATGGGGGTGTTCGAGAAGCCGCCCTTCGATGTCGGCACGCGTGGCGTGGCCGACGCGATGGCACTGGCCACCGATCACGGCGCCACGACCATCATCGGCGGCGGCGACTCCGCGGCGGCCGTGGCCGAAGCGGGGCTCGAGTCGAAGATGTCGCATGTCTCCACCGGCGGCGGGGCATCGCTCGAATTCCTCGAAGGGAAGGACCTCCCCGGCGTGTCCGCTCTCGATCAGCGCTGATCGTTCATTTCATCACTGTTCATCACCTTCCTCGCACGCGATCCCATGTATCTCAAGCCGGTCATTGCGGCCAACTGGAAACTCAATCACGGTCCGACCGATGCGAAGGCCTTCCTGCAGCGGTTCCTCGCGCAGGCGCCCCGACTCGCCGATCGCACCGTGATCTTCTTTCCCTCGGCCATCACGCTCACCACGGTCGTCGAGGGATTGCGCGAGCGTCCGGAGATCCAGGTGGGTGTCCAGAACGTGTACACGGAAGCGCAGGGCGCCTTCACCGGCGAGAACTCGGTGCTGATGGCGCGCGACGCGGGCGCACGGGTGGTGCTCGTGGGCCATTCGGAGCGCCGCCACGTGTTCGGGGAGAGCGACGAAACGACCACGAAGAAGATGGCCCTCATCGCGCAGGCGCGTCTGATCCCGATGCTCTGCGTGGGCGAGACGTTGGCCGAGCGTGAGGCCGGACGCACGGCCGAAGTGGTGCAGCGTCAGCTCACGGCGGGGCTGGCGGAGCTCGACGACCCGCAGATCGGCGCGATCATGCTGGCCTACGAACCGGTCTGGGCCATCGGAACCGGCCGCACCGCCACTCCGGAGGACGCCGCCGAGATTCACGGCGTGCTGCGCCAGGCGCTGGTGTCCCGCGTGGGCGAGAAGATGGCGGCCACCATTCCCATCCTGTACGGCGGCTCGGTGAACCGCGGCAACGCCTCGCAGTTGCTGGCGGCGTCGGATGTGGACGGCCTGCTGGTGGGCGGGGCCTCGCTGGATGCGGATTCGTGGGCGGGGATCGTGAGGGCCTGAAACGGAGTTTCGGGTCGTGGGTTTGCGGTTTGGGGGTGAACAACCCGGTACCGGGTCTCGTGACCCGTGTCCTGTGACCCACGACCCGGTTGTTCATCTCCAAACCGCAAACCCACGCCCCATACCCCTTGCCGCCTTGTCTCCGGGCTCGCACTTCGCGATCTTTCGAGGCTCACTGGCGCGCGATCCACTTCGGGCGCGCCGCTGCAATACGTCCGTTCATGTCCGTCGCCACTGCCGCTCCATGTACACGTTCCTGCTGATCCTTCTCATCATCGACGCGCTGGTACTGGGCGCGGCGATTCTTCTGCAGTCGGGCAAGGGTGGCGGACTCGCCGCCAGCTTCGGTGGCGCGAGCTCCTCGGCCGATTCCATCATCGGCAGCCGTCAGGCGGGGAACCTCCTCACGAAGGCAAGCTGGTGGTGCGGCGGGATCTTCCTGGGTCTCGCGTTCATCCTGCAGCTCATGAGCACCCGATCGAGCGCGCCCAAGTCGGTGCTCGACCGGCTCGCGGCTCCGGCGTCGCAGGCGGCCCCCACGGCGCCGTCCAACGCCAACACGGCCGCCCCGGCCGCTCCGCTGACCCCGGACGCAGCGCCGGCCGCAGCCCCCGGCGCGACACCGGCGGCCCCCGCCAAGCCGTAAGGACGCGGTGAGCACACTCCCGCCCAAAGGGTTCCTCCTCCTCGAGGACGGAACCCTTTTTCTCGGCCGGCTCGTGGGGCCGACCCACCCCACCGTTGCCGAAATCGTCTTCACGACGGTCATGACCGGATACCAGGAGGTCTTCACCGACCCCTCGTTCCGCGGGCAGACCGTGGTCATGACGGCTCCGCAGATCGGCAACTACGGCATCAACACCGACGACCCCGAGTCGGCCCACCCGCAGGTGGCCGCGGTGGTCTGCCGCGAACTGTCGCCGACCTACTCGAGCTGGCGCGCCACGGGCGGCCTGCGCGAGTGGCTGGAAGCCGCCGGTGTGCCGGTGCTCACCGAGGTCGACACCCGCCGCCTCACCAAGCACCTGCGCAGCGTGGGCGTGATGCGTGGCGTGATCGGCCTGGGTGACAAACCCGACCAGGCCGCGCTGGCCGCACTCGACGCCTGCCCCAGCATGGAAGGGCTCGATCTGGCGACGGTCGTTTCCACGCGCGAGACGTACGACTGGGGCAATGCCCAGGCGCCGTATCACGTGGTGGCTTACGACTACGGCATCAAGCGCAACATCCTGCGGTTGTTCGAAGCACATGAATGCCGCGTCACCGTGGTGCCGTCGGACACCCCGGCCGACCGCGTGCTGGCCATGAATCCCGACGGCGTGTTCCTCTCCAACGGCCCCGGGGACCCGGCGGCGGTGAGCTACGCGCCCGAGACCATCCGGAAAATTGCCAGTACGGAAGTGCCGATCTTCGGCATCTGCCTGGGCCATCAGCTCCTCGGCCTCACGTTCGGCGGACGCACGGTCAAGATGCCCTATGGGCATCGCGGCGGAAATCAGCCGGTGAAAGACCTCGCCACGGGGCAGGTGCTCATCACCGCCCAGAACCACGGGTTTGCCGTGGCGGGCAGCCCGGAGGGCGTGGAAGGGGCACCGGAGCTGGCGGTGACCCATATCAATCTCAATGACGGGACCGTGGAAGGGCTGCGCCACCGCACCCTTCCGATCTTCGCCGTCCAGTACCATCCGGAAGCGGCGCCCGGCCCGCACGATGCGGTGCCGCTCTTCGATCAGTTCCTGTCGGCGTTGAGACAGCGTCGGGGTGAGAAGGCCCAAACGCTTGACTGATAAGCACTAAGGCCATACGTTCGCTGCGCGGGCACCGAGCCACTGCTTGGTGCTCGTCGCGTTTCCGCGCGCCTCAGCTCCGCACCCATCGCTCGCCCCATGACCAAAGCCGACCTCGTCGAGAACGTCACGGCACGCATTGCCAGAACGGCCGGACCGACGATCTCCAAGAAGGACTGCGCGCGCGTCGTCGACGCCTTCCTCGATGCCATCAAGGAAGCGATGCAGGAGCAGAAGAACATCGAGGTGCGTGGTTTCGGCACGTTCAAGATCCGCCAGCGCAAGACCCGCATGGCGCGCAATCCGCGCACGGGCTCTCCGGTGGAAGTCTCCGCGCGGCCGGTGCCCGTGTTCAAGCCCAGCAAGGAGCTGCGCGCGATGGTGGCCGGTATCGACGCCAACCTGCTCGAGGACGACGAGGACAGCGAGAGCTGAGGCGCGCACGGCACGTGCGCCGGCCCCGACCGTCTCCGATATCGTTTCCGTCGTTATTTCTCCGTTGTTTCCAGCGCCCCGCGGCTCAAGCCCGCGGGGCGCGCGTGTTTGGTGCTCGTGTCCGCTCCTTGCCCGCTTCACGCCGTCGGCCCGCCGGACGCTATCTTTCGCCCATGAGCATTCCCGTGTTGCTCTTCGCCTCGTATGCCGATGCGTTCGGTACCCGCGAACTGCTCGTGCCCCTCGGCGTGCCCTGCGCCGTGGACACGCTGGTGGCGGCGCTGCGCACCATGCCGGGCGGTGACCAGCTGCCGCCGCGGGTTCTGGTGGCGGTCAATCAGCAGTTGGCAGGCGCGGACACGTCGGTGCAGGCGGGCGACGAGGTAGCGCTCATTCCACCCGTGGCCGGGGGCTGAGCGGTGCCGTTGCTGCACGCCGCCATCGTCACCGCGCCCATCGACGTGGGTGCCCTGATCACTCGCACGCAGGACGACGGCGTGGGGGCCATCTCGGTGTTCCTGGGCACCGTGCGCGACTTCAACGATGGGCGACCGGTCACGGGCATCGAATACGAGGCCTACGAAGCCATGGCCGCCCGTGAGCTGGCGGCAGTGGCCGAGGAGGCCTGCGCGGCGACCCCGGGGCTCCGGGTGTCGGTGGAGCATCGGGTGGGGACGCTGGGTATTGGTGAGGTGAGCGTGGCCATCGTGGCCGCGCATGCCCATCGCGCGCAGGCCTGCGACGGCGCACGGGCGGTCATCGAGGCGCTCAAGCAGCGGGTGCCCATCTGGAAGCGCGAGCACTACGTGGACGGTGACCGGGTGTGGATCGATCCCACACGAACCGCGGGAGGTACGGCCTGATGCGCGACCAGTTCGGGCGATCCATCGAGTACCTGCGCATCTCGGTGACCGATCGGTGCAACTTCCGGTGCCAGTACTGCATGCCGCTGGAAGGGCTGCCGTGGCTCCCCAAGGCCGATATCCTGCGCTACGAAGAGATTGCCGACATCGTCGCGCAGCTCGCGCCACTGGGCCTCCGGCGCCTGCGCATCACCGGCGGTGAACCGACCATCCGCCCCGAGCTGCCGCGTCTCGTCCGGCTGCTGCGCGACATTCCGGGGATCGAGGACATCGCGCTGTCCACCAATGGCGTGAAGCTGCCGCAGATGGCCGGCGCGCTGGCCGATGCCGGACTGCACCGGGTGAACATCAGTGCCGATTCGCTGCGTCCGGAGCGTGTGGCGGCCATTGCCCGCCGCGATCTGGGATTTGCCCTGCATACGGCGGCCCTGGCGGCGGAACAAGCGGGCCTCGGGCCCATCAAGGTCAACGTCGTCGTCATGCGCGGCATCAATGACGACGAGCTGGGCGATTTCGCGGCGCTGACACGCGAGCATCCCTGGCATGTCCGCTTCATCGAGCTGATGCCGGTGGGAGAGCTGCGCGATCTCACCTGGGAGCACGTGGTGCCCAGCGACGAGATCCTCGCGCGGTTGTCGGCCGTGGATGCGCTCCTGCCGGATGCCACGCCCGTGCAGGGCAACGGGCCAGCGGCGTACTACCGCTACGCCGGTGCGCCGGGCTCGGTGGGCGTGATCACGCCCATGACCCATACGTATTGCGAGAAATGTAATCGGGTTAGGCTGACGGCCGACGGCCGCTTGCGGACCTGCCTGTTCGGCGAACACGAGGTGCCGCTGCGCGATGCCTTGCGACGGGGTGAACCGCTCGCCCCGCTCTTTACACGGGCACTGGCAGAAAAGCCCCGGGAGCATGCATTGCTGCAATTGCGTGTCGGCGGCTTGCGTGCGCTGAGCGAGGTGGGCGGGTAAGGCATTGCAGAGGGGCTGCACGACGGCATTCACGAGCGAAGTTGCTCGCGTGGCTATCGCACCCTATGTTGCGCAAACGCACTCATCTGGACGCCATGGCGCTCATGGCCGGTACGGTCCGTGTTGCCGACGGTACGGCGCTCCAGTTCACGTACACCGTTCTTCAGCTTCGCCAGCCGTTCGGAGATCCGGCACAACATGGTCAACAAGATCACGGTCGTAGGCGCGGGCAATGTCGGCGCCACCACGGCCCAGCGTATCGCCGAGAAGTCACTCGGCCGCACGGTCGTCATGGTGGACGTCGTCGAAGGCATCCCGCAGGGGAAGGGCCTCGATCAGTGGGAGTCGGCGCCCGTCGAAGGCTTCGACACGCGCGTCATCGGCACCAATGGCTACGAGGAGACGGCGGGCTCGGACATCGTCGTGATCACGGCCGGCATCGCCCGCAAGCCGGGCATGTCGCGTGACGATCTGCTCAACACGAACGCCGGCATCGTGAAGTCGGTGGCGGAGCAGATCAAGGCCACCTCGCCGAACGCGATCATCATCGTCGTGTCGAATCCGCTCGACGTGATGTGTCACGTGGCGAAGCATGTGACGGGCTTCCCGCGCGAGCGCGTGATCGGCATGGCCGGCGTGCTCGACACGGCGCGCTACCGCTCGTTCATCGCCGAAGCGCTCGACGTGTCGGTGCGCGACATCCAGGCCATGGTGCTGGGCGGCCATGGCGACACGATGGTGCCGCTCATCTCGTACACGACCATCAGCGGCATCCCCATCACGCAGCTCATGCCGCGTGAGCAGCTCGATGCGATCGTGCAGCGCGCCCGTGACGGCGGCGCCGAGATCGTGAAGTATCTCAAGACCGGCTCGGCGTACTATGCGCCGTCGTCGGGCGCGGTGGAGATGGTCGATGCGATCGTGCACGATCGCAAGCGCATCCTGCCGTGTGCCGCATGGCTCGAGGGTGAATACGGGATGTCGGGGCTGTTCCTCGGCGTGCCCTGCAAGCTCGGCAAGAACGGCCTCGAGAAGGTGCTCGAGATCGAACTCACCGCCGACGAAAAGGCCGCACTCGAACGCTCCGCCCAGGCGGTGCGCGAACCGATGTCGGTGCTCTCCCTCTGACCTGGCGAAACCGGCGCGGTCCCTCGGACCGCGCCGGTTTCTTCACTTACCTCGCCTATGTACGGTCTCACGCGGTTCTGGCAGAGCACGATCGGCAAGAAGATCGTGATGGCGGTGACGGGGATCATCGGAATCCTGTTCGTCATCGGCCACATGTCCGGCAACTTCCTGATGTTCAAGGGGCAGGACGCAATGCACCACTACGCATTGCTGCTCCGCACCAGCATGCCGCTCCTCTGGACGGTGCGCATCGGGTTGCTTGCAGCGGTCGTGCTGCACGTAGTATCGGCCTATCAGCTCACGATGATCTCGAAGGCCGCGCGTCCGCAGGACTACACGACGCGCAAGCCGCAGGTGACCACCCTCGCGGCGAAGACGATGAAGTGGGGCGGCGTGCTGCTGCTCGTCTTCCTGGTGTATCACATCCTCCACATGACGCTGGGCACGGTGCATCCGCAGTTCGTGCACCTCGATCCGTACAACAACCTGCGGATCGGTCTGGCCAATCCGCTCGTGGCCGGTTTCTACATCCTCGCGATGGCGGCGCTGGGCCTGCATCTCTACCACGGCGCCTGGGCCGTGACGCGCACGCTGGGCGTGGCGCGTCCGTCGCAGCATCCGCTCAAGCGCCGTATCGCGGTGGTGATCGCCATCGTCGTCGCGGTGGGCTTCGCGATCATTCCGATCGCCGCGCTCGCCGGCCTGTTCCCCGAAGCGCCGGCGCTGCAGGAAACTTCCGCGGCGGAGACGCACTGACATGATCGAACTGAACGCCAAGATCCCGAGCGGACCGCTCGAACAGAAGTGGGACAAGCACCGCTTCGACATGAAGCTGGTGAATCCGGCCAACAAGCGGAAACACCACGTGATCGTGGTGGGCGCGGGCCTCGCCGGCGCGTCCGCGGCCGCCACCATGGCGGAGCTGGGGTACAACGTCTCCTGCTTCGTCTTCCACGATTCGCCGCGCCGCGCGCACTCCATCGCGGCGCAGGGCGGCATCAACGCCGCCAAGAACTACCAGAACGACGGCGACTCGGTGCGTCGGCTGTTCTACGACACGGTCAAGGGCGGCGACTTCCGCGCCCGCGAAGCCAACGTGTACCGTCTCGCGCAGGTGTCGGTGAACATCATCGACCAGTGCGTGGCGCAGGGCGTGCCGTTCGCGCGTGAATACGGCGGTCTGCTGGCCAACCGTTCGTTCGGTGGCGCGCAGGTCTCGCGTACATTCTACGCGCGTGGGCAGACGGGGCAGCAGTTGCTGCTGGGCGCGTACCAGGCGCTGGAGCGCCAGGTCGGGCTCAAGAAGGTGCAGATGCACACCTTCGAGGAAATGCTCGACGTGGTGGTCATCAACGGCCATGCGCGCGGCATCATCACGCGCAACCTGCTCACCGGCAAGATCACGTCGCACGCGGGCGATGCGGTGGTGCTCGCCACGGGCGGCTACGGCAACGTATTCTTCCTGAGCACGAACGCGAAGTACTCCAACGTCACGGCCTCGTGGCGCGCGCACAAGAAGGGCGCGGCCTTCGCCAATCCGTGCTACACGCAGATTCACCCCACGTGCATTCCGGTGCACGGCGAACATCAGTCGAAGCTGACGCTGATGTCGGAGTCGCTGCGCAACGACGGACGGGTGTGGGTGCCCAAGAAGCAGGGCGATCATCGTCCACCCGCACAGATTCCGGAAGCGGAGCGCGATTACTACCTCGAACGGAAGTATCCGAGCTTCGGCAATCTGGCGCCGCGTGACATCTCGTCTCGTGCCGCCAAAGAAGCCTGCGACGACGGCCGTGGCGTGGGCCCCGGCGGTCTCGGGGTGTATCTCGACTTCGCCGACGCCATCAAGCGTCTGGGGCAGCAGACCATCGCCGAGCGGTACGGCAATCTGTTCGACATGTATCAGCGCATCACGGACGAAAATCCGTATCAGCAGCCGATGCGCATCTACCCGGCCGTGCACTATACGATGGGCGGTCTCTGGGTGGACTACAATCTCATGAGCACCATCCCCGGTCTGCACGTGGCCGGTGAAGCCAACTTCTCCGATCACGGTGCCAACCGTCTCGGCGCGTCGGCGCTCATGCAGGGGCTGGCCGACGGCTACTTCGTGCTGCCGTACACCATCGGCGACTATCTCGCCAGCACCAAGCTGGAGAAGGTGGACACGTCGCACGCGGAGTTCCGCGGCGCCGAGGAAGCCATCCGCGCGCAGCAGCAGCAGTTCCTGAACATGAAGGGCAAGCGCACGGTCGACAGCTTCCACAAGGAGCTGGGCAAGATCATGTGGGAATACTGCGGCATGGCCCGTGATCGCGCCGGTCTCACCAAGGCGCTGGAGCTGATTCCCGCGCTCCGGGAAGAGTTCTGGAGCAACCTGAACGTGCCGGGCAGCGCGGACTCGCTCAACCAGTCGCTGGAGCGTGCGGGCCGCGTGGCGGACTTCTTCGAACTCGGTGAACTCATGTGCCGTGACGCACTGCACCGTGAAGAGTCCTGTGGCGGGCACTTCCGCACCGAGTACCAGGAAGAAGGCGAGGCCAAGCGCAACGACGAGGAGTTCGCGTACGTGGCCGCCTGGGAATACGCGGGCGAAGGGAAGGCGCCGATTCTCAACAAGGAACCGCTGGTGTACGAAAACGTGCACCTCTCCACACGGAGCTACAAGTAATGAAGCTCACTCTCAACGTGTGGCGTCAGCCCGCGTCGCAGGCGCCAGGCCAGCTCGAGACGTACACGCTCGAAGGCGTGAGTGCGGACATGTCGTTCCTCGAGATGTTCGACATGCTGAACGAGCAGCTCACCGAGCAGGGCAAGGAGCCGGTGGCCTTCGCGCACGATTGCCGCGAAGGCATCTGCGGTTCGTGCGCGATGATGATCAACGGTCAGGCGCACGGACCGTGGAAGGGCGCGGCCACCTGTCAGTTGCACATGCGCGCGTTCAAGGATGGAGACATCATCACGGTGGAGCCGTGGCGTGCCTCGCCGTTCCCGCTCGTGAAGGATCTCGTGGTGAATCGCGGTTCGCTCGATCGCATCATCCAGGCGGGCGGGTTCATCTCGGTGAACACGGGCGGTCCGCGTGACGCCAACGAGATCCTCATCGGTAAGGACATCCTCGAAGAGTCGATGGACGCCGCGGCGTGCATCGGGTGCGGCGCGTGCGTGGCCGCGTGCCCGAACGCGTCGGCGTCGCTCTTCACCGGCGCGAAGATCTCGCACCTCGGTCTGCTGCCGCAGGGGCAGCCCGAACGCGACAAACGCGCGCTGGCGATGGTGGAGCAGATGGATCTCGAAGGCTTCGGTCACTGCACGCTCACGGGCGAATGCCAGGAAGCGTGCCCGAAGGAGATCAGCATCGACGTGATCAAGCGCATGAACCGTGACTATCTCGTGGCCAGTGCGCTTCGCCAGGAACCACGGGCCACCGCGGGTACGGGCTGACCGCGTCGGAACAACCTCGGAAAGACCGCAGTGAACGGCGACCTCGTAAAGAGGTCGCCGTTTGTTTTTCAGGGTTCCTGAAATGCAGAACGCCGATGACACGAATTGGGCGCGGGCACTACAACAGCACCGCGCGCACATCCGCCTGAAGTACCGGCAGCAGTTCCGTCTCGAACCAGGGATTGAGCTTCAGCCATCGGTTGTTGTGCCATGATGGGTGCGGGAGCGGAAACACACTGGGCGTCGTGTCGTCCCGATGGCGGCGCCAGGCGCGCACGGTTTCCGTGAGTCCCTGCTGCGTGGCGTCGTGGCCGAGGTGCCATCGTTGGGCATAACTCCCGATCACCACCAGCAACTTCAGATTCGACAGCCGGCCGAACACGCGGGGTCGCCAGACCTCCGCACATTCGCGGCGGGGCGGCAGATCGCCGGTCTTGCCCAGGCCGGGGAAGCAGAACCCCATCGGCAGGATGGCAATGCGGGACGCGTCATAGAACTCGGCGTCCGTGAGGCCCAACCATTGCCGCAGCCGGACACCCGAGGGATCGTCGAACGGACGACCGCTGCGATGCGCGCGAATGCCCGGTGCCTGGCTGGCAATGCAGATGCGCGCGGACTCGGCGAGTTGGAAGACGGGCCGAGGCTCATGATCCAACGGCGGCCCGTACCGCGGCTCGTCGCGGCAGATCCGGCAGGCCTCGATGGCCTCGCGCAGTGCCTCGAATCGCTGCGGTTCGCCGATCGACGTGACGGGCGGCATCTTGAGGACCACGATTCATGTCCCGAAGAGAGGATCAGAAGAGAGGATCAGATGACCAGACGATTCAGGATCGGCGATCACGTGCGCTGGAACTCCGAGGCGGGCCACGTATCGGGAACCATCATCGCGATCCACACGACCGATTTCGACTACAAGGGTCATGTCCATCACGCGACGGAGGACGATCCGCAGTACGAGATCAAGAGTGACAAAACGGATCATATCGCGGCGCACAAGGGCAGCGCACTCGAACACGCGTGATATCTTGCATCATGGAGCATGATGATCCGGTGATCTCACGATTTTCCCGCCACGCCTCCCGGTCACGAGCCGGTGCCATTCTGACCGCCGCGATCGTAGCAGTGTCCGCGTGCCGTCCGTCGAACGGCGACACCCCGCCTGAAGATTCCGCCCGCGCGGCGCAGGGTCCGCAGAGCAATGGTGGAGGTGACGCCCGGCGTGGTCTCGCGCTGCTCAACAATTTCCGCGACTCGCTGCCGGAGCACAGCGGCAATGCGTTGCGCTGCACGAGCTGCCACCTCGACAATGGCACGCGCACCACGGCGCTGCCATGGCTGGGCAGTGCGGCGCGGTATCCGCAATACCGGGCGCGACCGGGCTATCCGGAAAACATGGAGCGGCGCATCAACGAGTGCATCGCGCGCAGCCTCGCCGGCAGAATGCTGCCGGAGGCTGGCCGTGACATGCGCGACATGGTGGCCTACATGGAGTCGCTGCGCGATCGTCCCCGTCCGGCGGACAATCCCCAGGTGAAGCTGGTGGGGCAGGTGAGCGCGGGGCGTGAGGGGTATGCGCAGCAGTGCGCGCGCTGCCATGGAGCGAGTGGCGAAGGCGTGCCGGGGCTGGCGCCGGCCGTCTGGGGAGCCGAGAGCTATTCGGTGGGAGCGGGCATGGCGCGGCAGTACACCCTGGCCACCTTCATGCGCCACAACATGCCGTACGACCGCGCCACGATCGTCACCGACCAGCAGGCCGCCGATATCGCAGCCTACATGCTCACGCAGCCCCGGCAGGACCATCCCGGCAAGGAACGGGACTGGCCCAACGGCGACCCGCCAGCCGACGTTGCCTATGTAACGGACTCGGCGAAGACCGCCGGCAAGCCCATGCCAGCGGCGCGGCCGCTCCTGCCGCGCCGTGTGTCCCCCGATTCACTCGGCCGATGAACACCTCGCTCACTGCACACACCCCCGATCCACAGTCGCCCGGCGACCGCCGGCGCTTCCTCACGCGCCTGGCAGCGCTGGGCGCGACCTTTGGACTCGTCTCTCCGCGCGCCGCGGCCGCTTCGGCGGCCTCGGCCGTTGACGCCATGTCGCCGGGGGTCGCCGACGATCCGTGGATGTCCCGACTCTCGGGAAAGCATCGGGTGGTCTTTCATTCCCACATGCCCACCGACGCCCTGGCCATCCGCTGGGCGCTGACCTTCCTCGACACCCAGAAGAACACCTACGGGCTCACCGACCGTGACTGCGGCGTCGTGGTGGGACTCAACGGCCGGTCCATCGGCTGGCTGTTCAACGATGCGTTGTGGGCCAAGTACCCCACCATCGGCGAGGTCATGGGGACGCCGGCGTCCAGAAATCCGCAGACGGCGCTGGTGGCGTCGCTGATCCCGCGCGGCGTGATCATTCTGGCGTGCAACAATTCGCTCCGGGCCTCCGGTTCACGATTCCTGCCCGACCCGCAGCGCCGGGATGCCGCGGCCAGTGCGGCGTTCTACGAGGAGGCCCGGGCCAATCTGCTGCCCGGTGTGGAGACGGTGCCGGCCATGATCGTCACCCTGCAGCAGGCGCAGGATCGGGGCTGCCGGTATATCTACGCGGGCGGCTGACCGCCGCATGCCGGGGCGAGGAACCGCCGAGCCGAGTCCGTCTTCAGGGCAGATTCGAGATCAGCAACGAGACACGTTCCCCGGGGAAACGGGCCTGCAGGCGCGCTTCGAGGCGCTTGGGGTCGGGAGCCGCCGTGCGTCGGGCCAGACGCATGCCCACTACCAGCGTCGGCTGCGGCACCGAATCGGTGGCCAGTTGCTGCTCTCCCTCTGCCACGGTGATTTCGGTCGCCTCCGGAAACTCCGCCTGAAGCTCCTTCAGTACTTCGCGCCGCCGCCCCATGGCATTGGTGAACACCGCCAGCGCCATTTGCGCCTCCTGCAGACGCCGCTGCTGGGCGTCGTTGGGCAGACCGGCTGCCAGGTCCTGCCGGAGTTCCTGCTTGAGCGTGGACAGGTCGATCTGACCGGCGCTCTTGTACCGGAATGCCAGTTGCGCCGTTCCGCGGGCCATATCGGTGAGGCGTCCCTGCAATTCCCGCTCGACGATGGAATCAAGGGGTTGACCGGCGAGCGTCAGCGTGAGGGTGCGGGCCCGTGCATCGACGGTGTTGGCCAACACAAGAATGCGTGGATCAGCCACGGCTTCGGTCAGCAGCTTGCCGGCCGCTTCCCGGAAGAACTCCTGTCGCACCAGATCCCAAGCGAGGTAGGCACTGGGCAGCAGGGTGGCCACCACGGCCGCCCCGATGAGAAACCGAACCCGGCGGCGTACGGAATCGTGAACGGTCTGGCGTTGGGGCAGCCGCAATACCCGTACGATCAGCAACGTCGAAAACGCGATGAAGACGGCGTTGATGGAAAACAGGTACAATGCCCCCCCGAAGTACTCCAGCTTTCCTTGGGCCAGGCCATAACCAGCCGTGCACATGGGAGGCATGAGGGCGGTCGCGATGGCCACCCCGGGCACCACATTGGAAGTCTCCCGCCGGGTGAGGGCGACGATGCCGGCCGCTCCACCGAAAAAGGCGATGAGCACGTCCCAAAGTGTGGGTGTCGTGCGCGCCAGCAGTTCTGACTGGGCCTGTGCCAGCGGGGTGAGCAGGAAGTAGACCGTGGCCGTCGAAAAGCTGATCAGGGCGAAGAGCCCGAGGGTGCGAAGCGCCCGCTTGATGAGCTCGAAATCGCTCACTCCGGCGCCGTACCCGATAGCGACGATCGGGCCCATGAGGGGCGAAATGAGCATCGCGCCGATGATGACCGCCGTCGAATTGACGTTCAGGCCGATCGACGCGATGAAGATGGCGAAGATGAGCACCCACAGATTGGTGCCGGCGGACCGCACGCCGGCCTCCACCGCCTCGTGGATCGCTTCCGGATCCCGCTGGTCGCGCCGAAGGTCGAACGAGCGGAGCAGGGCGGGGATCATGGGCTGTCAGATCCGGGGAAGCGTCACGCCATGCTGGCCCTGATACTTGCCCTTCTTGTCGCCGTAACTGACCTCGGGGGGCTCGTCGCCGGTGAAGAAGACGACCTGGGCAATGCCTTCGTTGGCGTAGATCTTGGCCGGCAGCGGCGTGGTATTGGAGATCTCGAGCGTCACGTAGCCCTCCCATTCCGGCTCGAAGGGCGTCACGTTCGTGATGATTCCACAGCGGGCATAGGTGCTCTTGCCCACGGTGATCGTCAGGACGTCGCGCGGGATGCGGAAGTATTCCACGCTGCGCGCCAGGGCAAACGAATTGGGCGGGACGATGCAGACATCGCCTTCGAACTCGACGAAGCTCTTCGGATCGAACGCTTTGGGATCGACGATGGAGTTCAGGACATTGGTGAAGATCCGGAACTCGCGGGCCACCCGCATGTCGTAGCCGTAGGAGCTGACGCCATAGGAGATGACGCCCTGGCGGACCTGGCGGTCCTCGAACGGTTCGATCATGCCGTGCTCGCGCGCCATGCGCGTGATCCAGCGGTCAGAGCAGAGCCCCATGTGGCGGTCGGGCGGAAGGTGGAGGGAGTCGAGACGCGGAACGCGGGACGCGAGATGCGGAACGCGGCATGCGGGAACCGGCCGGTTCCGCGGGTAACATAATCGGAATCGACGACCCGGAAAGGACCATGGTGCATACCGTTGAGAGATTCCGGTCCTCTGGGTAGCTTGCGACACTCTCTTTGTGAATTCTTTCACGAAGTACCCTGGAAGTTCCACGACGCGATGCTACGCAACTTTCTCCCGGTCCTGCTGCTCCTCGGTTTTGTCGTCCTGAACGCAGTGCTGATCCTCGGCATCGCGCACATGACGGTGAAGCCGCAGCCCACGCCGGTGAAGTCGATTCCGTACGAGTCCGGCATCACGCCGCTGGGCGACGCGCGGGAGCGCTTCTCGGTCAAGTTCTATCTCGTGGCCATGCTCTTCATCGTCTTCGACATCGAGACGGTGTTCATGATTCCGTGGGGGGTGTATTACCGACAGCTCTCCTGCGCCGTGCCGATGATGGATGGCGTCTGCCCCGCGGGACAGTTGTCGTTTTTCGGGCTGGGTGAGATGCTCGTCTTCGCGGCGATTCTCGTCGTGGGCTTCGTCTATGTCTGGAAGAAGGGAGCGTTGACGTGGGACTGATTCCGTCGACGGAAGGGCGCGCGTCGTCGATGATCACGGCGGTCGATGCCGGTGGGCATGACGGCTGGATCACCACGCGCCTCGACATGCTCGTGAACTGGGGGCGTGCCGGCTCGCTGTGGCCGATGCCCTTCGGCACCGCGTGCTGCGCCATCGAGTTCATGGCCACCGCGGCGAGCCGCTTCGATCTGTCGCGTTTCGGCATGGAACGGTTGAGCTATTCGCCGCGCCAGGCCGACGTGCTGTTGTGCGCGGGCCGCGTGCCGCTCAAGCTGGCGCCGGTGCTGCGCCGCATCTATCAGCAGATGCCGCAACCCAAGTGGGTCATTTCCATGGGCGCCTGCGCGTCCACGGGCGGCATGTTCGACAATTACGCGGTCGTGCAGGGGATCGACACCATCATCCCCGTGGACGTGTACGTGCCCGGCTGCCCGCCGCGCCCGGAAGCGTTGATGCACGCCATCATCATGCTCCAGAAGAAGGTCATGCGGGAGCGTCTCAAGGACAGCACGCGACACGTGGAGATCGAACCGGATCCCACGAGTCAGCTGTACATCCCTCCGTCGCGCATCGACGAACTGTCGGAGCCGTTCGGCAACTCGGTCAATCAAACTCGCTCCGCGCCGTGACCGCGCCGGTTGCAGCGTCCGGCGCTCCGGGTGGAGCGCCCGAAACGGCGGCACCCGTGGAGTCGGTGCCGGTGGTCCACGCCTCCGTGGCCGCCGACACGAACGGCGCGCCGATCACGCCGGTGAACATTCCGCGCACGGGTGCGCCCGCCAATCCGTCGGCGGCGGCGCTCGTGGCGCGTTTTGGCGCCGACATCGTGCGCACCGAGGTGATCTGGGGCGAGACCATCGTGTATGTCACGAAGGCCCGCCTGCACGACATCGTGCGCTGGCTGCACGACGAGCCCACCGAGCGGTACGACTATCTCGTGGACGTGACGGCCGTGGAATACCGCGATGCCGATCGCCCCATCGAGGTGGTGTGGCATCTGCGCGCACTGCAGCATCGCCGGTTCCTGCGCCTCAAGGTCGAACTGCCCAAGCGGGGTCCGCTCGAGATCGCCAGCGTGTACGACATCTACAGCGGCGCCGACTGGCTCGAGCGCGAATGTTACGACATGTTCGGGATCACTTTCACGGGGCATCCCGATCTGCGCCGGCTGCTGCTGTGGGAGAACTATCGCGAAGGGTATCCGCTGCGGAAGGATTTCCCGCTGCGCGGCCGCTTCTCGCGCTCCGAGCAGTTGGCGCAGGTGCTCTCCGCCGATCCGGAAGCCCGCTACTCCATGGAGGAGTTGTCGATCGCCGAGGCGTTCGATTCCCTCCCGGAAGACATGAAGCGGCGCCTCGCCGATCGCGCGGCGCACGGTGACCTGAAGGAGGGCGAATGAGCGCCCGTCGCACCATCGAAGTGGCGTTGGGCACGAGCGGTCTCGACGCGAAGGGGCAGCCCATCCGGGCACCGCTCGTCGCGCAGAATGGTCGCGCCGTGGCCGTGGAATCGCCGCAGACGCCGGAGCCCGATCTGGCGTCGGATCACATGCTCATCAACATCGGACCGCAGCATCCGGCCACGCACGGTGTGTTGCGGCTGGTGCTCGAACTCGATGGCGAAACCGTCGTGCGCTGCATTCCGCACATCGGTTATCTGCATTGCGGATTCGAGAAGATCGGCGAGTACCGGCAGTACAATCAGATCATCCCGTGGACCGACCGCGAGGACTATCTCAACTCGCCCGGCAACAACGTCGCGTTCGTGCTCGGCGCGGAGCGGCTCTTCGGCGTGGGGATGACCGAGCGGTGCAAGGTGCTGCGCGTGATCCTGATGGAACTCTCGCGCATCATCTCGCACAACGTGTGGCTGGGCACCACGTCGGTGGACATCGGCGCGTTCACGCCGTTCCTGTGGATGTTCCAGGAACGCGAGAACGTGTACAACCTGCTCGAAGGCTGGGTGGGCGCGCGTCTGACCACCACCGCTACGCGCGTGGGCGGTCTGGCCGCCGACATTCCCGATGGCTGGCTGGATGGACTCAAGGCGTTCCTCAAGGGCTTCTCGAAGACGCTCGAGGAATCGGTGCGTATGCTCGAGACCAACGCCATCTGGGCGGGACGCACGGTGGGCCTCGGCGCCATCAGCGCGCACGATGCCGTCAACGCCGGCCTGTCCGGTCCGATGCTGCGTGCATCGGGCGTGGCGTACGACGTGCGCAAGGATTTCCCGTACCTCGATTACGAGACGTACGACTTCGAAGTGCCCGTGGGCACCACGGGCGACGTGTACGATCGTTTCCTCGTGCGCGTGGAGGAGATGCGGCAGAGTGTGCGCATCATCGAGCAGGCCATTCAGCGGCTGCCCGACGGACCGATCAACATCGACGATCCGCGGCTCATCCTGCCGCCCAAGCACAAGGCCACGAGCGAGATGGAATCGATGATCCATCACTTCAAGCTCGTGATGGAAGGCCCGCGTCCGCCGGCCGGTGAGTGCTACGTGGCGGTGGAGAGCCCGAAGGGTGAAAAAGGCTATTACTTCGTGAGCGACGGGACCGCAAAACCGGTGCGCTGGCGCATCCGTCCGCCGTCGTTCGTGAACCTGTCCGCGATTCCGAAGATGGTCGAAGGCCATCTGCTCTCGGACGTGATCGCGATCAACGCCAGCATCGACATCGTGATGGGAGAGATCGACCGGTGAGTCACGGCCCGTCTGCCAGCGGCGGCGCCCTCGTCGCCGCGCCACCGCACGGCCATCATCATGACGAGCCGCACGAGCCGGTGTTTGTCGGCGAGAGGCGCGCGGAACTCGACAGGATCCTGGCGCGCTATCCCAGCAAACAGGCCGCGCTGCTGCCGGCTCTGTGGATGCTGCAGGACGCCCGTGGCTGGGTGAGTGAAGCCGGCATCGAGGAAGTCGCGGCCGCGCTGGAGATCACGCCCGCCTACGTGAAGGGTGTGGTCACGTTCTACACCATGTATCACCAGCATCCGGTCGGGAAATACTTCATCCAGGTGTGCACCACGACGCCCTGCAACGTGTGCGGCGCCGAGGATGTGGTGAAGGCGTTCCTCGAACACACGGGGTGTGAGGACCTCGGGCTCACCAGCCCCGACGGCAAGTACACGGTCATCGAGGTGGAATGCCTCGGGGCCTGCGGTTTTGCCACGCCGGTGCAGATCAACAACGACTACGTCGAATCCGTGACGCCCGAGTCGGTGCCGCGTATTCTGTCGGAGCTGAAGTAATGGGCTATCCGCATCCGTCGCACCCGCGCGAAACGCCGGTGCTGTCGAAGTATTTCGGCGATCCCGAGGCGCGCACGCTGGCCGGCTGGCGCGCGCGTGGTGGTTATGAAGCGCTCGAAAAGGCGCTCGCCACCGACCCCGTGGAGATCCAGAATCTGGTGAAGGATTCCGGCCTGCGCGGTCGCGGCGGCGCCGGCTTCCCGACGGGCATGAAGTGGTCGTTCATGAAGCCCGACGGCAAGCCGCACTACCTCTGCTGCAACGGCGACGAATCCGAACCGGGCACGTTCAAGGATCGGGAGATCATGCGCTGGACGCCGCACGGTCTCGTGGAAGGGGTCGCGCTTGGCGCGCATGCCATCTACGCCGAAACCGCGTACATCTATATCCGCGGCGAGTTCACCGAGCCGTATGCGCGGGTCTCCAGAGCCATCGAAGAAGCGTACGCCGCCGGCATCCTTGGTGCGAACGCGATGGGCACGGGCAAGCGCATCGACGTGCACGTGCACCGCGGGGCGGGTGCGTACATCTGCGGCGAAGAAACCGCGCTCATGAATTCGCTGGAAGGGCGCCGTGGCAACCCGCGCATCAAGCCGCCGTTCCCGGCGGTGGCGGGTCTTTTCGGCAAGCCCACCACGATCAACAACGTGGAAACGCTCACCGCCGTGCCGTACATCGTGAAGAACGGCGCGGAGTGGTACAAGCAGTTCGGTCGTCCCGACAATCCGAAGAGCATCGGCACCAAGCTCTTCTCGGTGTGCGGCAACATCACACGTCCGGGCAACTACGAGGTCGCGCTGGGATTCCCGTTCAAGGAGTTCCTGTACGATCTCTGCGGTGGACCGCTGCCCGGTCGTGAGATCAAGGCGGTGATTCCCGGCGGTTCATCGGTACCCATCCTCACGCGTGAGGAAGCCGAAGGCGCGCTGATGGATTACGAAGGCATGGTCGCCGCCGGCACGATGCTGGGTTCGGGCGGTGTGATCGTGTTCGACGACCGGCAGGACATGGTGCGACAGATCGCGCGGCTCACGCGCTTCTACGCCCACGAGAGCTGCGCGCAGTGTTCGCAGTGCCGCGAAGGCACGGCGTGGACCACGCGCATCATGGAACGCATCCGCGACGGGCAGGGCACGGCCGAGGATCTCGACACGCTCCTGTCCATCGCCGACAACATGAGCGGCAAGACGATCTGCGTGCTCAGCGACTCGTGCGCCACGCCGGTCGTTTCGGGGTTGAAGAAGTTCCGTCACGAGTTCGAGGCGAAGATCGCCGCGAATCGTTCGAAGGTCACCGTGCCGGGGGCGCCGCGCGCCTCCGCGGCGTGAGGACACGATGGCTGACGTGAAGATGGTGTCGCTCACGATCGAAGGCCGTCCGGTCACCGTACCGGACGGCACGTCGATCCTGGAGGCAGCGAAGAGCGCCGGCGTGCTCGTGCCGCACTACTGCTACCACCCGGGACTCCCGGTGGCCGGTGTGTGCCGCATGTGCCTGGTGGAAGTGGAGAAGTTCCCCAAGCTCGCCCCGGCCTGCGCGACGGCGGTGGGTGAGGGGCAGGTCGTGCACGTGCACTCGCCCAAGGCGCTCGAAGCGCGCAAGGGCGTGCTCGAGTTCCTGCTCATCAATCATCCGCTCGACTGCCCGATCTGCGATCAGGCGGGTGAGTGCGAATTGCAGGACTACACGTTTGCCGAAGGGCCGAAGGAATCGCGTCTGCGCGAACCCAAGCGCTTCAGCCCGATGCAGGATTTCGGCGGAGACGTGCTGTACGTGCAGAACCGCTGCATCCTCTGCACGCGCTGCGTGCGCTTCATGAGCGACGTGGCGCAGGATCCCGTGCTCAATGTGTCCGAGCGTGGCGATCGCGCCTTCATCGGCAAGGCCGAGGGACACGACCTCACCAACCCGTGGGCCGGCAATGTCGTCGACCTGTGCCCCGTTGGGGCACTGCTGTCGAAGGACTTCCTGAACAAGGCCCGCGCGTGGGAGCTCGATCGTGCGGCCACGGTCTGCACGGGGTGCAGTCAGGGGTGCAACATCGTCGCCGAGATGCGCGACAATGTGGTGGTGCGATTCAAGCCGCGGCCGAACACGGAAGTCAACCAGTACTACATGTGCGAAGTGGGTCGTCAGGGCTATCGCGAATTCAACCGTCGCGATCGTGCCGATCAACCCCTCGTGCGTACGAACGCCGGTCTCGACATCGTCGACTGGGAAGACGCGATCGCAGCCGCGGCGCAGGTCACCGAGGGACATCGTCTGGTGGTGCTGGCCTCGCCGAATCTGTCCAACGAATCGCTGTTCCTGCTGGAACGCATGATCGCCGAACGGAATGGAACGGGCGTGTTCCGCCTCACGCGCGGCGACGAAGCGGCGCTGCCCGGCGTGAACGATCTCGCGTTGCGCGCCGAACGTGCGGCCAATGCCACCGGCGCACGCGCGCTCGGTTTCAGCGAAGTGTCGCAGCTCACCGGCACACTGCATGACGGGGATGTGCTCTTCGTGGTGGGCGACCAGCTCGATGGCATCGAGGCGGCCGAACTCGCGCGGGCCAGTGCCATCGTCTACATCGGTACGGCGATGCCGGCGGCGATCGAAGCCCGCGTGGCGGTGGTGCTGCCGGTGACCAACACGCTCGAGGAAGAAGGCACGTTCACCAATCTGCGGGGACGCGTGCAGCGGTACCTGCAGGCGCGCACGGCGCCGGGTGTGGCGCGTCCCACATGGTATGTGCTGGCCGATGTGTTGTCCGCCGTGGGTGGCAACGGCCGGTTCTATCTCCCGTCGGAGGTCTTTGCGGCGCTGAGCGCGACGCATGGCACGTTCGCCGGTCTCGACTATGAAGTGCTGGGGCTGCGTGGTTTGCCGCTGGCTCCCGCGGGCGCATCGGCCACCGCCGAGGTGGCTGTATGATCGGGATGCAGGTGATGGCGGCCATCGACCTGGCGCGCTGGTTTCCCAAAGCCGATCCGCAACAGGCACCGGCCGCCATCGGAACATTCGTGGCGGCGAGCGTCGTGAAGATCCTCGTGGTCTTCGCGGTGTGGATGGGCACGGTGGCCATGCTCACGCTGGTCGAGCGCAAGATGGCGGCGTGGTTCCAGGATCGTCGCGGCCCCAACCGCGCGGGGCCGGGTGGCATCCTGCAGCCGGTGGCCGATGGCATCAAGAACTTCATGAAGGAAGAGACCAATCCGCCGTTCGCGGATCGCTGGCTGTTCCTCATCGCGCCGGCACTGGCGTTCATTCCGGCCATGCTGACCTGGGCGGTGATTCCGCTGGCGGCACCGCTGCCCACGCCGTGGGGGCTGATCGACATGGCCGTCGCACCGCTGCCGGTGGGCTTCCTGTTCACGCTCGCCATCTCGTCACTTGGCGTGTACGGCATCGTGCTGGCGGGCTGGTCGTCGAACAACAAGTACGCGCTGCTGGGCGGTCTGCGTTCCAGCGCGCAGATGGTGTCGTACGAGATCGCCATGAGCATGTCCACCATTCCAGTGCTGCTGCTCGCCGGCAACGTGTCGCTCGATGCGATCGTGCTGCAGCAGGCGGGCATGGGGTGGAACGTGCTGTCGCTGACGGTGGCGTGGTTCACGTTCCTCGTAGCGGCCTTCGCGGAAACGAACCGTCTGCCGTTCGATCTGCCCGAAGCCGAGTCGGAACTCGTGGCCGGTTATCACACGGAATACAGCGGCATGAAGTTCTCGATGTTCTTCATCGCCGAGTATTCCAACATGATCACGGTGAGCGCGCTCACGGCCACGCTGTTCTTCGGCGGCTGGGATCTGCCCTTCACGCAGTGGGACAACGTGGCGCCGTTCACCGTGCTCAAGACGCTGGTGACGCTGCTGGTGTTCATGTTCAAGGTCGGCGCGTTCATCTTCCTGTTCATGTGGGTGCGCTGGACGCTGCCGCGCTTCCGCTATGACCAGCTCATGTCGCTGGGGTGGAGCATCATGCTGCCGGTGGCGCTGGCCTACATCGTGATCATCGCGACCGCCACGCTCGGTCTCGACGCGCTCGGCGTGACGCGTGGCCCGCTGTTCTCGCTGGCGCTGCTCGGGTTGAACGTGGTGTTGATCGCGATCCTGCTGACCTGGCTCGATCGCGGCAAGCTGATCAGCCCGGCCAGTGCGCGCGTGGCGCCCGTCGATCTCGAGCGCCTGCAGGCACGCGGACTCGATCTGTCGCGCCGGAAGCTGGCCGCGGTGTCCGCGCCGCTGGCCGCGTCAGCGTCCGTTCCGACGCCGGCCACGGCTGCCGCCGGGGCGATTTCCGAGGGAGGCAACTGATGGCGATCGGCGTGAAGGTCATGCAACGTCCGCTGGAGCGGGTGAGCTACATCCGCTCCACGCTCGCGGGCATGGCCACCACCTTCAAGCACCTGGTCGATCCGCACAAGGTCACGATGCAGTATCCCGAGACCAAGTGGGATCTGTCGCCGCGCTGGCGCGGCACGCATCGCATGCTCACCACCGAGGACGGCAAGGCCAAATGTGTGGCGTGCGGTCTGTGCCCCACGGTGTGCCCAGCCAACTGCATCAAACTCACGCCCGGTGAGGACGAGCAGGGCAACCGGTATCCACTCGTGTTCGAGATCGACGAATTCCGCTGCATCTTCTGTGGCTACTGCCAGGAAGTATGCCCGGAAGAAGCCATCCATCTCGGGCGCCACTACGAAAACGCCGAATACGATCGGGCCTCGTTCATCTACGATCTGGAACGGCTGACTGCCCAGACGCATCCGGTGAGCGAACTGTGGGATCCTGCTGACCCGAAGGGCGAATGAACGCCTTCTATCAGTTCCAGTTCTATCTCTTCTCGCTCCTGGCCATCGTGTCGGCGCTGCTGTTCGTCACGCGCCGCAACCCGGTGCCGGCGGCGCTGTGGCTGGTGAACGTGATGTTCGCGCTCGCCGGCCTGTACGTCATGCTGGACGCGCCGTTCGTCGGTGTCATCCAGGTGCTGGTGTACGCCGGCGCGATCATGGTCACGTTCGTGTTCGTGGTCATGCTGCTCAATCTCGGCCGCGCCGAACTCACCGATCTCCGCTCCCTCGGGGCGCGACTCGGGGCAGGGCTGGTGGGCCTCGGTCTCCTGGCCAACCTGCTCGTGGTGCTGCGCCAGCGACTGCCCGCACCCCAGCCCGTGGTGGTGTCGGACAACGTGGTGGAGCCGGTGGCCGCATCGCTCTTCACCGATTATCTCGTGGCGTTCGAACTGACCAGTCTCGTGCTGCTCGTGGCCGTCATCGGCGCGGTGCTGCTGGCCAAGCGGCGGGTGACGACATGATCACCGAAGCGCTCATCGTCTCGGCGATTCTCTTCGCCATCGGCGTCATCGGTGTGCTGACACGCCGCAACGCCATCATCCTGTTCATGTGCGCGGAGCTGATGCTCAACGCCGTGAACCTCAGCTTCGTGGCGTTCTCGCGGCTCCACGGTGTCACCGGCCATGTGTTCGTGGTGATGGTGATGACCATCGCCGCCGCCGAAGCCGCCATCGGACTGGCCATCGTGATCGCGATCTACCGGCACTTCGGGACCGTGGACCTGTCGAACCTTCGCACCCTCCGCGGATGATCGCCGCTCTGCTGCCTTTCCTCATCCTGCTGCCGCTGCTCGGCTTCGTGGTGAACGGCGCCGTAGCGCTGACCCGCGCCAGTGCGGCCGGCGACGCGCGCACCACGGCGCGGCATCCGCTGGTGTCGATCGTGGGCCCGGGCGTGATCATCGCCGCGTTCGCCGTGGCGATGGCGCTGTTCATGCGCATGCGTGTGGGCATGGCCGGCCCGGCGATCGTCACGCTGGGACAGTGGACGCCCGTGGGCAACCTGGTCGTCGACTGGAGCTTCCAGCTCGATCAGCTCTCCATGGTGATGGTGCTCGTCATCACCGGCGTGGGTTCGCTCATCCATCTGTTCTCGATCGGCTACATGCAGGACGATCCGGGATACGCGCGGTATTTCGCGTATCTCAATCTGTTCGTGGCCTTCATGCTGGTGCTGGTGCTCGGCGGCAGCTATCCGGTGATGTTCGTGGGTTGGGAAGGCGTGGGACTCGCGTCGTATCTGCTCATCGGATTCTGGTTCAGCGACAAGGCCAACGCCGACGCGGGCAAGAAGGCCTTCGTGGTCAATCGCGTGGGGGACTTCGGGTTCCTGATCGCGATGTTCCTGATCTGGGCCACCACGCAGCATCTCGATTTCGTGGGCGCGCACGAAGTGCTCGGCGGCATGGGCGGTACGCCCGTGGTGCTCGCCATTGCGCTGCTGCTGTTCGTCGGCTGTGCCGGCAAGAGCGCGCAGTTGCCGCTCTACATCTGGCTGCCCGACGCCATGGCGGGTCCGACGCCCGTCTCCGCGCTCATCCACGCCGCCACGATGGTGACGGCCGGTGTGTATCTCGTGGCCCGTGCGGCGCCCATCTTCGCCGGTGCGCCCGAAGCCTCGCTGGTGGTCACCATCATCGGCGCCCTCACGGCGATCTTCGCCGCGACCATCGCGCTCCGCCAGTGGGACATCAAGAAGGTGCTGGCGTACTCCACCGTCTCCCAGCTCGGCTACATGTTCGTGGGCGTGGGCAGCGGCGCGTACACGGCCGGCGTGTTCCATCTCGTCACGCATGCCTTCTTCAAGGCACTGCTGTTCCTCGGCGCCGGCTCGGTGATCCACGCCATGCATCAGGCGTATCATCACACACATCGGCACGACGATCCGCAGGACCTCCGCAACATGGGTGGCCTCGCGCGCTTCATGCCGGCCACGGCGGGCGCGATGACGCTGGCCACACTGGCCATCGCCGGTGTGCCGCCGTTGGCCGGGTTCTTCTCCAAGGACGAGATCCTCGCCAATGTCTTCGCGCGCGCGCACGGTTCACCGCTGGCCAATGCGTCGCTGCTGGGCATTCCGGGCAGCACCGTGTTGTACATCGCCTATGGTCTGGGTATCGTCACGGCGTTGCTCACGGCGATCTACATGACGCGCATGCTGCTCATGGCGTTCTATGGTGAGAATCGCACCGGTGAAGCGGAACAGAGCGCGCTGCACGAAGCCCCGCTCGTCATGACGGGACCGGTGCTCGTGCTTGGCGTGCTCACCCTGATCGGCGGCTGGCTCAACCTGCCGGCGCTGCTGCCCATGGGACCGGTGGGTGTGCTCGAACACTGGCTTGCGCCGGTCACCGCCGGCAGCGCCGCGCGACTGGCCGGAGAAGGGCATCTGTCGCACGAAACAGAATGGGTGCTGGTGGGCATCGCCACGGGCGTGGCGCTGCTCGGCATCGTGCTGGCGCTCGTGCTCTACCGGAAGCCGATGGCCGACAAGGCGCATACACCGGAAGACACCAGTCTGCTCGCCCGCGCCTATGGCGTGGACGGTATCGTGGACACCGTCATCGTGCGTCCGGTGAGTGCCGTGGCCGACACAGTGCTCGCCCGCGGCGTCGATCGTGGCGTCGACCGGACCTTCTCGCTCGGAGGCTCGCTGCTCTCGCGCACGGCGTCGCTGATGGGGAACAAGTTGCAGGATGGTGATGTGGGCAAGTACGCGTGGCTGCTCGCGGTCGGTGCCCTGGCGTTGATTGCCGCCCTCACGCTGAGCTGACGATGCGCGACGTGCTGCTTTCTCTTGGAATCGATCGCTGGGTGCTGCCGGCGATGCTGGTGTGGCCCATCGTAGCGTCGGTGCTCGTGCGCCTTGGCGGGCGTGATGTCTCACGCGATGAAGCCGGTACGGAAGCGCCGAGTGGCGGTCCGGACGCGCGCACGCTCACGCTGATCGCCCTGGGTATCGAAGCGCTGCTGGCCGTGGCCCTCTGGGGGGTGTTCGACCCCGACGCCCGCGGATGGCAGGCGCGTGTGGACATCGCCTGGCTCGCCGATCTGGGTGCGACCATCAGCCTGGGCGTGGACGGTCTCTCGCTGCCGCTGGTGATGCTCACGGCGTTCATCGTGCCGCTCGCGCTGCTGGGCTCGTGGAACAACGTGCGTGTGCGTACGCCCGCGTTCGGCGGACTGCTGATGCTGCTCACCGCCGGCCTGGTGGGCGTCTTCATCACACTCGATCTGCTGGCGTTCTATCTGGCGTGGGAACTGATGCTCATTCCCACCTACCTGCTGGTGGGTGTGTGGGGCGCGGCGGGCACATCACGGGCCAGTCTCCGGTATGTGCTCTTCACGCTGGTGGGCTCGCTGCTGATGCTGGTGGCCATCATCGCGCTCTGGAACGCGGGCGGGGGTACCTCGCTCCATCTGGACACGCTGTTGCAGGTGACGCTGTCGCCGAGCACGCAGTTCTGGATGTTCATCGCGTTCTTCGTGGCCTTCGCGGTGAAGTCGGCGCTGGTGCCATTCCATACCTGGTTGCCCGACGCGCAGAGCGCGGCACCCACGGTGGCCGCCATCACGCTGGGTCTCAAGGTAGGTGCGTACGCGATCCTGCGATTCGCCATTCCGCTCTTTCCAGCGGCGGCGATGCATCCCACGGTACGCATGACCATTCTCGTGCTCTCGGCCGTCGCCGTGGTGTACGGCGCGCTGGTGGCCATGGCGCAGCGTGATTTCAAGCGTGTGATCTCGTACAGCTCCATCAGTCACCTCGGCCTCATCATGCTGGGCTGCTTCGCGCTCACGCAGCAGAGCGTGCAGGGCGCGGTGATGAGCATCATCAGCAGCGGGCTCGCCACCGCCGCGCTCTTCCTCGCCGCGGGCATGCTGGAAGACCGGCGCGGCACCACCGCGTTCTCCGCCTTCGGTGGACTGGCACGCGTGGTGCCCTGGTTCAGCGTGACGCTGGTCATCGCCATGCTGTCCACGGTCGCGCTGCCCGGCACCATCGGATTCATCGGCGAGTTCCTCGTGCTGATCGGCACGTACGCGGAGTATCCGGTGCTGGCCGTCGTGGCCACGTCGGGCGTGATATTCGCGGCAGTGTACGGCCTGCGTACGCTGCAGCAACTGCTCTTCGAGCAGGTGGATACCGAGAGCAACGGCACGCTTCCCGACCTCTCCGGTCGTGAGCGGTTCGTCATGGTCGCGCTGGTGGCGGCCATGGTGTATCTCGGCGTCGCCCCGCATGCCATCCTGCAGCGCGCGGATCGTGCGTCGCAGACCCTGATCGAGTCGGTTCGGTTCGGCCCCAACGCCCCGACGACGCTTCCGCCCGTGTCGCTGAGTCGCTGACGATGCCTGAGGTCATGTCTGCCGGCGCGATTCTTCGCGCCCTGCTTCCCGAGTTGCTGCTCTCCGCCGGCGCCATGGTGCTGCTGCTGGTGTCGGTCTGGACACCGCAGGGCAATCAGTCGGGCGCTGCCGAAGGTGCCGAGCGCACGTCCATGCTCGCGCGATTCGGCGCGGTGCTCTGCCTGCTGGTCGGTCTGGCGGTGGTCATCGCCTGGGGCGATGGCGCGGCGGGCACTCCCGATGGACGCATCGCCGGTGATGGATTCCGGTGGGCGATGGATCTGATCATCCTGCTCGGCACGGCGCTCTTCCTGCTGCTGCTCGAAGCCGAGCATCAGCGCAGTGCGGCGTTCGGTCCGGAAGTGCCCGCGCTGGCGCTGCTGGCCGCCACGGGCATGATGGTGCTCGCCGCCGCGCGCGATCTGATGTACGTCTTCATCGGCATCGAGCTGATGTCGCTCGCAGTGTACGTGCTGGCCGGTGTGAACCGCCGGAGCGCGCGCAGTGCGGAAGCGGCGGTGAAGTACTTCCTGCTCGGCGCGGTCTCGTCGGGATTCCTGCTGTACGGCATGGCCCTGCTGTTCGGCGCCACCGGCAGCACCCGTCTCGCCGACATCGCGCAGTGGGCGGGAGCGCAGGCCATCCTGTCGCCGCTGTTCATGGCCGGTGTGGCCCTGCTGCTCGTGGGGTTTGCGTTCAAGGTGGCGGCCGCGCCGTTCCATCTGTGGACACCCGACGTGTACGACGGCGCGCCGCTGCCGGTGACGGCGTTCATGTCGGCCACCGTGAAGACGGCGGGATTTGCCGTATTCGCGCGGGTGATGGTGGAGGCCCTGCCGAGCGCCATGCCGCGCTGGCACATGGGCGTCTGGTGGCTCGCCGTGGCGACCATGGTGGTGGGCAACGTCTTCGCGCTCTCGCAGCGCAATCTCGTGCGCATGCTCGCTTACTCCAGCATCGCGCACGCCGGGTATCTGATGGTGTCCATCGTGGTGGGCGGCGCGGCCGGCACGTCGGCGCTGATCTTCTACGTGGTGTCGTACACACTGGCCACGATGGGCGCGTTCGGTGTGCTGATCACCATCAATGCGGGACGCGATCGTTCGCCCACGCTCGATGACATCGCCGGGCTCTGGCTGGTGCGGCCGTGGCTCGCGATGGCGATGACCATCTTCCTGCTCGCGTTCATGGGCATGCCGCTGCTCGGCGGCATGGGCTTCTTCGCCAAGTGGTACATCCTGCAGGCCGCGTTGCAGGCGCCGTCACCACAGACCATCCTCGCGGTGGTGCTGGTGCTCACGAGCGCGGTGTCGGCGGCGTACTACCTCACGGTGGTGTCGGCGATGTTCATGCGCCCGCGCCCCGAGGCACAGCCCGTGCCTTCCACCACGCCCGCCAATCAGTCGCTCATCGTGATGGCGGCGGTGATGCTGCTCATCTTCGGTGTGTATCCCTCGCCCATCATGCAGGTCGCGCGCCGGGCACTCACCACGGCGCCCACCCAGACGACCCCCGCCGCACCGCGCGGTGAGGTACGTTTGCAGACGGCCAGCATGCCGCGCTGACGTGCTGCCGACTCGCTGCTGATTCGCCGCACGGGTCTTCCGGGCCCGTCGATCCCGTCTTCGCCCCTTCAGTGACATGGCCATCAGTCAGACCATTTTCCGGCAGTACGACGTTCGCGGAATCGTTGGACAGGACCTGACCGAAGAGGTCGCGTACGGACTGGGGCGGGGATACGCCGCGCTGCTCGCTGCCCGTGGTGTGCAGGGGGCGGTGGCCGTGGGACGTGACAACCGGCCCAGCGGCACCGCGCTGCGGGATGCGCTGGTGCGCGGCCTCACCGAGTGTGGTGTGGACGTGGTGGACGTGGGCGTCGTGCCCACACCGCTGCTGTACTGGACGCTGCACCATGAGCCGGTGGTGGGCGGCATTCAGATCACGGGGTCACACAACCCGCCCGAGTACAACGGCTTCAAGATGTGCCTCGGCACCGCGTCGCTGCACGGCGCGGACATTCAGACGCTGTATCAGCTCATCATCGATGGTGCGTTTCCGACGGGGCAGGGCGCGGTGCGCCATGTCGAAGTCATCGACCGGTACGTGCACGACATCGTCGCGAAGATCGGTCGTATCGCACACCCCGACGGGACGCCGCTCAAGGTCGTGTACGACTGCGGCAACGGCGCGGGTGCGCTGGTCGCGCCGCAACTCATGCAGGCGCTGGGGGTGGACGGCATCGGCCTCTTCACCGAAAGCGACGGCAGTTTTCCCAATCATCACCCCGATCCCACCGTCCCCGAAAACCTCGAGGACTGCATCGCCGCGGTGAAAGCCTCCGGTGCCGAACTCGGGGTGGCCTTCGACGGCGATGCCGATCGCATCGGCGTGGTGGATCGTGATGGTCGCATCATCTGGGGTGATCACATCCTGATCCTCTATGCCCGCGATGTGCTCACGCGCACCGGTGTCGGACAGCCCATCATCTTCGATGTGAAGTGTTCGCAGGCGCTCACCGATGGGATCGAAAAGGCGGGCGGCACCCCCGTGATGTGGAAGACCGGACACTCCCTCATCAAGGACAAGATGAAGGCGATGCACGCGCCCATCGCCGGGGAGATGTCGGGGCACATGTTCTTCACCGAAGGGTTCTACGGCCACGATGATGCGCTCTACGCGGCGGCGCGGTTGCTCCGCATCGTCGCCGATTCGGGCCGGCGCATCGACGAACTGCTGGCCGATGTGCCGCACTTCGTCTCCACGCCGGAAATCCGCATCGATACCGACGACGCGACCAAGTTCGCGATCATGGCACGGGCGGTGCCGCACTTCACCGCCTCGCACGACGTGATCGACGTGGACGGCGTGCGGGTGCTCTTCGGCGACGGATGGGGATTGCTCCGCGCGTCCAACACGCAGCCGGTCATCGTGGCCCGCTACGAAGCCCGCACCGAAGCGCGTCTGGCCGAGATCCGCGGCGTGATGGAAGGCTGGCTGCGCGAACAGGGCGTCACGCTCTGATCGGTCGATGAGCATCGGTCGATGAGCATGCGCCGGGGGTGGTTCCTCACCGGTCTTCTCGTGCTGGCCGTGTTGCTGCTGGTCGGCCGCACGGTCACGGCGTTGCTCGTCGATCATGCATGGTTCGCCGCCATGGATGCTCCCGCGCTCTTCTGGGAGCAGGTCATCGATACGCTGGTGTTGCAGGGCGGCGCGTGGGTGCTGGGATCGGTGTTCGCGTTCGCGAATCTCTATGCCGTGCGCCGCACCATCGCCGCCGTGGCCATGCAATCGCGGGTGGCGAACATCGAACTGACGGCCATGGTGCCGCATCGCCGGTTGCTGTCGGCCACGATCATCGTGGCGATGATCGTCGGCGCGCTGCTGGCGATTCCCATGACCAACTGGACCGATCTCGCGCTCGTCCGGCATGGACTGCCGTTCGGTGAAATCGAAGGCATTCTCGATCGTGATCTGGGTTTCTACGTGTACTGGCTCCCGCTCGAGGAGACCCTGTACCTCTGGACGCTGGTGAGTGTGGTGACGCTCACGGCCATGGTGCTGGTGCTGTACGCGCTCACCCGGTCGTTGCGTCTCGAAGGACGACGTCTCGCCGCGTCCACGCATGTGCGGCGTCATCTCAGCGTACTGGGCGCGCTCGTACTCGTGCTGCTGGCCTGGAGCTATCGGCTGGACGCCTTCGATCTGCTGCAGTGGGGCAGTGGGCCCGACGGGTTGTTCCTGCGCGTCGATCACCGGGTGACCTTGCGCGTGGACTGGCTGCTGTCGGCGATGTGCGGACTGGCCGCGCTGATCGTCCTGCGCACCGGCTGGATCGGTCAGTTGCGGGCGGCATTCGTCACGCTGAGCATCGTGCTGCTTTCGGCCGTGGGGTTCCGGCACATCACGCCGGCGGTCATCGCCCGCACCGATGTGTTGGGTGAGGCACCACTGCGCGACCGAGACTATCTGGCATCGCGCGCGCTGTTCAGTCGACGGGCGTTCGATGTGGATGGGATCCGCACGGTGCCGACCGATTCCACCGGTGCGGCTTCCATTTCGGCTTCCACTCCCTCTTCCCGCGTCCTTCTGCCACGCCTGGCGATGGCCACGCTCGCCATGCACACCAGTCTCTGGGATGAGCACACGCTCATCGGCGGACTGGGTGCCGGTGTGTCGCCGGCTCGCGCGGCGGCATCGCCCGGACCGGCCGACGAAGAGCCCACGAGTGCGCTGCGTTCGGAGCGACTGGGGGCTCGTGCTCCCAATCGGTTGGTCGACGCCACGCCGCTGGGGTGGACCGTCGTGGACGGACGGCTGTCGGCGCTGCTGGTGCGTCGCCCCGTGGCCGGTGGCGAACCCTGGCGACTCTCGCTGGTGGACGTCACCCGCCCGGCGATCCGTGACAGCTTGCTCGATCTCTTCGCAGCGGATCGGCAGGCCAATGCCGACATGGATGTCGGTGCGGGCGCCGACCCGGAGCTCCGACCGGAGCTTCGGGAAGGCGAGGACGGATGGGCCACGGCCACCTGGCCGCTGGTGGCGCCGGGACTGGGCGGTGCACGTCTGATCGACGCTGGTCGCTCGCCGGACATTCCCGGCGCTTCGCTGGCCAGCGCGCGAGCGCGGATCGCCCATGCCTGGGCCCTGCGGGACGCCTCGCTGCTCCAGCAGGACAGTCTCGACACCAGGAACCTGCGGCTGGTGACACATCGCGATGTGCGGGAACGGGTGCGGCGGCTGGCACCGGTGTTCGTGCAGGGCGAGCAGGTCCTGCCACTTCGCGATGGCGAGCGGTTGTACTGGGTGCTGCATCTCTACAGCGCATCCGATCGGTATCCCCTGAGCCAGCGCTGGCAATTGGCGGGCGGGGTGTATTCGTACTTCAAACTGGCGGCCACCGCGGTCGTGGATGCCACCACCGGCCGGGTGCGACTGATTCCGGTGGACCGTCCCGATGCGCTGACCCGCACGTGGATGGCCAAGCTGCCGACCCTGTTCTCACCGCCGGCCGCGTTGCCCGCCACACTCGTCGACCAACTGCCGCCCGCCACCGACGGCGCCACCGCACAGATCCGCACGTTCGCGCGATATGGCTCGCGTCTCGAAGGATCGGTGGTGCGGCATCTGCCCGACAGCGCACTGGTGGGAGGCGCACCGGCCCCGGTGGCCCCCCCCACCGCCACTGGCACTGCTATCGCGTGGAGCGTGCCGCTGCTCGACGCCGGCGATGAACTCGATGGCATGATCTCGGTGGTGGGCGGCGCAACACGGGCGACCTGGTGGGCCAATGCGTCCACGCCCTCGCATCGCTGGCGCGCCCTGCTCGATCGACTGGCCGGCGCGCTGGACAGCGCCCGGGCCGCGGTGCCCGACGGGGCGCGGCGGGACAACCGTCTGCGTCTGGCACGCCCCGATGTGGTGCTGACCACCCGCGGCATCCTGGTCGTGCAGCCGGTGCTCTGGTCGCGCGGCGACGGCAGTCTGGTGGTGGCTCGCGTGGGGGTGACCGACGGTCAGCGGATCGGCGTGGGTGCCACGTTGGCCCAGGCACTGGCCGGCATCGGCGAAACGACACAAGGCGGGGGAGGGGACCGCATGACCGGCGCGCCGGTCACGCTCCTGACGCCCTCGCCGGAGGACCACGCCCTGCGCCTCTACGACGCCATGCGGCAGGCCCTGCGCCGCGGCGACTGGGCCGCCTTCGGGACAGCGTTCGACAGCCTCGGGCGCGTATTGGGACGAACGCCGCAGTGACGGCCGTCGCCATGACGGCGGCCGGTCGGGTCGTCGCCGGTTCCGGCGACCCGCCCGCAGGGAACGGATCCGGACACAGGCGGTTGCTGTGAACGGCCCCGACCCTCTAGCATTGAACCGACCACATTCCCCGATCTTGGAGAGCGCGTGAACCTACACGAGTATCAGGCGAAGGAGCTGTTGCGGGCGGCCGGTGTGCCGATTCCGCCCGGTGAAGTCGCCACGACGCCGGAGCAGGCGGAGGCCATTGCCAAAAAGTATGGCACCGCCGTGATGGTGAAGGCCCAGGTCCATGCCGGCGGTCGCGGCAAGGCCGGTGGCGTGAAGTTCTGCCCGACGCCGGAAGCGGCGAAGGAAAAGGCCACGGCCATCCTCGGCATGACCATCAAGGATCTCATCGTCGAGAAGGTCCTCGTCACGGTCGCCGCCGACATCGGCTCGGAAGCCTATGTGGGCATCATCGTCGATCGCGCGACGAAGAAGCCGGTGTTCATGGTGTCCGCCGCGGGCGGCATCGACATCGAGGAAGTCGCGGCCACCACGCCGGAGAAGATCCTCTACCACCCGGTGGACACGCGCTACGGCCTGCTGCCGTTCGAAGCCATGCGCATGGGCTTCTTCCTGTACAAGGACGTCAAGCTCGCGCGTCAGGCCGCGAAGATCATGCAGCAGCTCTACACGGCGTTCATGAACGCCGGTTGCTCGCTGGCGGAAATCAATCCGCTCGTGATGACGCCGCAGGGTGAGCTCATCGCCGTCGACGGCAAGATGGTCATCGACGACAACGAACTCGATCGCCGTCCCGAGATCGCCGCGCTGCGCGACGAATCGAGCGAAGCGCCCAGCGAAGTGGACGCGCGCAACGCCAACCTCACGTTCATCAAGCTCGATGGCAACGTGGGCTGCGTGGTGAACGGCGCCGGTCTCGCCATGGCCACGATGGACCTCGTGAAGTACTACGGCGGCGATCCGGCCAACTTCCTCGACATCGGCGGCTCGTCGAATCCGGAAAAGGTCGTGAATGCACTCCGCATCATCACCGCCGATCCGAACGTGAAGTGTATTCTGTTCAACATCTTCGGCGGCATCACGCGCACCGATGACGTGGCCAATGGCATCGTCACGGCGACGAAGGCGAATCCGCTCAAGGTGCCCATCGTCATCCGTCTCACCGGCACCAACGAGGAGATCGCCGTGAAGATCCTGCAGGAGAACGGCTTCTCCGCCTCGAACGACATGGATGCGGCCGTGCAGCGCGCCGTCGAACTCGCCACCAAGGGAGGTGCGGCGTGAGCATCTTCATCGACAACGGCACCAAGCTGGTGGTGCAGGGCATCACGGGCCGCGACGGCTCGTTCCATGCCAAGCAGATGATCGAGTACGGCACGAAGGTCGTGGCCGGTGTGACGCCGGGCAAAGGCGGTCAGACGTTCGAAGGCACCGCCCCCATCTTCGATACCGTGTACGACGCGGTGCAGGCCACGGGCGCCAACACGTCGGTCATCTACGTACCGCCCATGTACGCCGCCGACGCCATCATGGAAGCCGCGGCAGCGGGCGTGCAGCTCATCGTCTGCATCACCGAAGGCGTGCCCGTCCTCGACATGACCAAGGTGTACCCGTACGTGAAGGAGTACGGCGCCCGCCTCATCGGCCCCAACTGCCCGGGTCTCATCACGCCGGGCGAGAGCAAGGTCGGCATCATCCCGGGCCGCATCTGCGCGCCGGGTCCGGTCGGTGTCGTGAGCCGCTCGGGTACGCTCACGTACGAAGTCGTCAACGCGCTCACCAAGGCCGGCATCGGTCAGAGCACGTGCGTCGGCATCGGTGGTGACCCGATCAACGGCACCAACTTCATCGACTGCCTCGCGGCGTTCGAAGCCGATCCGAACACCAAGGCCGTGGCCATGATGGGCGAAATCGGCGGCACCGACGAACAGGAAGCCGCCACGTTCATCAAGGAGAACATGACCAAGCCGGTCGTGGGCTTCATCGCCGGTCAGACGGCTCCGCCGGGACGTCGCATGGGTCACGCCGGCGCGATCATCTCGGGTTCGGCCGGTACGGCCGCCGAGAAGATCGAGTCGTTCAAGGCCGCCGGCATGGGCGTCGCCCAGCGTCCGGTGGACTTCGTGGAACTGATCCAGGCGCGTCTGGCCTGACCGGGCGACTGGGCGCTGATCCCGGCGCCCGGAAGCTCCACAGGCACCTCGAACAGGCACCACCAATACGGCGCGGGGTACAGCGGCCACTCGGCCCCTGTACCCCGTTCCGCTTTTCCCCCATACTGCACAATGCCGTCGCGTCTCGCCGATCTCCTGTCCGCCGCGCGCCTTCGCGTGCCGATGGCGGCGCTGACGCTCGCCGATGCCGCGTACGAACTGGCGGAAGGCTTCGTCGATTCGGGCAGCCTCTCCAATCTCGAGCTGCTCCACGAGCGTATCGAGGAGGCGCGTCCGGAGGACGTGGTCGGGCTGGCCGACCGGGCGTTCGTCATGCACTACCGCACCGAGGCGGTGAAGGATCTGGTGGTGGCCTTGGGCCGCTCGGTGAAGCCGGTGTGCCGCATCCTCGACGACGACGAAACCCAGTGCGCGCGTGTGGTCATTCTCGTCTGCTCGCCGCCCCGGCAGGCCGCCCGGCATCTCCAGGTCGTGGGCGCCTTCGCCCGGACGCTGTCCAAGCCGGCGCATGTCGAAGCACTGCTGGCGGCGGAGACACCGGGTGCGGTGCTGAGTCTGCCGTTCCTGACCGGCACCGAGCTGCCGGCCCAGCTCACCGTGCGGGAGATGATGACCACCCAGCCGCGTACGGTGGGCCCGGAGGCGCCGCTCAAGAGCGCGGTGCTGGAAATGGTACGATCGGGGCTGGGCGGGTTACCGGTGGTGGATGGCGACAACCGGGTCGTGGGCATGCTGAGCGAGCGGGAGCTGCTGCGGGACCTCATGAGCCGTTATCTTCCGCGCGCCGGGGGCGTCGCAGGTCCCCAGCCGCCAGCAACGGCGCGGCGCACGGTGGCCGATCTCATGACCCGTCAGGTGTTGTGTGTCGCTCCCGACCAGCCGCTGGCCGAAGTGGCGTCGCTCATGCTCAACAAGGACGTCGATCGTGTGCCCGTGGTGAAGAACGACCGACTGGTCGGCTTCCTGACCCGCGGAGACATCGTTCGCAAATTGATCGGAACGTGACCATGGCAGGTCGGAAGACACTTACCATCGTGAAGCCGGATGCATTCGGCAGTGGCAAGGCGGGACTCATCATTGCGTTGCTCGAGCAGGCGGGCTTCGTGGTCCGGGCGGCCCGCGTGCTGCACCTGACCCAGGCGCAGGCCGGGGAGTTCTACGCCGTGCACAAGGAGCGCGGTTTCTACCCCGAACTGGTCGAGTTCATGACCAGTGGTCCGTGCATGCCGCTCGTGCTCGAGCGCGACGACGCGGTGGCCACGCTGCGCACGGTGATCGGGGCGACCGATCCGGCCGAAGCGGCCGAGGGCACGGTGCGCAAGCTGTACGCGGAATCGAAGGGCCGGAACGCGATCCACGCGTCGGACTCCGACGAGAACGCAGAGCGGGAAGCCCGGTTCTTCTTCGCGGAAGCGGACACGATCGGCTGAGGTGCCGGCGCCCTTGTGTGAGGGTATCGGTCGCTCTATTTTTAACGGCTATGCTGTACTTTGACATCCGTAGTCTGGAAACGCACGCCGAGAGTGTCGATGGGATGCTCGCGGCCGCGGATCCGGTGTGGCAGGAGGACGATGCCCGTCCGGTCGAACCGGGAGTGCATGTCGTCGGCCGCCTGTCGGGTGCGGGAGCCGGTCGCTTTTATTTCAGTGGCCGGTTCGAGGGTGCAGCCGTGACCGCGTGCAGGCGTTGCCTGACCGAGGTCACCGTGCCGGTGTCGGACGATGTGCATCTGCTGTTTGCCGAGTCGGATGTCGACGAGGCGGACGAGGATGATGTCGTGTTGATTCCAGCCGGCGAGCGGGAACTCGATCTCCGTCCGGCGGTGCGCGAGGAGTGGCTGCTGGCCGCTCCGTCGTTTGCGCTCTGCCGGGAGGATTGTCGGGGGCTTTGCCCGTCGTGTGGTGCCGATCGCAACCGGGAGGCGTGCAGTTGTCCGCCACCCTCGGATCCCCGTTGGGATGGTCTGCGCGTAGCGCGCAGTGCCGATTCCTGACGGCCTTTTTCGTCTCGAACGTTCAGGTCAGAGTCCCATGGCCGTACCGAAGCGCCGCACCTCCAAGCGGCGGAAGCGCGCCCGCAACACGCACAAGACCGCGCCCGCTATCGTGATCCAGTCGTGCCCGCAGTGTAGCGCCCCGAAGCGTCCGCACCGTGTGTGTGGCGAGTGCGGCTACTACGCGGGTGAGCAGCGGGTAGAAGCGCAGGAAGCGTAAGCTTGGCGCGCATCGCCGTGGATGCCATGGGGGGCGACTTCGCTCCCCGGGCCCCCATCGCGGGTGCGCTCCTTGCGCTCGGAGCGCTGCCCCCGCACCACCAGATTGAACTGATCGGCCAGACGGCCGTCATCGAATCCGAGCTCGACGCCCTCCTGCGTGGCGAGCTCGCCGAGCTGGCGCACGTCCGCGATCGCATCACGATCGTCGAGGCTCCCGATGTCATCGAGATGTCGGACAAGCCCGCCGCGGCCCTGCGCCGGAAGCCCAACAGCTCCATGGTCGTCGGCGTCAAACGCGTCGCCGAAGGCGAGGCCCAGGGCTTCGTGTCCGCCGGCAGCACCGGCGCCCAGATGGCCATCTCGCTGATGGTGCTCCGGCTGCACGCCGGCATCACGCGCCCCGCCATCGGCGCCATCTTCCCGTCGGCCAAACAGCCGGTCCTCGTGCTCGACGTCGGCGCCAATGTCGACTGCGCCCCCGAGGAGCTCGTCCAGTTCGCGCGCATCGGTACCGTCTACGCCAAAGCGCTGCTCGGTCGTGACAACCCGGCCATCGGTCTCCTCTCCATCGGTGAGGAAGCCGAGAAGGGCAATCTCGCCGTCAAGGAAGCCCACCAGCGGCTGCTCGGCGCCGGTCTCAATTTCCTCGGCAATGTCGAAGGTCGGGATCTGCCCAAGGGAGCCTGCGACCGGGGGCTCATCGATGTCGTGGTGTGTGATGGATTCACCGGCAATATCCTGCTCAAGTTCTACGAGAGCATCGGCCCCTTCCTGATCGGCATGGTCTCGAAGGTGGGGCAGCTCGATCCGCGGCAGGTCATGGGTTCCCTCAAACAGTTCGATGTCGACGAGTACGGAGGATCCCCGCTGCTGGGTGTGCGCGGCGTCTCCGTGATCTCGCACGGCAAGAGCTCACCGAAGGCCATCAAGAATGCCATCTCCGTCGCCGTGCGTGCGTGGGAGTCGGGTATGACCGACGAGATCGGTCGCCGCCTCGCCGAATCCGTTCCCGAGGCGCCTGCGGCGCCGGCCGCACCCGTCACGGGTCCGGCCAAGTGAAGCGCCCCATCGCGTATATCGCCGGGACGGGACATGCCGTGCCGCGTCGTGTCGTCACCAATGCCGACATCGCGGCCATGGGCGTCGACACCAGCGACGAATGGATCATCGAGCGCACCGGCATCCGGGAACGACGCATCGCGGGAGAGGGTGAGTCGCTCACGTCGATCGCTGCCGAAGCCGCCCGTCAGGCCATGGCCCGCGCGGGTGTGCAGCCGGGTGAGATCGACATCATCATCCTCGGCACGGCCTCGCCCGACCATCTGCTGCCGGCTACGGCCGTGGAAGTGCAGACGGCGCTGGGTTGCGCCCGCGCGGCCGCGTTCGATCTGTCGGCCGCCTGCTCGGGATGGTTGTACAGCACGATCGTGGCCGAATCGCTCATCGCCCATGGCACCGCCGATACGGTGCTCGTGATCGGCGCCGAGCGGTTGAGCGGGATCGTCGACTGGACCGACCGCAACACCTGCATCGTGTTCGGCGATGGTGCGGGCGCGACCGTGATGCGTCGTACCGAGAAGGCGCAGCAGCGTGGCGTGCTTTCGAGCTTCATGCGTTCCGACGGCGCACTGGCCGAACTGCTCTGGCGTCCGGCCGGCGGTGGCGTGACCCCGTTCTCGCCCGAGACCTTCGCGCAGCGGAAGCACTATGTGCACATGTCGGGACGCGAAGTGTTCAAACACGCCGTGCGCTCGATGGCCGAAGCCACCGATCGGGCGCTCGACGCCGCGCGTCTCACCGCCGCCGATGTGGATCTGCTCATTCCGCACCAGGCCAACGTGCGCATCATCGAAGCCACGGCGAAACACGCCGGCATCTCGATGGACAAGGTGTTCGTCAATGTCGACCGCTTCGGCAACACCTCTGCGGCCTCCATTCCGATCGCGCTGAACGATGCCGTCGAACAGGGACGGGTGAAGGAAGGCATGACGGTGCTGTTCGCCGCCTTCGGGGCCGGCTTCACGTGGGGTTCGCTGGTCGTCCGTTTCTGACGCATCGGGTCTTGCTGATGCCTCTTCATTCGCTTCACCGTTGCACGCGGGTGTTCTGACGATGGCTACGGAATTCGTCCTGCTGCTGCCGGGGCAGGGATCGCAGAAAGTGGGCATGGGCAAGGATCTCTACGACGCGTTCCCCACGGCCCGCGAGATCTTTCATGCCGTGGACGATGCGGTGGGCAGTGCGCTGTCCACGCTGGCCTTCGAAGGCCCCGCCGATGAGCTCACCCGCACGCTGAATGCGCAGCCCGCGCTGCTCGCGCACAGTGCCGCCGTGTGGAGCGTCGTGAAGGACGCCATCGGCGATCGGCTGCGGGCCGCGGCCGGTCATTCGCTGGGTGAGTTCTCCGCGTATCATGTCGCCGGCGCGCTCGACGTGTCGGGCGCCGCGCGTATCGTGCGGCAGCGCGGCACGCTGATGTACGAGCAGGGCATCGCACGACCTGGTGCCATGGCCGCCATCCTCGGCGTACTCACGGCGAGCATCGACGAGCTGTGTGCGCAGGCCACCGCGGAGCGCGGACTCGTCGTGCCGGCCAACTACAACAGCGAAGAGCAGGTGGTCATCTCGGGTGAAGTGGCGGGCGTGGAGCGCGCCATGGAACTGGCCCGGGAGGCCGGTGCGAAGCGCTGCCTGCCGTTGCCGGTGAGCGGCGCGTTTCATTCGCCGCTGATGGCTCCCGCCGCGAGTGGCCTGGCCGCCGCGCTCGATGCCGAAACCTGGCAGGACCCACGCGTACCCGTCGTGGCCAATGTGAATGCCGAGGCCATCACCGATGCCGCCACCGCGCGCGCGCTGCTCGTGCAGCAGCTCACCGCGCCCGTGCGGTGGACGCGCGTGATGCACACGCTCGCCGAGCGCCATCCCGACGCCACGTTCGTGGAGATCGGTGCCGGCGCGGTGCTGACGGGGCTGGCGCGCCGTATCGCGCCGTCGGTGAAGACGATGGCCTGCGGCACGGTGGCCGAGGTGGAGAAGCTGCTCGAACTCGCTCAGGGAGCCTGATGATGACGACATCCTCGACCACATCCACGACCGCTTCCACGACTGCACAGGGCGCGCGGATCGATCTGACGGGACGCGTTGCGCTCGTGACGGGTTCGACGCGCAGCATCGGTCTCGCGATCGCAGAGACCCTGGCCCGGGCCGGCGCCCGGGTGGCCATCACCGGACGCGATGCCGCGCGCGCGGCCGAAGTGGCGCGTCAGATCAGCGAAGCCACCGGTGTCGAAGCGCGGGGGTATGCCGCCGATGTGTCCGACACCGCGCAGGCCACGGCGCTCGTCGAAGCGGTCGAGAAGGATTTTGGACAGCTCGACATTCTCGTGAACAATGCCGGGCTCACGCGCGACAACCTGATGATGCGCATCAAGGACGAAGACTGGGATGCGGTCATCGATGCGAATCTGCGCGGCGCCTTCGCCACCTGCCGGGCCGCCACGCGCGGCATGATGAAGCGCCGCTGGGGCCGCATCATCAACATGGCCAGCGTGGTGGGCATCATGGGCAACAAGGGGCAGGTGAACTACGCCGCGAGCAAGGCGGGACTGATCGGCATGACCAAGTCCATCGCCCGGGAACTCGCGTCGCGGAACATCCTGGCCAACGTCGTGGCGCCGGGCTTCATCGAAACGGACATGACGGCGGCGATGACACCGGAGGCCCGGGCCTCGCTCAGCGCGGACATTCCGCTCGAGCGACTGGGCACGCCGGACGATGTGGCGGGCATCGTACTGGTGCTCGCATCCGATCTGACCAACTATGTGACCGGTCAGGTCTTTGTGGTGGACGGCGGCCTGGCAATGTGACGCTCGCGTCGGGTCGGGTTCCGCAGCCGGGAATTCTCCCTTCGGGGTGCTCCGGCCGGACCCTCCCTGTGGTGCAGCACACCGGCTAACTTCCCCTTTCTCACTCTCAAACAACTCCAGAGGAACACCTCCCATGGCGGATCACGCGTCGAAGATCAAGGACATCATCGAGAAGGAACTCGGCGTGGAGCGCGAGAAGCTGACCCCCGAAGCGAGCTTCATCGAGGACCTCGGTGCCGACTCGCTCGACATCGTCGAGCTGGTCATGGAGTTCGAGAAGGAGTTCAACATCGACATCCCCGACGAGGACGCCGAGAAGCTCCGCACGGTGGGTGACGCGGTCGCCTATCTCGAGGCGAAGGTCGGCGGCTGATGCGGCGGCGGGTCGTCGTCACGGGGCTCGGGGCGGTCACGCCCGTCGGAAACGACGTGGCGACGACTTGGCAGTCGCTGCTGGCAGGGGTGTCCGGCGGGGCACCGATCACGAAGTTCGATGCCAGCACCTTCAAGGTGCAGTTCGCCTGTGAAGTGAAGGGCTTCGATGTGTCACCATACATGGACCGCAAGGAAGCCAAGCGGGCGGACCTGTACACGCAGTACGCCATGGCGGCGTCGGTGCAGGCGATGCAGGACGCCGGGTTGTCCGAAGGGGGCTTCGTGCCCGAGGACTGCGGCGTCATCATCGGCAGCGGTATCGGTGGCCTGGCCACGATGGAAGAGCAGCACACGGTGCTGATGACGTCGGGCAACAGGCGCATCTCGCCCTTCTTCGTGCCCATGTACATCGCCGATATCGCCGCCGGTGTGGTGTCCATGCGTTTCGGCGCCAAGGGTCCCAACTTCGCCACCGTCTCCGCGTGCTCCACGAGTGCGCATGCGGTGGGCGAGGCCTTCCGCACCATCGCCTATGGCGACGCGGATGTCATGATTGCCGGCGGTTCCGAAGCCTCGGTGTTGCCGATGGCCATCGGTGGCTTCGCGAACATGACGGCGCTCTCGGAGCGCAACGATTCACCGGCCACCGCGTCGCGGCCGTTCGATGCCACGCGCGATGGTTTCGTGCTCGGTGAAGGCGCCGGTGTGGTCGTGCTCGAGGAACTCGAGCACGCCCGTCGCCGCGGCGCGCGCATCTACGGCGAAGTGGTGGGCTACGGTGCCACCGGCGATGCGTATCATCTCACCGGCCAGCCGGACGCGCACGAAGGGCTGCAGCGCGCCATGCGCAAGGCCATCAAGGATGCCGGCATCGCGCTCACCGATGTCGATTACGTGAACGCGCACGGCACGTCCACACCGCTCAACGATCCCAACGAGATCAAGGCGATCAAGACGGTCTTCGGCGACCATGCGTGGAAGTTGTCGGTCAGCTCCACCAAGTCGGCCACCGGGCACATGCTCGGCGCCGCGGGTGGCGTGGAATTCATCGCCTGTGCGCTTGCCATTCGCGACGGCATGATCCCACCCACCATCAATCACGCGACTCCCGATCCCGAGTGCGATCTCGACATCACCCCGAACGTGCCCAAGGCCCGTCCGGTGAACGTCGCGATCTCCAACAGCTCCGGGTTCGGTGGTCACAACGTCTCGATCGCGCTCCGACGGTGGACCGAATAGGGTCGTCGGGACGTGAAACGAGGTGACGCGCGGCCTGTCCGCCGCGCCAACGTCCGGGTACGTCCTGATGCCGCTTGCTGTGCCGTTCGATCTGTCCCGATTGCGTGATCCGGCGCTCCTTCCGATCGGCGAAAAGCTGATCGCCGGGGAGCGCCTCTCCGTTGCCGACGGGATCACGCTCTTCCGGTCGCCCGATCTGCTGGGGGTCGGTGCGATGGCCGATGCCGCCAACCGGGCGCGTCACGGCGACCGCGTGACGTTCGCGTCCAACCAGCACATCAATCCCACCAACGTCTGCATCCTGCGCACGACGTGCACCTTCTGCGGGTATGCACGGCTGCCCAAGGAAGAAGGCGCGTATCGGTACTCGCTCGACCAGGTGCTCGCCGAATCCGATCGTGCCGACGGCACGATCACGCGCGAGTTCCACATCGTCGGCGGGCTCGACATGCAGACGGGGCTCGAGTACTACACGACGATGTTCCGCGCGCTCAAGGCGCGGCATCCGCAGGTGCACATCAAGGCGCTGACGGCGGTCGAGATCGCGCACATCGCGCGCATCGAGAAGATGAGTCGCGCCGACGTGCTCACCGCGTTGCGCGATGCAGGGCTCGACACGCTGCCCGGTGGCGGCGCGGAAACGTTCAGTGCGGCCGTGCGGGACGTCATCGCGTCGAAGAAGCTGGGCGGCACCGACTTCATCGACGTGCACCGCACCGCGCACCAGCTGGGAATCCGCTCCAACTGCACGATGCTCTACGGTCACGTGGAGACCATCGAGGATCGCATGGAGCATCTGGCCATGCTGCGCGACCTGCAGGACGAGACGGGCGGATTCCTGGCCTACATTCCGCTGGCCTATCATCCCGACGACAACGAACTGGGCAAGACACTCGGCCGGCAGGGTACCTCCACCACCGGTGCCGACGACCTGCGCAATCTCGCCGTGGGGCGGCTGTTCCTCGACAACTTCGAGCACATCAAGTCGCACTGGATCATGGTGACGTCGGCCGTCTCCCAGCTGGCGCTGCATTTCGGCGTGAACGACATCGAAGGCACCGTGGTGCGCGAGAAGATCTATCACGCGGTGGGTGCGCACACGCCGCAGGGGATGACGCTGCCGCAGTTGCTCAAGCTCATTCGCGGGGCGGGGAAGGTGCCCGCCGAGCGGGACTCGTTCTACAACGTGCTGCGGGAGTTCGGTCCCGACGACACCGGCGAAACAGGCGAAGCGGGTGAAGCAGGCGACACGCCGGATGGCGTGTCTGCCGATCTCACCGCCGTGGCATCCTGAGGGAGCGGGGCATGCTGCGCGTCGGACGCATCCGCTACATCAACTGCTATCCCGTGTACGGGGCGATCGATCGGGGGATCGTACCGCTGGAGGGAACGCTCGTGAACGGCGTACCCACCGATCTCAATCGCCTGATGGCGGCCGGTGAGCTCGACGTCAGTGTGGTCTCGGCGGTGGAGTACGCACGCGATGCGACGCAGTTGCTGCTGCTGCCCGAGATCGGCATCACCAGCGACGGTCCGGTGCGCAGCGTCATGCTGTTCAGCAAGCGCGCGCCGCAGGACCTCGGCGGACGTCGGGTGGTCGTGAGTCGCAGCAGCATGACATCGGTGGCGCTGCTCGAACTGCTGTTCGAACACGTGTGGCGGTGTCGCCCGGAATTCGTGCCCGGCGATGCCGAGCTGTCGGACATCGCCCGCTTCGAAGAGGAAACGCACGACGCGCGCCTGGTGATCGGCGACGCCGCGCTCAAGCTGTTCGATGAAAGCGCACGCGGCGGTCCGTGGGCCGAACGGTATCCCTGGCGTGAAGACCTCGGCGCGGTATGGAAGCAGTGGACCGGTCTGCCGTTCGTGTTTGCCGTGTGGGTGGCGCGTCGTACCACGCCGGTGCACGCCTCGTTGTCGGCGCACGCGTCGCTCATCGCCTCGCGCGATTGGGGACTCGATCATCTCGATGTCCTCGCCCAGCAGGCGGCGGAAACCAGCGGTGTGCCGCTCGACACGTGCACCGAGTATTTCGCCGGACTCGACTATCGTCTGTCGTACCCGCATCTCGCGGGGCTCACCGAATTTTTCCGTCGGCTGGTGTTGGCAGGCCGCGTTCCCAATGGAACGCTTGCCTTCCTGCCCGCCGCCTGATCGTCTCTTCGCCCGAAACGAGTCGCCACCATGCGTGACCTGCTCGACTTCTACACGAACGCGCCGTTGCTCGAACTGGGAGGCGAAGCGGACCGCGTCCGCGAGGCCAAACATCCGCACGGCATCGTCACGTACATCGTCGACCGCAACATCAACTACACGAACGTCTGTGTGGCGGATTGCGGTTTCTGCGCGTTCTATCGCCGGCCGAAAAATGGGGAAGGGTACACGCTCTCCTACGAGCAGATCGGCGCCAAGATCGACGAGACCAAGGCACTGGGCGGTGTGCAGATCCTGATCCAGGGTGGGCACAATCCGTACATCCCGTTCGAGTGGTATCTCGATCTGATGCGCTACATCAAGCGCTATCACCCCATCCACATCCATGGCTTCTCGCCGAGTGAAGTGGATTTCTTCGCCACACGTTTCCGCATGGATGCGCGCGACGTGATCCGCGAACTCAAGGCCGCGGGGCTCGACTCCATTCCCGGCGGCGGCGGCGAGATCCTGGTGCAGCGGGTGCGCGACATCGCCGCGCCCAAGAAGGCCGGCGCCGATCGCTGGCTCGAGATCATGGAACTCGCGCACAACGAGGGGATGAAGACCTCGGTCACGATGATGTACGGCATCGGCGAGACACTGGCCGAACGATTGGAGCATCTGCAGCGGGTGCGCGACCTGCAGGCGCGTACGAACGGCTTCACCGCGTTCATCACCTGGCCGCTGCAGCCGGAGAACACGCCGGCCATGTCGCACATGCCCAAGACCGACGCCACCACGTATCTGCGCACCGTGGCCATCTCGCGCATCGTGCTGGACAACGTGCCCAATCTCCAGTCGAGCTGGGTGACGATGGGCATGAAGGTGGGGCAGTTGGCGCTGCGCTTCGGCTGCAACGACTTCGGTTCGCTGATGATCGAGGAGAACGTGGTGTCGGCGGCCAACACCACGCATCGCACGACCATCGACGAACTCGATCGGCTCATCGTCGACGCCGGCTTCACGCCCGCGCGTCGGCGCCAGGACTACTCGCTGCTCACGGGCGAGGGCGTCGCACCGGCCGCGCCCATCACCGCATCCACGGCTGCGGCCTGAGTATCGATGTCCACCGGTATGCGTGTGGGCGTGGGGTACGATTCGCATCGTTTCGGCGAAGGCGGACCGATGCGACTGGGGGGTATCGACATCCCGGCCGACCGGCACTGTGCCGGTCACTCCGACGGCGATGCCATCTGTCATGCCGTCACCGACGCCATTCTCGGTGCCGCGGGACTGGGTGACATCGGCGAGATGTTTCCCGACACCGACGCGGCCAACAAGGGCAAGGATTCCGTCGTCATGCTCGCGGCAGCCGTGGAGCGGCTGCACGCCGCGGGATGGCGCGTGGGCAATGTCGATATCACCGTCATCACCCAGCGTCCCAGGATCGGACCGCATCGCAGCGCCATGCGGGAGCGTCTCGCGGCAGTGCTGCAGGTGGACGCCGGCGATGTCTTCGTGAAAGGCAAGACCAACGAAGGACTCGGGTGGATCGGCCGGGAAGAAGGACTCGGCGTGATCGCCACGGCCACGGTTGTCCGTGCGTGAACTGCTCGACTGGCTGACCACGCTTCCCGATCCGCTGCTCTACGGCGCGATTGTGCTGGCGGCGTTCGCCGAAAATGTCTTTCCTCCACTGCCGGCCGATACGGTGATCGCACTCGGCGCCTTCGTGGCCGCACGCGGCAACGGCACGGCACTCGGCGTGTGGGGCGCCACGATGCTCGGCAACATCGGCGGCGCGATGTTCATGTACTGGGTGGGTCATCGGTTCGGATTGCCATGGCTGTCCCGGCGCGTGCCCGCGCTGCTGCCGGCCGATGCCAGCGAACGGTTCGCGGAACGATTTGCCACGCAGGGCATGCTGGCCGTGATCATCAGCCGCTTCCTGCCGGCGGTGCGCGCCGTGGTGCCACCGGTGGCCGGCGCGCTGGGCATTGGCGCGTTGCGGGCTGGCATCGCCATGACCATCGCGTCGGGTGCGTGGTACGGTCTCGTCTGCGTGCTGGCCTTTCGCGCCGGAGAAAATGCCGATGCACTGCTGACGAAGATCTCGGGGCAGCAGCGTCTCATCGGTCTCGTTGCCGTCGTGCTGGCCGCGCTGTTCGCGGGCATCTGGTGGCAGCGCGCACGCGCGAAACGCGCGCGGAGGCAGCCCACGACGCATGCCCCCACGCACACGCCGCCGGGTGGCGATCACGACAATGTCTGACGGACCCGACGCCGCGGAGAGGGAAAATGCGGAGAGGGAAAATCAGGAACACGCCCTGCGACGCGGGTTCCATCTCCAGGCCTTCGAAGACGCACTGCAGATCGAGGAAGGCGCGTCGCCGCGCACGGTCGAAGCGTATCGCCGTGACGTGATCCGCTGCGCGGCCTACATGCGGGCGCAGGGCATTGGTCAGGCGCGGGACATCACACCGGCCGCGTTGCGGGAATTCGTCTATCACCTGAAAGATCTCGGGCTTGCCGGCAGTTCCATTCGTCGCAACATCTCGGCGTTGCGCACATGGTTCCGCGTGATGGTGGCCGAGGGATTGGTGACCGTCGATCCCACGGAGCGACTGGATACGCCGCAGCGGTGGCGGACACTGCCCGAAGTGCTCACGGTGGACGAAGTGACGCGTCTGCTCGCCGCCCCGGGACTCGATGAACGTCTGGCGTTCCGTGATCGTGCGATGCTCGAACTCGCGTACGGGGCGGGGCTGCGTGTGTCGGAGTGGATCGGCCTCGAGGTGAAGGACGTGCTGCTCGAGGAAAGTCTGGTGCGGGTGCTGGGCAAGGGGAGCAAGGAGCGTCTGGTACCGATCGGCCGCAATGCCATCGGCGCCGTGGCCGTGTATCTGCGCGAGCTGCGGCCCGTGCTGGAGCGTGGTGCGGGCAAGGGCATCCTGTTTCTGAACGGGCGCGGCGTGCCGCTCACCCGCATGGGCGCGTGGAAGATCCTGCGCAAATACGTGGAGATGGCGGGCATCGAAAAGCAGGTCTCTCCGCACACCCTGCGTCATTCGTTCGCCACCCATCTCCTCGAAGGCGGGGCCGACCTGCGGGCGGTGCAGGAGATGCTGGGTCACGCCGATATCGCGACCACGCAGATCTACACGCATGTGGATCGTGAGTATCTGCGCAGTGTGCACCGGCAGTTTCATCCGCGGTCCTGACAGCGGCCCCTGCGTCGCACCACCTTTCCCTAGGGGACTTCAGCGCGCGCCTGAGCGTCCAACGCTCCATAACCGCAGCGCTGGGTCACATCCCCATCGCGATAGGACTTGAAGTCGACGGCGATGCTATCGACATGTGTGCGGGCTTTGGCGTAGACTTTGGCGCAGTCCTCCGCGCCAGGCGCCCCATTGAATGGCGCCAGGGCGAGCTTGGTACTCAACGCCACGAGGGCGCCGAGCATGGCGATGCTCATCACTCTGCCTGCGATGCCTTCAGACATGACGCCTCCTGGTAGGATCGAGCGAATCCCGTCCCATCAAACTCGCGCCGACAGACGATGGTCACAAGTCGAGGTGGTGCGGCTTGTCAGACTGATCAGATCGCCGCCTTCACACCTGCGACCGCCTGTGCTGTGGGCTGAAAACGTACGCCGGGCCGGATCCCACTCAGTGACCCTTTTGATGATTCCGTTGTACTGCTGTATGAAGCCCCGACAACAGTGTCGCGACCCCTCACACCTGGAAGGACTGGCCGGCTCCGCCTGGACGATGCGTCGCCCCGTCTGACCTGAACTCCGATCCAGTCGGCGCATGGATCGATCCGGAACGTATATGCCGATATCGCATCTGATGGTCGCTAACGCGCTCAAACCGCAACTGGCTATCGCCCTGTGCATATCTCTCGTGCTGCTGGCCTCCTGCAGTGACGACCGGATTTTCGTATGCACGACAGAACTCACCGTGCGGGTCGAAAGCAGCCGACAAACCTTGCGCGTGGGGGAGACCACCACGGCCAGAGCGTCAGCCACCACGTGCGGAGGCACCAGGTCGGTCTCTTACGTGTGGCGATATGCGAGCAGTGACTCCGCGGTCGCCCGGGTGGACTCCGTGACGGGTGTCATACAGGGCGTGGCGCCCGGAAGCACAACGATCCGCGCGGAGGTCGATGCCTTTCCCCGAGGCTTCCTCCCAATCACCGTCACGCCATGAAGTACGGGAAGCAAAGTCGGGCCGGCGCAGGACAGGCCATCATGCGGAAACACCGGGGCGTACTCTCTCGCACTCCCATCGACTTCTTCCCGGGAATCCCGAGTATCTTTCAGTACGCACACCGTCCGCTGCGCCCGTATTTCCGACCGCAATCGCCCCCGTCATGCTGCTCGTCATCGACAACTACGATTCGTTCACCTACAACCTCGTGCAGTATTTCGGCGAGCTCGGTGAACAGCTCGAAGTGCATCGCAACGATGCGCTCACGGTGGAGCAGGTGGGGGATATGCGCCCCGACGCCATCGTGGTGTCCCCCGGGCCCTGTTCACCGCGGGAAGCGGGCATCTCGGTGGACGTGATCCGGCGATACGGCGGCGAAATCCCACTGCTGGGTGTGTGTCTCGGGCATCAGGCCATCGGCGAGGCCTACGGCGGTGACGTGGTGCGCGCCTCGCGGGTGATGCACGGCAAGATGTCGCAGATCGTGCACGACGGCACCGGATTGTTCGAGAACGTACCGTCGCCCTTCGGCGTGATGCGTTATCACTCGCTGGTGGTGAAGCGCGAGACGCTGCCAGACGAACTGCTGGTCACCGCCGTTGCCGCCGACGATCCCACCGAGATCCACGCCCTCCAGCATCGCACGCATCCGGTGTGGGGCGTGCAGTTTCATCCGGAGTCGATCCTTACGGAACACGGACGGACGCTGCTCATGAATTTTCTCGCGATGGCGAGAGGAGCGGTCGCGGGATAAAAGTTGCGACGTCGGGGACGAACAGCCAAGTTCGGGGCAGTAGGTCCCGGGACGCGTGCCTCGTCACCCGAAACCCGGTTGTTCACCCCCAAACCCAGAACACGGAACTCCAAACGCGCCTGGCTGTTCACCCCCAAACCCACCCGCCCCGAAACCCATGCCCCTCTTTCGTAAGCTCACGACTGCTGCGCTCGTCGCCCTTCTGCCCGTTGCCGCCCAAGCCCAGCTCCGTCCCAGCATCGACGTCGAAACGTTCGTGCAGTGGCCGAACATCAACGAGCGCTATATCAACCCCGGCATGCTGCACGCCGGTCTGGGCATCACCACACCGCTCGTCCGGGGAGAGTCCCTCTCCTGGGTGGCCAGTCTCCGGGTGATGGGAATGGTTTCTGGAAGTGGCGAGAATGCCGACTGTCTCGTGCTTCCTGGAAAGACCGGCTGCTGGGGCCACATGGACGTCACCCCGCGCGGAGCGTTGCTGACGGGCGGTGCCTATCGAAACGGCCCGGTGGTTCTGCAGGCGCAGGGCGGCGTCGCGCGGTTCGAGCGTGAATGGGGCGGAGCCAAGAACGCGCCGCAGGCGCGGGTCGATGCGGCGTTCATGTTTCATCGTCACATCGGGCTGACCTTGTCGGCCACGAGAGCCTGGCTTGGCGATCACCTGGATCAATCGCTGCAGATGTCGTCGGCAGGCCTGGGGCTTCGCTGGACTCCGTGAGGGGCGGCCAGGGCCGCCGTTCCGGGTTCCGAGGAGCCGGGTTTGGAGATGAACAACCGGGTTTCGGGTCGCGCGGCCAGTGACCCGTGACCCGGCTGTTCACCCCTAAACCCTGAACACAGAACCCACTACTCCTTCTTCGGAAACACCAACGACAGCACCACGCTCCCCAGCAGCACCACGGCCACCACGCCGAGCGACAGGCCGATGCCAAGCGGTCGGATCTCCGACAGCAGCATCTTCACCCCGACGAACGACAGCACCACGGCGAGCCCGTACTTGAGCAGGTGGAACTTCGTGATCACGTTGGCGAGCACGAAGTACATCGATCGCAGGCCGAGAATGGCGAACACGTTGGACGTGTACACGAGGAACGGATTCCGCGTCACGCCGAAGATGGCCGGAATGGAATCCACGGCGAACACGATGTCCGTGGTCTCCACCAGCACCAGCACCACGAACAGCGGCGTGGCCACCAGCCGCGCCGCGCCGCCCGGCTTGATCGGCTCGCGCACGAAAAAATGCTCACCGTGAAAACGCGTGGTGATCGGAATCACCCGCCGCACGAACCGGATCACCGGATTGGCTTCCGGTGAGATCTCCTCGTTGCTCCCCATGGCCATCCGGATGCCGGTGATCACGAGGAAGACGCCGAAGATGTAGATCACCCAATGGAACTGGGCGATCAGCACGGCGCCCGCGCCGATCATGGCGCCGCGCATCAGGAGCGCCCCCAGAATGCCCCAGAACAACACCCGATGCTGCAATTCGGGTGGAATCCGGAAGTAGCCGAAGACCAGGATGAACACGAACAGGTTGTCCACCGACAGGGCCTGTTCCACCAGATAGCCGGCGTAGAACTCCAGCATCGACTGGCGCCCCATCTCGTGGCCGATCCAGAGCCCGAACCCGATCGCCAGCGAGATCCAGACCACGCTCCAGCCGAGCGCCTCCTTCACCGACACCGCATGCGCCTTGCGGTTGAACACCCCGAGATCGAGTGCCAGGAGCACCAGCACCAGGGCGTTGAAGCCTATCCACCACGACGTTGTCGGCATGCCTGCGGGAAGGAAGGTGACAAGTCCGCCTCCGTTTGCCTTCGGGAGTCGAACGGCGTATCTTACTTGGCGTGAAATTTGCTGCAACTCCGCCCCGATCCATGGGCGCGCCCCGTCGTTTTCACGACCGGACGCGCCTCGGCTTGCGACTCCGTCAATGCGTGTCCCAATGCCTGTCCTCGCGGTGATTCCGGCGCGCCTGGGCGCGACCAGACTGCCCCGCAAGCCGCTGCGCCTCCTGGGAGGCGAGCCGATCGTGGTCCGGGTCTACCAGCGCGTCGTGCACCTCGGCGTGGCCGACCACTGCGTCGTCGCCACCGACCACCCCGAAGTCCATGAGGCCTGCACGCGCCGCGGGATTCCGGTGGTGATGACCCGTGACGATCACCCCAGCGGCACCGACCGGGTCGCCGAAGTCGCGACCCGTCCGGAATTTTCCAGTTTCGACGTGCTCCTCAATGTGCAAGGTGACGAGCCATTTGTCTCCGGGGAGGCCCTCGCCGGCGCGGTGCAGGTGGTCACCTCCGGGCTGGCCCCCATCGGCACCGCCGCGGTTCCCATCCCCCTCGAGGCGCAGGCTCGCCCCGACGTGGTGAAGGTGGTCTGCGCCGACGATCGTCGCGCTCTCTATTTTTCACGGGCGCCGATCCCCTGGCTCCGGGACCCCTCGGAGATGGCGATCCTGGCGCCCCTCGTCCGTCAGCATGTGGGGGTCTACGCCTACGCGCGGTATGCGCTGCAGCAGTGGGTGACCTGGCCTCCGCATGCCCTCGAGCTCATCGAACGGCTCGAGCAACTCCGTCCGCTCGCCCATGGGCTCCCGATCGGTGTGGTCACCGTTCAGGCCACCGAGGGCGGCATCGATACCGAGGACGACCTCGTGCGTGCCAACACGCACTGGGACGTCCTGCATGCTGCACCGGCTGTCCCTGCGAACACTCCGTCGGCTCATCGCACCGCATGATGCGGATCTGATGCGTCGACGTTCACGTTTTTCCGCGAGAACCCCCTGATGTCCACCACCCTCACCCCATCGGGTCAGGCCACTGCACCGAAGTACATCTTCGTGACCGGCGGCGTCGTCTCGTCTCTGGGCAAGGGGATCGCCGCCGCCTCGCTGGGTCGTCTGCTCGTCGAACGCGGCTTCCGCGTGACCATGATGAAGCTCGACCCGTACCTCAATGTCGACCCCGGCACCATGTCGCCGTTCCAGCACGGCGAGGTGTTCGTCACCGACGACGGCGCGGAAACCGACCTCGATCTCGGACACTACGAACGGTTTCTCGACCGTCCGCTGTCGCAGGCCAACAACATCACCACGGGACGCATCTACTCGAACGTGATCACCAAGGAACGCCGCGGCGAATACCTCGGCTCCACGGTGCAAGTCATTCCGCACATCACCGACGAGATCAAGAACGCCGTCAAGCGCATCGCGCCCGGCAACGATGTGGTGCTCGTGGAGATCGGAGGCACGGTGGGCGATATCGAATCGCTGCCGTTCCTCGAAGCCATCCGCCAGTTCCGTCGCGAAGTGGGCAAGGAGAACGCCCTCTTCGTGCATCTCACGCTGGTGCCGTACATCGCGGCCGCCGGTGAAGTGAAGACGAAGCCCACGCAGCACTCCGTGCGCGAGCTGATGGAAATCGGTATCCAGCCCGACTTCCTCATCTGCCGCAGCGAGAAGCCGCTGCAGGACGACGTCAAACGCAAGATCGGACTGTTCTGCAACGTCGACTTTGGCGCCGTCATCGAAAGCCCCGACGTACCCACCATCTACGAAATCCCGCTGGCTTTCGAACAGCAGGGATTTGCCGAACGGGTGATGGAGCGGCTCCGGCTCACCGCGCCCACGCCGGATCTCTCGGCGTGGCGCAGCATGGTGCAACGCGTGATCCATCCGCGCGAGCGCGTACGCATCTGCGTGGTGGGCAAGTACACCGACTACATCGACAGCTACAAGAGCGTGCAGGAAGCGCTCATTCACGGCGGCATCGCGAACGATGTCGGCGTGGAACTCGCCTGGACCTCCAGCGACAACTTCACCTCGCCGGAGAAGGCGCGTGAGATCCTGTCGCAGTATCACGGCCTGCTCGTGCCGGGCGGTTTTGGTGTGCGTGGCGTGGATGGCATGATCGAAGCCATCCGGGCCGCACGGGAAATGCAGTTGCCGTTCTTCGGTATCTGCCTCGGCATGCAGGTGGCCATCATCGAGTTCTCGCGGCACGTGCTCGGTCTCGACGACAGTCACTCGAGCGAGTTCGCTCCCGAGTGCAGCAATCCGGTGGTCTCACTCATGGACTCGCAGCGGGAAGTCACCGACAAGGGTGGCACCATGCGTCTCGGTGCGTATCCGTGCCGGCTGCAGCGGGGGTCGCGCGCCGCGGAGATCTACGGCCAGCCCGAAGTGAGTGAACGCCACCGTCATCGCTACGAAGTCTCCAATCGCTATCGCGAGAAGTTCATCGAGCACGGCCTGCGACTCAGCGGCCTCTCGCCCGACGAAACGCTCGTGGAGATGATCGAGCTTCCGTCGCACCCGTGGTTCATCGGATGTCAGTTCCACCCCGAGCTGCAGTCACGTCCGTTGCGTCCGCATCCGCTGTTTGCCGGCTTCATCGCCGCGGCGGAGCGTCGGCGGCGTGAAGAGCAGGGAGGGCACGACCGCGATCCGCAGACGGCTCCGGTCTCGGCCCCTGCGCTGGCCCACGTCAATCAGTGACCGGTCGATCCATGTCTCCGCTGTTCCCCGACGATCGCCTGTTTCTCATCGCCGGCCCCTGTCAGCTCGAAGACGACACGCTCAATCTGCGCGTTGGTGAGATGCTCGCCCGGCTCGCCGAGCATGTCCCGGGTGGCATCATCTACAAGGCGAGCTTCGACAAGGCCAACCGCTCCAATGTCGACGGCGTGCGCGGGCCCGGTCTCGAAGCCGGGCTGGCCGCGCTCGATCGTGTGCGTGCGGCCACGGGGCTGCCCATTCTCACCGATGTGCACGAAGCCTCGCAGTGTGCGGCCGCGGCACAGGTGGTGGACGTGTTGCAGATCCCCGCGTTTCTCTGCCGACAGACCGATCTGCTGCTCGCGGCCGGCGCCACCGGCAAAGCGGTGAACGTGAAGAAGGGTCAGTGGATGCATCCCGAAGGCATGCGGGGCGCGGTGCGGAAAGTCGAAGCCGGCGCCGCGCTCGCCGGACGTGAAAGTGGTGCACTGGCCGTCACCGAACGCGGCACCTTTTTCGGATACGGCGATCTGGTGGTGGACATGCGCACGTTCACGCGCATGCGCGAAGCCACCGGGGTGCCGGTCATTTTCGACGCCACGCACAGTGTGCAGCGCCCGGGGCAGGGCGCCGGCGGCACGAGTGGGGGCGCGCGGGAATTCATTCCGCCACTCACCTTCGCGGCCGTCGCCGCGGGCGCACAGGGACTCTTTCTCGAGACGCACCCCGATCCCGATCACGCGCCCAGCGATGGACCGAACATGATCCCGCTGGACAAGCTCGCCGATCTCATCGCGCGCACGGTGGACATCTGGGATCGCGTGCGCGCATGATGGACGGGAAGACCGACGTTGTGACGGACGACGCAACCGCCGATGTCCTGCCACCACTCGTGGTGCACCCGCCGCGCATCGATCCCGCGCTGGCGCGTCGCATCCGGCTGGTCTGCTTCGATGTGGATGGAGTGCTCACCGACGGCGGGGTCTACCTCGGTGCTTCCACCAACGACATCCGGACGCCGTTCGAACTGAAGCGCTACGACATCCAGGACGGCCTGGGCACGGTGCTGCTGCGTTCGTGCGGACTCGAACTCGCGATCATCACGGGACGGGTGTCGGACAGCGTGGCGCAACGGGCGCGCGAGTTGCGCATCGACATCTGCGTGCAGGACCCGCATGCCCGGAAACTGCCGGCGCTGCAGGCCCTCTGCGCCGAACGTGGTTTCGCGTTGGATGAAATCGCCTTCGTGGGTGACGATCTCCCCGATCTCGCAGTGATGCGCGTGGTGGGGCTGCCCGTGGCCGTGGGCAACGCCGTACCCGAAGTCCGTCGCGTGGCGCGGTTGCAGCTCACCCGTCATGGTGGACATGGCGCCGTGCGGGAGTTCACCGAAGCGCTGCTCGACGCGCGTGGCGAGTGGATCGATGCCGTCGAACGTTATGTCCGGAGTCGCAGCGAGCCTGTGAATTCCGCTTCCCCAACCGGCACGAGTGCATGAGCGCTGCATCGGATAGCACGACGGTCCCCCCACCGACGATCGCATCGAGGACCGCACCAACGTCCACATCGCCAGCTGCATCGATCGATGCGGCGCAGATCCTCGCGTGGGGCCGTCGTGTGCTGTCGCTCGAAGCCGACGCGCTGCGCACGTCGGAAACCGCGCTGGACGACACGTTCGTCCAGGCCGTGACGCTGCTGGCGGCCTGTCGCGGTCGGGTGATCGTGGCCGGTGTGGGCAAGTCGGGACTCGTCGGCCGCAAGATGGCCGCGACGTTCACGTCCACCGGCACACCGGCGATGTTCCTGCATCCGGTGGAGAGTGTGCATGGCGATCTCGGCATCGTCGGACCGGACGATGTGGCCATCCTCATCTCCAAGAGTGGCGAGAGTGAGGAGCTGCTGGGGCTCATCGAAGCGCTGGCCCGTCTGGGTGTGCACATGATCGCGATGACCGCGGTGCCGGGTTCCCGCCTCGCGCGGCACGCCGATGTCACGCTCGATCTCCTCGTGAAGGAAGAGGCCTGCCCGCACGATCTCGCGCCCACCACCAGCACCACGGTCACGCTGGCGCTGGGTGATGCGCTGGCGGTGGCCCTGCTGCAGCACAAAGGATTCCGCGCCGAGGACTTCGCCCGCTTTCATCCGGGCGGGGCACTGGGGCGCCGATTGCTCACCCGGGTGAGCGATGTGATGGAAACGGGCAATCTGCCCGTGCTCGATCGGCATGCTACCATGCGGGAAGCCGTGGTCCTGCTGGCCGGCCGCCGTGGACTGGCGGTCGTGGTGGAACAGGAACGCGTGTGCGGGGTCGTCACGGCAGGTGATCTCACACGCCTGCTGGAGCGACAGGAGCCGCGGGAACCGCAGGCGGATGTGCTGGCATTGCCGGTGACATCGGTGATGACCGCCACACCACGACTGGCGATGGATCATGAACTGGGGAGTGCGGTAGTGCATCGTATGGAGACATACGGCATCATGGCGATGCCGGTCATCGACGCCGCAGAACGTCTGGTGGGCGTGGTGCATCTGCACGATCTCATGCGGGCGGGTGCGGCGTGAGGCTGCGCACCCTGCTGCTGAGTGTCGTCGGCACGGCCATGCTGCTCGGCGCGGCCTGCCCACGAAAGGGCAAGACGGTTCCCAAGGCTGCACCGGCCAAGTCGGCCCTCCCCGATTCGGCCGATCAGATCGCCTTCGGCGCGCGGGTCATTCTCACCGACAAGGGCGTCAACAAGGGCGAACTGCTTGCCGACACCTCGCTCACCTACGACGACGGCACCCGCCTCGAACTGCGTCGCATCAATCTCACGTTCTACAACTCGCTCGGTCAGAAGGACGGCACCATGACGGCGCGGGCGGGCACGTACAACATGCGCCTGTCGCGCATCGAAGCCCGCGGTGATGTCGTGGTGGTGCGGGATGACGGCAAACGCCTGACCTCGCAGCAGGTCGTCTTCGACCAGGTGCGCAATCAGTTCTTCACCGATTCGGCGTTCGTGCTGAACGAACCCAACAAGGTGTTCACCGGTGTGGGTTTCGAGTCCGATCCCCGCCTGACGAACTTCCGGTGCCTCAAGGAGTGTAAGGGCACCGCACCGGTGCAGGTACCCACGCGGTGAAGCAATCCGCTCTGGTGGCTGCGTCGGTACGTCTGACCATCGTGGCCTTGCTCACGCTGGCCGCCGGTTGCGGTGTACTTGGACGGGGCAGCTCCCGCACGCCCACCACGCCCAAACCGGCGCCGGGGCAGACACCGCCGGGAGGGGTCGCGGTCATGCCGTCTCCCGCACGGCCCGACTCCGCTCGTACTGATGCGGCCCGTCCGGATTCGACGCCGCGCACGCCACCGGCCCGCACCGATTCCGCACTCCGCGTCGACTCGGCGCAGCGTGCGGACAGCGTCGCCCGGGCCACCGCCGAAGCCGCCCGTGTGCAGGCCATTCGTGACAGCACCGCCCGCGCCGATTCCATTGCCCGCGCTGCCGAAGCGAAGAAGAAGGCGCGCCCCGCCACGCGGCCCTGTGTGCTCGACTTTGCCGACTCGCCACCGGAAACACGATTGCTCTACAGCCGCGTGACCGATTCGATCTCCAACACCTTCATCGGTGGTGGATTCGTGGGACGCTGTCAGGGGGAGAACAACCGGATCCGCGCCGACAGTGCGGAGCAGTTCCAGGCGCCGGGCATCGTGAATCTGTATGGCAACGTGACGTACGAAGAACCGGGCAAGGTGCAGATCACCGCGTCGCACGCCACGTACTTCACGCGTGAAGGCCGTCTCTACGCCGATGGCAACGTGACGGCCACGCAGATCGGCACCGGCAGCAGCTTCTCCGGACCGAACATCGAGTACTATCGCGCCATGCCCGACCGGCCGGTCTCGCGCATGATCGCGCCGTCGCGCTCCACGGCCCGGGTGATCGAGAAGGACAGTCTCGGACGCATTGGTCCGCCCACCGTCATCGTGGCCAATCGTTTCGAAGATGCCGGCGATTCGCTGCTCATGGCATGGGGCGATGTCACCATCGACCGCGAGCAACTCAACGGCCGGGCGGACTCCTCGTCGTTCGACAAGATCGGCGAAAAGGCGCGGCTCGTGCGCGGCGCGCGCATCACCAACCGCGACACGGCCCAACGCTTCGTGCTGGTGGGCGACACCATCGACATGTACAGCACCAACCGGGAACTCGATCGGGTGGTGGCCATGCACAAGGCCTCCGCCACCAACGACGACATGGTGCTGGAATCCGAACGCATCGACATGCGTCTCGAAGACAAGGTGCTGAAGGAAGCCTTCGCATTTGGCGGCGGGCGGGCCAAGGCCCACACCTCGCAGCAGGATGTGGAAGCGGATTCGCTGCGCATCCTGCTCGCCGAGAAACGGGTGCGGGAGGTCCACGCCGTGGGCGGCGCCGTGGCCATCGGCACGCCAGACAGCCTGCGCATCAAGACCACCGAGAAGGACATCCTGCGCGGCGACCGGGTCTTTGCCTATTTCGACAGCACGCCACCTGTCGGAACCGATACGGTGCGCAAGACCCGCATCCAGGAAATCCGGGCCCTGGGCAATGCCAGTTCGCTGTTCCACATGGCCAACAGCAAAGGACGCAATGCGCCCCCCGGCATCAACTATGTGCGGGGCGCGCGGATCTTCGTCCATTTCGACACCGGTGCCGTGCGCACCGTGCGAGTAGATTCAGCAGCATCGGGTCTGTATCTCGAACCCGAGCCCGACAGTCTATCGGACAGCACCCGAAGGGCGCCGGCCTCCGGTCGCCGGTCGGGTGCGCCTCCCGACACCGCGGCGAAGGCGCCTCCCCGGCGACCTCCTCCGGGGCCGGGCAGACGCGATCCGATCGACACCCCTGTGCTTCCCGTTGCCTCCCGTTCGTTCCTGCCGCAGCGCCTCACCGATCCCCAGCGATATCCATGAGCGATTCACACTCCCCATCACCGTTCGCTCCGCCAGCCGACATCGCGTCGCTGGTGGACCGGGCCGTGCTTGGCGATCGCTCGCTGGCCGTTGCGCTCGAGGCGATCATCGAAGGTGCATCGGCGGAAGGCACGACCCCGCTGCATCACGTGGCCACGCGCTTCATCGAACGCCATGCGGAAACGCATCACGCCGAAGCCCAGCGTCTGGCTCCCGATGAAGTCCGGCAGCATCTGGCGTCGTCAGTGCTGCCACGCCTGGCAGGCGCGCAGGTCATCGAGCCGTGGGAACGAGGCACCGATCCAGAGGCGCACATCCGCATCCGGCCGGCCGTCTGGGTGGAACTGGCGCCCCGCCGCGAGGAGGTTGCGCGCCGGCTGCATCAGACCGGCGAACATCGGCGTCCCGTTCCGGCACCGGTCGCTCCGGTACACACGCCGCTGGCCAACGGATCGGTGCTCAGCGCCGAGGGGCTGGTGAAGATGTACCGCGGCCGCAAGGTGGTGAACGACGTCGCGTTGCGGGTGGCGCAGGGGGAGATTGTCGGTCTCCTGGGCCCCAACGGCGCCGGCAAGACCACCACGTTCTACATGCTGGTAGGCCTCATCGCCCCGCAGCTCGGCCGTATTCATCTCGACGGGAAAGACATCACCCGGATGCCCATGTATCAGCGGGCCCGTCAGGGGATCGGTTACCTCTCCCAGGAACCCTCCATCTTCCGCAAGCTCACCGTGGAAGAGAACATTCTGGCAATCCTGGAGACACTGCCTCTGTCCGGTGAGGACCGTACGAAACGCCTCGAATCGCTGCTCGATGAACTGAAAATCAAGCATCTCCGGAAGAGCCGTGCCTACCAGTTGTCGGGCGGTGAACGGCGGCGCCTCGAGATCACGCGCGCGCTCGTCACCGAACCCAAGTTCATGATGCTCGACGAACCGTTTGCCGGCGTCGATCCCATCGCGGTGCACGACATCCAGTCCATCGTGGCCGATCTGCGTACGCGAGGCATCGGGGTGCTGATCTCCGACCACAATGTCGAACAGACGCTCGATATCGTCGACCGCGCTTACATCATGTTCGAAGGCCAGGTGAAAGTCTCCGGCACTGTGCGGGAACTCGTCTTCGATGAAGCGGTGGCCAAGGACTATCTCGGTCCCACGCTGTCGGCGCGTCTGCGCTCGCGTTTCCTCGAAAGCGAATCGGCACGCCGGGTGGAGAGCAGGGAGGAGGCGCTCACCGCATGAGGACCGGCCTGCAGCAGACCACCGGACTCCGCCAGGAGCTCAAGGTCAATCCACGCCTCTACCAGGCGATGGATCTGCTGTACATGCCGCTGCTGGATCTGCAGCAGCACCTCAAGCAGGAGTTGCTCACCAATCCCTTCCTCGAACTCGTCGAACCCGAGGACGACGACGACGACGTGCCCGAAGCCGAGGAAGCCGCCGAACCGCAGGACCTCACCGAACCAGAAGCGCCCGCCGAACCGGAGCCGGAAAAGACCGGTGACGACGACGTGGACTGGGAAGCGGTGTTGCTCGACGGGTTCGAAACGGGCGGACAGCGCGAGGAACACGAACAGCGGGAATGGTACGAGCCCGTCACGGTCGATGCGCGTGATCTCGCGGACCATCTCACCGAACAGCTGTCGCTGCTCGATCTCTCGCCGCGCCAGGCGTTTCTCGCCGAGGAGTTCGTCGGCAACATCAACGACGACGGCTATCTCGCCTGCTCGCTCGAGGAAATCCGCACGAGCATCAACGACATGCTGCGGCGTGAGGCGGACGAACGGGAGATCGAAGACGTGCCCGGGTTCACCGAGGAAGAGATCGAAGGCATGCTCCAGATCATCCAGGAGCTCGATCCCCCCGGTGTGGGCGCGCGCACGCTGCAGGAGTGTCTGCTGTTGCAGCTCCGCGCCGCCGGTCAGCGCGAGTCGTTGCAGGGTCGCCTCGTGTCCGACGCGTTCGACGAACTGATCGCACGGCGCTGGGGCGAGATGGCCAAACGGTTCGGCATCAGCGCGCAGGCCGTGCAGGCGGCGGCCGACGAAATCGCCAAGCTCGATCCCAAACCCGGCCTCCGCTTCAGCGCGGGCAGCGACAACTACATCATCCCCGATCTCGTCGTCGAGAAGATCGATGGGCAGTATCACATCTTCCTCAACGACGGCAACCTGCCGCGCCTCAAGCTCTCGCGCACCTATCAGGAAATCGCGCGCGACAAGAAGCGGTTCGATACCGAAAGCAAGGACTTCATCGCCAGCAAGCTCAACTCCGCCAACTGGATGATCCAGGCCATCGAACAGCGGCGGCAGACCATGCTCAAGGTGATGCACTACATCGTCGACCGGCAGCGCGATTTCTTCGAGCGCGGCGTGCAGGGACTCAAGCCGCTCACGCTCCGTGAGGTGGCCGAGGCGGTGGGCATGCACGAATCCACGGTCAGTCGCGTGACCAACGAGAAGTTCGTGCAGACACCGCGTGGTGTGCTGCCGCTCAAGTTCTTCTTCTCCTCGGGGCTGTCCACCGCCGACGGCGACGATGTGTCCGCGCGTGGCATCAAGGATCAGATCGAGAAGCTCGTCTCGGGTGAAGATCCGAAGAGTCCGCTCACCGATCAGGCGATCGTCGAGATCCTGCTGGAGACCGGTGTGCAGATCGCGCGCCGCACGGTGGCCAAGTACCGTGATCAGTTGGGTGTGTTGCCGGCGCGCATGCGCAAGCGCGTCTGATGGGTTCGATGCGTCGCATCGGACGACCGCCTGTGGATGTCAGCGTGCTCGTGCCGGCCAAGGATGAAGCCGGCAATCTCGCGTTGTTCATCGAACTGTGCGACGCGATGATCCGCACGCAGACCGCGCGGTATGAAGTCATCGTCGTCGATGACGGATCCACCGATGGAAGCTGGGATCTGCTGCAGGAACTCCAGACGCGGTATCCGTTCCTGCATCCGGTGCGGCACCGCGCGCAGCGGGGCATCGCCGAGGCGTTGCGAACCGGATACCTGCATGCCGCGGGGCAGGTGCTCGTGTTCTATCCCGCCGATCTGCAGTTCAAGCCCGAGGATATCCCCAGCCTCGTGAATCCCATTCTGGCCGGTGAATCCGACATGGTCACCGGCTTCAAGCAGGGCAAGTACGAGAAGGCGTTCGTGTCGCGCATCTACAACGGATTGAGTCGTTCGCTCTTTCACATTCCGGTGCGCGATCTCAACAACGTGAAGGCGTACACGCGCGACATCATGGCCGCGCTGCCCATGCGTCCCGATTTCCATCGCTACATGATCGTGATGGCCGCGGCGCAGGGATTCACCGTCACCGAAGTGCCCATCCCGCTGTACGCGCGGCACTCGGGGCGTTCCAAGTTCGGTCTGTCGCGCATTCCGGTGGGCGTGCTCGACATGGTGGCCGTGTGGTTCGAACTGCGTTTCGGACAGAAGCCGCTGCTCGCCTTCGGTATGCTGGGGGCCGCACTCTTTGCGCTCGGGGTGTTGGCCGGACTGGGTGCGCTGGTGTGGCTGGTCATCACGGGGCACGGACAGCGCTGGGTATGGACCGTCATTCAGACCTGTCTCATTCTCGGTTCCGTGTTCTTCGCCACCGGACTGCTCGGTGAGCAGATCGCACAGCAGCGCGCGGAGCTGCGCGAATTGCGCCGTGAGCTCGACGACATGGGGACGGATCTGAACGGGCACAGGGCGGATGCGCGTCCGGATACCGCGCCGCACGTGAATGCGTCCCCGGATACGCCGTCGGTTCGCGGCGCATCGCTGCCATCCTGAATCCCCACACAGCGGTGTCCGCATCGCCGCGCATCCTCTTCGTCACTCACAACGTGCCACGCCATGCCGGTGACGCGGCCGGCTCGTTCGTGCTGCGACTGGCGGTCGCCCTGCAGGATCAGGGGGCGCGGGTCGACATTGTGGCGCCGGGCGGCCCCGGACTCGCCGAACAGGATCGCATCGAGGACGTCGCGATCACACGCGTGCGGTATGCCGACGACGCGCGCATGACGCTGGCGTACGAAGGCAACATGGCGGAGATCGTACGGACGTCGTGGAGTGGGAAACGCGCGCTGATGCAATTGCTGCTGGCGATGCGGCGCGCCACCGCACATGCCATCGAAACCGCGCGTCACGAAGGCGCTCCATACGAGATCGTGCACGCGCACTGGTGGTTCCCCTCGGCGCTGGCGATCTGGCATCTGCGCGCACGGCGTGCGAGCAGTCGCGTAAGCGGCATCCCGCTGGTGATCACCATGCACGGCTCCGATGTTCGTCTCGCTGCCGCCACACCCGCCGCACATCCCGTCATGCGACGGGTGCTCGGTGAGGCCGCCGTGCGTACCGCGGTGTCGTCCTGGCTGGCCGATACGGCGCAGCGCATCGTGCAGAGCCCGTCGCGACCGAAGAAGTTGATGCCCGTGCTCGTGTCCCCGATGCCGGTGGACATGCGTCTCTTTCGTGACGCCCCGTCGCCCGCCACCGAACGCCGGGACATTCTCTTCGTTGGACGGCTGAATGCCCAGAAAGGCATTGCCGACCTGATCGAAGCCCTGGCGCGTCCAGCACTCGCGGACGCGCCAACTCCCGTGGCATTGCACATCGTGGGTGATGGACCCGATCGCGCGGCTCTCGAAGCCCGCGCGCAGGCACTGGGGATCACCTCGCGCCTCGTCTGGCATCGTATACTCACACAGTCCGCGCTGGTCCCGCTGTACCGACAGGCGCAGGTGGTGGCCATGCCATCGCGCGGGGAAGGACTTGGCCTGGTGGCCGTCGAAGCCCAGCTGTGCGCCACGCCGGTGGTGGCGTACGCCGATGGTGGTCTGCTCGATGTGGTGCGCCCCGATTTTGGGGGCACCCTCATCACGCCGGGTGACATCGATGCCCTCGCCGACGGTCTGGCGCGCGTGCTCGCCGATCCGGAGCGCGCGCAGCGACAGGGCCTGCAGGCGCGGGCGGACATGCTCGACCGCTTCACGCCCGAAGCCGTGGCCACACGGTATCTCGAGCACTATCGCGACGCGATGGCCGAGGGGGATACCCGGTGAACCCGATGGGGAATTCCATCGGGCGCTGGTTGCGTCATCCCGGGGTGCGCGCCGTCCTGCTCACGATCACGTTCGCCTACATCGCCTGGGCGCTCGCCGGACAGTGGAGCGAGATGCGCGCGTCGGCCGCCAGTCTCTCCGTGGACTGGCGATGGATCGCGCTGGCGACGGGCATCGTGCTCCTGACCTACGCCGCCCTCATCCAGAGCTGGCGCCTGCTGCTGGCCGGCTGGGGTGGTGTCTTGCCCTATGGTTCGGCCGTGCGCATCTGGACCATCGCCAACCTGGGCCGCTGGATCCCGGGCAAAGTCTGGAGTGTCGGCGCCCTTGGTGTGCTGGCCGCGGAAGAAGGTGTCTCCGGTACCGCGGCAGCGGGCGCGGCACTGCTGGGTACCGCGCTCAACATCGGCGCCGGCTTCGCGGTGGTGGTGCTCTGTGGTGCCGGGGGACTCGATACCCTGGGGGCGGGCATGGAGACCATCGCCCGGATACTCGCCGTCCTGTTCGGGGTCGGCGTGGTCGCGCTGCCGTGGATCCTCTCGCCGTTGCTCGATCGCCTGGCGCGATGGCGCGGACTCCCGCCGGTGGACAGTCATGTCGGCGCGCGCACGCTCTGGCTGGCCACCGCGATCAACATGGTTTCCTGGATCGGGTATGGCTTGGCATTTGCTGCATTCGCCCGAGGGGTCACCCCTGCCGTCAGTAGCAATCCCGCGGTGTTCATCGCAGTTTTCTCGGCTTCCTATCTCATCGGTTACCTGGTGCTCTTCTCGCCGGGTGGCCTGGGATTCCGGGAGGTGGCGCTCGTGGCTCTGCTGGTGGCATTTGGTGCCGCCAGCAAAGGAGACGCGGTGATCCTCAGCGTCACCTCACGGGTATGGTTGACCATCCTTGAAGTGCTCCCCGGGGTCATCAGTCTCCTGGTGCTGTCTCCCGCGCAACGCGCCGGGCTCAGGCGCACCGGATGACCGTCGCCTGACCACCGCTGCCCGATCTTCCACAGGATTCATGGCCCGAACCGACGCCACACCACCCACCGGCGCTCCGCGACATCCATTTGCCGTTGCCGCGGCCGTCAGTGCCATCGCCACGCTGCTGCTGGCGTGGCCCGCGCTGGGTGGCGCCTTCCTGGTCAATTCGAATTCCGACCAGTACATCGCCGGCTACTCCTTCCGCGAGTTCGCCGCCCGTTCACTGCGCGACGGCCACGGATTCCCGCTCTGGAATCCGTTCCAGTTCGGTGGCATGCCGTATGTGGCCGCCATGCACGGCGACATCTTCTATCCCACCTTCCTGCTGCGCCTGTTCCTCCCGACTGACGTCGCGATGACATGGGGATTCATCATCCACATGGTGCTGGCCGGGATCTTCACGTTCGGGTTCCTCCGGGCAGCGGGTGTGCGTTTCCACGCCGCCACGATCGGTGCGGTGGCCTACCTGCTCAGCGGGGCCCTGGCGTCGTATGCCTCGCCGGGCCACGACGGCAAACTGTTCGTCAGCACGCTGCTGCCGGCGGCGCTCTGGGCGCTCACGCTGGGTATGCGGGACGGCCGGCGCGGCGCGTGGGGCGCGCTCGCCGTCATCGTGGGACTCGCCGTGCTCTCGCCCCACCCCCAACTGCTGCAATACCTGCTGCTCACCAGCGGGGCCTACGCCCTCTGGTTGGCCCTGCGTCCCCAGGCGGTCGTCACCGACCAGGGCCCGGTGCCGGCCACGGGCCGCTCGCCGCTCCCCCGTCTCGCGCTCGCGCTCGGCGCCGTCGTCCTCGGCGGCATCATGGGTGCCATCCAGTATCTGCCGGTGCGCGAATACGTGGCCTGGTCGCCTCGCGCCGGCGGCAAGGGATACGACTACGCCACCAGCTTCTCGTTCCCGCTGGAAGAAACCATCAACATGTACCTCCCCCAGTTCTCCGGGATTCTGGACAACTACTGGGGACGGAACGGCATCCACTTCCATAGTGAGTATGTGGGCGCCAGCGTGCTGGTCCTGGCGCTGTTTGCCTTTGGCGGCGGACTGATCAACCGGCACCGCGCCCACGCCTGGTTCTGGCTGGGAACGCTGGTGGTCTCGCTGTTCTGGGCCTGGGGCGGCAACACTCCGTTCTATCATCTCGTGTACGCCGTCGTGCCGGGCTCGAAATTCTTCCGCGCGCCCAGCAACATCCTGTACGTGAGCGCGTTTTCCTTCGCCGTGCTGGCCGCGTTCGGCGCCGAACGGGTGTTGGCAGGGAAGGGGACCGTGCGGTATGCCATCGGCTGGACCGTGTTTGCCCTGGCCGTTGCCCTGCTCGCCTCCGCCGGTGGCCTCACCAACCTCGCCATGTCGCTCTTGGGTGAGGCCCGCGGGGATCTGATCGAAGCCAACCACACCAATGTGGTGCTCGGCGCCTGGCGGTCGGCGGCGGCCGTGATCGCCACGCTGGCGCTCATGCTGGCCATCGCCCGCAACAAGCTGTCGCCCTCGCTGAGTGGATGGTTGCTCGCCGCGCTGGTCGCGCTCGACCTCTGGAGCATCGAACGCCGTTACTGGCAGTTCTCGGCGCCGGCCAGTCAGCTCTATGCGGAAGACGACATCATCCGCTACCTCCAGAAGCTGGATCAGCCGGGCCGGGTGATCGCGCTGCCGCTGGGCGACAACATGGCGCCGCACGATCCTTTCCTGATGGGCGATGCCCTCATGCACCACGGCATCCGCGGGGTTCTGGGATACCACGGTAACGAGCTCGGCCGTTTCCAGGAGCTGTACGCCAAAAACGAAGGCTATCAATCGGTGGCCAATCCCAACTTCTGGTCACTCACCAACGCCCGGTTCTTCTATACGAACGCCCCCGGGCTGCCCTTCCAGGGATCCCGGCTCGTGGCCGGACCGGTGCGAAACGCGGCGGGCACGATGACCTATCTGTACGAGCTGCCGGGTGATCATCCCGCGGCCTGGGTCACGCCCATGAAGGTCAAGCTCGACGATCCCACCACCAAGGCCACGCTGCTCAATCCCAACTTCGACGTGCGCCGCGTGGCGATTTTCGACAGCGCGGCCGCGGTCGACGTGCAGCCGGTGAACTCGCCGCTCCCCGAACCGGTGACATTCGGCGTGCAGGTCGATCGCTACGAGGCCGGCGCCATCGACCTCACACTCGAGGGACCGGCACCCGCGGGCAGCGCCCTCATCGTCTCCGAGAATTTCTATCCGGGGTGGAAAGCCACCGTCGACGGTCAGCCGGCCACGACCAGCCGAGCCGACTTCACGTTGATCGGCGTGGAGCTGCCGTCTGGAGCGAAGAAGGTGCAACTGCGGTTCGACAGCACTCCATATCACACCGGTCAAATCCTTACATTGCTAGCACTTGGCATCGGTTTGTTGTGGTGGATCATCGGTGCCGTGTATGATCGACGAGGGCAGGCATGACACGAATGAAGACCCCGGCACGGGGGGCGCTGCGTGGTGAGGAACGTGGCGTCGTGATCGTACCGACCTACAATGAAAGCGAGAACGTCACCCGCATCGTGCCACGCATCCTGGATCAGGATCCGCGGCTGGAGGTGCTGGTGGTGGACGACAATTCGCCCGACGGGACCGGCGAGCTGGCGGATGAGCTCGCCGCAGAGAATCCCCGGGTGCACGTGTTGCACCGTCCGGGGAAAGAAGGGCTGGGGAGGGCCTATCTCGCGGGATTCGCCTGGGCCCTGGCGCGCGACTATGCGTTCGTCTTCGAGATGGACGCCGACTTTTCGCACGATCCGATGCATCTGCCGGAGTTTCTGGCGGCCATCCGGGACGCCGACCTGGTGCTGGGTTCGCGATATCGGGACGGGAAGGTGACCGTGGTGAACTGGCCGATGACACGCCTGATGCTGTCCTACGGCGCGAACATCTATGCCCGGGCGGTCACCGGCCTCCGGCTGGGTGATGGCACGGGCGGCTTCAAGTGCTTCCGCCGCGAAGTGCTGCAGGCCATTCCACTCGATCAGGTTCGCTCCAACGGATATGCCTTCCAGATCGAGATGAGTTTCCGGGCCTGGAAGAAGGGGTTCCGGATCGCCGAGATCCCCATCGTGTTCCATGACCGGACGGAAGGGGAGTCGAAGATGTCCAAGCGCATCGTACGGGAAGCCATCTGGATGGTGTGGCGCCTGCGTTGGTGGGCGATCACGGGGTGGGTCTGAACGACCATGAGGCAGGTATGACCGACTCCGGCGCGGCCGACACGGCCGGCCCGACCACCGGATCGACCGCATCCTTGCGCGGATTGCCGTTCGTGAAGATGACCGGCTCGGGCAACGACTTCGTGTTTTTCGACGGGAGATCGGTACCGATCGAGCTTGTCACACAACCTGAGGCGATCAAATCTATCTGCAACAGGTACAATGGCATAGGAGCGGACGGCATCGTCGTTCTCGAGCCGCTCTCCGGTGACGCTGACGTCCATATTCACTACTACAACAGTGATGGTACCGCAGCCGATCTCTGCGGGAACGCCACGTTGTGTTCCACTGCGTTGAGCGTGGAGCTGGGTCTTGCCCAGGCCAGTGGCATGCGTCTGTCCACCGGAGCCGGGCTCATCAATAGCCGACTCGAGCATCTTCCGGCCATCGCCTTGCAGCCGGTGACCGACATCCGTCCGGATATGCCGATCGACCTGGCGGCGGTGGGTGACGCGGCGACCGGCAGTCGCGCGGGCAGCCGCATCGGATTCGCGGTGGCGGGCATTCCGCACCTGGTGATCCTGTGCGAGGACGCCGACGCCATCGACGTGGCTGGCCTCGGGCCCGCGCTGCGCCGCCACCCGGCCAGCGGCCCGGCGGGCGCCAATGTGAACTGGGTTTCCGCCCGACCCGATGGCAGCTGGCGCTACCGCACGTTCGAGCGCGGGGTGGAAGGCGAGACGCTGGCCTGCGGAACCGGTGCGGTGGCCACGGCGGTGCTCCTGGCCACGTGGGGTTTGGCCGACCGGACCGTCGTCATCCGGACCAGCTCCGGCCGGGACGTGGAGGTGCTGCTGGCGCCGCTTCCCGGCGATTCGGAAGGTGCCCGCAGCGGCTTCGCGCCGACATTGCGGGGAGAGGGTCGGATCGTGTTTCGCGGGAAAATCGCCGACATCTGAGGTCATCGGAGAGTACCGAAGGGTACCGGCGAGAGCGCCATGACAGCCTCATACGACGATTGGCAGGCGGTCAGACGCGGCCACGACGAGCGTGCATCAAGGCTTTGAAAGCCTTTCAGAAGGCGCCAAGGCCACCCGTTCAGGCATCCCCAGAGCCCGTTCAGAGCCCGCACTGAGCCGGCCCAGAACCCGTTCACAATCCCGGAAAGAACCGGGCCGGAAGAGCGAAGACGTGATCCCAGAACACGGTGGTCACGTCTTTGATTTTCCACACCAAATGCAAGGTATCACAGTACTCAAAAATCACGTGGAAAATGTGGACAGGTGGAGAGTTTTGACGGCCCATGAGACCCAGGGGAGCGACCAGTTCAACAGAAGTATTGCAAGTTGTTGCTGTTGAACGACTTGATCTTTCCATCCACACCTGAGGTGGATTTCCACTTGGGGATTTCCCACAGTTATCCACCATGAATAGTTTACATAACATATATTATATGCATAAATGCAGATCGCCTACGAACGATAACTGTACCAATACTGGCTGCATGGAGACCTGAAAATGTCGACTTCCCCGCAAACAGAAAGAGGCGATCCGGAAAACCCGGATCGCCTCCAAAATGTGACCGCCAATTGCTGGTACGTCTCCGACCGTCCTGCCCGCTACGGCATTACTTCTTGGCCGCGAGTTCGCCCAGGCGGATGTTCGCTTCCTGCTGGACCGGCTCACCGTCCAACTGCGCCAGCGACTCCCACAGCGTTTTGGCTTCGTCGTTCTTACCCGCCGCCATCAGGCTCCGGGCCTGCGACGCCTCGTAGGCGTGCTTCTCGGCCGGGAACGGCGTGGCAGCGGCCGCCTTCGCGTAGTGGTCGGCCGCCTTGCTCATGTCACCCTTCATCTCGTAGCCGCCGGCAATCAGCGACTCCATGCTCGCCTTGAACTCCGTGGTCGAGCTCCCCAGCGCCTTCTCCAGCACCTTGATCCCGTCGTCGTACTTCTTCTGCTCGTAATGCACCTGAGCCAGGAGAATCGCCGCCTGCTGGCCGGACGAGGTGCTGGCATACCGGTCCGTCACCTTCTCCAGCGCCTTCTGGGCGTCGTCGAACTTGCCCTGGGCGAAGGGAGCCTGCGCCTCGTACAGCGCAGCCGACGCCTTCTCACGCTTGGTTTCGGCCGTGCTCCGGTACACGAAGACCGCCGCCGCCACCACCGCCGCCGCACCAACGGCATACACGATGGGCTTGGCATTGGCCTGGAGCCAGTGCGCGACGTTCTCCATGGGATCGTCGCTGATGTGCGCTGTGGATGAGGAGCGGGTCGCCTGGGCCATGCGAATGCCAACGGTGAAAGGAACGGAAACCGACGGAGCTGGATCACATCCCCAGCTCGTATGATGCAAAACCGGGATAGTCTGGGAAGATAGCTGAATCCCGGGCCGCAAGACAGGTTGATTGCCAACGCCAACGAGTGCCGACATCGGGAGATCGCGGGTCCGGCTCCGGAGGAGCAACAGCCGATGGGGCCCTACCCCGCCGCGCCATCGAACGCATCACGGATGCGGCTGCCATCCCTCCCGCCGGGAGGCAGTCCCATCCCACGGCCAACTGTCGTGGTCCTACAAGGCCGCCTTCAGATAGGGCGCCGTCAGGCTGACCGTTGCTTCGGCGACTTCGCGTGGAACGCCGCTGGCGATGATCCGACCACCCTCCTCGCCAGCCCCAGGCCCCAGATCGATGACCCAATCCACCTGGGCGATCGCGCGCATGTCATGCTCGACGACCACGACCGTATTGCCGACATCGACAAGGCCCTGCAGGTGCCGCATCAGCCGATCCGCGTCGGACGGGTGGAGGCCCGACGTCGGCTCGTCGAGAATGTAGATGGTGTTACCACGCTGCGCGCGCTGCAGCTCGGTCGCGAGCTTGATCCGCTGCGCCTCGCCGCCCGACAACTCCGTCGCCGGCTGACCGAGCCGGAGATAGCCGAGGCCGATCTCCCGTAACACATCGAGTGAGCGCATGACGGGCGCCTCTCCGGCGAAGACGTCGCACGCCTCGTCCACCGTCAGTTCGAGCACCTGGGCGATGGTGCGACCGTTCCATTCGACCTCGAGCGTTTGCGGGTTATAGCGGCTGCCATGACAGGTCGAGCAGGGCGCGTACACACTGGGCAGGAACAGGAGCTCCACCATGACAGAACCCTCGCCCTCGCATACCGGGCAGCGCCCTTCCGCGACATTGAACGAGAACCTGCCGGCGCTGTAACGGCGCCGCCGAGCCAGGGGTGTGTCGGCGAAGATCTTGCGCACATGATCGAACAGGCCGCTGTAGGTGGCGAGGTTCGAGCGCGGGGTGCGGCCGATCGGCTTCTGGTCGACCCGCACGATCCGCCGGATATGATCCATGCCATCGACGATGCGGCCTTGGGTCGCCTCCTGCGCGACGTCCAGCAGCGGATCGACGTCATCCTCTTCGACCGCGGGGGCGCCGCCGAGATGCTCCGTGACAAGCTCCGGCAGCGCCTGGCTTACCAGGCTGGATTTGCCCGATCCCGAGACGCCGGTGACGGCCGTGAAGCAGCCGATCGGGAACGCGACATCGAGGCCATGCAGATTGTTGCGAGTCACACCTTCGAGGCGAAGCCATGATTGGGCTTCGCGTGGCGTCCGGTCGTTGGCCGCGGGCTCTGCGAAGAGATAGCGGCGCGTCATCGATTCCTCGACGTCGGCGAGACCCGCGATCGGGCCGCTGTAGATGACCCTGCCGCCTTTCTCGCCGGCGCCCGGTCCGACATCGACCAGCCATTCGGCATGACGGATCACGTCGAGGTCATGCTCGACGACGAACAGCGAATTGCCCGCCGCCTTCAGCCGTTCGAGGATCGAGAGCAAGGCTTCGCCGTCGGCCGGGTGCAAGCCCGCCGAGGGCTCGTCGAGCACATACACCACGCCGAAGAGCTGCGACGACAACTGGGTGGCAAGACGCAGGCGCTGAAGCTCCCCGGACGAAAGTGTGGGTGTGCTCCGGTCGAGCGAGATATAGCCGAGACCGAGATCGATCAGCGGATCGAGCCGTTCGAGCAGTTCCGACGCCAGGCGCTGCGCCGCGACCCGCTTCTCATCGGAGAGATTGGGTGTCCGGCGCACGTCGGGCGCGCTCTTGTGGGCAGAACCGCCGGCCGCCACCCGGCGTTCGACCGCCGCATCGCGGGCCGCTTTGCCCAGAACATGACCTTTCGCGGTCGCCGCGGCATCGCCATTCCCGCCATACTCGCCGTGCGCGACCGGCGTCAGAAGGTCTCGCAGGTTCAGCAAGGAGAGGTCGCCGAACGCGGCGATGTCGAGCCCGGCGAATTTCACGGACAGCGCCTCGCACTTCAGCCGCTTGCCGTGACAGGTGGGGCAAGCGCGGCCGATGATATATTGCGAGACGCGCTTCTTCATCAGCGCGCTCTTGGTGTTGGCAAAAGTCTCCAGCACATAGCGGCGCGCGCCGGTGAAGGTGCCCTGGTAGCTCGGTTCCATGCGGCGCTTGAGGGCAACGCGGGTCTGTTTGGGCGTCAGGCCCGCATAGACAGGTACCGTCGGTGTTTCGTCGGTGAAGAGGATCCAGTCGCGATCCTTCTTCGGCAGGTCGCGCCACGGCGTATCGACATCATAGCCGAGCGAGACGAGGATATCGCGCAGATTCTGGCCATGCCACGCTGGCGGCCAGGCGGCGATCGCCCGTTCGCGAATGGTGAGGCTGTCGTCGGGCACCATCGTCTCTTCGGTCGCGTCGTAAACGCGGCCGATCCCGTGACAGGTCGGACAGGCCCCGGCCACCGTGTTGGGCGAAAAATCCTCCGCGAAGAGCATCGGCTGGTTGCGCGGATATTCGCCGACGCGCGAATAGAGCATCCGCACGAGACTGGAGAGCGTGGTGATGCTGCCGACCGAGGAGCGCGCGTTGGACGACCCACGCTGCTGTTGCAGGGCGACCGCCGGCGGCAGCCCGTCGATCGCATCGACCTCCGGCACGCCCGCCTGGTCGATCAAACGGCGGGCATAAGGCGCAACCGATTCCAGATAGCGGCGCTGGGCCTCCGCGTAGAGGGTGCCGAAGGCAAGGCTCGACTTGCCCGAGCCGGATATGCCGGTGAACACCACAAAAGCATCGCGGGGCACGTCGACATCGACATTCTTGAGGTTGTTTTGCCGCGCGCCACGGACCCGTACGCAAGATGGCGCAGCCTGTCTGGAGCGGGTTGCTGTGGCAGCGATATCCCTCGTCTTCATTTCAATAGTCCCGCACCATCCGCTCCACCGCCGGAGATAACTGGAGTCGTCATGCGGAATCTCCTTGGGGTAAAGCGTCGGTGCGGCACCCCCCGGTATGCGTCACCCTGATGAACACCTAGGGAGTCTGAATCAATATACTCCTGAATACTCCTGACCTATCGAATTCTGCTGGCCGACTCTGGTGTGCGTCGGGGATGCTTGTCGGCAGACGGAGGACGTCAGCGTCTGCAAAGACCTGCCGTTCGACGCGTCACAGGGGAACATCAGGAATGTCCCCACACACTGACATTCAGGGGCCTGACGAGCGTCGAGATCCGCCACGAACGCTACGCCAATTCCGCATCTCGCCGCCGCTGGCCACCGTCGCTGCGATTGGGAAGTGGTGCCCCCGAGAGGATTCGAACCTCCGACCAACAGTTTAGGAAACTGCTGCTCTATCCAACTGAGCTACGGGGGCGAACGACTTCACCACGGTACGCCGCGTTCACAATGTAGCACCTGCCGCCGGGCCATCGCGCCCGCCGGACATGGGACACTCCACGTCCGGTTGGCGAACGGCATGCCGCCCAATCTATTGTGCGACCGATTTCATTGCACCACGCCGACCCGAACCGGCTGCGCCTGGAAACCCCGATGACCGTTGCCCAGCGCGCCGGCAGTGGGAGCGCCCCGATTGCCGCTCGTCCGACCTCGAGATTCTCCAGTGTCATTCATGCCACGATGAACGATCCACCACGGCCGCGCCCCGTCCGTTCAGTACCTCAGCAGAGACCGTACCGTCCTGCCAGACAATGCGTCCCGTCCGTGCAGAAATCCGAGTTCGAGGACCACCGACACGGCGACCACCTCACCTCCGAGGCGTTCCACGAGACGACAGGTCGCGGCAGCCGTGCCTCCGGTGGCGAGCACGTCGTCCACGACCGCGACGCGAGGCGGCTCACCATGACCGCCATGAAACACGTCCACGTGCATCTCGAGCACGTCCTCGCGATACTCGAGCGCGTAGGCTTCGCGTTCAGTGGTCCACGGCAGCTTGCCAGGCTTCCGGGCCGGTGCAAAGGGCACACCCAGCCTCATGGCGATGGGAACGCCGAAAAGAAATCCTCGGCTCTCCACTCCCACCACGTGCGTGACTCCCAACTCCGCCAGCGACGAAGCCATGGCGGTAACGGCTTCGGAAAGCAACGCCGGCTGCGCAAGGATCGGCGTGATGTCCTTGAACAGGATCCCGGGTGCCGGGAAATCGGGGACATCACGAACGGTGCGGGCGAGACGGTCGGCGAGGGTCATGCGGCCAACTTACCATGTGCGTCCACTCCACGCGTCTCGACGGCGGTCGATTGGCGACCCGCGCCGTCCGCCTCACGTGCCCGGAGAGCGCTCAGCGCTCCACCACAAAAGGCGCCGGCAACACACGCGTATCCAGGACGGAGGGTGACTCCGTGACCACCCGGTCCACCCGGCTGCCGTCGGGTCCTCGCGCGATGGCCTCCTCCAATGCCTGTATGGCCTCGGCACTGCCGGCAAATTCCGTGAGGACGTCACCATTCGGTTCGTTGCGAACCCAGCCGCGCACTCCGTGCGCCCTCGCCACCTGCCGTACGAACCACCGGAACCCCACGCCCTGCACCCGACCGGTCACGCGCAGGCGACGCACGCCCCACGATCCCTGCTCTTCCGCGGACTCCGGCACGGTTCCGACGTCTCAGCCGAGCTTCACACCCAGCAGCGCGGCCAACGCGGCCACCAGGGCAGCCGCATCACCCATGCGGGGTTCGTATCCCGGCAACGGCAGTTCTCCCGTTCTGACCCGACGCGCCAGCAGCTCCAGCGCATGGGCCGCCGCCTCCGCGCTGCCATCCCGGTCGGCAGCCTGGGCACCCAATGCCGCCGGCTGACTCCGCGGTGTGAACAGCGGCTGCCGGACCGGCATGATGTCCACCATGTCGTCATCGCTCCACACCGGCAGTGGTTCCGGCGTGTGGGGTTCGGCGAACAGCGCTGCCGGTTCGGTGGACGGCGGCGGCGCGAACGCCTCGAGCCGGTGCGCCAGCAGGTCGAGTTCGGAGGCGGCTTCTTCGAGCGGCCACTCGTCGACCGGCGCGGACGGTGCATTCATTGCCTCGACCGCGGGGCTCGGCCCCACCGCATCGCTCGCGCCGGGCTCCTCGCTCCGCCCTACCACATCACTCGGCTCCCCCGCATCGGTCAGCTCCTGCAGACCTTCGGACTCGATACCGACCTCGGCGAAGGCCGCGAATGTCGCGGCTTCCGCTTCGACACCCACATCGACGGCGGAATCAGCCTCGACATCAGCCTCGATATCAGCCGTGACATCGCTTGCAAAATCCCTTGTGAAATCGCCCGCAAAATCGGCTGCGAAGCTGGTGTCAAAATTGGCGTCCAAATCGGCGTCGAAATCGACGATCGACTCCGCTTCCGCCGTCTCCCTCACTGCTTCCGCCAGATCCGGAATCGCGTCCATCGAAGCCGCCGGCGTGGTAGCCAGGAACGCATCGATCCATGGCAACGAATCGTCGGGCGCGTCACCGGCGGCCTCGACGACCGTCTCATCGGCCACCTCACCAGTCGCCTCTTCCACCGCCGCGTCGACGACATCTGCGTCAACGACTCCGCGCCCGGCGGCACTCTCCAGCTCCGCCACCGCCAATACCTCCGGCACCTCCATCACCGGTTCCCGTCGCACCCGCCAGGCGGCCGGCACATACGGGCCAGGCCCCCGTCCACGCCCGCTCGCCGACGGCGGCCCGCCGTGGGCAACCGGCGTGGCATACGGCGGCAATCCCGCGCGCTCGAACGACGGCGCGTGGTCCCCTGTTTCGGGCATCAGCGAATGGTGCGGGAGGGACATGGCAAACTCGGCAGTGGCACGAGATGACGCGGAATGAAGCGGAATGACGCGAGGCAACACGGAGCGGGACCGGAGTGCCGGTCAGCCCGGCCATCCTCCCGCCCCAATCAAGGGGACGAAGCGGACCGGGGTGATGTCACGCCGCTCCAGTCGGCCGCCCCGTTTGGTGAACACGGTCAGCATCTGCTCTTCCTTGCTTCCGATCGGAATCAGCAGCCGGCCGCCCTCCGCCAACTGTTCTTCCAGCGCCGGCGGCACATGCGGCGCCCCCGCGCTCACCACGATCGCGTCGTACGGGGCATACTCCCGCCAGCCCAGTGTGCCGTCACCCAGCGACAACGACACGTTGCGCACCCCGGCCTGCTGCAGAATGGGACGCGCCCGATCGAGCAGTTCGCGATACCGCTCCACCGAAAACACCTGCGCCGCCAGTTCGGAAAGCAGCGCCGTCTGATATCCCGAGCCGGTGCCGATCTCGAGCGCCCGTTCGGTGCCGGTGAGCAGCAACTGCTCCACCGACCGCGCATGCACCCAGGGTTGCGAGATGGTCTGCCCATTCCCGATGGGCAGCGCCGAATCTTCGTACGCCCGATGCCGCACCGTGGACGGCACGAACAGGTGACGCGGAATCGTATCCACGGCACGAAGCAGGGCGAGATCCTTGATCCCCTTGTCCTGCAGCGCTTCCACGAGACGACGACGCGCCCCGCGGAATTCGGGCTCTATGGCTCCCGCCACCATTCGGTCGCCGAGTTGAGCACATCCCGATGCGTGAGATCGAGGTGCAAGGGAGTGACGGAGATGTATCCGTCGTGCACGGCGCGGAAATCCGAATCGGGCGCCCCGCTCCACTCCACCGAACCGCCGCCGATCCAGAGGATGTCGCGGCCCCACGGATCCTTCATCCGCGCAATGGAATCGCTGAACACCCGGCGTCCGAGGCGTGTGAGACGCACCCCGCGGATGTCGTCACCGGGAACGGCCGGCAGATTCACGTTGAGCAGCGTATGCGGCGGAAACGCGGGCAGCGTCGTGAGATGATGCAGCAACGCGCGGATGGCGCCCACCTGCGTGTCCAGCAACGCATCCGCACGCAGCACATTGCCGCCGAACGACAACGCGATGGACGGAATGCCGAGCGCCAGCCCTTCCATGGCCGCGGCCACCGTGCCGCTGTACAGCACGTCCTCGCCCATGTTGGGGCCGTGATTGATGCCGCTCAGCACGAAGTCGGGACGCACGTCGAGCAGCGCTTCGCAGGCCAGCATCACACAGTCGGTGGGGGTGCCGTCCACCTGCCAGCGCCGCTCACCCAACCGCACCGGCCGCAACGGATGATGCAGTGTCAGCGAGTGACTCGTCGCGCTCTGTTCGCGATCGGGTGCGACCACATACAACTCGCCCAGCGACTCGGCCGCGCGTTCCAGCACGCCCAGTCCCTTGGCCAGAATCCCATCATCGTTGCTGAGAAGAATCCGCATCGGACCTCGAGAGTTCAGTTCGGGTGCGGCGCGCCATCGTCAAGCAGCGCCTGCAGTTCCGCGAGTTCACGTTCGATGCTCTCGAGTGCTTCCACTTCGAGGGCGGCACGGGCGGCGGGTCGCAATGTGCCACCTTTGCGGTATTCGTCGAGCTTCTGACGCGCACCGTCGATCGTGTACTTCTCGGTATAGAGAAGATGCTTCACGAGCAGGATGAGCTCCACCTCACGGCGTGAATACACACGATTGCCGCTGCGATTCTTGGCCGGGTTGAGCAGTTTGAACTGGCTTTCCCAGTACCGCAGCACATGCGGTTTGAGCTCCGTCAGCGTGCACACGTCACCGATGGAGTAGAACTCCTGCACCAGCTCGCCGCGCGTTCCCCCCATGTCAGTCCCGCTCCGCGCGCAGTTCCCTGGCCATCAGCTCGGAGATGGCGGCCCGCGGCGCCCGTCCTTCGAACAGGATGCGATACGTGGCATCGATGATGGGCAGCTCCACGCCCACCCGATCGGCCAGTGCCTTGGCGCTCTGCGTGTTGAGCACCCCTTCGGCGACACTCTCCTTGCCGGCCAGCGCTTCCTCGAGCGTCTGCCCTTCCCCGATGGCCACGCCCACCGCGCGATTGCGCGACAACGCGCCGGTGCACGTGAGCACGAGATCGCCCAGACCGGCGAGTCCGGCGAATGTTTCCGCGCGCGCTCCCAGCGCCACGCCCAGACGCGTCATCTCCGCGAGGCCGCGTGTCATGAGCGCCGCGCGCGGATTGTAGCCCATACCCAGACCGTCGAGAATGCCCGTAGCCAGCGCCATCACGTTCTTGAGTGCGCCACCGAGTTCCACACCCGTGACATCGTCGCTGGTGTAGACGCGGAATTCCGGTGCGCTCATGGCACTCTGCACCAGCGTGGCCGCATCGGCATCGGCACAGGCGGCCACCACCGCGGTGGGCTGACCGGCCGCCACTTCCACCGCGAAGCTCGGGCCACTCACCGCCACCACCGGGTGTCCGGGCGCTGCACTGGCCACCACGTCGGTCATGAGCGCCATGGTCTCGCGTTCGATGCCCTTGGTGGCCACGGACAACACCGCATGGGCCGGAAGGAACGACGCCCCGCTCGCCACCACCGGGCGCAGCACATGCGACGGCGCGGCATACACCACCAGCCCCACCCCGTCGAGCGCGTCCGCCATGTCCGACGAGGCGCGCAATGCGGGCGTGAGTGCGGCACCGGCCAGAAACCGCGGGTTTTCATGACGCGTGTTCACCGCCTCCACCACATCGGCTTCGCGCGCCCACAGCGTTGTCGTGTGTCCATTCCGCGCCAGACGATCGGCGATCGCGGTCCCCCACGCGCCTCCACCGATCACCGCGCAGCGTTGTGTCGACATCAGACGGCTCCCTTGGACGGAGAAGGCCCACCGAGGCGCCGCTCTTCGCCGCGCATCAGTCGCTTCACGTTTTCCCGATGAGTCCAGAACACGAAGGCGGCAATGCAGAAACCCACCACCACCAACGGCGTGAGCACCGCGCCCGCCTGCCACAGCAGAATCAACGCGAGGCTGAGCGCCGCAACCAATGATCCGAGCGACACATACCTCGAAATCGCCACCACCGCGATGAAGGTCGCGATGGCGCCGAGTGTGGCCGCGGGTGCAAGCGCCATGAACACACCACTCGCGGTGGCGACTCCTTTGCCACCGCCCTTCCCCATCAGGAAGACCGGCTTCACATGGCCCGCAATGGCGGCGACGCCGATGGCCACACCCCACGGCCAACCCTGGGCCAGGCCAAACGCGCCCGGCAGCAGCAGCGTGGGCAACCACCCTTTCAGAAAATCCACCACATACACCAGCAGTCCCCATCGCCAGCCCAGCGTGCGCTGCACGTTGGTCGCACCGAGATTCCCCGAACCGACTGTGCGCAGGTCGACTCCGTTGATCCGGCCAACCAGGTAGGCCGTGGGAAAGGAGCCGGCCACGTACGCCAGGACGAGGGCAAGCGCGATCATCACGTGTTCATCACCTGATCGTGGCCGGCGATGGGGTCACGAGTTTTTCCTCCGGAGCAGGATGCGCAGCGGCGCACCCGTGAACCCCCAGCGTTCCCGGAATCCATTGTGCAGGAAGCGCACGTAGTGCTCGGGAATGGCTTCGGGATTGTTGCCAAAGACGGCGATGGTGGGCGGCTCGATCTCCACCTGCGTGGCATAGTTGAGCTTCACTTCACGCCCTGCAGCCTGCGGTGGCTGACGACGGGCAATGAGATCGCCCAGCGCGTCGTTCACTTCGGAAGTGCTGATGCGACGGGTGCGCTGTGCCTGCACCTCCAGTACCAGATCGAGCGCCTTCGTCACGCGCTGGCCGGTCACGGCGGACGTGAACAGAAACGGCACGAAGTTGAGATAGGGCGCCTTTTCCACAGCCTCCTTTCTGAACTTGTCCGCGCTCTTGTCGGTCTTGTCGGGATAGAGATCCCACTTGTTGATCACGAGGATCAGACCGCGCCCGGCCTCCCAGGCCATGGTCGCGATCTTGAGATCCTGATTCTGCAGCCCTTCGGTCGCATCGATCATCAGGATGCACACATCCGACGAATCGATCGCGCGTCGTGTTCGCAGCGCCGAATAGAACTCCACGCCGTCATCGATTCTGGACTGGCGACGCAGGCCGGCCGTGTCCACGAAGATGAGGTCCGTATCGTGGTAGCGCATGGGCGCATCGATCGCGTCGCGCGTGGTGCCCGATTCGTCGCTCACCACCAGCCGGTCTTCACCGAGCAGCCGATTCACGAACGACGACTTGCCCACATTGGGGCGACCGATGACGGCCACCCGGATGGCCTCCGGACGCTCCTCGTCGATTTCCGGGATGTGCTCCACCACCGCATCGAGCAGATCGCCCGATCCCTTGCCGTTCGCGGCCGAGACCGGATACACGTCGGTCACGCCCAGTCGGTAGAACTCGTAGAAGTCGGTGCTCGCCGGATCGTCCACCTTGTTGGCTACGAGCATCCACGGTTTGCGCGCATTGCGCAGCAGATCGACGATGCGCGCGTCGCTGGGATGCACGCCCACCTTGGCGTCCACCACGAACAGCATGAGGTCCGCTTCTTCGATGGCCTGCATCACCTGTCGACGGATGGCGGTGTCCATGAGCAGATCGGAGTCTTCCACCAATCCGCCGGTATCCACCAGCCAGAAGTGCCGCCCCGCCCACTCGGCTTCACCAAAGTGCCGATCACGCGTGGTGCCCGCCTCGTCACTGACGATGGCGGCGGCCTCGCCGATCACACGATTGAACAACTGCGATTTGCCCACATTGGGGCGCCCGACCACGGCAACAACGGGAAGACTCATCGGAACTCTGAAGTTCAGGCGGCGGATCGCACCGCCGCATCCCCGTCGGATACCCCTTCGGGGACGAGTGCGTCGATGAAATCGTAGGAAGGATAGACCGGCATCGGCAGCGACTCGCGCACGGCGATGAACGACTCTTCATCGAGGAAGAGACCGTTGTCGTTGATGCATTCGGCAGGAATCAGGGCGAGATCGAGATCCACACGCCCATCGAGCACACGCCGGATATCGGCGCCCACGAGCAGACCGGCCGTGGTGGTGGTGGGTCCGAACAGCGAGTTCTCCGCCACGATGAGATCGAACGTGGCGCCGGTGACCTGGGTGAGTTGCTCGAGCAACGGCGGCATCAGAGCGCCCATGGACACGCCCGTCACCACGCCGATTCGGCGTCCATCGAGGCGCGGCAGCTGCGACAGGCCATCGTGCACGCGGGCCCGCAGGGTCGTCACCGCCCCCACGCCGTTCTCGATCTGCGCGAACTCGCCGTAGTGCTCGACATCGGGGAGTGGCACACCGGCCAGCAGATACAGCTCGTCCGATCCGTACACCCAGCGGTCGCCACGCTCTTCGAGTGCGCGTTCCTCCCACCGGTGCACGGCGTCCAGCAGCTTCGACGCATTCTCGGCGTCCATCGGTTTGCCGGTGTAGAGATGCGAGAACTGCGTGACCCCCACGGGCACGATGGCCACCGACAGCACCGCATCCCCCAGATTCCAGAGATCGGTGAGCGACTGCTCCAGCACGTCGCCGTCGTTGAGGCCGGGTACGAGCACCATCTGGCCGTGGAACTGGATGCCGCCGTCCGCCAGTCGCGTGAGCTGTTCGAGGATGTTGGGCACACGCGGGTTGTTGAGCAGCACCTTGCGGGCTTCCCATGGCGTGGCGTGCACCGACACATACAGCGGCGACAGGCGATATTCGAGAATGCGCGCGATGTCGCGCTCTTTCACGTTGGACAGCGTCGCGAAGTTGCCGTAGGCGAACGACAGACGGTAGTCGTCGTCGCGAATGTAGAGACCTTTGCGCAGGCCTTTGGGCAGTCCTTCGATGAAGCAGAACTCGCAGCGGTTGGCGCAGCGCCGGACCGTGGGCGGCGCCAGCTCCACCCCCATGGACTCCCCATCGACCCGTTCGATGTCGTATTCGACGGTCTCGCCATCGGGGAGGCGTGCCGCGACCACGAACGCGTCATCGGCCGTCAGAAACTCCCAGTCGAGGAAGTCATCCAACGGCCGTCCGTTGACGGACAGCAGTTCGGTGTCCGGAACGATGCCGAGTTCGTCGGCAATGCTTCCGGGGTCTACTCGCGTGACGCGAACCATACCTGAGACGAAAACGGGGGCCGAGGCCTGACGAGGCCCTCCCCCGGGAATCGGCTGGGCGGCCGCCGTGCGCGACCACCCACTTGAGACAACTTAGGAGGCGCGTGGATCGAAGTCAATAAATACCATGGACTTCGGCCCACACATCAGGCGCGGTACGAGGCCCCGCTTCCGGTGTTGAACAGCACCACTTCCGCGTCCCCGGCGATCTGGCCGTCCGCCACCGCGTCGCGCAGCACCGACAGCCCGCAACCGCCCTCCGGCGCCGCGTCCACACCCGTGCCCACGGCCAGCGTGCGTGTCCAGCTCCTGATGGCCTCTTCGGTGGCCGTGCCCGCAAACCCATCCGTTTCCCGCATCACTCGCAGCAGCAGTCGGTCGCCCAATGGCGATGGCACCCGCAGACCGGCGGCGTGAGTCACCGGATCCACCCAGGGATCGGCCTTCTCCGCCCCGGCGGCAAACGCACGCGCGATGGGCGCACACCCCGCCGCCTGCGCCACCAGGTAGCGCGGTTGGCGGGTTTCACCCGGCAGCCATCCACTGGCCACCAATTCGTTGATGGCCTTCCAGATCCCCACCGTGCCCTCGCCACCGCCGGTGGGATACACCACCACGTCCGGCACCCGCCATCCGAGCTGCTCCACGATTTCGAAACCCATCGTCTTCATCCCTTCCACCCGATAGGGCTCGCGCAGCGTGGAGATCGCGAAATACCCCGACTCGGCGGCAAAGGCGTTGGCCATCCTGCCCGCGTCGCCGATATGCCCATCGATACGGATGAGTTCGGCGCCCATCGCCTCGATGGTATCGAGAATGGGACGCGGTGTGGTGGCAGGCGCATAGACCCGCACGGGCACACCGGCCGCCGCTCCATAGGCCGCCAGCGCCGCCCCGGCGTTGCCGGCCGTGGGCACCACGATGCCGGGCACACCCGCCGCACGCGCCCGCGTCACCGCGGCGCTCATCCCACGCGCTTTGAACGAACCGGTGGGGTTCTGCGACTCATCCTTGATCCACAAACGCCGCACCCCCACCTGCGCCGCCAGAGCCGGCGCTTCGATGAGTGGCGTGAGCCCCTCGCCCAGACTCACCGGCGTCTCGTCGGCCGCGAGCGGCAGGAAGGGCGCATACCGCCACATGTCCCATCGCCCAGCGAGCGCCGTACCCGCCGGCACCGGTTCATACGTGGCGAACAGCGGCTGATGACACGACGGACAGACCGACGCACCTTCGAGCGCGGCTGGCGCATGGCACGACGAACAGCGCAGAGACCACGGAGAAACGCTCATGGACATGCTCAGGACGTGGAAGTGGAGGGAGGGACTTCCGTAGAGGATGCCTCGGTGGGAGGTACCTCTGGTGGAGGTGTTTCGTCGGACGACGTATCGGCAGGACCAGCGTCTGCCACGGACTCCGGCACGGACTCCGGCACGGGTTCCAGCACCGATTCCCGCACCGGTTCCTGTACAGACACGCCCAGCGCCTCGAGCAACCGCCGCGCCGAGGCCGCACTGAATCCGGGAATCTCGGCAATACGTTCGACGCTGGCGTCCCGCACACCCTGCACGCTGCCCAAAGCATGCAGCAGCGCCCGGCGTTTCGTGGGGCCGACGCCGGGAATCTTGAGCAACTCCGACGTGATGGTGCGCGCCGCCCGCTTCTGTCGCTGGAACGTGATGGCAAACCGATGCGCCTCGTCACGCGCCTGCTGCAACATGCGCAACGCCGGCGATCGACGCGGCAGTCGCACCGGGTCCGACCGGCCGGGCAGGAAGATTTCCTCATCACGCTTCGCGAGACTGATCAGACCGATCTGCACGACACCGAGTTCGTCGAGTGCGGCGCGGGCCGCCCCGAGTTGCCCCTTGCCACCGTCGATGACAGCCAGATCCGGCAACGGTTTGTCTTCGTCCATGCGCCGACGGAAGTAACGCGTGACGACTTCGTGCATGGAACGGAAATCGTCGTTGCCTTCATGGATCTTGATCTTGAACTTCCGGTATTCGGCACGGCGGGGACGCGCGTTTTCGAACCACACCGCACTCGCCACGACATCCGTGCCCTGCGCGTGCGAGATGTCGAAACACACCAGCGAGCGCGGCAGACGGGCGAGTCCGAGCTCCCGCTGCAGTTCGTACACGGGATCGGCCGCCCGTTCATCCGCTTCCAGGGCGGCCAGCTTGAACTCCTCCAGCAGATGGCGCGCATTCTGATCGGCGAGATCCACCAGCGCACGCCGGGGCCCGCGCTGCGGCACACGGACATGCGTGCCTTCCAGCGAGGCTTCCAGCGATTCACGATCCTCGAAGTCGAACGGCACCAGCAGTTCCGCCGCGCGCGCTTCGGCCGTGCGATACCACTGCGCGAGACACGCGCCCAACACCGCGCCGTCATCTTCATCCTCGGCATGCTCCAGCAGGCGATGGTCACGCGCCAGCAGTTTGCCCCCACGGATGCGCATCACCACCACGCAGGCGTCCTCTCCATCGCGCGCATATCCCACGACGTCGCGGTCGCCGCCTTCCACCTCGAGCACCACCGTGGGTTCTTCCATCTTCTCGAGATGCATGAGCGCATCCCGCAGTTCCGCGGCCCGCTCGAAATCCAGCCGTTCGGACGCCTCCATCATGCGACTGCGCACGTGGCGGATCACGTCGCTGGTCCGTCCTTCGAGGAACCACACCACCTCGTCGATCATCGCGCGGTAGTCGTCCTGCGACTGGTAGCCCACGCACGGCGCCTTGCATCGCTTGATGAAATAGTCGAGGCACGGACGCTCGGGCGCTTCGCGTGGCAGTGCATAGTGGCACGACCGGACCGTGAAGATGCGCTTCACCACATTGAGCGCGCGTCGCATCGATCCCACGTCGGTGTAGGGACCGAAATAGCGGGCCCCGTCGTCGAGCAACCGGCGCGTCACCAGAACACGGGGAAACGGTTCGCCCACGGTGACCTTGATGTACGGATACGACTTGTCGTCGCGCAACGCGATGTTGAAGCGCGGGCGGTACTCCTTGATCAGCGTGGCTTCGAGAATGAGCGCATGCGCCTCGCTCGGCACCACGATGGTTTCGAGATCGCGGACCTTGCGCACCATGGCCCGCGTCTTCGGGCTGCTCACATGATCCTGCGCCCAGTAGCTGCGTACGCGTGAACGCAGGCGCTTGGCCTTGCCCACATACAGCACCTGCCCGTCGACATCCTTCCAGAGATACACACCGGGCGATTCCGGCAGATGCGGCAGCTTCTGCGCCACCGGCACGGGCATGCCGTGCTCGAGGGCACGCCGTGTCCACTCGTCGTCGGCGATGGGCAGTGCGTGCCCGCCCGTTTCGTCAGGAGGCACGATGACGCACCCCCCGACGCAGCCACCGGGCGGCCTCGGCCGAGCCCATCCACCACGCCGTGGTCAGATACACCACGCCGAACACCGCGAGCACGGGAATGCCGGCCAGGCGCGGGTGCAACGTGGGCAGCCAGTACATGTGGGCCCATCGTGCCACGAAACTCACCGCGGTGGCCAGCAACGATGCCACGACGATGCGTCGGGTGCCCATCCACATGGCCGGCGTATACAACGGACCGAGTCGCTGGCGCAGACCGCCCAGCAGCACCGTGAGATTGACATACGATCCGAGCGCCGACCCCAGTGCGATGCCGGCCGTGGCGAGCGGTGAGTGACGCAGCGGTACGGCAATGGCAATGGACGCCACCGCCGACACCACGATGCTGATCATCGATGCCCGCAGCGGCGTGCGATAGTCCTGCAACGCATAGTACGCCGACGCCATGAGTTTCACCGAGCCGAAACTCACGAGTCCCACGGCAAAGGCGGCGAGAATCCAGTGCACCACCTGCTGCTCGGCGGCGCCGAAACGACCGGCCCGATACAGGATGCCCACGCAGTAGTCGCCCAACGCGATGAACACCACCGCGCTCGGCACGATGTAGAACAGGATGCGTTGCCATCCGCTGCGCAGCCGTTCCCGCAATACATCGGTCGCGTCCGCGCCCGAATCGCGCGCGAGTTCCGGGAGCGCCGCCGCGGCCACCGACACCCCGAACAACGACACGGGCAACAACGCCAGCGTGTTCGCGTAGTTCATGTTCGTCGTTGCGCCTTCGGGCAGGAACGATGCGATCTGCAGATCGATGAACGACGAGATCTGCACCACACCCAGCGCCGTCACCACGGGCACGACGTTGCGCAGCGTTTGCAGCAGTCCCTCGGCGCCACGATCGAGCGTGGGGCGCAATGGACCGGTGAGCCTGAGCACCTCGGGCATCTGCGCGCCCACCTGCAGCAGGGCACCGGCCAGTGTGGCCCAGGCCAGCCAGACCGCCAGCGTGGTCGCACTGTCGGCACGCGGGCCTCCCACGAGCAGCAGGGCAATCTGCGCCACCGACCAGAGTGCGGCGCTCGCATACGACCAGAAGAACCGGCGATGCGAGTTCTGGATGCCAAGACACCAGCCACTCAGCACCATCACCCCGGTCATCGGAAACAGGATGCGTGTGAGCCGCGTGGTGAGGTCACGCGTGGCTCCGTCGAATCCCGGGGCCAGCACGGTGGTCAGCCATGGCGCCAGCAGAATGCCCAGCAGCGTGAGCACCGACACCGCGGCGAGCAGCATGCCCAGCATGGCATTCGCGAGTGCGCGCGCGGCGCGCGGGTCTTCGCGTTCGAGCAGTCGGCTGTACACCGGCACGAACGACGCCGAGAGCGTGCCTTCGCCCAGCAGATTGCGGACCGCGTTGGGAATCTTGAACGCCGCGTTGTACGCATCAGAGGCCGCACCGGCGCCGAAAAAATACGCGAACGCCGTATTCCGCAGGACACCAACCAGACGACTGATCAGGATCCCTGCCCCGACGACGAACGCTGCGCGTCCGCCCGTCCGGTCGTTCATGCCTGCTCCGCGTGACCCGTCACGAGAAGTCGGGCGTGACCCATGGCCTCTTCGCGCATGCGATCGAGCAGCCCAGGTCCGTACCGCACCAACAGCGGCACCAGATTGAGCACCCGCTCCGGCGACTGTCCCAGCGGACGCAACGCCGCGCGCACCGCGGCCACATCCTGCATCGCACCGATCTCCCGGCGTTTCACACCGGCCAGCACGCGACGCTCGAACCGATCGAGCCGATGCGTGATGTCGCGCGCCAGTCCGTCCACCACCGACGGAGCCACCAGCGCGGCCTCCTGCTCCTCGTCATCCGGCACACGCAGCGCGTCACCCAGTGTACGGAGTTGCGTTTCCAGCGTGATGCGCAGGCGCTCCAGCGCATCGGCCACCGATTCGTCGAGCTGCGCGCGGGCGATCGCCTGCTCCGCCGCGTGGGGATCATGCAATTGCTCGTCGGTGATACCGAGCCGTGCCTGCAGATCGCAGGCGTCGGCCTCCAGCACTTCGGCCGCCCATCGCGGGGCCACGACCGGCACGGCCGCACCGAGCGCCTCCGCCACCGGCGCCACCTGGGCGAAGTACGCGAACTCGCCCGGTCCGGCCAGATAACACACCGTAGGCAGCAACGCCCGTTCGAGCACGGGACGCAACAGCACGTTCGCCCCCAACGCTCCCACTTCCGCTTCGTTCGCAACAGCCGACGCTTCGGCGACCGGCACACGTGCCCGCGCCCCACTGTTGCCGTTCGCGTTGCCTTCCGAGCCTCCGGTGCGGAACACCAGCGAGAGCCCATCCACGATTTCCACCTGGGGCGTGTACCCACTGGCCACGATGGCCTCCGCGCGATGCCGCAACGCATCCTGCACCCGCGGGGCGGCATGCAGCGCCGCGCGCAGGAACGCATCGGCTGCCGCGCGGGTGGCCGGATGCGCCGCATCGAGTACGGCCATGCCCAACGGTTCGAGCAACGCCCGCATGAGAAAGACATACGCCGCACCGATGGTCGCGTGCGGCGTATATGCCTGACGTACAGTCTCCAGCACCGAAGCATGGGCCCCCGATCCACAGGCACGGACGAGCTGCGCCAGCGCGCTCTGCAGGTCGCCGAGCGGCACGTCGTTCATGGACACACCATCGGTGGCCGGGCCGGCCAGGGCCACCCGCTCCAACCCCGTCGGCGTGGCCAGATACGTCACGGCCGCTTCCATCCAGTCGGCATCGTCGGTTGCCGCCCAGAACACCGGCGCGACCGGGATGCCCAGCTCCGCTTCCAGTGTGTCGGCCGCGGCCAGGGCACTCATCGCCTTGCTCCACGTGTACGTGGGGCCGCCGAACAATCCCGGTTGCTGCCCGGTGGTGATGACCACACCTTCGCGTGCCGCACGCGCGAGACGTTCCGCCGCTGCACCCGAGGCACCGAATGCCGGCGCCAGCGGCGCGAGCCAGTCGCGCCCTGCGAAGGACGCCCGCGTGGCCAGCGCATGCGCGCGCCAGGCATTCACATCGCGCGGCCTGGGCGCGTACCACATGGCACCCACCTGGTTTCCCACTTCGCCGCGCTGGATCGCACGCGAAAGCGCACTGCCGCCAAGCGGCGCCGTACGAACCACGACGTCCTCTGTCACTCCGATCAACCCACCTGCAGACTTGTCCACGTGTTCACGCGTGTTCGCTGGGATTCACTTGTGATACGGCTCGCCGCGCACGATGGTCCCCGCCCGGTACAACTGTTCGGCGAGCACCATGCGTGCAACCTCGTGCGGGAGCGTCCACGGCGCCAGTGAGAGACGCCGATTGGCGCGCTGTCGGACGGCCGGCCCCAGGCCATGCGCGCCCCCGATGACGAAGGCCACACTGCGCGCCGCTTCGCGCTGCTCCTGCAACCATCGGGCAAAGGGCTCCGACTCCATGCTCGCCCCGCCCGGATCGCAGGCCGTCACGACCGCATCGGCCGGAATCCGGGCCACCAGCCGCTCGGCCTCGCGCTCGCGCACCACATCGGCGGACAAGCCACGGCCGGGCTCTTCCTTCACCTCGATCACCTCGAGCGGCCAGTAGTGCGCCGCCCGGCTTTCATAGTCCCGAATGGCATCGGCCAGCCCCGCGTGGCGAGGCCGGCCGATGACGAGCAACGAGATCCGCATCGTGAGGAACGGGACCGGGAAACGTCGACGATGTCGCCGGCACCCGACGGGGCGCCGGCGACGACTGCGTCAGGCGTAGATGCCGCGCAGACGATGCACGGTGGCCACACGGCTGATCGACAGCATGTAGGCCGCGGTACGCATGTTCACGCGATGCTGCTTGGAGAGCTGCAGCACGTCCTGGAAACTGCGGGTCATGATCTCGGCCAGCCGCTCGATCACGGTCGCTTCGTTCCAGAAATAGCCCATGCGGTCCTGCACCCACTCGAAGTACGACACGGTCACACCGCCGGCGTTGGCGAGGATGTCGGGGATCACGAAGATGCCCTTCTCCTCGAGGATCGGATCGGCGGCAGCCGTGGTCGGACCGTTGGCGCCTTCGCAGATCACCTTGGCGCGGATCTTCGACGCGTTCTTCGCGGTGATGACGTTCTCGAGCGCGGCGGGCACGAGCACGTCCACGTCGAGCGTCAGCAGTTCTTCGGCGTCGATCAGATCGCCACCCGTGAACCCTTCGAGCGAACGATGCTGCTTGACGTATTCCAACGCGGCGGCGATGTCGATGCCGTTCTTGTTGTGGAAGGCCGCGTACCGATCGCTGATGCCGACGATCTTGCACCCTTGATCGGCCATCAGCTTGGCCGCAATGGAACCGACGTTGCCGAAGCCCTGCACGGCCACGGTGGCGCCCTGCATCGGCATGCCGAGATGTTCCAGCGCTTCCCTGGTCACGAGCATGCAGCCACGGCCCGTAGCTTCGCGACGGCCCAGCGAACCGCCCATCTCCACCGGCTTCCCCGTGACGACGGCATTCTCGGTGCGGCCGACGTTCATGGAGTACGTGTCCATCACCCACGCCATGACACGCTCGTTCGTGTTGACGTCGGGCGCCGGCACGTCGGTGTCGGGACCGAGCAGCGAGATGATGCCCTTGGTATAGCGACGCGTGACGCGCTCGAGCTCACCCACGCTCATCTGCAGCGGATCGCAGATCACGCCGCCCTTCGCACCACCGAACGGCAGATTCACGACGGCACACTTCCACGTCATCCACGCGGCGAGTGCCTTCACTTCTTCCAGCGTGACGTTCATGTCGAAACGGATGCCGCCCTTGGCGGGACCGCGCGACGTGTTGTAAAGCACGCGATATCCCTGGAAGACTTCCACGTCGCCGTTGTCCATCATGACGGGCACGGAGACGATGAGCTGCTTCTCGGGATTGCGGAGGATCTTGTAGATGCCGGGCTCGAGGTCGAGCAGTTCGGCGGCGCGGTCGAAGCGGGACATCATCGCTTCGAACGGGTTCTCTTCGTTGAGGAACCGATCCTTGTCCGGGCGAACGATGCTGTCCGTCGGAAGTCGGAGTAGGTCGATGGCCATGAGGCTTCAGATTGTGATTGGGCCGGGCTCAGCCGGCGGTGGGAACCGTGGTCCGCCGCGCGGCCAGTACCCGGTCGCATTGCTCTTCCAGGACTTCCGCGCCTCGATCGACCACGACTGTCTGTGAAAGATACCAAAGGGGCGGCCCGAAGCGAGGCCAAAGCGGTCCCAGCTTGACGGCGTCCTTCAACGTACAGACGACGCCATCCCCCCCCTGGGCAACGGTCACGGCTTTCGAGACCTCCTCGGCCGTGAACCGATGATGGTCGGGAAAACGCAGGTGACCCCGGACGGTGAGCCCCGACGCCTCGAGCTGCCGTTCGAACGCCTGCGGGTCGGCGATCGCCGAAACGAGCGTGGCTGTCAGTCCCTGGAGCGCGGGGCCGTCACCCTGCGACCAGCCCCGCAATCCGCCGGGCAAGAGGCGCACCAAGGCGATCCGTTCGGCTGGCACCATCCGGCTCAGGGCTGCCAGTACCGCCGCGGTTTTTTCCGCAGATGCCGCCTTCACGGTGACCACGACCGCCGAGGCGCGGCCCAGCGCCACGAAGCCTTCCCGATAGGGGCCGGCCGGCAGCAATCGCACCTCGGGGTGCCATTGATCGGCGCTGACCAGCACCACGTCGCTCACGCGCCGCGCACGCCGATGTTGGAAGGCATCGTCCAGGACCACGCAGTCCGCGCCCCGCGACACGGCCGTGTGCGCGCCGCGCACCCGATCCGCATCGGTGATCACGGGTGCTTCCGGGGTGAGCATGAGATGCACCCGCCATTCATCGTCGCCATATCCGCGCAGAACGAGCGCCGGATGGGCGCCCCGCGCGAGGAGACGGGACAAGAACCATGAAGCCACGGGAGTCTTACCCGTGCCGCCTACCGTGAGGTTGCCGATCGAGATCGCGGGAAGCGGCATGGCGGGCAGCGCATCGGGTCCGAAAGCCTCGGCCAGCCGGTCGAAGCGTGCATTGCGCCGCGCCACCGCCCAGCCGAACACATGGGAGAGCGGCGTCAGCATGGCGCGGGTTACCGCCGCGCCAGCAGCATCCGAGTGCCACACCCAGTCGGCGAGGGCACTCATCGCCCCTCTTCCGCCAACCGCGCGACGGTTTCGAGCTTCACCAGCATGTCGGCGCCGAATTCGTCGGCATGTGCGGCGGCCTCCCGCACGTCTTCACCGTCCACCCGCTTCGGCTCACCGTACAACACCGTCACCCGCGCGAACGGTTTGGGAATCTCGAAACGGTCCCACGATTTCAGACGCCAGCAGCGATCGGCGTGCGCGGTGATGGTCACGATGGGCACCTGCGCCCGGTGCGCGAGAATCAGCGGTCCCGGTGCATAACTGTGCAACGGACCGCGCGGACCATCAGGGGTGAACACCATGTCCGTGCCGTCCCGCACCTGCTTCACCGCTTCCAGCAGCGCCCGCGTGCCTCCGCGCGAACTCGATCCCCGCACCGCGAAGTGCCCGAACATCTCCACGATGCGCGCGATGATCTCGCCGTCGCGGTGTTCGCTGATGAGGATGCCGCAGCGCATGCCATGCGCGTACAGAATGGGCAGCATCTGGCCATGCCAGAGCGTGAAGACCACCGGATCGGTGCCGGCAGGCCGCACGAAGAGGCGATCCCTTCCGATGATTCTCACGCGCCACGTCATGCCCAGCAGCTTGAGAAAACGGCCGCCCACGGCAATGGCGGCGCGCACCTTCCACGGCAGGACCGGCGCCGTCTCCGTCATGCCTGCGCATCCCGTGTCATCGACGTTCTCGTCATCGACAGGATCATGTCGGCCACCCGCGACGACGCACCGGGCGTGCCCAGTTGCGCCCGCACCCGTGCCAATCCCGCCTCGGCCAGCACGCGCGCCTCGCTGTGCACGTCGAGCAGCGGCATCAGGGCATCCGCCACCGCCGAGGGCACGAACGCATCCTGCACGAATTCCGGCGAGACCGCTTCACCCGCCACCACGTTCACCAGGCCGATGTGCGGAATCTTCACCACGCGACGCGCGATGGCGTACGTGATCGCGCTCGTCCGGTATCCGATCACATGCGGCAAGCCCGCCACCGCCGCTTCCAGCGTGTTCGTACCGCTCTTGAGCAATCCGGCCGTGGCCGCTCGCTGCACCACGAACGACGCACCCTGCACGAGGGGGAATGGACTGTCGCTGGCCGCGATGCGCACCGTGGGGGCCACACTCACCACCACCTGTACGTCGGGCCGGCGACGCTGCACTTCGAGCGCCGCCTCGGTGAAGGGCCCCAGATGCCGCGCGATCTCCGCGCGCCGGCTGCCCGGAAACACCGCCAGCACCGGCGCATCGGGCGACAAGCCGAGTTGCGCGCGCGCTTCCATCTGTGACGGCAACGACTGCGCACGATCGAGCAACGGGTGCCCAACGAACGTGGCATCGATACCGTGCTCACGCAGCAGCGCTTCTTCGAACGGCAGGATGGACGCGGCCTTCGTGACCACACGCGCGAGCGTGGGCAGACGGTCCGCTCCCCACGCCCACACCTGCGGCGTGATGTAATACAACACCGGCACACCCGCACGATGCGCCGCGTTGGCGACCTTGAGATTGAACCCCGGATAGTCGAGCAGCACCACGAGTCCCACCCGACCGCTCTCGATACGGGCGCGCAACCGGCGCAGCAACGCCCAGTGTTTGGGCACGTGCTGCAGCACCTCCACAAAACCCATCACGGCGAGACGCTCGACATCCTCGAGAATCTCCACCCCCGCCGCGCGCATGTGACCGCCCCCCACACCCACCATCGGCAGGTCCGGCACACGCGCACGCAACGCCTCGGCCACCTTTCCCGCATGCAGGTCGCCGGAGGCCTCTCCGACGACAAACAGCACTTCACGCACGCGAAGCCCCTGGGGCCGCTGCCCCAGCCAGCAATCCCGCCTGTGCCACATCGATGGCGGACACGATGCGCAGCGCGGCCTCGAGCGCATCCCGGCCCTCGGCGCCCGTCACGGCGATGGGATTGTGTCCCATCACCGCACCCAGGAACTGCGACAGTTCCAGCACCAGCGGCTCAGCATCCGGGGCGTCGAGCGGGATGCGTTCCACGAAATCCTCGAGCGCCCGCGGGGCACGCGCGAGCTGCATCGGATCGAAATCCCCACGCAACCTGAAGAACTCTCCCGTGCCGGCGGCGAGATCCAGCGACAGATAGCCGCTGCGCTGAAACAGCCGGAGCTTCCGCAACCGCTCACGCGACACGCGGCTGGCAGTGATGTTCGCCACCGCCCCATTGGCGAAGGTCAGTCGCGCATTGGCGATATCCACCTGCGGCGTGAGCACCGGAATGCCCATGGCCTGCACGTCGACCACACGCGTGCCCACCAGGGTGTGCACGAGATCGAGATCGTGGATCATGAGATCGAGCACCACGGCCACATCGGCGCCCCGCGGACTGAACGGCGCCAACCGGTCGCTCTCGATGAACCGCGGGCCGTCCACGAACGGCATGGCCGCGCGCACGGCGCGGTTGAAGCGCTCCACGTGCCCCACCTGCAGCACGACACCGGCCGCGGCCGCCTTGCCCAGCAGATCGTCGGCTTCCTCGAGCGTCACCGTGAACGGCTTCTCCACGAAGACATGTTTGCCCAGTGCGAGCGCCTGGGCGGCCACCGCATGATGCGAACGGGTGGGCACCACGATGGACACGGCGTCGACGTCCTGCAGCAACCGATCGAGGGATGCCACGGCCGGCACGCCGTATTGCGAGGCCACCTCGGCGGCCCGTGCGGGATTCTCGTCGACGAACCCCATGAATCGTTCGCCGCACAGATCACGGAGAATGCGCACGTGATGCGTGCCCAGACCGCCGGCGCCCACCACACCCACGCGTGGCGCCTCGTTTCCACAAAACTGCGCCCGCTGCTGCCCTGCCTGCATGTACGACTCCGATCAGAACCCGTCAGAACCCGACGCCGCGGCGACTCGCCTCGATGAACTCCAGAAACTGCTGCACTTCGGGAACCAGTTCCACTTCCGCCCGCGCCTGCTCCACACCCTGCGACAAATTGAGATCGGAGCGGAAACAGAACCGATACGCGCGCTTGAGTTCACGCAGCACGTTCTCGTCGAATCCGCTGCGCTGCAGGCCGACGGAGTTGAGCCCGAACAACTTGAGCGGATTGCCCACCGCGCGCACGAACGGCGGCACGTCCTGCGGCACACGCGACGCCCCGCCAATGAACGAATGCCGCCCGATGCGCACGAACTGATGGATCGCGCACAACCCCGAGATGATGGCGTGATCGTCCACGTGCACGTGACCCGCGAGCTGCGTGCCGTTGGAGATCATCACATGATCGGCCAGCTCGCAGTCGTGCGCGAGATGCACGTAACTCATGATGAAGCAGTGTCGGCCCACCTTCGTGGTGACCGAGTGCGCCGTAGCACGATTGATGGTCGCGTATTCGCGGATGACGGTGTCGTCCCCGATGTCCACCCACGTTTCCTCACCGCGGTACTTGAGATCCTGCGGATCCCCGCCGAGCACGGCACCGATCCCCACCTGCACGCGCTGCCCGAGGCGCACATTGCGCTCGAGGGTCGCCCGTGCGGCGATCCGGCAGCCATCGCCGATCGTCACCTGCGGACCGATCACCGCCCACGGGCCGATCTCCACATCCTGCCCGATCCGGGCATCGGGATCGATCAGTGCGCTGGGATGAATGCCCTGCGTGGTCGCCATGTTCATCACCATGCTCATCGATCGCGGACCATTGCCGCCATTTCCGCCTCGGTGACGACCTGGCCATCCACATAGGCCACACCGCGCATCTTGCACATCGTGCCCCGCATCTGCAGCACTTCCATCTCGAATCGCAACTGATCACCGGGCTTCACCGGCCGGCGGAACTTCACGTTGTCGAGCGACATGAAGTACACCACCTTGCTGCTCGGATCGGTCACCGTCCGCATGAGCAGCATGCCGCCCACCTGCGCCATCGCCTCGATGATGAGCACACCGGGCATGATGGGATGTCCAGGAAAATGGCCCTGGAAGAACGGCTCGTTAATCGTCACGTTCTTGAGCCCGACGATACGCTTCCCCTCTTCCAGCTCGAGAATGCGATCGACGAGCAGGAAGGGATAACGATGCGGCAGGACCTGCAGAATGTCTTCGACGGTGTACACAGCGGGCTCCCGGACTGCGTGTTGCACGAGCGCACGTACCAGGGCAACCGTGCCCCGATGACTCGGTTTGTGAGCGACGATGCGCGCCCGAACGCGCGCACCGGCCAGCACCAGATCGCCGACACAGTCGAGCGCCTTGTGCCGGACGAATTCGTCGGACCAGCGGAGAGTGGTATCCACGACCCCCGTGGCGTCGAGCACGACCGCGTTCGCCGTCGATGCCCCCTGAATCAATCCCTTCGCGCGAAGGGCGTCCACCTCGTGAACGAAACCGAAGGTGCGCGCTCCGGCCAGTTCACCGCGGAAATGCTCCGGCGTCACCCGGTACCGGCCACGCTGGTGGCCGATGATCGCGTGCGGAAAGTCGATGTCGACATCGAGCGACAGATCGAACGCCGGATGGGCCTCGTACACGGACTCTCCATCCACCACCCGGATGGATTTCCGCAGCACGAGCCAGTCCTGTCGTCCACCATTCGTGACGATGCCGGCTTCGTCGAGCGCCGTCAGAAACGCGGCGGCACTGCCGTCCATGATGGGCGGCTCGGGGCCATCCATGTCGATGAAGAGATCATCGATGCCCAGTCCGCCCACGGCCGCCAGCACATGCTCCACCGTGTGCAGTGCCCCCTCGCCCGTGCCGAGCTGGGTGCGGCGCTCGGCTTCCACCGCCACATCCACCCGGGCGGGAATGGCCGCCGTGCCGGGCAGGTCCAGCCGCCGGAACACGATACCGGTACCCGTGGGTGCCGGCCGGAACACCAGCGTGCAGGGCTGGCCAAGATGGAGCCCCACGCCCTGCACCGTGGCTTCACCGGCCACGGTACGACGTTCGCCGCTGAGCGAGGTGGCGGAGGCCGATGACGGGGTTGGCGAGTTCGCCGGCCGCGTGTTGCCCCGTTCCACCGGGGGCGCATTCTCCGCGGACTTCGACGGCCCTGAGCCGTCCGCACGTGCGATCACGAGTCCTGCTCCTTGCGCAACAACTGTTCGAGGGGGCGGATGAGGCGGGCCAGGCGGGCCAGTGCGGCCTGTGCCCGCAACTGTTCCTTGTGCGGCCGCGCGGGGTACCCCGACCACACTTCGCCGGCCGGCACGTCTCCGAACACGCCGGCCTGCCCGGCCACGGTGGCCCGGGCACCCACCGTGAGATGCCCACCGATACCCGCCTGTCCACCAAGCTGCACGCCATCTTCGATGCGCGCGGAACCGGCCACACCCACCTGCGCCGCGCAGACGCACATCCGCCCCATGCGCACGTTGTGTCCGATCTGCACGAGATTGTCGATCTTCGTGCCGGCCCCGATGATCGTATCGTCGACGCTGCCGCGATCGACACAGCTGTTGGCGCCGATCTCCACATCGTGCTCGAGCACACAGCGGCCGGCGTGCGGAATGCGCACCAGGCCCGCGGCCTGCGGCACGAATCCGAATCCTTCGCGTCCCACGCGTGCCCCGCTGTGCAACACCACCCGGTCTCCCAGTTCGGTGAAGGGATAGACGGTGGCATTGGCGTGCAGCCGCACATCGCGCCCCAGCGTGCTGCCGGCCCCCACGGTGGCATTGGCACCGATCCAGCAGCCATCGCCGATCACGACGTCCTCGCCGATGACGGCATGGGGGTCGATGGTCACACCAGCGCCGATGGTAGCCGTATCGGCCACCACCGCGGTCGGATGCACGCCTGTCGCACGCGGTTCGTGGCGGTGAAAACGGACCAGCAGCGACACCATCGCATCCATCGGCTTGTCCACGATGATGCGGGTGCGCGGGGCACCGTCCGCGGTTTCGAATTGTGGTCCCATCACGACCGCGCCCGCTCGCGACGTCACGAACCACGACGCGTAACGCGCGTGCGACAGAAAGCTCAGTTGCGTCGCGTCGGCCCGATCGAGTGCCGCCACACCCCGCAGCACGACCGTGCCGTCACCGAGCAGTCGGCCCCCAACCAGCGCCGCTACGTCAGCGGCGGTGACAGGCGTCTGCCCGTCACCGCCGCCTGCCGTTCGTTGCCCGGCGTGTGTGCCAGATGAAGGATCTGTCACCGGACTCACGCCGTCCGCACTCAGAACGGCGGCTTCTTCGTCGTCACGCCAGCCGGCGACGAGGCCGGGCCCGCCGCGGGCGGCTTGGACGCCGCCGGTGCCGCAGTGCCTGCCGCGCGGGGCGCCGCCAGCCGCAGCTTCGCCAGCACACGATCCGTCACGTCGAGATTCTTGTCGGCCGCGACGATGTACGGCATCTGCACCGCCACGTCGAAGATGAACGCGTAACCACCTTCCGTACGCACATCCTCGAGCGCCTTGCGCAGCGTCTCCATGATGGGCGCCATGAGCGCTTCCTGACGGTCCTGCGCCTGATCCTGCAGCTTCTGCGCCTGGGCCTGGAAGCCCGCTTCCTTCTCGCGCATCGCCTTCAGCTTCGTTTCCTTCGCAGCCGACGCAAGCGTCGCCTCTTCCTTGGCGAACGCTTCGTTCATGGCGTTGACCGAATCCTGCAGTTTCTGCAACTGCGCCCGGACCGTGGTCATCTCCTTGTCGAACGTCGCCTCCGCCTCGGCGCGGCCGGGCGCGCTCTGCATGAGCTGGGCCGAGTTCACGTAGGCGATCTTCTGCCCGCCCTGGGCCGACGCCACGACAGGCGCGACGACGAACAGCGCGCAGGTACCGATGAGTGAACGAAAACGCATGAGGAGAGATCCTGTGTTAGATCTTGTTTAGAAGAGCTGGCCAAGCCGGAAATGGAACTGCCACTTCGGGTCCTTCACGATACGACCGGTCGTGGCCTCGATCTTCGTCCGGTCGAAACCATAGGCGAGGTCGAGCCCCAGTGGTCCCAACGGTGTTACGGTAGATACCCCGAATCCGGCAGAACGGAAGAGGCGACCGGGGTTGATCTGCCGGGCCGCGGCCCAGTTGTTCCCTGCGTCGGAAAACACGTTGACATAGAACATCTGGTTCAGGCGAAGACCCACTTCGCCGGTCACCGTCATGAAGGCATTGCCGAACGACGTCACCTGGGAACTGTACTGGTCGGTGGACGGGTCGAAGCCGGCCGGCGTGATGGAGAATTCGGGGTAGCCGCGCAACTGCTGCCCGTACATCACACCACCCACCGCAAACTGCTGCTGGAAGAAGAACGGTCCGGAATTGCCGAACAACGCGCCGGCACGGGCCGTCACACCCATCGTGAGCTTGACCGGCTGCGATCCCGGGTTGCTGCCGCCGAACTGCCCCAGCAGCGAGTAGGCGCGCATTTCCGTGGTCACGCGCTGGAAGTTCACCGTCCCGCCCAGCGGACCGCCGCTGAAGTCCGCCGTGACGGTCTTCATGGTGCCCTGCGTCGCGAAGGGCAGATCGATGCGCGTGTCGGACGTGTACTCCAGTCCCACATTCGAACGGAAACAGTTCCGCGTGCAGCCGTTCTGGACGGTGCCCGACGTGAATGTCGCCGACTCTCCGTTGTACGACATCGCGAACGTCGAGAAGAGCGACCAGGGCACCGGCATGCCGAGACGGAACTGGCCGCCCGTGCGGATGTTCTGGCCGAGGTTGCCGACGATGAAACGCGACTGCGTGCGATAGGCGCTCACCGCACCCGACAGACGCGATCCGCGCAGCGCGGGATCGGTGTAGGTGGCCGTGAAGTCGTTGAAGTAGCGCCCGTACTGCCAGTTGAGGCGTCCCGACTTGCAGAGGCCGAACAGATTGGGCTGCTCGACGCCGATGAAGCCACCGAAACCGACACCGCCCTGCCCCATCGAGGCGCCGAAATTGAAGTTGCCGGTGCGCTTCTCCTTCACGCGGAACACGATGTCCACGTCCCCCTGCTCGTTGATCGGACGGTAGTCCGGGAACGGCATCGGGGACTCGAAGAAGTTCATGTTGCTGATGCTCTGATAGCTCCGGATGAGCGCGGCCTGATTGAAGGGCCCACCGGGCACCAGGAAGATCTGGCGACGGATGCAATCGTCCGCCGTATAGTCGTTCCCCACGATCTCGACCCGGTTGACGATGGCGGGATTCCGCTCGTCGATTTCCCAGCGGAGGTTCACCGTGGGTACCGAGTCGGCGCCTTCCATGCGACGATCCATCACCGGACGGATCTGCGCGTAGAGGTAGCCGTTGTTGCGATACTCGTTGTTCACCTTCTCGAGCGCATCGTCCCACTTGTGCTGATCGAACACGCCCTCGGGCGCCGCGGCCTCCCGCTTGATCAGCCCCTTGATGCGCTGCGACAGCGTGGGATCGTTGCCTTCGAACGGATAGAACCGGCGCAACGCATCCGTCGGGAAACGCCGGTTGCCGGCGATCTCGAACGAGCCGATACGATAGCGCGGGCCTTCGTCGATGCCGATCTGCAGCATGCCTTTGCCACGATCGCGGTCGACGAGCAGCGTGTCCTTCGTGATGCGCATGTCGATATAGCCGAGCCGCGAATACAGATCGGGGATACGCTCGCCCAGATCGCCGACGAATTTGTCCTCGTCGAACTCACCCTTGCGGAAGAACCAGAACCCTTCCGGCTTGGTCTTCATCGCGCGTGCGACCCGCTTCTCGCTCACCGCTCCCTGGCTCTCGATATCGATGCCGGAGATGGCCAGGCGCCGTCCTTCGTCGATGTCGTACGTGAGCGCGATGCGACCGTCATCCATCCGGGTGGAATCGATGCGGATCTCGGCCAGATAGTAGCCGGCCGCCTCGTACACCGAGTCGATCCGGGCCCGCGCCCGCGCCACCTGCAGCGGATCGATGGGGCGCCCGATCAGCAGATCGATCTTGTCCTTCACCGACCGCTCGGAAACGGCGCTGGGTCCGACGACTTTCAGATCGCCGAGAATGGGGCGCTCCTGGACATGCAGCACCGAGAGCACCTTGCCCGGCACGGCATCGAGATCGCACAACACCCGCACGTCGTCGAATTCCCCCAGCTGATAGAGCGCCTTGAGCACCCGCTGGAGGGAGGGGAAGTTGAGCGGCGCGCCCGGCTGCAGACCGGCCTCGATCCGGATGCGCGCGTCGGCGACCCGCGAGTTTCCCCGCACGGCGATGGAGTCCGGTGTCATGCAGCGGCCCGCCGCCTCCTGCTGCGCCAGGGTGAGGCGCGGCGAAAGGCCCACCACCAGGGCGACCAGGCCGACCAACTTTTGGGGAATGCGTTTGAGCATAGCCTCGGAATATAAACGAACCCCGGGGAAGGACCGACCCCACCGGACCCGATGGGGGTGCCCTTTCCCATGTACCCTCGATGACGGCAAACGGCCGGACCCGAGGGTCCGGCCGTTCGACACCTGTCGCGCCTCCACCGTTGCCTGAGACCGTCCCGGATTCCTCCGGGGGTCCCAGGCCCCACTCACGACGCCTGGGGCGTCGGCGTGAGCACGCGGAACTCCAGCTTCTCCTTCTCCGCAGGAGAGACCCCCACTTCGATCTCGTCCCCACGGGAGAATTCGCCCGTCAGGATCTTCTCGGAGAGCGGATCCTCGACATACCGCTGGATGGCCCGCTTGAGCGGACGGGCACCGAAATGCTCGTCATGCCCATGGTCCACCAGGAACTCCGTCGCCTCCGGGGTCAGCCGGATCGTGAGCTCTTCCTCCGCCAGACGCTTCTGCACGTCGGCGAACAGGATCGACACGATCTGGGCGATGTGTTCCTTGCCCAGCGGGTGAAACACGATCACATCGTCGAGCCGGTTCAGGAACTCCGGGTTGAACACCCGGCCCATCTCGTCCTTCACCTTCTCGGCGATCCGCTCGAAATCGCCACGGGAATCGTTCGTGGCGAAGCCCAGCGACTTGCCCTTCGTGATGTCCTTGGCTCCCACGTTCGAGGTCATGATGACCACGGTGTTCTTGAAGTCGATCACGCGGCCGTAGTTGTCCGTGAGATGGCCTTCGTCGAGCACCTGCAGCAGGATGTTGAACACATCCGGATGCGCCTTCTCGATCTCGTCGAGCAGCACCACGCTGTACGGCTTGCGCCGCACTGCCTTGGTCAACGTGCCAGAGTCCTCGTACCCCACGTAGCCCGGGGGCGCGCCGATGAGCCGCGACACGGAGAACTTCTCCATGTACTCGCTCATGTCCACCCGGATGAGCGCCGAGGCGTCCGCGAAGAGGAACTTGGCCAGCGACCGGGCCAGCTCCGTCTTGCCCACGCCCGTGGGACCCGAGAAGATGAACGACCCGATGGGACGGCGGGGGTCCTTGAGCCCCGCGCGGCTCCGGCGGATGGAGCGCGCCAGCGCCCTGATGGCCTCGTCCTGGCCCACCACGGTCTGGTGCATCTCGTCTTCCATGCGCAACAGACGCGACGTCTCCGCCTCCTGCAAACGCGTGACGGGGATGCCCGTCCAGCGACTCACGATGAAGGCGATCTCCTCTTCACCCAGCGTGGGGCGGAACGACTGACGCCGCTGCTCCCACTCTTCCTGCTTGCGACGAATCTCGGCCTGCAGTTCGCGCTCGTTGTCGCGCAGCGACGCCGCCCGTTCGAAGTTCTGATCGCGCACCGCCGCTTCCTTCTCGGCGTTGATCTTCTCGAGCTGCTCCTTGAGCTCCGCCACTTCGCTCGGCGCGACCTGCGCCGCCAGACGCGCCCGCGCGCCGGCTTCGTCGATCACGTCGATGGCCTTGTCCGGCAGGAACCGGTCGGTGATGTACCGCTCCGACAGCTTGGCCGCGGCCAGCAGCGTCTCGTCGGGGATGTTCACCCGATGGTGATCCTCGTACTTCTTGCGAAGTCCCTGCAGGATCTGCACGGTCTCCTCGATCGACGGTGGATCGACCACGACCGTCTGGAACCGCCGCTCGAGCGCCCCGTCCTTCTCGATGTACTTGCGGTACTCGTTGAGCGTGGACGCACCGACACACTGCAGCTCCCCGCGCGCGAGCGCGGGCTTGAGCATGTTGCTGGCATCGATCGCGCCTTCGGCCGCGCCTGCCCCCACGAGCGTGTGCAGCTCGTCGATGAACAGGATGACCTGCTTGTTCTGCGCGATCTCGTTCATGACCGCCTTGAGGCGCTCCTCGAACTGTCCGCGATACTTGGTGCCCGCGATGACGGCCGCCATGTCCAGCGACAGCACGCGGTTGTCGCGCAACGAATCGGGGCAGTCGCCATTGGCGATGAGCTGCGCCAGCCCTTCGACGATGGCCGTCTTGCCCACACCCGGCTCGCCGATGAGCACCGGATTGTTCTTCTTGCGCCGCGTGAGGACTTCCATGACGCGCTCGATTTCCTTGGCCCGACCGATGGTCGGGTCGAGCTGGCCTTCGGCCGCCAACTGCGTGAGATCGCGGCAGAAGTGGTCGAGCGCCGGCGTCTTGGACTTCTTGTCGCCCTTGGCAGGAGCCGCGGCCGGCGGCGCCGTGCCGGCCTTCTCGGCCTGCGGCTTCTCACCCGTCTGCGGCATCTCCGTGCCCAGCAGACGCAGCGTCTCCGCCCGTGCGGCCTCGAGGTTCACGCCGGCATCGGTCAGCACCTGCGCGGCGATGCCCTTCTCCTCGCGCAACAGCCCGAGCAACAGATGTTCCGTGCCCACATAGCTGTGGTTCAGATCGCGCGCCTCGGCCATCGCCAGTTCGAGCACTTTCTTGGCGCGCGACGTGTACGGCAGATCGGGGCCGGTGGCCTGCGCCGCCTTCCCCTTCTTGACCGTCTCCTCGATCTTGAGCGTCACGTCGTCGAGATCGACGTTGAGGTTCTGCAGCACCGCCGCCGCGACCCCCTCACCCTCCTTGATGAGGCCGAGCAGGATGTGCTCGGTGCCCACATACTCGTGGTGCAGGCGCGCAGCCTCTTCGCGAGCCATCGCGAGAACCTTCCGCACCCGTTCGGTGAAGTTGTAGCCGTTCATCGTCCCCTCAGGGTCGTTGGGAAGCGGATCATTCGACGCCGCCGCCTTCGCTCGTGAGCACCTGCCGCACGTACTTCGCGCGCGCCAGGTTCGTCTCGGTATCCGTCAGCGCCCGCCCTTCCAGATACGACAGGTGCGCCGACTGGGCAAAGATCAGGAGCTTGTTGAGTGTGTATACACTGAGCCCGGTGACCAGTTTCAGACCGACCGCCAGTCGCACCCCGCTCAGGAAGTTCATGGCTTCGTCGAACGTGAGACTGCGGGCATATCGCAGCGTCCCGTACGCGCGCCACAACTTGTCCTCGATAATATACCCCGCATCGCGCACCAGGACACGACGCGCTTCCTCCTCCCGTTCGATCACATGACGAACGACGCGTACGAGGAGATCCTGCAACTCCTCCTCCGATCGTCCCAGCGTCGTCTGGTTGGACAGCTGGAAGAAGTTCCCCACCACCTCGCTCCCCTCGCCGTACAGACCGCGATAGGTGAGCCCCATCTGCTGCAGCCCCGCCAGGACCTTGCCGATCTCCTTGGTGAGCACCAGTCCCGGCAGGTGGATGAGCACCGACGCCCGGAGCCCCGTCCCCGCATTGGTGGGACAGGCCGTGAGAAATCCGAATTCACGGTGGAACGCATACGGCACCTGCCCGCCCAGTTCCGCATCGAGCCGCTGCACGGCCTCGAATGCCTCCGGCACGCAGAACCCCGAGCGCAGCGCCTGCAACCGGAGATGATCCTCCTCGTTCACCAGCAGCCCCACCGACTCACCCAGAATCACCGCCGCCCCACTCCGCACCGGTTGCTGTGGATCGAGGCCGGCCAGCTCTTTGCTCACGAGATGACGCTCGTGCAGGAGCTGTCGTTCCACGGCGGGCATCGATTCGAGCGTGAGCAGCAGACTGCCCTGCAACGACGGCACCTCGGTCAGCGCGTCCCGCACCTGGGCCAGCATGCGCAGGCGTTCGCCATCCCGCGCCCGCCCCGTGAACGCATACCCCGACACGTTCCGGGCCAGACGCATGCGCGTGGAAATCACGATGTCGCTGTGCGGACCGGACGCGTCCAGCCACCGCACGCCGCCATCGGGCAGCAGCGACAGATCGAGTGCCGGCCGCGCGGGCCCCGATCCCGGTCCAGGACGGGGGCCGCTCATTCGAGCACCCGGATGCGGTCGCGCAATTCGGCCGCCAGTTCGAACTGTTCGGCATCGACGGCACGCCGCAGCCGGTCCCGAAGATCATGCACGGTGTCCGCCTTCTCCAGCAGGTGAGCCGCCGGGGGATCGTACCGCTTGCCCACGTGCCGGGAGCTGCCATGCAGCCGACGCAGCAGTTCCCGCAGGCTGTGTTCCATGGCGTCGTAGCAGTGCGGGCAGCCCAGCCGTCCCGTGGCGCGGAAATCGCGCGCCGTGGCGCCGCAGAAACGGCAGCTCAGCGCGTCCTCGCCCGTGGACGCGGCCTGCTGCTGCACCGCCTGCAGAATCTCGCCCAGCGGATGCTGCGGGACCGACAGCGTCGTCTCCACACCCTTCGCCGCGGCGCACTTCTCGCACAGGTGGAGCTGCGTCACCGCGTTCTCCACCACCCGTGTGACATGCACGACCGCATCGCGTTCCTGACAGTTATCGCAGAGCATCAGCTCTCCGTCTCCTCGACGTCCGGTCCGACCGGCGGCATCACCAGTCGTCCTCCCTCCAACAATAGTGTCCGGTCCGCCCTCGCGGCCAGCGACTGATTGTGCGTCACGACCACCAGTCCCAGCGACTCGTCACGCGCCAGCTCGGCGAACAGATCGTGCAGGCGTTCGGCGTTGTGCCAGTCGAGATTCCCGCTGGGTTCATCGGCCAGCAGCAACGCAGGCCCCGTGGCCAGCGCCCGCGCCACCGCCGTGCGCTGCTGCTCCCCACCCGACAGCGCACTGGGACGGTGCTGCAGACGGGATCCCAGCCCCACCCGGTCCAGCAGATGCCCCGCACGCTCACGGGCCCGCCTGGCGTCGATACCCGCGATGAGTTGCGGCATCATCACGTTTTCGATTGCCGAGAATTCCCGCAGCAGATGATGGAACTGGAACACGAACCCAATCACGCGATTGCGCAGCGTGTCGAGCCCCTGCTCCGTGAGTCCTTCCACCGCCTGGCCCGCCAGGGTGATCCGGCCGGCCGACGGCTGCTCCAGCGCGCCCAGCACATGCAGCAGCGTGCTCTTGCCGGAGCCGCTGGCCCCCACGATGGCCACCATCTCGCCACGTCGCACGGTGAGTTCCACCTCATCGAGCACGCGGATGATGCCGCCATCGCCGCCACGGAATTCCTTGACCACGCCTTCCGCCTCGACCACGGTTTCCACCGCCGTGGCCGCACCGGCGACGTCACCCGGCGCGTCAGGCAGCGCTTCAGGCAACACGTCACGCAGCGCGTCACCCCGGGTCTCACGCGTGATGTCCTTCACGACGTCACTCATGACGGATGGCCTCCACCGGATACAGCTTCGCGGCCTGCGAGGCCGGGTAGAGCGTGGCCAGCGTGGACACGAGCATGCTCGAGACCAGCACCGCCGCGATATCGAAGAACTCGAGTCGCACCGGCAGATGATCGATGAAATACACCGAAGGGTCGAGCGAGATCAGTCGGTATTTCTCGAGCAGCAGCGCCACGACGAGTCCGATGAGCAGTCCGCCGAAGGTGCCCACCGCGCCGATCACCATGCCCTGCAACAGGAAGATGCGGCGCACGCTCTTCGCGCCCAGGCCCATGGCGCGCAGAATGCCGATTTCACGCGTCTTGTCCACCACGACCATCGTGAGCGTACTCAGGATGTTGAACGCGGCGACGAGCACGATGAGCAGCAGGATCACTCCCATGCCCAGCTTCTCGAGCTTGAGCGCCTGGAAGAACGAGCGGTTGTTCTCCTGCCAGTCCACGGCACGCACCGGCGCCTGCAGCGCGGCCTCGAGGGAATCGGCCAGTTGTGGCGTCGTCCAGCGATCCCGGGTGCGCACTTCGATGCCGGTCACGTCCTCGCCCAGTCCGGCAAACCGCTGCGCCGCATCGAGGGAGAGGAAGAGGTAGGCGTCGTCGTATTCGTACATCCCGGTCTCGAACACCCCCGTCACGACGACGCTGTCGGCCCGTGGCACGATCGCCCCGGTGGCGGCATTCATCTCGAGTCCGGCGGCCCCCAGCAGCACGATGGTGTCGCCGGGAAACGCATTCAGCTTGGACGCGAGAAACTTGCCCAGGGCGGCCCCAGGCAACGTCACGCCTTCGCGCCGGAACGTGAAGTCCCCGAAGATGAGATGCTGACGGATGCTGGTGACGTCGTCGCCCGGTTCGCCGGTGTTCACCACGCCCACGACTGCCGTCCCTGTCCTGTACCCGCTCAGATTGCGCACCAGCCCCTGCGTGGACACGAACGGCGCCGCGCTCACCACGCCGGGAAAGGCGCGCACCTTGTCGAGCAGCGGCTGCCAGCCGGTCATGCGCATGTCGTCGCCGTAGGGCAACACCCGCACGTCGGGACTGCCCACCAGGATCTTCTCGCGCATGTCGGTCTGCATGCCCGTCATCACGCCCATGATGACGATGAGCGCGCTCACACCCACCAGCACCCCGCCGATGGCGATGACGCTGATGAGCGACAGCAGGCGCGAACCGCGGCGACTGCGCAGATAGCGCCAGGCGATCGAGAGTTCGAGTCGCGTCACGCGGGTCCCGTCACTCGGGACGCATCGTGGGGAACAGAATCACGTCGCGGATGTTGGGCGTGTCCGTGAGATACATGAACAGACGGTCGAGACCGATGCCCACACCGCCGGTGGGTGGCATGCCGTACTCCATGGCCCGCAGGTAGTCGTCGTCCACCCCGCTCGCTTCGTCGTCGCCCGCATCGCGCAGACGCGCCTGCGCTTCGAAACGCTCACGCTGGTCGATGGGATCGTTGAGTTCGGAGAAGGCGTTGGCCAGCTCCTTGCCCTTCGCGAACAGTTCGAACCGTTCGGTGATGCCCTCGGGGCCTCCGCGCTTGGGCTTGGCCAACGGTGACAGTTCCTTGGGGTAGTCCAGCACGAAGGTGGGCTGATCGATCTTCGATTCCACCAGCGCCTGGAACATCTCGTCGAGCACCTTGGGGCGACTCAACGTGTTCACCTTCTGCACGCCGATACGCTCGGCCATGGTGCGAAGTTCCGCGTCGCTCACCTGCATGACATCGACGCCCGCGGCCTGCGACAACGACGGCACCCATTCGATGCGCGGGAACGGCGTCCGGAACGACGGCACCTTCTCTTCCATGCCCGGCAAGGCCCGGATCGCGTCGGCGGCCGCCACGATGAGCGACTCCACCCGCGTCATCATCGTGGTGTAGTCGGCAAACGCCTCGTAGAACTCGAGCATCGTGAATTCCGGATTGTGCGTCCGGTCGATGCCTTCGTTGCGGAAATCGTGGCCGATTTCGTACACACGCTCGAAGCCGCCCACGATGAGACGCTTGAGATACAGCTCGTCCGCGATGCGCAGATAGAGCGGCATGTCGAGCGCATTGTGATGCGTCACGAATGGACGCGCCGCGGCGCCGCCATAGAGCGGCTGCAACACCGGCGTCTCCACCTCGAGATACCCCAGTCCGTCGAGATGGCTGCGGATGGCGCGCGTGAGCACCGAACGGGCGCGGAACAGCGCCCGCACCTCCGGATGCACGGCCAGGTCGGCATACCGCTGCCGCGCGCGCTGCTCGGTGTCGGAGAAGGCGGAATACCGCACGGTCTGTCCGTCCACCACCTGCTCCTTGCCCAGCGGCAGGGGGCGCAGCGACTTCGACAGGAGTTCCACCTGCGTCACTTTCACCGTGGCTTCGCCCGTGCGCGTCCGGATCATGCCGCCGCGCACGCCCACCCAGTCCCCGAGATCGTACTCGGCGAGTTGCGCGAACACGGCATCGCCCAGTTCGTCGCGGCGGAAATACAACTGGATGCGGCCGTCCATGTCGACCAGATGCGCAAACGCCGTCTTTCCCTGTCCCCGCCAGGAGACCAGACGACCGGCCACACACACCGCGGGCCCTTCATCGCCGTCTCCCAGCGCCGCGATGGCCTGCAGCGAGCTGTGCGTGCGATCGAACGCGTACGCGAACGGCTCGACACCCGACGCGCGCAGACGCTCGAGCTTCTCGCGACGGGCCTTCATCACGAAGTTCAGCTCCTGTTTCTGCTCGCTGCCCTCGGCGTCCCCACCGGGTTCCTGTCCGTCGCCCGCAGACGGACGCTGCTGCTCGTCACTCATGACACGTTTCCTTCGGCGCCGGTGGCGCTCTCCTGCTTGAGGTACGCCTGGATGAACGGATCGATATCGCCGTCCATCACCTTCTGCACGTCGGCGATCTTGAGTTCGGTGCGATGGTCGTTGACCATCGTGTACGGCTGGAACACGTAACTGCGGATCTGACTGCCGAACGTCACATCCTGCTTGTTCGCGTCGAACGCCGCCTTCACCGCCTGCTGCTTCTCCACTTCCAGCTGATACAGCCGGTTCTTCAGCATCTTGAGCGCCGTCGCCTTGTTCTTGAACTGCGAACGCTCCTGCTGGGAGCTCGTGACGATGCCCGTGGGGATGTGCGTGAGTCGTACTGCCGACGACGTCTTGTTGACGTGCTGCCCACCGGCGCCCGACGCGCGGAAGACATCCATCCTGATGTCCTCGTCGCGGATCTCGATGTTGATCTCCTCGTTCACCACGGGATACACGAACACCGATGCGAAGCTGGTGTGCCGGCGTGCCTGCGAGTCGAAGGGTGAGATGCGCACCAGGCGATGCACGCCCGATTCGGGGCGCAGGAAACCGTAGGCATACTGCCCCCGGATCTCGAGCACCGCACCCTTGATGCCGGCTTCTTCCCCTTCGCTCAGGTCGAGCACTTCGAGATCGAATCCCTTGCGTTCCGCCCAGCGTGTGTACAGACGGAGCAGCATGGACGCCCAGTCCTGCGCTTCAGTGCCGCCGGCACCCGCCGAGATTTCGAGCTGGGCATCACGATAGTCGTCGTTTCCGCGCAGCAGCGACTTGAGTTCGAACGCATCGAGCTCCGACAGAATGCGCTGCACCTCCTGATCGAGGTCGGCATCCATGGACCTGTCGGATTCGAGCGCGAGCAGCTCATCCATCTCGCGCGCACTCTCGATGCGCGACTGCAGGGTGTCCGCCGGTTCGACCCAGCCCTTGAGGACCTTGACCTGCTGGACGATGTCCCGCGCGTGTTCCTGATCGTTCCAGAAGGCCGGATCGGCCATTTCCTCTTCGTAGGCATTCAACGTCAAGCGCTTGGCTTCGACGTCAAAGATACCTCCGCATGTCCGCGAGCCGTTCTTCCGACCGCGACAGCACCTTCAGGCGTTCACCGTCCTGCATACATCCTCCACGGACCACTCCACGTACGACGAAAGCCGCCTTCCACACCGGAAAGCGGCCCGAGATGTCTCACTGTATCGCCAACATCCGAGACTGGGAAAGGTATCGGGTCGTGGAGGGGGAGAACAGTCGCGTCGGAGGAACTCGAAAGAACGGGGTGAGGACGTCAGAACAACCGACGGCCTCCGGCGAGGATTTCGTTGAGGGCTTCCTGGAAATAGGGTGCCCCTTCGGCGGACTCACGTCCCACCTGTTCGACGTATTCCTCGTAGCTCTTCTTGATCTCTTCCCGGAAGAGCTGCCGGAGCGTGCCGTCGCGCAGCCCCTCTTCGCGCTTCTGCGGATGATAGGCCACGAGATCGGACACCAGCGCGCGGGCCAGCCGACGGGCGCGCTGCGCGGGATCGGCACGCAGGAACGGGTTGATCGGACGGCGGCCTTCGGCGGGGGTTCCCGGGGAACTTCCCGCCGGGGCCCCCGTGGGGACGATGCCCGTGGCCACCGGCGTGGGCGTCCGGGGAGCGACAGGGGCCTGGGGAAGCGCTGGCGTCCGGAGCGGGGTGACGCGCGCGGCCGGCAGGGCGCCCGGTGCCGCAGGTGCGGCGTGGGCGGCCGCGGCAACGGGCGTTCCCCGCAGAGGCGTGGCCCGAACGGGAGACGCTCCGGCCGGTGTGGGCTGTGCTGGAGCGGCCATCGGAGCCTTCACGGCGGGCGCCGCTGCGATGGGTGTTGCCACGCTTCGTGCGGCCATCGGTGTCGCTCCGGACGCCACGTGTGCTCCAGGGGCTGACACGGCCGGCGCGGGCCGAGCCGGTGTCGGACTGGCCGGCACCGCTCGCGCCGGTGTTGGCCGCACCCGTGAAACGGCGGGCATCGCCGCGGCAGTCACGGTCGAGGCAGCCTGCGCAGCCAACGATCCCGCCGCGATCGCCCCGGTGGCCACCGGGGTGACCGACACCGGCAGCGTACCGCCGGCGATGGCGATGATGCCGCCGCACACCGAGCAGCGTGCACGCACTCCGGTGGCGGGCACCTTGGCCGGGTCCACCCGGAACACCGACTGACATTCGGGACACGACACCGTCATGACGCCTCCCCGGCGGCCCGTGCCGTCTCACGCGCGTCATCCAGCCGCGCGTGTTCGACCGCACCACTGGCCGTGGTCGGTGTGCTCTCGTCACGACGCCGGTCCACGGCCCATACCGATCCCGGCAGCGTCTTCGCGTAGCTCTTCATTTCCGTCGCCAACTCGCTGACCTCGATTGCCCGCGTGAAGTGGCGTCGCTGATTGGTCACCACACCCACCGACAGAGTCATCAGCGGGACGCGGTGCAGCTGGCCACGGCGATCCTTCCCGAAGAAATATCCCACGCGGCGATCCTGCTCGGAATACTGCCACGGCACCAGTTCGTCGAAGACGTGCACGATTTCGTCGCAGACCCGCGGCACGGCCGCCAGGGGAATGGTGAACAGGAAGTCGTCGCCGCCGATGTGGCCCACGAATCCCTCCGTGCCGCAGAGCCCCTTCACCACATCGTGCAGAATGCGGGCGAGCAGCCGGATCACCTGATCACCATGATGATAACCGTAGCGATCGTTGAATTCCTTGAAATGATCCAGGTCGGCGTAACAGGCCGCGAACTTCTCGCCCGATTCCACCCTCCGGCTCAATTCGGCACCGATCTCGCGGGCGCCGGGCAGACGGGTGGACGGATGCACGTCGGTGTCCCGATCGCTGCGGTGCAGCATGGCCGAGAGCCGCGCCACGGCCTCCACTTCGTCGACGCCGCTGCGGAGCACTTCGTCGGCACCGGCCGCAAACGCGTCCGCGAAGGCGTCGGACGGCACCACCACGAGCACGGGCACGATGCCGGTGTAGGGATCACGTTTGAGGCGTTCACAGACCTGCAGCGCGGTCGTGGTCCACGGGCCGGATACCGTCATGGCCGTGCCCTGCTCCGTCTGACCCACGTCGGGCTGGCGCGCGTCGATGATGATGAGACGGGGACGATCCTTGAGCGCCGTGGTGATCACCGTTTCGGGGCTGTCCGTGACCAGGCGTTCACCGGGGAATGTCGTCCACCACGACGCCAGCCACGCGGGGTCCGGAAGCCCCGGTGACAGGTGCATCGCACTCTGTTCGATGGTGGTGGTGATCATCCGTGAATCGGCAAGGATCGACAAGGGTACGGCGTCCATCTGGCCTCCCTCCTCACGTCCGACCGCGTGTCGGCAACGTGGGATGAAGAGATGATGGCTCAACCCTCTGACGATCAACTTCGCGGGCAGGGCACGGCGTGCGCTGCGTCACAGAACGTGACGGGCCGGACCGTTTCCGGGCCGGCAGGATTCGTATCGATGCCGTCTCAGGGCCGCTTCAGGGCCGCTTCAGGGCCGCTTCAGGTCGCGTCAGCGCCGGCTCACGCCGTCAGCGCTCCTGCCCACTCCTCGCCGCGCCTCAGCGCGAGCCGCCCACCTGCACGCCGGCGCGCCATTGGCCCTGGCGATGCAGCGGGTCACCGACCGGCTCGTAGCGTGCCTCGATCTTCTGCACCTGCAGCGGTCCCAACCCCGCTCCACCAAAGCGCCGCACACGCACACTCACGTAGGCATCGATGAGCGACACCAGATGATTCACCACCAGCACGCCGGCGTAGTTCACCGCGCGTTGGTAGTTGCGGTTCGCACTGGCGATGGTGTTCTGATACGTGGTCTGCTCGAGCGTGGCATCGCGCCAGCTCCAGCGGAAGTCGTCGGGCACCGCCGTACGCTGATAGAAGGCGATGGCCTTCTGGTATTCACTGCTCGACCGGTCCGGCTCGACATTCGGATCACGCCAGTAGGTGTCCCGGGCATACCGCCAACGATTCCCATTGTAGGTGGACTCGTCGGTCTCGGGTTCGAACGCACCGCTCGGATTGCGATTGTAAGCGCCGCTCTCCGGGAAGTACTCCATGCGTTCGTAGTACTCCCACGGCCCCACCGCGAGGTTGCCACCGAACTGACGACGGGCGACGTCGACGGCGAGTTGCCGGTAGGTATTCCGATCCCGGTTGCCATCACGATGCGCGCCCAGATACTGCAGCAGCAGATACCCCTCGGCGACCACGTAGGCCGCGCTCCGTTGTTGCTTGAGCGCGAACTGACCGGCTCCGGGCACGAGGCCCGACACGATGGGGGCCCACCACTGCGCGCGAAGATTCGACGGCTGGAGCTGAGCCTGAGCACCTCGTGCTCGGCCATGAGCGACCGTCGTGAGCGAGCCATCCCCTTCCGTCATATCGGTGTGCGGCGCGACACTGCCCATGGGACGCAGGGCCACCGGCTGCGGGAATTCGCCCGCCGCAGCCTTCGACACAACCACTGCTTGCGCGTGCAGCGGGGCCGCCGCCAGCAGAAATCCCCCACACGCCACGACCATCGTCCAGTGTCGTCGCACGTTCAAAACCGCGCCCGGAGCATGACATAGGTGGGCGGACTCGAGAGATCGCGTGAGAAGGAGTCGAAGCGGCGCGCGATATCCAGACCGAACCCTCCACTGCGAAATCCAACGCCGATCGATGGTCCGGCCGTGAGATCGGAACCCGTCTTGTATCCGCCTTGCAGGAAGGCGATCTGGCGGTACCCCAACGTGACGCCTGCCCCAACGACCGCCTCGCCCATACTGTTGGTACTGAAAAAATCCGTCGCCAGCTCGAGGGAGGCGTTGTTTCGCTCGAGTGCGGCCAGCGGGACCTGCACCCGGGCACCCACCTGCACGAGGCGCGGCAGCGGGTCTGCCTGAGCGGCGTCCTTGACCTGCATATCCGGCCCGATATTGCGAATGGCCAACCCCAGCGAGACGGGGAGTTTTGTCGGTGTCAGATATTGCACACCAAGATCGACGGCACTCGTCGACGCCTTCCTATCCGTCCAGGTCGGGCCGCAGTAGCCGGAACAGGGGTTTCGGAGCATGATGAATTTGTACGTCACCCCCGCATTGAACCGCTTCCCCATCGGGCTGGCATACGATGCCGCGAGGATGTAGTTGTATACGCCCAACGTGCCGCCCGACGGCGACTCGGGATCGGGGCCCGTCTGGGGCACGCTGCCGAAGTCGACGATCGTTCCGGAGACCGCCAGCGTGCCGAGTACCTTCGACGGCACCGCCAGCGCAATCGTGTTCGCGTCGAACGCGAGGGACTGGGTGTTGTGCACGGCGATCTCCCGCTTGGGCAACCGCGCAAGCAGCGCCGGATTCCACCACATCGCCTCCGTGCCAAGCAAGGTATCGGCCACCGTGGCATCACCCTGCCCGATCGCGCGCGCCCCGGGCGGCATGTTGAGAAAGGCCACGCCTTCGTTCTGCGCCATCGCCCGGTCCGGCGCGAACGCGAAAAGCAACGCCCCCGCCATCGCGAAACGCAGATGACGCCACAGGCTTCCCTGCCTGCCCATTCGTGCGCAGCTCACGCGCGCGTGTTCGGGTCGCCGTAACCGAGCCGCATGACGGCCGCACGATTGCGGCGCCAATTCGGCAACACCTTGACCCAGAGGTCGAGGTACACGGACTGACCGAGGAAGCGCTCGATCTTCTCGCGCGCCACCCGTCCGAGCTTCTTGATCTGCTGCCCGTTCGCTCCGATCACGATGCGTTTCTGGCTGTCACGTTCGACATGCAGGACCGCACGAATGTACAGCGGTGAACTCCCTTCGCGGAACTCCTCGATTTCACACGCCAGCGCATGCGGCAGTTCATCGCCCAGTTGTTCGAGGGCGGTCTCGCGCACGAACTCGGCGCAGAAAAACCGGGTGGGCTGCGTGGAGAGCTCGTCATCCGGATACAGATATGGGCTTTCCGGAAGCCGCTCGGCGATCGCCTGCACGAGGGCCTCGATCCCTTCTCCGGTGACGGCCGAGCAGAAGACGGCTTGGGGATGCAACACCCGCAGCGCATCGCGACGTTCGGCGTCGAGGAGATCGGCCTTGTTGAGCGCCAGCAGCACGGAGGCGCGGGGCGCCTGGTCGAGTTGTGCGGCTTCGGCGAAGGATGTGGGAATGGCCCGCGTCGCGTCGACGACATGCACCAGCACGTCCGCGTCGCGGACGGCGGCCAGTGCGGCGTTGCGCATGGCGCTGTGCAGCGTGTCGCGGGGCTCGAGCAGTCCGGGCGTATCGAGAATCACCATCTGGGCGTTGTCGGCGGTACGGATGCCGACGACGCGGTGGCGGGTGCTCTGCGCCTTGCTGGAGGTGATGGCGAGGCTTTCGCCGACCAGCCGATTGAGGAGGGAGGACTTCCCGGCATTGGGGAATCCTGCGACGGTGACGATACCGGCCCTGGTGGGAGCAGTCATGGGATCACTCATGGGGACTCGGTGTGCGCGCTCGGTGTGCACGCGATGAGCGGGATCGAGTGGCAGGTAACAATGACGAAGCCCCCGCCACCGGGACAGTGTCCAGTGTGACGGGGGCTTCAAAGGGTGCCGGCAACGGCCTACTCTCCCGCGAGCTCTCGCCCGGAGTACCATCGGCGCTATCAGGCTTGACGACCGTGTTCGGGATGGGAACGGGTATGGCCCTGACGCTCTAGTTGCCAGCGAAACTTCAGTTGTCAAAATCGCTGTATGCGACTGCGTAGACGCAGCGCGAATGCAGCTGACAAACGGATGGGAGTGATCATGGGGCTTCGTCGCCGTGCGAGGCGATGCGAAGCATGACGTGCGTGTGCTCTGCGGGATTGCTTAACCATGGAAAAACCATGGGGGAGTCAAGCCGCACGGGCGATTAGGACGGCTGCGCTCGGAACGTCTTGCAACGCTTCCACGTGCCGCCTATCGACGGAGTAGTCTCCTCCGGCCCTTCAGGGAGCTCAAGGCTCCAGGGAGAATTCATCTTGGGGGGCGCTTCCCACTTAGATGCTTTCAGCGGTTATCGCCACCGACCATCGCTACCCGGCGTTGCAGCTGGCGCCACAGCCGGGACACGAGCGGGTCGTCCGACTCGGTCCTCTCGTACTAAAGTCCGCTCCCCTCAATTCTCCAACGCCCACGACGGATACAGACCGAACTGTCTCACGACGTTCTGAACCCAGCTCATGTGCCACTTTAACCGGCGAACAGCCGGACCCTTGGGACCTTCTCCAGCCCCAGGATGTGACAAGCCGACATCGAGGTGCCAAACCGCGCCGTCGATATGAACTCTCGGGCGCGATAAGCCTGTTATCCCCAGCGTACCTTTTATCCGTTGCGCGATAGCCGATCCACACCGGGCTACCGGATCACTACGGCCGACTTTCGTCTCGGCTCGACCCGTCGGTCTCGCCGTCAGGCTGGCTTCTGCCGTTACACTCTATAAGCGCGATTACCGACCGCGCTGAGCCAACCTTCGCGCGCCTCCGTTACTCTTTCGGAGGCGACCGCCCCAGTCAAACTGCCCACCTGCCACGGTCCCGGATAGGGTTTGCCTACCGCGGTGAGGCGTTCACACAGCACAGGGTGGTATTTCACTGATGCCTCCACGAGAGCTAGCGCCCCCGTCTCAACGGCTCCCACCTATGCTACACAGTCCTATGCAAACGCCAATGACAAGCTACAGTAAAGGTGCATGGGGTCTTTTTGTCCTGTCGCGGGGACTCGGAATCCTCACCGAGACTGCTATTTCGCCGAGCGCGTGGTCGAGACAGTGCCCAAGTCGTTACGCCATTCGTGCAGGTCGGAACTTACCCGACAAGGAATTTCGCTACCTTAGGACCGTTATAGTTACGGCCGCCGTTTACCGGGGCTTCGGCTCAAAGCTTCGGGATTGCTCCCTAACCTCTCCCCTTAACCTTCCGGCACCGGGCAGGCGTCAGTGCGTATACGGCGCCTTACGCGGCTTGGCACGCACCTGTGTTTTTGCTAAACAGTCGCTTGGGCCGATTCTCTGCGGCCTCCTCGAGCGACCAGAGCAAGTCTGGCTACCAGAGGGGGCATCCCTTCTTCCGAAGTTACGGGATCATTATGCCGAGTTCCTTGACCACGTTTCACTCGTTCACCTGAGGCTACTCGCCTAGCCCACCTGTGTCGGTTTGCGGTACGGACGTCCTATATCCTCCACAATCAGCTTTTCTTGCCTGCCGACTCTACACGACTTGGTGTTGGGTTGCCCCGCCACCTCGTACTCGGGTCTCGATTGCTCTACACCCTTGAACGGTCATCCACAAGACCGCTCGCGCTTCGTTCCAGGGTCCCTGATTGCTTCAACGGATACAAGACGGGGCCGGAATTTTGACCGGCTGTCCATCGGTTACGCCTCTGGGGCCTCACCTTAGGGTCCGCCTCACCCTGCGCTGATTGCCATGGCGCAGGAATCCTTGGGCTTACGGTGTGCGGGGTTCTCACCCGCATTTGCGCGTACTCAATCCGGCATCCTCACTTCCCTTCGCTCCACGAGTATCGTTTCCACGCTCGCTTCAACGCACAGGGAACGCTCCCCTACCCCTGCAGCAAAGCTGCAAGACCAAGCTTCGGCGGGCCGCTTAATCCCGACCATTCTCGGCGCCATCACGCTGGACTGGTGAGCTATTACGCACTCTTTCAAGGAATGGCTGCTTCTAAGCCAACCTCCCAGTTGTCTCTGCACGACGACATCCTTCGCTATACTCAGCGGCCACTTCGGGGCCTTAGCTGTGGTTCTGGGTTCTTTCCCTCTCGCCGCTGGACATTATCGCTCAGCGACTGCCTCCCGAGGTCCATCAGTCAGGTATTCGGAGTTTGGTAGGGGTTGGTAGGGTCTACGACCCCCCGCGCCCTTCCAGTCGCTCTACCCCCTGCTGACACGCCTCGAGGCTCTACCTCAATAGATTTCGGGGAGAACCAGCTATCTCCAGGCTTGATTGGCCTTTCACCCCTACCCACAAGTCATCCGAATGGTTTTCAACCCACACCGGTTCGGGCCTCCACTAAGTGTTACCTCAGCTTCACCCTGCTCATGGGTAGATCGCCCTGGTTTCGGGTCGTACCCCCAGATACTCATGCGCCCTCGTTACAGGACTCGCTTTCGCTGTGGCTCCGGTGCTGAGCACCTTAGCCTCGCATCTGAGGAGTAACTCGCCGGATCATAATGCAAAAGGCACGCAGTCAGCCGTGACCGGTTGCCCGGTCCAGCCTCCTACCGCTTGTAAGTATGTGGTTTCAGGATCTCTTTCACTCCCCGCACAGGGGTGCTTTTCACCTGTCCCTCACGGTACTCGTCCACTATCGGTCACATAGGAGTCTTTAGGCTTGGAGGGTGGTCCCCCCGGTTTCACGCCCGATTACTCGGGTCGGGCGTTACTCAGGAACTCTACTACAACCAGTACATCGCCTTCGCCTACCGGGCTATCACCGTCTTTGGCGCTCCGTTCCAGGAGACTTCGACTGACTTCGCTGATTGCGTGTGTAGGTCCTACAACCCCGCTCCCACAAGGAGAACGGTTTGGCCTGTGCCCGTTTCGCTCGCCACTACTCAGGGCATCTCGTTTGATTTCTCTTCCTCAGGGTACTTAGATGTTTCAGTTCCCCTGGTTTGCTCCACTTGCGTGGTAACCGAACTCGCGCTCGGTTGGGTTTCCCCATTCGGAAATCTCGGGATCAATGCGTGTGTGCCGCTCCCCCGAGCTTATCGCAGCTTACCGCGTCCTTCATCGCCTCTATGTGCCCAGGCATCCCCCACATACTTTCGTTCGCTTGACTCTTTCCCAACTGTTCAAGCAAAGCACGCGCTTTCGAACGAGTGAGCGTTTACAGAAGCACGCCTTTCGACGTGCAATCGGTACTACGTCTCACTGAGGTTCTTCGTCCTAGCAGCAGTGCGCCCGGCCGATGGCCGCACACATCTGCTGTAGTACCCACGATCACTACCCACATCCGTTGTCAAACAGCATCGACCCTTTCGGATCGAAAGAATCGACAATCGTTGTTGAGATCGAGAATGTGCAGAGCGGACGACTTGCTCCGGGACTTTCGAACCGACGCCCGAAGGCCGTTCTACTCGTCGCTCCGGAAAGGAGGTGATCCAGCCGCAGGTTCCCCTACGGCTACCTTGTTACGACTTCGCCCCAGTCACTGCGCTCGCCTTAGGCGGCTTGGCCCCTTGCGGGTTCCGGCACCGACTTCGGGCGCTCACAGCTTCCATGGCGTGACGGGCGGTGTGTACAAGGCCCGGGAACGTATTCACCGCGGCGTCGCTGATCCGCGATTACTAGCGATTCCAGCTTCATGCCGTCGAGTTGCAGACGACAATCCGAACTGAGGCCGGCTTTAGGGATTGGCTCCAGATTGCTCTTTCGCAGCCCTCTGTACCGGCCATTGTAGCACGTGTGTAGCCCCAGACGTAAGGACCATGATGACTTGACGTCGTCCCCACCTTCCTCCGGTTTGGCACCGGCAGTCCCCCTAGAGTCCCCGACTTTACTCGCTGGTAACTAAGGGCAAGGGTTGCGCTCGTTGCGGGACTTAACCCAACATCTCACGACACGAGCTGACGACAGCCATGCAGCACCTGTGAATGAGCTCCGAAGAGGGGCCCCTGTTTCCAGAGGCTTTCCCATCCATGTCAAGCCTGGGTAAGGTTCTTCGCGTTGCGTCGAATTAAACCACATGCTCCACCGCTTGTGCGGGCCCCCGTCAATTCCTTTGAGTTTCAGCCTTGCGGCCGTACTCCCCAGGCGGGGGACTTAATGCGTTAGCGCCGGCACTCGAGGGGTCGCTCCCCCAAGCACCTAGTCCCCATCGTTTACGGCGTGGACTACCAGGGTATCTAATCCTGTTTGCTCCCCACGCTGTCGCGCCTCAGCGTCAGCTACTGCCCAGCAGGCCGCCTTCGCCACCGGTGTTCTTCCGGATCTCTACGCATTCCACCGCTACACCCGGAATTCCACCTGCCTCTACAGTGCTCTAGTCCACCAGTTCGCACGGCAGACCCGGGGTTGAGCCCCGGGCTTTCACCGCACGCTTAGCAGACCGCCTACGCGCCCTTTACGCCCAGTGATTCCGGACAACGCTCGCACCCTCCGTATTACCGCGGCTGCTGGCACGGAGTTAGCCGGTGCTTCCTCACCCGGTACCGTCAGAGCAGAAAAATCTGCTTGTTCGTCCCGGGCAACAGGGGTTTACACACCGAAATGCTTCATCCCCCACGCGGCGTCGCTGCGTCAGCCTTTCGGCCATTGCGCAATATTCCCCACTGCTGCCTCCCGTAGGAGTCTGGGCCGTATCTCAGTCCCAATGTGGCTGGCCATCCTCTCAGACCAGCTACCCGTCATTGCCTTGGTAGGCCGTTACCCCACCAACTAGCTGATAGGCCGCGAACTCCTCTAGATGCCCCGGAGGTTTCCTCACCAAGTGATGCCACCCGGTGAGCGTATGCGGTATTACCCGGCCGTTGGGCCGGCTATCCCCCACATCTAGGCAGATTGTTCACGTGTTACGCACCCGTTCGCCGGTTGCCCTTGCGGGCCCCCGTGACTTGCATGTGTTAAGCACGCCGCCAGCGTTCGTCCTGAGCCAGGATCAAACTCTCCAATAGTTAAAAACCTTGAAGGTTTCGATAGGCTCTTCGCATGATCCGACCGGATCAACCGGTCGATCGAAACGCGAATCACAGAATCATCAGGTTGATCTCTCGCTGCAGCCCTGAAGAAGCCGCAGGTCATAGAGACCGCCCCGCACATCCGTCGATCTCAACATCGATTGTCAAACAGCGAACCTGCTATGTTTTCGCAACCGCTTGCGGCTGCGTAACTTACATCTTTTTGTTTTGCCACCGTTTCGGCGGCAGTCTCTAAGCTTAACCTGCTGTCTTCGCTTCGTCAAGGCCTCGCTTTCGGTGTCTTTTGTCGCGACGTCAGTCGCACGCAACACACTTTCGAGACCCTCCGGACCGCCGCGCAACTCGCGTCGCGTCGTGCATCGTCCGACGAAGGGGTGGCGAAGTTATGTGTTCAGGGTCAGGAGCGCAAGCCCCAATCGCGATCTTTTTCAGGGATCACCGCCCGCCTTTCGACAGGCCCCACCAACCACATCACCACACCGGAGACAGCAACGGCGGCCAGGGAACCCCTGCCGCCGCGGTCAGGTGGCCGAAGCCACCAAGAAGCATCACCGGGAATCGAACCCGATCACCACCGAGAGAAAACCGTGAAAGCCTCGAAGAGTTGAGATCCGTTCCAGCGAGCACCGAGATCGGCCTGCAGAACCACGACCAACAACACCAAACAGCCTTACCGACTTCACCAGCGTTTGCAGCCCGGCCCGAAGACCCGCCGCCATGCCATCGAAGCAGGACTCAATCGTGACACGATTGCGACCGCGTTTGCTCCGAGTCTCACTATTTAATCGGGCTGGCTTGGAAACACAAGGGGTGTTTCGAAACTTTTTACCCGATCCGTCCGTGAAACTGGACGCCCTGCAGTGCACCCTCTAGGACTCGAACCTAGAACCTACTGATTAAGAGTCAGCTGCTCTACCATTGAGCTAAGGGTGCATGACTCGCGTGTATCCGAGACTTCGACCAACCCAGCGCGCCAGGAGGGATTCGAACCCCCGACCAACAGCTTAGAAGGCTGCCGCTCTATCCATCTGAGCTACTGGCGCCTACCCGTCGCAACTGGTCACCCTCCCGGGCACCTTGCCACCCTGCCGAAGCAGGCCCTGCTCCGCTCGCATGAAATCGAACGGTCCCACCTGCCAGCCGATCGCCGCAGATACCCCGGCGTTCCACCGGCACCGCATGGATCCACCGATTCGACACCACGCCTACGACACCAACGGATCGGGGCGGCCGGATTCGAACCGGCGACCTCCTGCTCCCAAAGCAGGCGCGATACCGGGCTACGCTACGCCCCGTACATCAGGAGCCGCGCAGTATACCTTCGCACCCCGGTCAGGTCAACGGGGGTGCCGCACCGGCTTCGCAGCGCCTGCTCCCAACCGGGCCCGCACCTCCGCCAACAGCGCCCGGAAGGCCGCGCCCCGATGACTCACGGCCGCCTTCTCCTCCCGGGTGACTTCCGCGAACGTGCGCCCGCCCAGTGGGGTCGACGCGAACCAGGGATCGTAGCCAAAACCACCCACCCCCCGCGGCGTCCGCAGAATGGTGCCCGCGCTTTCGCCGATCGTGGTGAAGCCGGTGACACGGCGGCCCGCCTCGCCTTCATGGCCTGGCACTCCCGCCGGCCAGGCGCAGGCCGCGGCACAGACATAGTGCGCGGTCCGTTCCGGACGGCCCCGCGCAGCCGCGTCCTCGAGTGCCGCCAGCAGCAGCCGGTTGTTCTCGGCATCCAGCGCCTCACCCTCGAGATCGGTGCGCCCACTCCAGCGTTTGCTGTGCACCCCGGGACGCCCGTCGAGCGCGTCCACGCACAACCCGGAATCGTCGGCGAGCACCACCCGTCCACTGCGCTCGGCGAACCAGCGCGCCTTGGCGAGCGCGTTTTCCGCGAAGGTGGCGTGCACTTCGAGCCGCTCCTCCTCGGGCGACTCCGCCAGGCCCGCATCGGTCAGCGTCTCCGCGGCGATGCCGGCCTCCACCAGCAACGCCGACAGTTCATGCAACTTGCCCGCACTGCGCGTGGCCAGCAGCACGGGGCGTGTGTGGTTCAACAGCGCATCGCTCATGGTGCATCGCTCAACGACGCGACTCGACACTGAGGGCCTGGCCGAGGATGCGCGACTGCTCGGCGAGCAGCGTCTCGATTCCCGATACCGCGGACCGCAGCAACGCATCGAGTTCCTCACGGGAGAACGTGCCGTGCTCGCCGGTGCCCTGCACCTCCACGAACCGGCCCTCGCTGCTCATGACGACGTTCATGTCCACCGCGGCGCGCACGTCCTCCTCGTAGTCGAGATCGAGGCGCACCTCGCCGTCCACCACGCCGACACTGATGGCCGCCACTCGTCGCTTCACCGGCGACGAGATAATGCGCCCCGTGCTCACCATCCAGGCGAACGCATCGTGCACGGCCACGCAGGCGCCGGTGATTGCCGCCGTGCGGGTGCCGCCATCGGCCTGCAACACGTCACAATCGACCTTGATGGTGAACTCGCCGAAATGGAAATCGTCGAGCATCGCGCGCACGGAACGTCCGATCAGGCGCTGGATCTCCTGCGTGCGACCGCCGAGTTGCTGACGCTCGCGGGAGGATCGCGTGCGCGTCGCCCGTGGCAGCATGGCGTATTCGGCGGTCACCCAGCCTTCCCCGCTGCCCTTCTTCCAACCCGGCACACCCGCCTCCACCGACGCGGCACACAACACCCGCGTGCCGCCGAACGACACGAGACAGGAGCCTTCGGCGTATCGCACCGCGCCACGCTCGAGGGTGACTGCACGCAACGCATCGTTCGTGCGTTCGGTACGCGCACGGGGAATGGAAATCTCAGGCACGCAGTTTCTCGATGATCGAGGTAGTGGACTGTCCCGCCACGAGCGGGACGACGACGACGCGCCCACCGCGCGCCGTCACGAGATCGGCCCCAACGATCGTCTCGGGCGAATAGTCGCCGCCCTTGACGATCACATCCGGCTGCAGACAGGCCACGAGTTGCTGCGGCGTGTCCTCGCCGAACACCACCACGGCATCGACGGCTTCCAGCCCGGCCAGCACCAGCGCGCGTTCGGCGGTGTTGCGCACCGGACGCGTGGGCCCTTTGAGACGCTGCACCGACGCATCGCTGTTGATCCCCACCACGAGCGCGGCCCCTTCACGGCGCGCCGTGTCGAGCACCTGGATGTGCCCGGGATGCAGCAGATCGAACACGCCGTTGGTGAAGACCACCGGTCCGTGCACCTGTTCCCGCCAGGCCGCGGCCTCGTCCCAGCTCATCACCTTGCGTGCCGGATGACGCGGCGTTTCGCCGTCCGCATCACTCGTTGCATCATGCCTCGCTTCACGCATCACCATTGCGACTGCAGCCCCTCGACGATGTCGTTCATGAGACTCTCGAGTGCATTGCGTCGCCCGGTCTTTTCCGAACCTTCGGCGTACTGCCCTTCACGCTGCAGGCCGGTCTTCTTGTACAACTCGCGCCCCGTGGCCTGCTCGATGATCTCCACATCGAGCGAGAGCTGCAGTCGTCGCCTGGTCGTGGTGGTCTGCCGGCCATCGGCGCTCGCACCGGCCGGCAGATCGACGTCGTATTTCGCGACGACGCCACGCACCACGAGATCGGCGCGCGCCTCGGGCGCTTCGCGCAGGTTGAGCCGGTCCCGCATCACCTTGCGCAACTCGTCGAACACTTCGCGTTGCAGTTCGGGTGACGCCGTCTGATTGTCGAAGGGCTGGATGGCCACGGTCTTGATACTGCGCGGCAGGCCACCACCGCCCGAAAAGCTGTAACACGCGGGCAACACACTCAGTGCGGCCGACGCCACCAGCGTGCGCACGGCCATGCCATGCACCGCGCCGGTCACGACGCGCTGCCAGAAATCCCTGCGCGTGATCCGCTGCGCCTTATGATCGGCGCCAGATGGCTGCATCGAATCCCTCGACGAACATGGTATCGGTCACGGCGATCGTCAGACGACGTTTGCCGCGTTCATGAACATACTGCACGCGCCACTGTCCGTCGGCGCCGCGCTGACGATCGAGCCACTCCACGACCTTGCCACCTTCGATGCGTTCCACGCGCTGCAGGTCGGTGCCCGTAATGGCGAGACGCCACGCCCGGCCATCCGCCCCCGACGCGTCCTTGCCACGCAGGACACCGAGGTCGGCGCGCAAGATCGCCCCGTCCATCCGCGCCGTGGTATCGGGGGTGGCCGGCACGGCGAGACGGCCGAGCGATGCCCACAGCAGCGGCGGGGGCGGCAGCAGACGTTTCACGAAATCCGCGCCGGGTGTCACGAGTGAATCACCCAACAGAATGGCATATCCACCGGCCATGCCGTTGCGCAGGAAAAAATCCAGCCGTGCACGATCGGGGCCCTGCACCCGCACGGCCCCATCGCCGTTGGCTTCGAACGTCTCGTCCTTGTACGTCCAGGTGAAGCGCAGCACATGCGGTCGGCTGTCGATCGACAGCGCGGGCAACTTCGCCGGTGTGGGTGTTCCCACCAGGGGCTGCGCTTTTGGCGCGCAGGCCGCGAGCCCCACGGTCAGCATCACCGTCGTGGCCACTCTGATGGTCACTCTCGTGATCACTCCCGTTGTCACCATGTTGCCACCATTACGGAACCCGGACCCGAAGCATGCGATCTCCCTGGACGATGCGATCCATCACCTCGTACCCGTCGATCACACGACCGAACACGGTGTAGCCGCCGTCGAGATGCGGCTGCGAGGAGTGGCAGAGGTAGTACTGACTGCCACCGGTATCGGGCCCGGACGTGGCCAGTCCGAGGCATCCACGTTCATGACGTTTGCGGGTCCAGCTCTCACGAAGCGTGAAACCGGATGCCCCCGAACCATCCCCGCTGGCGTCGCCATCCTGCACGACGAAATTGGGTACCACGCGGTGGAACCAGGTGTTCCGATACGTGCCGTTCTGCGCGAGACGCACGAAGGCTTCGACCACCAACGGCGCCTCCCGTCCGAAGAGTTCGAGTGTGATGGTACCCCGGTCGGTATCGATGAAGGCGCGGGTGGGTGTGCTGTTCAGCACATATCGCCGCACCAGCGCCTCATAGTCGGCCAGTGGTCTCGGCTGCGGCGTCGTGGAACGTGCATTCGCACCGCCCGCGGCATTCGCCGCACCATTGGCCGTGGAGTCACGCCGGCCCAGACGCATGCGCGCCGCGCGCTGTACCCGCGGATCGCGATCGGCGAGCAGACGGATCGCCACGGCCGTGTCCCGGCGCGCGGCGGCCGATTCGCGATCGACGGCGGCGACCGCGGCCACGCGATACTGCCAGTCGGTATTGCCACTCCACTCGGTTTCGATCTCCGGCGCCAGATTCACGTCGAGACGCCGGGCCTGTCCGAGCAGGAGACGGCGCACGGCGAGTGCCGTGTCGGCATTCCATGCCCGTTGCCATCTGGCGAGATCCTTGCCCAGCGGTTCTCCCGCCACTTCCGCAATGGCGACGCGCACATTGGCCGCAGGGTCGCGGAACAACGGGTCGACCTGATCGGCCACCGCGGGTCCGAACGATGCCAGACTGCGTGCGGCGTTCACTCGCACACGTTCACTGCTGTCCCTCACCAGTACGCGTAGCGCTTCACGGGCTGGCGTGGCCAGTGAATCCCCCACCGTGGCCCTGGTCAGCGCGCGTGCCACGTGTTGCCGCACCTCTTCGTCGCGATGCGCACGCACGGTCATGACGGCACGTGCTCCCGCCGGTGCGCGCAATCGTCCGATCACGTAGGCGGCCGCCCGTACGACCTCCGCCGATGTATCGGCCAACCATGGCGTGACGAGCGGGATCGGCGCCGGACGCAGCTTCACCGTGGCCAGCAGCAATGCCGCGCGCACGGCCGGCGCGCGCTGCGCCGCGGTACTCGACACCAGCGGCCGCGCCTGCCCTTCGCCCAGCGCCACCGTGAGCACGGTGCGCGCCGGTTCGCCGATCTCGCCGAGTGACCACGCGGCTTCACGCGCCACGGGATCGGGAGCGCCGGCCACGGCACGAGCCAGCATCACGAGTGCGGCGGTGTCTTTGCCAATGCCGAGGGCATAGGCCGCGTTGGCCGCGATACTGGTGTCGCCATCGACCAGCAATTGCCGCAACACGGGGTAGCGCGCTTTCATGCGCACCTGTCCGATGGCCAGCGCCGTGCGGGCCCTCCGCCCTGCATCGCCATCACGCAGCAAGGCATCGACGAGCAGGGTATCGGCCTGTCGTTGATCGACCATCGACAGAAGACGCGCTTCCCGTCGCACGACGCTCTCCGCGCCATTCTCTTCGCCCGCCCCTGCTCCCGGCCCCATTGCAGCTCGTGCGCAAGCCGAGAACAGGATCCCCACGCAGCCGGTCAGCAGCAGTCCGAGACATTTCCGCATGCGTCACTCCTTGCGAGGTGGTGTCGAAGTGGTCGACGCGGCCAGCGCCGCATCGTCCGTGCCCTCGGAATCATTCGCGGCGGCGGCCAGCCAGTCGCGCACATCACGCGGCAGTGTGGCGAGTCGTCCTTCGACGTTGGTGCACACGAGCGAGGTGGTGGCGCGCACGAGTACGGTCTCCTGCCCGTCGTCGTCCACGCGCATCACCCGATAGGCGAAGGTCATGCCGCGTGATCCGACGGCCGCGATGGTGGTGTACACCCGGATGCGGTCGTCATAGCGCGCCGAGGCGTGAAAGCGGATCGTGGCTTCCGAGACGGCGAGCCGGACGCCGTCACGTTCGAGGTCGGCGTACGAACGTCCGGCCGCACGAATGAAGTCCGTGCGCCCGATCTCGCACCACACCAGGTAGTTGGCATGGTACACCACGCCCATCTGGTCGGTCTCGGCGTATCGCACGCGGAGTTCGGAAATCGTCTCGAGAGGCATGCGGGGAAGATGTCGGCGTAACGGGACGCCGCCAAGCAACGTGGACCGGGCAGCGATACGGTCCAACGTCGATTTGTCCACCGACCGCGGACGGGTTAGACTGCCCTCGTGCTGCCCACCCCTTGCTATGTCGTCGGCGATGCGCATCTCGGCGTGGCTTCCCGAGAGGCCGAGCGCGGATTGCTGCATCTCCTGCGAACGGTGCCGGAGGACGCCCGTTCGCTGGTGATCATGGGCGATCTGTTCGACTTCTGGTTTGCCTGGCGCCATGCGATGCCGCGCGTGGGCTTCCGGGCGTTGGCGGCGCTGGCCGATCTGCACGACGCCGGCATCCCCGTGCTATGGATCGGCGGCAATCACGATTGTTGGGGCGGAGAGGCCCTGCGTGCCGAAACGGGGGCCGAGTATACCCTCGACCCCTGGCGGGGCCTGATCGGCCCGTGGGACACGCTGCTGGCGCACGGCGACGGCCTGCGTGACAAGGAAGACGCGCCCTACCGCCGTTTGCGCACCGTGTTGCGTCATCCGCTGTCGATCACGGCGTTTTCATGGCTGCACCCCAATCTGGCCACCTGGATTGCGGCCCGATCATCCCATACCAGCCGCAAGGCGCGCGCGCGCGACGGTGGCGCAGGACTGCTCGCGGTGGGGAGTGCGGCTCTTGCCGATCCCGATGGCCCTCGGCTGGTGCTGCATGGGCATTCGCACGTGCCGATGCTGCGGCAGACAGGGCGTGGTGTCTACGGCAATGCGGGGGCCTGGTATCTCGATCAGCAGTATCTGGTGATCGATGACGCCGCGATCACCCGGCGGCAGTGGAATGGCGCGACACCGGCGACGGTGCTGGACCGGATCGAACGGCAAGCCCTCTGAGGGCTACCGGGTGATCGCTCCAATACGCCGCTAGAACCGCACCGAAACGACGAACATCGGCCCCTGCGTGGTGGGCGCCGCGCTGAGCTGCACGGGCATATCCCACAGCTGCGCCGACACGAACGCATCGGCACCGGCAAAGAGGTGATTGAAGGCAATCACCGCGATCCAGTCCTCGGCGTGCAGCCGACGCGCCCGCACGAGATCGCTGGTGTACGGCCCCACGATGGTGCCGCTGGCCGTGACTTTCGTTTCCGTACCAGTCCCGGACGTGGACACCACGAATTCGTCGGGAATGGTGTCGGTCAGATAGCGGCGGGCCTCGCGTACATCGGCGGCGGTGCGCCGCAGCATGACCAGCGCCGCCAGTTCGACACTGGCGAACAGGGCACCCGACGATCCACGGTCGAGTCGGGACTGCCCCAGGCCCGGCAGCAGCACCGAGTTCAGAAACGCACGCTTGGGGGTGAGCGGCGCCTTGCCCCGCATTCCCAACGTGGGCGCAACGGTGCGAGCGGGGGGCTGCGCGGGAATGCTGGGCGTCGGCATCGGTGCTCCCGCCGGCGGCGTGGGCGGAGTCACCCGCGCGCTGTCGGTGCGCTGCTGAGCGTGCAGAAGTCGCGGCGCGATCGCCATGGACAGAGTCAGGACGACCGCAGCCACGGCGCGTTCGATGCGCACGCTCGTCCGCCGGAGGCGCATGTTCACGCGGTGGGCAGCGCGGCCACGAGTTCGATCTCCACGCGGACGTTGCGTGGCAGTCCGGCCACGGCCACCGTGGAGCGCGCCGGACGGGCATCACCCAGCACCCGCGCGTAGACCTCGTTCATGGCCGCAAAATCGTCCATGGTGCGCAGAAACACCGTGGTCTTCACCACCGAAGCCCAGGTGCAACCCGCTTCGGTGAGCACGGCTGTCAGGTTGGCCAGAACCCGATCGGTCTGCGGCCCCACGTCCTCGCCCACGATCTCCATGCTCACCGGATCGAGTGGAATCTGTCCGGCGGTGAAGAGAAATCCGTTCGCCCGGACCGCCTGGGCATACGGCCCGATGGCCTTGGGAGCATGGTCGGTGTGAAGCGACGTGACGGTGGTCATCGTGAAGGAATTCCGTTCAGGAAGTGGCAGGCGACCGCAGCGCGGATGCGTCGTCGGACGGCAGAGCAAAAAAACGGCGGGTGTTCCGCAACGTGATCGCCGCGAGGTCCCCGGCGGCTATCCCACGAACCTCCGCCAGGCGCCGCACCGTGAGCGGTACCCACGAAGACTCATTGCGTTTCCCGCGATACGGTACCGGGGCAAGATAAGGGGCATCCGACTCCACCAGCAGACGGTCGTCCGGCACCAGACGCAGCAGCGTTTCGTCGGTCCAGTTGCGGAACGTGATGATACCGCTGAACGACACGTGCCAGCCGGCCGCGAGTCCGGCTTCGGCCAGACCTGGCGTACCGGTGAAACAATGCAACACGCCGCGAACACCGGCCGCCTGCGCGTCGCGCAGCATGTCGCGGGTATCGTCCTCGGCCTCCCGTGTATGCAGCACGATGGGTCGGTCGAGCTCCGCCGCGAGACGCAATTGTGCGTCGAGGGCCTGGCGCTGCGTGGCACGCGGGGAGTGATCGTAGTGATAGTCGAGTCCGCACTCCCCGACCGCCACCGCGCCAAGCGTCACGGCTTCGCGCACGGCCTCGGCATCGCGGACATCGTCCCATGCCGCCGCATCGTGGGGATGCACGCCGCAGGTGTGAAACACGAGCGAGGGATGCCGGGCGGCAATGGCCCGGGCCCGCGCGGCCGCGGCCGGTGACTCCCCGATACAGACGAGGGCCCGCGCTCCTGCAGCGCGGGCCCGTTCGATGATGGCCTCCACGTCGTCCGCGAAGGCCTCCGATGCGAGGTGGACATGACTGTCCGCAAAGTCGAATGCGGAGGCCGATGCCACCTCGTTCATCGTCGCAATGACAGGGGTGCCGACGCTCAGCGCGTCGACACCTTCCCGGTGCCACGCGCCGGCGCGGCGGCCACGGGTTCACCCGCACGCACGGCGCGGGCCGTGGCCGCATCGTCGAGACGCGGCCACTTGTGCTCGATCCAGAGCAGCAGCGGACCGGCCACGTAGATGGACGAGAACGTCGCCATCACCACACCGAACGCCATGACCCACGCGAACGGCCGGATCACTTCACCCGCCAGCAGCAGCAGCGCGAGCGTGGCCGAGAAGGTCGTGGCGTGCGTCATGATCGAGCGCGGCAGCGTCTCGTTGATGGAGCGATCGAGAATGTGCGACAGCGACTCGCCCTTGTGCGGCTTCTTCAGGTTCTCACGCACACGATCGAAGATGATGATCGTGTCGTTGGCCGAGTAGCCGACGAGGGTGAGAATGGCGGCCACCACGGTCAGCGAGACTTCGATATGGAAGATCTTGATGAACGCGAGCGTGATCAGGATGTCGTGCGTGGTGGAGAGCACGGCGGCCAGACCGAAGCGCCAGTCGAACCGGATGGCGAGGTAGATGAGCGTGAAGATGGACGCGATCAGCATCGCCATCGCGGCACCGGTGCGCAGTTCGGCGCCGACCTTGGGGCCGACGGCTTCGGTGCGCACGATCGTCACGGCTCCCGCACCGAACTTGGCGTCGAGCGCCGTCGCGATGGTCTTGGAGATGCCTTCGGCACCGGCAGCCTGGGCTTCCACCTGCTTCTCGTCACGCGCGCGGATGGTGAAGTCGGTGGCGGTACCGTACTGCTGGATTTCCGCGCCAGTGATGCCCGCGGCGTCGAGCGCGCCACGGACCTCAGCCACATCGGGCGGCGTCTTGAACTGCACCTGCATCAGCGTGCCGCCGGTGAACTCGATGCTGTAGTTGACCCCACCGGTCACCGCGAAGCTGATGAACCCGGCGGCGATGAACGCCAGCGTGAGCCCTGCGGCCACACGCCACCAGCGCACGAACTCGTACTTCGTATTGTGAAAGATGCGCAGCATGGTGGCCTCAGATGCTCAGCGCCTGCGTACCGCGCGAGCGGTTCAGCCAGACGAGGAAGAAAGTCTTGGTCACGAAGATCGTCGTGAAGAGCGCGGCCACGAGACCGGCGATGAGCGTAACGGCGAAGCCGCGGACCGGTCCGGTGCCGTACTGGTACAGCACCATGCCGGAGAGAATCGTCGCGGCCGAGGTGTCGATGATGGCGCCGAGCGCGTGCCGGAAGCCTTCGTCGATGGCGAGACGCGTGGATTTCCCGTGATCGAGCTCTTCGCGGATGCGCTCGAAGATCAGCACGTTGTTGTCGACGGCCATACCGATGGAGAGCACAAAGCCGGCAAGACCGGGCAACGTCACCACCGCATTGAAGCCGGCGAGAATCGCCAGGGTATACACGAGATACAGCAGCAGCGCGATCACGGCGAGCACGCCGGAGAAACGGTAGTACACCACCAGGATCACGAGCACCAGCGCAAAGGCGACGCCCAGTGCGAGCACGCCCTTGGTGATGGAGTCGTTCCCGAGGCTGGCACCGATCTGTCGCACTTCGGCGACCTTGAGCGGTACCGGCAGTGCACCGGCGCGCAGGACGAGTGCGAGGTCCTGCGCCGACTGCAGCGTGCCGCCGCCGAGGGTGATCTGGCCGTTGCGGCCGATGGCGCTGTTCAGGATGGGCGCCGTCACGACCTTCTGGTCGAGCACGATGGCCATGTTGTCGCGCACATGCTTGCCCGTTTCGGACTTGAAACGACGCGCGCCTTCGTTGTTCAGCGTGAACTGCACCACGTTGCCTTCCACCGGATCGGTGGCCGGACGCGCGTCGGTCAGCACTTCACCCGTGATGATCGGACGCGCATCGAGCACGTAGAGCGCACGGTAGCGCTGCGTGCCGGAGACCAGCGAATCGACGCCCCAGCGGATCACCTTGCCCGGCGGCACCGCGGCCTGGAGCGCGGGGTTCTGGAGCGCGCGGTCGATGGCCGGATAGGCCGACTCGGGCACAATGTACTGTCCGGGAATCTGACCGGCCTGCACATTCGAACTGAAGAGACCACCGACCGGCGCCTTGGCCGCGCTGTCCGCGCCCGTGGTGCCAGCCACCGCCGTGGAATCCTTCGCACTGTCGCTCTTCTGCGTGAGCAGCGCACCGACCGACGTGGCCTTCGCGGAATCACCCGAGGCCGACGCGGCACCGGACGCCACCGAGATGCCCTGCGCCTTGGCGATTTCGTCGAAGCGCGCGATCACCTTCTCCAGCGCCTGCGTCTTGTCGGTGATCTGGAATTCGAGGAAGGCCGACTTCTGCACGACGTCCTGCGCGCGTTCGGCATCGTCGATACCAGGCAGTTCGACGATCAGCCGTTCGGCGCCCGCCTTCTGCACCACGGGTTCGGCCACGCCGAATTCGTCGATGCGTTGACGCACGACCTTGAGCGCCCGGTCGAGCGCTTCCGATTTGTCGGCGACGGTCTGCTTGGATTCGTCGACTTCGAGGGTGAGATGCATTCCCCCCTGCAGATCGAGTCCACGCTTGAGCGGGACACGGCGTACGGTATCGTAGACGAACACGCCGTCGCGTTTGACGCGCTCGACGACCGTGCGCGGGAAGAGCGCGAACACGGACGCCGCCAGGAGCCCCACAATGAGCAGGATGCGGTACTTCAGGTTTGCCATCGATGCCGGTGGCCAGAGGAAATGTCGACGCGCCGGACCGAAGGGGCGCGGGAAACACGGCAAGCGCACGCGAAGTGCACCAAGCCCCTAAACTTAGGTGCGCTCGACGCGCGGCGGTAGCCAGTCAGGGGCCGTGCGCGGGAAGATCGGGCAGGGATCCGGCAGGAATCAGGCGGGAAATTCCATGGGAGACTCGCCACCGGCCTGACGCAGGGCGTCCCTGGCCTGCCGCTCGTCATCCGCCAACTGCGCCCGCAGCGCGTCGATGCCGGAAAACGGACGGGTGCCCCGCAACCGTCGCACGAAATCGAGCCGGATGTGGGCACCGTACCAGTCCCGGCCCGCATCGAACACATGGGTCTCGATACGACGGCCGGCATCTCCGAAGGTCGGACGGGGGCCCAGGTTCAGCATGCCGCCGAACGGGCCCTCGGGCAGCTGGACCCGCACCGCGTACACGCCGTCCGGCGGCAGCAACTTCCGGGGAGACGGCGCGGACAGGTTGAGCGTGGGATACCCGATGGTGCGCCCCCGCTGATCGCCCCGCACGACCACACCCGACACGCTGTACGGCCGGCCAAGACCGGCGGCGGCCCGATCGAGATCGCCCTCACTGATGGCCTTCCGGATGGTGGTCGAACTGATCGCCGTGCCATCGGCCGCGTGCACCGGCGACAGCACCGTCACGCCGAATCCACGCGCGGCGCCCAGCGCCCGCAGCACCGTGATGTCACCCAGACGTCCGCGGCCGAAGCCATGATCGTGGCCCACCAGCAACTCGGCCATCGCAAAACGTTCCCGCAGCACGTGATCGACGAAGTACTCCGCTTCGAACGCGGCCAGCGTGGGCGTGAACGGCAGGACCGCCACGTACGACACCCCCGACTGCGCCAGCAGCTCGAGCTTCTCCTGATGCAACGTGAGCAGCGGCGGAGCGACGGCCGGATTCACCACTTCGAGCGGATGCGGCTCGAACGTGATCACCACGCTGGGCAATCCACGCGCCGTGGCACGCTGCACCAGACGCTCCAGCACATCGTGATGACCGCGATGCACACCGTCGAACGTGCCCACGGTGACCACCGCGCCTTCCGGCGGCACGGGCAATCCACATTCGATCGGAGTAATGTCGGGCATCATTCGTTTGCTCCGCCGTTCGCGCCGATCAGCACCACGCGTGGCTGCCACCGATCCCCCGCGCGCACGGCCAGTGCGGCGACCGCTCCATCGTACACGAGCGCAGCCTGCGATCCCGGCAAGGTGGCCGGCAACGTGCGACCGAAACGCAGTGCCTGCACGCCGTCATCATCGATGACTTCGCGCGCGATGTCGCCGAGCAGATCGAGTGGCGAACGCAGGGTCAGGTCGCCGTCCGCCACACTGCCGGGAACGAGCTGTTCATAGGGCACGGCCTGCTCCACCGTGGCGGGGCCGCTGGCCGTGCGTCGCAGCGTCGCGCAGTGCGCCGCGCTGCCCAACGCGCGACCGAGATCGCGCGCGAGGGCACGGATGTAGGTGCCTCCGCCACAGGTGATGCGGACATCGAGGGTCTCTTCCGTGGCGCCGAGCCACTCCCAGCGATGCACCTCGACGTCCACCGGCGGCAGGACGACCTCCTGTCCACGCCGCGCCAGATCGTAGGCCCGCTGACCATCCACATGTTTCGCGGAATACTGCGGAGGCACCTGTTGAATGCGGCCCGTGAGCTGGGACTCGGCCGCCACCCGCGTTGCATGTGCCGGCTCACCCAACACGTCGCGGGCGGGCACCGGCGCTTCACGGATGGTCCGACCGGTGCTGTCGTCGGTGTCGGTTTCGCTGCCGAACCGGATGGTCGCCTCGTACACCTTGGGTTCACCGACGATGTACGGCAGCAGTCGTGTGTACGGCCCAATGGCCACGACGAGCAATCCCGTCGCGAACGGATCGAGGGTACCCGCATGCCCCACGCGGCGCGTGCGGGCGGCTCGGCGCACCAGGCCGACCACATCATGAGACGAACGACCGGCGGGCTTGTCGACATACAGAACGCCCGACCGCATCGGAGCGCCGATCATCCCGTGCGCTCCGTTGTCCATGTCATTCGGCTCCGTCGGCGCCATCGGGCGTCTCTGCCGAGGCGTCCCGCTGCTCCCGTTCATCGCGGATCTGCGAGAGGAGCTGTTCGATGCGTGAGGCCCGTGCCACGCTTTCGTCGGTCCGGAAATGGATCTCCGGTGCCGAACGCAGACGCAGGGAACGGCCCAGTCGCGAGCGAAGGTGACTGGCCACGCTGGCCAGCCCCTCCGTCGTGGACTTCTTGTCGGCCTCGTCGCCCATCAGGCTGACGAAGACCGTCGCGTGCCGAAGATCGCGCGTCACATCCACCGCCGTGACGGTGACGAACGCGCGGATCCGCGGATCCTTCGCGCCTTCCGACAGGAAGGTCGCGACCTCTTCGCGGATCGCTTCGGCGACGCGGTCAGGACGCCGCGGTTCGCCCATGATTCCTCCTCAGGACTTCGCGGCCTGATCGAGTGTGCGCGCCACTTCCTCGGTGCGGTAGCACTCGAACACGTCGCCGACCTTGATGTCGTTGAAGTTCTCGATGCCGATGCCGCACTCGTACCCTTCCTTCACCTCGTTGACGTCGTCCTTGAAGCGACGCAGCGAGGAGATCGCGCCATCGTACAACTCGACACCATCGCGGATGACACGCACCCGGCCCTTGCGGTTGATGATCCCCGACCGGACGATGCAACCGGCGATGGTCCCGGCACGCGGCACCTTGAAGGTCTCGCGCACTTCGGCTTCGCCGAACACCACCTCGCGCTCTTCCGGACGCAGCATGCCTTCGAGCGCCGCCTTCACATCGGCCACGGCTTCGTAGATGATGCGATAGAGCTTGATGTCGACGCCTTCGCGTTCGGCCGCCGCCCGTGCGTTGTTGTCGGGACGCACGTGGAAGCCGATGATGATCGCTCCCGATGCCTTGGCGAGCAGGATGTCGCTCTCGGCAATCGCACCGACACCACGATGGATGATGTCCACCTGCACTTCGGGGTTGGACAGCTGCCCGAGTGCGTCGGCGAGCGCTTCCGCCGGACCGCCCTGGTCGGCCTTGATGACGAGACGCAACTGACGCTTCTGGCCAGCCGACGCCTGCGACATGAAGTCCTCGAGCGACACCACACCACGCGTGGTGCGGCGGCTCTTGGCCTCGCGGTCGAGCCGTTCACGACGCTGCGCGATTTCGCGCGCGGCCGTGGCGTCGTCGACCACCAGGAGCTGATCGCCGGCCATGGGCACGCCCGTGAGACCGAGGATCTGCACCGGAATGGCCGGACCGGCTTCCTTCACCTGCTTGCCACGCTCGTCGAGCATGGCGCGCACGCGACCGGAATGGATACCGCAGATGTAGTCGTCGCCCACCTTGAGCGTGCCGTTCTGCACGAGCACGGTGGCCACGGGGCCCTTGCCCTGATCGAGCTGGGCTTCGACCACGGAGCCCGTGGCGCGACGCTTCGGATTGGCCTTGAGTTCGAGAATGTCGGCCTGCAGCAGGATCTGGTCGAGCAGATCGCTCACCCCGGTTCCCTTCTTGGCCGAGATCTCCGAATGCAGCACCGTGCCGCCGAACTCCTCGAGCACGACCTCGTGCTGCAGCAGGTCCTGCTTCACCTTCGGAATGTTCGCCGTCGGCAGATCGACCTTGTTGATGGCGATGATGATCGGCACGCCGGCGCTCTTGGCGTGCGAGATCGCTTCCACCGTCTGCGGCATGACCTGGTCGTCGGCCGCGATGACGATCACGACGATGTCGGTGACCTGCGCACCGCGCGCACGCATGGCCGTGAAGGCCTCGTGACCCGGTGTGTCGAGGAACGTGATCTGTCGCCCACCGGCCACCTGCACATGGTAGGCACCGATGTGCTGCGTGATGCCACCGGCTTCGCCGGCGACCACGTTGGCCTTGCGGATGTAGTCGAGCAACGACGTCTTGCCGTGGTCGACGTGACCCATGATGGTCACGACCGGCGGACGCGGCACGAGATCTTCCGCGCGATCCACTTCTTCCGAATCGGGCAGATCGGCGGCGTAGTCGCTTTCCTTGACGGCCTGGAAACCGAATTCACCGGCGATCAGTTCGATCTGATCGAAGTCGAGACGCTGGTTGATGGTGACCATGAGGCCGAGCGTCTTGAACGCGAAGCCCACGATCTGCGTGGCGGAAATGCCGAGGATCTGCGCGAGTTCGGATACCGTGATGAACTCGTTGACGCGCACGGTCTTCCGTTCGCGCTCGGCCGCGGCCTGACGCTGCTCCTCCATCTCGGCGCGCATTTCGGCACCGAAGCGACGACCGGCGCGGCCGCGCTGCGGCGCACCGCGCAGGGCGGTCATCGTCTTGGTGATGTTGGCCGACACCGCTTCCTGATCGACCGCTCCCCGCTTGTTCTTCTTGCCGCGGCGCTGCTGGTTCTGCCCGCCCTGCTGGGGGGCGCCACCGCCCTGCTGGCCTCCGCCGCCACCGTGACCGCCATGGCCACCCGGACCACCGGGACCTCCCGGTCCCCGACGATCATCGCGGCGCTGACCCTGCTGCAGGCCACCGCCGGGCGCTGCCGACGCGATGGGACGTGCCGACCCGAAGTTGGGCGACGCACTGGCCACCGGCCGGGGCCGCGGGGCACCCGGCACCGCCGGACGCGGACGCGGCCGGTCGGCGGGCAGCGACGCCGTGGGAGACGGGGCGGGCGCCGACGCAGCCGGCGTGGCTCCCGCCGATGCGGCGGCTCCCGGAGCCGATGAGGCCACCGGCGCCGTACCGGCAGAGCCGGTACCCGAAGCGGCTCCGCTGCCGGCCGCGGGGGCCGATGCGGATGCGGCGGGGCGCACGGTCGCGGCGCCAGTGGGCGGCGTCGCGGAGACCGGTGTGCCGGACACCGGCGCAGCCGGAGTCACGGCCGGCGTTCCCGCCGGCGGTGTCGCCGCGGACCGGGCCGTTTCCGCCTCGGGAGCGGCCGACGGTGGCGCCGGGGCCGGCGAGGTGGCCGGTGTTGCGGCCGGGGTCACGACAGGAGCCGTGGGCGCTTCCGCCGGCTTCGTCTCGGCAGCCACGGCCGCGGCCGGCTTGCTCTCCGCCGTCGGTGCCGTGGGAGCTTCGGCGACCGGTGTGGGCACCAGTGCAGGTGCCGATGCGGGCGCCGATTCGACGGCCGGTGCCGCCGAGGCCGTCGAGGCCGCAGGTACCGGCGATGCGGTGGGCGCTTCGGCTGCCACGGTCACGGCTTCCGCCGCCCGGGGCTGCGCGGGAGCAGCCGACGGTGCTTCGGGCGATTCGACCGGCTCGTTTCCGTGCGCGGTGTCGTGGGCCTCGTGCGCTTCGGCCACATCGGCCGCACGACGGCGGCGGACCACCGGTGCGGGCGCGGCCGCCTCCGGTTCCGCGGCGGGCGCCGCATCGGCAGCCCCCGGACGCCGCCGCCGCGGCGCAGCCGCAGGCGCCGGCTGCGCCTTTTCGGCACGCAGTCGCTTCTCGCGCTCCCAACGGGCGCGAATGCGGGATACCTGATCGTCGGTCAACAGCGACAAATGGCTGCGAACCGGCACGTCCATCTGGCGCAGCAGTGCGATCACCTCGTCCGCCGAGATGCCGAACTCACCCGCCATGTCATGCACACGAAGCTTGCTCAACCCGTCCTCCTACCGCGATACGCGCGTCGCGTCGCCCGCCGGGGCTGCCCCGGCCACGGCGCCACGGATTCCGCGCGCCAGCGCCTGATCTACGATCCCGATCGCCGCCGTCGTTTCCCGCCCGACAGCGCCGCCCAGCTCGGCCGCACTTGGCCACTCCACCACTTCAACGTGCCGCGCCCGGAGGAGCGGCACCACCTTCTCCAGCGAGTGCCGCGAGATGTCACTCGCGACCAGCGCCAACTGCACCGTCCCTTTCTGCGCGGCGATCCGCACCTGCTCCGCACCGATCACCACCAGGCGTCCACGCGCCCCCAACCCGACCAGTCCGAGCACCTTCCGGCGCACGGACTCGTCCAGTGGAAGAGGCTCGCGGGCACCATCGGTCACGCGCCGCGACCTCCCTCGCCGTCGTCCTCGGTCGTGAGTTCGTCGATGATGGCCATGATGCGATCGGCTTCCTCCGGCGCAATGCCGGGCAGACGCAACAGGTCATCCCGATCGAGATCGAGAATGTCGTTGAGGGTCCGGTATCCGGCCTCGGCCAGCACGGCCACCGTGGCCGTCTCCAGTCCCTCGATCTCGTTGAGCGGCACATCGGCCTCGGCATCCTCGGGGAGCGGCGCGAAGAGTGGCGCTTCGCCACCCTTCTCCAGCCACTCACGGCTCGAGTAGAGGTCGATCTTCCACCCCGTCAGCTCCGACGCCAGCCGGACGTTCTGTCCGTTGCGCCCGATCGCCAACGACAACTGATCCTCGTCCACCACGGCCTGGATGGTACGCGACGCCGCATCGCTGAACACCCGCGCCACCCGCGCCGGCGCCAGCGCCAGCTTGGCGAACCGCTCCGGGTCGGGCGACCAGGGCACGATATCGATACGCTCGCCCCCCAGTTCGTTGACCACGGCCTGTACCCGGGCGCCCTTGAGCCCCACGCACGCGCCCACCGGATCGACGGCGTCATCGCGCGAGGTCACGGCGATCTTGGTGCGGCTGCCCACTTCACGCGCGGCGGCCTTGATCTCCACGATCCCCTGCTGGATTTCGGGCACTTCGAGCTTGAACAGCGCCTGCACGAACAACGCATCGGACCGGCTCAGAATGAGACGCGGCCCCTTGGGCGTGTCCTCGACCCGCTTGAGCACCGCACGCACCGGTTCGCCCTGATGATAGTGCTCGCGGTGATTCTGTTCACGATACGGAATGATGGCTTCCGCTTCACGGAACTTGTTGAGCATCACCACCAGCTTGCCCCGCTCGATCTGCTGCACTTCACCGGACAGCAGGTCGCCCACCCGGCCCGCAAATTCGTCACGGATGCGCGTGCGCTCACCTTCGCGTACCCGCTGGATGATGCGCTGCTTGGCCGCCTGCACCGCGGTGCGGCCGAACTCCATGAAGTCGACCGGGATTTCCATGACGTCGCCGACCTGGAATTCCGGATCCATGAAGCGCGCTTCCTCGACCGTGACTTCACGGGATTCGTCCGTGACGTCTTCCACGACGGTTTTGAGCAGCACGATCCGGATCTCACCGCGGGCTTCGTCGATTTCGACTTCCGCCTGCACGTTGGCCCCGTGCTTCTTGGCCAGGGCGGCATGAATGCCGTCCTGCAGAAGCCCGTGCAACTCCTCGCGCGTGATCTGCTTGAGATTCGACAGCTCGCGCAGCGCCATGAGAATGTCCGCCGATCCGGCCATCCGTCTCCCCTATCGTTTCCAGTTGAACGCCAGTCGCGCCTGCGAGACCTCACGAAGGGGGACGTGGACTTCCCGTCCCTTCGGATCGCGCACCAACGCCACCTCAGCGCCGTCTTCGCCCGTCACGGCGACGATTTCGACTTCCTGCTTGCCTCCAGCCAGCAACCCACTGGTCACCGTCGCCCGCTGACCCACGAACCGCCGCCAATCGGCCGCATGACGCAGCGGCCGGTCGACACCGGGTGAGGACACTTCGAGCACATACTGTTCGCCGACCAGCGCCGCGGATTCGAGCCGGGCTTCGAGGGCCCGTGAGACGCGCGCACAGTCGTCGATGGTCACTTTGCTTTCGTCCCGCCGATCGATCCGGATATCGAGCACCGGGCGACTCCGCGAGCCCCCACGCCGCAACTCGACCAGATCGAATCCGAGACGGTCAAGTTCCTGTGTGACAATGGGTTCGATCGCCTCGCCCACCTACCGACCTCCAGAGCGTCCACACGGCCGATCCACTCCATGCCCAGCCGCCGGCCCACCCCGCACACCCCCGAACAGGGGCCGACGGAAAGTCCGGAGAACAAAAAAGTGTGGGGGCCATCCCCACACTTCATCACCCGCCGAGGCGGGTGCGGTCACGAAGAGGTTACTTCTGAGATTTGCAACCTAGGGACCGCCAGGGAAGAGGTCAAGATCGGCACTCGTACTTCAGAGTTCCGACCGTCAGAGGGCAGACATCAGAAATCAGAAGGTCAGAACTGAGACGGATATAGGAAGCAGGAGGAAGTGGCCAGATGTCAGAGGTCCGAGCACTGCGTCCGCGGGTGGGGTGCTGACGCGAGAGATCCGCGTGTTGTGGGGCGCTTCGCGCCCCGGGGCCCTGCGGGCGCCCGGCGGCAAGCCCGTGGCGCGACTCCCCCCTCGACCGCCAGTGCTCAGACTTCTGACCTCGTAGTTATCTGATCTCTCATCATTCTATATCCGTCTCAGTTCTGACCTACTGATCTCTGACCTCTGACCCTGTCTGAAAATCTGACATCTGAATCAGGGCCGCAACACGATCACGCCGAGCTGCCTGCCCCCATCTCCTCCCCGGTGACTGAAGAAATGGCTGTCGCACCGCGTACACGCCGTTTCGACCGTCAGCGCTGCCACCTGCCGTGCCCGCGCCTGATCGGCCAGAATGGCACGCACGTCCAGGTGGCCCTTGGCCGAAGCCGGTTTGCCGGTCACGGCTGTCAGCACCTCCGGGCCCACCTCGTAGCAGGGACCGCAGATAGCCGGGCCGAGATGGACCGAGCATTCCTGTGCCGGGAATCCCAGCGAGGCCAGCAGGTCGAGCCCCACATCGAGGATGCGGGCGGCCGCGCCGCGCCAGCCGGCGTGCAGGGCCGCGATGGCGCCCCGGGGGTGACCGATCAGCACCGGCGTGCAGTCGGCAATCGTCACCGCCAGCGCCGTGCCGGGAACGGTGGAGACATGACCGTCCACGCCCCGCTGCCGGAGCCAGCCGTGCCAGTCACCCTCATGCAGTGCTACCGCCGCGCCGTGGACCTGATGGGCACTGGCCAGCCGGTGCACGCCGCGTGTGACCAGCGCCTCCTGCAGCGCCGTCCATCGCGCCATGACCTCCCCCACCGGCTCGGCGGCGCCCAGTCCGAACGATCCCTGGGACCGCGTCGTGGTCCACCCGTGAATGCCCGCCGGCAACCCGGTCGCCGGCCACACGGCGTCGAAGAACGTCTCCGCCGAAAGCGGTTCCCCTCTGTCAGCGCGCACTCAGCTCCACCCGACGGATGCGCGCGCCCAGGGCGCCCAGTCGCGCTTCGATGCGCTCGTATCCCCGCTCGATCTGCTGCGCGTTGTTGATCACGCTGGTCCCTTCGGCACACAGCGCGGCCAGCAGCATCGCCATGCCGGCCCGGATGTCCGGCGACTCCACCGTGCCTCCGCGAAGAGGGGTCGGCCCCGACACGATGGCGCGATGCGGATCACACAACACGATGCGCGCGCCCATGCCCACGAGCTTGTCGGTGAAGTAGAGCCGCGACTCGAACATCTTCTCGTGGAAGAGAATCATGCCCTCGCACTGCGTGGCTGCCACGATCGCGATGGACATGGTGTCCGCCGGAAACGCGGGCCAGGGCTGATCCTCGAGCTTGGCGACATGGCCGCCCAGGTCGTTCTGGATACGGCGCTCCTGTGCGGCCGGCACGATGAGATCGTCGCCGTCGATCTCACAGCGGATGCCCAGTCGTTCGAATCCCATCAGCGTGCTACGCAGGTGTTCCACGCCGGCCTGTTCGATGCGCAGCGTGGAGCGTGTCACCGCCGCGAGCCCGATGAACGAGCCCACTTCGATATGATCGGGACCGACGGTGTGCGTGGCCGCGCCCAGCGGCAACCCGCCTTCGATGGTGTACACATTCGATCCGATGCCCTCGATGCGGGCGCCGAGGGCGACGAGGAACCGCGCGAGATCCTGCACATGGGGTTCACTGGCGGCGTTGCGCAGCACGGTGCGCCCCTTCGCCGCCACCGCGGCCATCAGCGCATTCTCGGTGGCCGTGACGCTGGGCTCGTCGAGAAAGACATCGGCGCCCACGAGACCGGCGGTGTCGAAACGGAAACGGGCCCCGAGTTCGTACGACGCGCCCAACGCCTGCAACACATGGAAGTGGGTATCGAGGCGGCGTCGACCGATCACATCACCGCCGGGCGGGGACAGCGTCACCGACCCACAACGGGCCAGCAGTGGCGCCGCCAGCAGAATCGACGCCCGGATACGGGCACACATCGCCGGATCGAGATCGCCGGCCTGCACCTGTTGCGCGTGAATGCGCAGCGCATTCCCGTCCGTCCACTCGCAGTGCGCCCCGGTGGTGCGGATGAGTTCCACCAGCGTCTCGATATCGCGGATGCGCGGCACATTGTACAGCTGCACCGGCTGATCGGTCAGCAACGCCGCGGCGACGATGGGCAGCGCCGCGTTCTTGTTGCCGGCAGGACGAATACTCCCCTGCAGATGATGACCGCCTTCGACGATGAATTGAACAGCAGACATGCCAGTGGGGTTGAAGCAACGTGCGGCTGTCGAAAAACCGTGAAACAGCCGCACCGCAGCCTTGCAGATGATGGTCCGGTGATTCTCCGGGAAGCGTAGCCGAAGCATAGCCGCAAACACTTGCCCTCGCCTCCCCGCGTCGAAGGCGATGGGCGGGCGAATGCGCGGCGCCCCTTCCCGGTCCGGTCGTGAACCCTTAGATCACATTTCATGCCGATTGCGAGCGCGTGGACTCCATTCCTCCTGCAGGCGATCACCCTGCCGGACACCATCGTGGCCAGAACCATCCCCGACCGGGGGTTGCTGGACTGGACGAACGGCATCCTGCAGTTGGTCGTGCTGCTGCTGGCCGTGGGCACGCTGGCAGTCCTCATCATGCTGCTGCTCACCGTCCGCGAGGCAGTCAGGAGCCTCACCGGCACCGTCGATCGGCTGGCCAACGAAACCCGGCCGCTCGTAGAGAAAGCCACGGCGCTGGTGGGTGATGCCCGCGAGACCGTGAGCCTGCTCCGCGAGGATGTGGAACGGGTCACCGATGCGGCCGCGGCCATCTCCGATGAACTGCTCAATGCGGCGGAAACCACCGCACAGCGTGTCGACGAGGTGAATGCCGTGCTCGACGTGCTGCAGGCCGAGCTCGAGGATACGGCCATCTCGGCCGTGTCGGCCATCCGCGGCGTGCAGGCCGGCGCCAGCGAAGCGGCTTCCCGACTCGCGCCCGGACGCCGGCGCCGATGATGCTGCTGGGCGGGGTGCTCGGCGCGCTCGTCCTGCTCGTGGTGTTTCCTTCCACGGCCTGGGCATGGACGCCGGGCACCCATGTGTTTCTCGGCGACGCGGTGCTGAACCACCTCTCGCTGCTGCCGGCGCATTTTGCCGCGCTGCTGGCCGCACATCCCGCCGATTTCCTGTACGGATCGATCGCGGCCGACACCAGCATCGCCAAGAAATACGCCGAAGTCGGACGCCACTGTCATTCGTGGCATGTCGGAATGGAGATCCACGACGAAGCGGAACCGCCGGCGTTGCAGGCGTTCGCGCTGGGCTATCTGGCCCATCTCGCGGCCGATGTGGTGGCGCACAATTTTTTCGTGCCCCGGCAGCTCGCGGTGACGTCGAGTACCACCGCGCTGGGACACAGCTATTGGGAAAGTCGCATCGATACACACATCGGTGATCCCTGGCCACGCCGGGCGCGCGAACTGCTCTTTCTCGACCATTCGCGCTCCGATCAGCATCTCGACCGGATTCTCAGTCCCACGCTGTTCGGCACGCCCACCAATCGCCGCATTTTCCGGGGCATGGTGTACGTCACCGACACCGATTCGTGGCAACGCATTTTTCAACTGGTGTCCGAGAACAGCCGCTGGGATCTGCACGACACCGATGTGGCGCGCTATCTCTCGCGCTCCTTCGACTACATCATCGACCTCTTCCAGTCGTGGGATCACAGCGAACCGTTCCGCTTCGATCCTTCAGGCGACAAGCCGCTGCGCGAAGCCAAACAGGTGCGCCGCCTCGCCCGTCGCCAGGGCGGCGACATCCGGGCGGCGCTCGAAGCAGACCGCATGTTCGGCATGCCGGCGACGCCACTGCATCACGCCGCCGACTTGTCCGCGCCGCTCTTCACCCCACGCGTGCGCCAAGCAACTGGTTGACCTTCTTCGGATCGGCCGATCCTCGGGACTTCTTCATCACCAGGCCGACCAGCACGCCCTGCAATTTCTTTTCGCCGCCCACGAAACGCGCGGCCTCCGCCGGGTTCTCGGCGAACACTTCGTCGATCCACCCCACCAACGCGGAATCGTCGCGCACCTGCAGCAGGCCCTCACGCTTCGCCAGTTCGAGGGGTTCCCCGCCCTCCTCCTCCATCAACCCGAACACCTGACGCGCGGCCGTGTTGGAGACTTCGCCGGCCGCCTCCAGTTTGATGAGTGCACCGAGGCGCTCCGCGGAGACAGGATGCTCGCCGAGTGAGCGCCCGGAGGCGTTCACCGCCGCGAGCACGGTGCCCAACATCCAGTTGGCGGCGCGTCGCGCATCACCCGACGCGCGCGCGACCAGTTCGTAGTGCGCGGCCAGCGTCTGATCGACGATGAGCTGTTCGATCTCGACATCGCCCAGACCATACTCGGTCGCGAACCGACGCCGCTTGGCTTCGGGCAACTCGGGCAGCGCCGCACGCTGCGTCTCGATGTACGCCGCGGAAAGACGCAGCGGTGGCAGGTCGGGCTCCGGGAAATACCGATAGTCGTGACTGCCTTCCTTGCTGCGTGCCGGCCGCACCTCATTGCGCTTGTCGTCGTACAGCATGGTCTGCTGTTCGATGACACCGCCGCTTTCGAGCACACGACACTGCCGGGCGAATTCGATCTCCACGGCGCGCTCGATGGCCGAAAACGAATTGAGATTCTTGATCTCGGTCTTGGTGCCGAAGGGACTCGTGCTGGACGGCCGGATGGAGATGTTCACGTCCACCCGTAGCGAACCTTCCTCCATGTTCGCGTCGGAGACGCCGGCGTACTCGAGGATCTGCTTCATGCGGCGCGCGTAGGCACCGGCTTCCGCCCCCGAGCGGATATCGGGCTCCGACACGATCTCGACGAGCGGTGTGCCGGCGCGATTGAGATCGATGGCCGAGACATCGCGAAAACGATCGTGCACGGATTTGCCGGCGTCTTCTTCCATGTGCACCCGATGCACACGGATCACCCGCGGCGTCCCGTCGGCCTGCGTACCGATCACCAGCGATCCGTCGGTGGCCAGCGGCCGATCGAACTGCGAGATCTGGTACCCCTTGGGCAGATCGGGATAGAAGTAGTTCTTGCGGGCGAACACCGACGCCTCGTGCACGGTGCACCCCAACGCCAGCGACGCACGCGTGGCAAGTTCCACCGCCTCGGCATTGAGTACCGGCAGCGCGCCCGGCAGACCGAGACACACCGGACAGGTGTTCGTATTCGGCGCCTCACCGAACGAGGTGGCGCATCCGCAGAAGATCTTGCTGCGCGTTCTGAGCTGGCAGTGCACCTCGAGACCGATGACGAGTTCCCAGGTGCCGTTCGTGGTGCTCGTGGCGGTGTTCGCCGCAGTGCTCATGGTGATGCTCATGCCGTCACCCCGGCTGCACCGGCCGTCGCGCCCAGCGCGGCTTCGAGCGCCGCCGCCGCACGCAACATCGTGGGCTCGGCAAAATGCGGCGCCATGAACTGTCCGCCAACGGGCAGGCCGTCCACGAGGCCGATGGGCTGGGACATGGCGGGCACACCAGCGAGGTTGGCGGTCACGGTGAAGATATCGCTGAGATACATCTCGTACGGATCGCTCAACTCGCCAAGCCGGAAGGCCGGCGTGGGCGTCGTGGGAGTGAACAGCAGATGCACGCCGCTCGCGAAGACATCGGCGAACTCGCGCGTGATGAGCGTGCGCACCGCCTGCGCGCGCTTGTAGTAGGCGTCGTAATAGCCGGCGCTCAGCACATACGTACCCAGCAGAATGCGACGGGTCACCTCGTCGCCGAATCCACGGGAGCGCGTCCGTTCGTACATCGAACGCAGATCACCGGCCTCGGCACGTGCGCCATACCGCGCCCCATCGTAGCGCGCGAGATTGCTCGACGCTTCGGCGGGCGCGATGATGTAATAGACCGGAATGGCCAGATCGGTGCTGGGCAGCGACACCTCCCGCACTTCGGCGCCCAGCGCCGCGAGCTGGGCGAGTGCACGCTCGCAGTGCGACGCGATGCGCGGATCGAGATTCGCCGGGAAGTATTCGCGCGGCTTCCCGACCACGAGCCCGCTCAGCGGTTTTGCCACATCGTCGTGCGCGCGCGCCGGCAGCATCGGCGGCACCGGGACATCGGCGCTCGTGGAATCGAGCGGATCATGCCCCGCGATGATCTCCAGCGCGGCCGCCGCCTCGGCGACCGTGCTTCCGAATACGCCCACATTGTCGAGCGACGAAGCGTACGCCACGAGACCGTAGCGGCTCACACGGCCGTATGTGGGTTTGACGCCGACGATGCCGCAGAATGCCGCGGGCTGGCGTACCGATCCGCCGGTTTCCGAACCCAGCGCGATACGCACCACACCCGCCGCAACGGCTGCCGCCGAGCCCCCGGACGATCCTCCCGGCACCCGATCGCGATCGAGCGGATTGCGCGTCGGTCCGTACGCGCTGTTCTCGGTGGACGACCCCATGGCGAATTCGTCCATGTTGGTCTTGCCGATCACCACGGCACCGGCCTCGCGCAGTCTGCGCACGGCCGTGGCTTCGAAGGGGCTCACATACCCTTCGAGAATCCGCGAAGCACAGGTGGTGGGCAGTGTCAGCGTCGCGAGGTTGTCCTTGATGGCCACGGGCACACCAGCCAGCGCGCCCGTGCCTGTCAGTGCGCCCGTGGTCGTCGCGTCACGATCGAGCGACAGAAACGCGTTGAGACCGGCCACGTCGTTGCGGTCGAAGCACTGCCAGGCGTCGGCCACGGTGTGTGTACGCAACGAAGACGGAATGGCCGTCTCGTGCATCGGGGTCGGCGAATTCGTTTCGCTCATGCGGCGTCGCCCTCATCGGCCGAGGCCCCCTGCGCGCCGTGCGTGGTCAATCGCGGCACGAGGAAGAATCCATCACGCATGGCCGGCGCGAACGACTCGCGGGTGCGTTGCAGCGCATCGGCCGGTCGCGCATCCGGGCGCAGCGGTGCCGCCTGGTCGGGCGGGGTGAGCGGTACGCCGGACACATCCACCTGCTGCAGCACATCCATGTGCGCGAGAATGCCGTTCAACTCCCCGACGAGCGCCGGAATGCGCTGCTCGTCGAGTCCAAGGCGGGCGAGTGTCGCCACGTGCCGCACATCATCCGGTGTCACCGACATCAATCCCACCCTCGTTCGAGCTTTGCCTGGGCGAGAACGAGCGTCTTCCGCCCGATCTCCTCATCGTCGAAATCGATACGCACCTTGGTATCACGACCGCTGCCGGTGAGCTCCGCGATGGTTCCGGTGCCGAATCTGGCGTGTTTCACGCGCTCTCCCGGCTGGAAGAGTGGTGTATCCTGCGATTCATCCTCGGGCTCCGGCGGTCCCTTGGGCTGCTCACGACGATTGGGTGTACTGAAGCCGGTGGGTGCCTTGCCAAAGGGAATGTCGCGACTGTTGACGCCTGTACCGGTCCCGCTCCGGTACCCCGCCGAGCCGTAGGGGCCAACCGATCGTCGGCCTCCCGCTCCGCCCGAGGCGCCGGAACCGGTGCCGTTGTAGCCACTTCTCCCCCAATCGTCACCCGAACGCCGGCTGCCGTAGCCACTGCCCGCGCTCCCATAGCCGCCAAATGTCCCGCGCCCCTCGGCCTTGGCGCGCGCCGTCTTGCCGCGTTCGGCCAGCGAGGGGGTGATGACATCGAGGAAGCGCGACGGCATGGAGTACATCAGCTCCCCATTGCGCCGGCGCTGCTCCGCGCACGTGAGGTACAACTTCTCCTCGGCGCGCGTGATGCCCACATAGAACAGCCGCCGTTCCTCTTCCAGCTGCGTGGGTTCCTCGGCCGCGCGCGCAAGAGGAAAGAGACCGTCTTCGAGACCACACACGAACACCAGCGGGAATTCGAGTCCCTTGGCATTGTGCATCGTCATGCAGGTGACGGCATCGGCATTGGGATCGAGCCGATCGACGCCGGCCACCAGCGTGGACGACTGCAGGAAATGATCGAGCGGCGTGAGTCCCACCTCACCGCCCTCATCGGCCACCACTTCGGCCGCGCCGGCGATGAGTTCGCGCACGTTGTCGATACGCTCGATGCCTTCCGGCCCTTCGGCCCGCAGGTGATCGGTGTATCTGATGGTCTGCACGAGTTCGCGCAGCAGTTCGTCGACCGCGGCGTCCGTGGCCATGGTGCGCAACCGCTGCACGAGCGCGACGAACTCGCCGAGCGCCGTCCGCGCGGCCGGCCGCATGTCGGTCACCACGTCGAAACGTCCCGCCATCTCCAGCATCGGTTTGCCTTCGATCTGCGCGCGCTCGGCGAGCAGCGCGATCGTGGCATCGCCCAGGCCGCGCTTGGGGACATTCACCGCGCGTCGGAACGCTTCGTCGTCGGCCGGATTGGCGATCAGCTTGAGATACGCCATGAGATCGCGGATTTCACGCCGGTCGTAGAAACGCACGGCGCCTACGAGACGATACGGCATGTTGCGCCGACGGAAGGCATCTTCGATGGCCCGCGACTGCGCATTGGTGCGATACAACACCGCACAATCGCGCCGCGAGAGATCCGAACGCGCCATGCGCGTGAGAATCGTCTCGGCGATGAAGTCGGCCTCGTCGCGTTCGTCGAGCGACTCGATAAGCGTGACCGCCTCACCGGCCGGACGCGTGGCACGCAGCGTCTTGCCGCGACGTTCGCTGTTCTCGGCGATCACCGCGTTGGCCAGCGCCAGGACATTTGGCGTGGACCGATAGTTTTCCTCGAGACGCACCACGCGCGCGCCGGGGAAGTCGCGCTCGAAATCGAGGATGTTCCGGATATCGGCGCCGCGCCATCCGTAGATGGACTGATCGTCGTCGCCCACCACCATCACATTGCGGTATCCGCCGCCCATGAGCTGCACGAAACGGTACTGGGCGGCGTTCGTATCCTGATACTCGTCCACCAGCAGATAGCGGAAGCGACGCTGATAGTGGGCCCGCAGCGCTTCGTCGGTTTCGAGCGCCCGCACCGGCAGGACCAGCAGATCGTCGAAGGTCACCGCGTTGGCCTGCTGCAGTGCCGTTTCGAGATCGGTGTAGACACCGGCCACGGCCGTCGCGAAGGTGTCGCGTGCCGCCCGTGCATACTCCGACGGGGATACGAGGGCGTTCTTGGCGCTGGAGATCGCTCCCAGAATGGCGTTGGGCGCGAACTGCTTGGGACTCAGACCACGCCGCTCCATCACGCGCTTCACGGCGCCGATGGCGTCGTCTTCATCGTAGATGGTGAAGTTCTGTTCCCGTCCCACGAGCGGCGCCACACCACGCAGCATGCGCGCCCCCAGCGCGTGGAAGGTACCGCACCACATGCCCTTGGGTTCATGTCCCAGGAATCCGGCGATACGCGATCGCATCTCACCGGCGGCCTTGTTGGTGAACGTCACCGCCAGGATCTCGTGCGGCGCCACGCCGTTCGCGCCGATCAGCCGCGCGATGCGTGTGGTCAATACGCGCGTCTTGCCCGAACCGGCACCGGCCAGCACGAGGGCCGGCCCATCATCGTGATACACGGCCTCCCGCTGCGCCGCATTGAGCCCACGCGTGATCGCGTCGAGATCAAGTGCCGGCTTTGCAGGAATGGCATCGAACAGCGAACCCGCCCAACCCGTCGTCGTCATCCATGCAAGATAATGTCGAAGGCCGCGCCACGGTCGGTTTCGGCGAGCAGCAGTTTGCCGTGATGATTCTCCTGCACGATACGGCGGGCCAGCGAGAGACCGATACCCCAGCCGCGGTCCTTCGTGCTGAAACCGGCGTCGAAAATGCGCTTGCGCAGATGCCGCGGGACGCCGGGACCGTCGTCCTGCACACGGATACGGACCCCGCCTTCGGGCAGCGTGCGTGCCGACACCACCACTTCCCCATCGCGGCCGCCGAGCGCGTCGATGGCATTCTTGATGAGCACTTCGAGCACCCACTCCAGCAGCACCCGGTCCCCCCGCGTGCTCACCGGGCCGTCCGGGTGCTCACTGCGGATTTTGACCGTGCGCGAGAGCGTCGGCGCGCGGGCGGCAAAATACGCAGCGAGACGATCCACGAGCGCGCTGCAATCCACGTCTTCGTCGCGCGGCGGCCGGCCGATGCGTTCGAAACGATGCGACACCCGCTCCAGTCGCTGCAGATCCTGCCCCATGGCCTCCACGGCCCGCGCGGCCGTACCGCTGGTGGTCGTCTCGCCGAGCAGTTCGATCCATCCGGCCATCGACGAGAGCGGTGTGCCAAGCTGGTGCGCCGCTTCACGCGCCATGCCCGCCCATACTTTCTCCCGCTCGGCGCGCCCGCGTTCGACGAGCCCATACACACCGAAACCCACGAGCAGGAGGAGGCCCAGGACCTGCATGACCGGAATGACCTGCAGGCCGGTCACGATCGCGCTGTCCCCCAGATGCACGGCCCCCACCGTCGGTTGCACGATGGGCGGGTTCTTGCTGTCGAGCTCGACGAGGAACGTGCGCAGGCGCGCCGTGTCGGCCAGGATCTCGGGCGGAATGTTGGCCGTGCCGGTGATGCGCCCCAGGCGATCGGTGACCACCAGCGGCAGCCCCGATTCGCTGATCTCGCGCGCCAGATCGAGCAGCACGACCGCGGGGTCGGCATCGACCGTCGTGTCCTGCAACGCTTCGTAGATGCGCGCGTACATCCGCCCCTGCACGGCCGCGGCTCCGCGCAACTGGGTCACGATATGGCGGGTGTACAGCACATACCAGCCGACGAGCGCCAGCACCCCCAGCACCATCACGAACACCGGCCACCGGCGACGTTTCATGAGAGGAGGGAGAGAGTGCTGGCGACGCCGAGCGTTGGTGCCCGATCGGCGATCCGATCAGGCCAGAACGGCCCGACCGAAATACGGCTGCAAGGCGTCGGGAATGCGCACCGAGCCGTCAGCCTGCTGATGATGTTCGATGATGCTCGCGATGATGCGCGGCAACGCCAGCGCCGATCCGTTGAGTGTATGCACGAACCGTGGCTTCTCACCGGCGGCGGGACGGTAGCGGATGTTCGCGCGACGCGCCTGGAAGTCGGTGAACACACTGCAGCTCGAAACCTCGAGCCACTTGCCCACCGCCGGCGCGAACACTTCGAGATCGTACGTCATGGCGCTCGAGAAACCGGTGTCGCCGGCGGCCAGCAGCAACCGACGATACGGCAGCTCGAGACGCTCGAGAATGATCTCGGCGTGTCGCGTCATGACTTCGAGTTCGTTGCGCGAATGCTCCGGAGCCGCATACCGCACCAGCTCCACCTTGTCGAACTCGTGCACCCGCAGCAGACCGCGGGTGTCCTTGCCCGCCGCCCCCGCTTCACGACGGAAGCAGGCGCTGAACGCGCAGAAGCCGCGCGGCAGATCGGACGCCTCGAGAATCTCGTCCCGATAGAGATTCGTGACCGGCACTTCCGCCGTCGGAATGAGGAACATCCCCTCTTCCTGGAGGGCGTACATGTCGTCCTCGAACTTGGGCAGCTGCCCCGTGCCGGTCATCGTCGCCCGGTTCACGACCAGCGGCACCCAGCACTCCTCGTAACCGTGTTCGGTGGTGTGAATGTCGAGCATCATGTTCATCAGCGCGCGTACGAGCTTCGCCCCCGCGCCACGGAACACGATGAACCCCGACCCGCTGATCTTCGCGCCACGCGCCAGATCGAGCACGCCCAGTTCCGCGGCCTTGTCCCAGTGCGGCACGAGCGAGGCCCCGTCGTCACGCGGGGTACCCCAGCTCGAGACCACCGTGTTGTGCGTCTCGTCGCCCTCGGGCACTTCGGCCAGCGGAATGTTGGGCAGCTCGTACAACATCGCCTGCACCGCCGACTCGGCTTCGGCGCGCTTCTGGTCGAGCACAGAAATCTGCTCACCGATGGTGCGGCCTTCCGCGATGAGGGCGGTGGCATCCTCACCGGCCTTGCGTCGCTGCGCCACTTCCTGCGTGACCTTGTTGCGAAAGGCCTGCTGCGCTTCGAGATCGGTGATGGCCGCGCGGCGCGCCTGCTCGAGCGATTCCGCGCGATCGAGCAGGGCTCCGAGTTCGGTCAGCTTGCCCCGGCGGCGCATCCCCTCGCGCAACACGTCGAGCTGGTCACGCAACAAGCGAATATCGTGCATACCTGGCGGTGTGAAGATCAGAACGTCAGTGGCGGAACATCAGCTCTCGGGGATCCCTTCGGCGAGCGAGCGGTATCCGCAGTTGCGATTCACCAGCGAGCGGATCACCATGCGCCGTTCGGCCGCGATGATGCTGTCCACGATGACTTTCGCGTAGTAGGGATACCCGTAGACACACCCCGAGCCGTGCAACTGCAGCAGGACGGTCTCTCCCACACCGGCGACGATGGTGGTATCCGCCGCATAGCCCTTGTCGGGCGCGCGGGTCAGATTCGCAAACGGCGTCTCCGATCGCAGCGTGCTCACGGCCGGCGCGCCGAGCGGCGGTGCCGGAACGATCACCCGCACCGGAATCATCGCCACCTTGCCATCGCTGGTCAGATCGAAGGCCACGTCGAAATTCACCGCGCCGTTGGAAAGAACCTGCGGACGCTCGATGCTCTCGGTGACATAACTGTACGCGGCCGGCAACAACCCCGACGCGCCGCTCAGCGCGTACACGGAGTAGGTGCGGGTCGTATTCTCGACCGTTGCGGGCGACAGTAGGTTACTGTCGCCGCAGCCCGATACCACCAGCGCCGCGAGCGACAGGCCACAAAACGACAGAGCGCGCCGAGCTTTGCGGGGCGCGCCGGACAGACGGGCAAACAGGGTCTTCCCCATGACTGGTACCAGAAGGTGCATCGGAACCGCAGTATCATACGACATCGGAGGTTACCGCCCAACTCATGCTGGGGCAAGCGGTTGACACCAGTGTAGCCTGGCCGGGATCGCTTGACTTCACCCGGTGGTCCAGACAGCGTTCCGCCATGCCCACCATCCGCGATCTCGTGACGGCGCTCCGGCGCCGCGATGGCATCGATGCAGCGATCGTCCTCGGCCGGGACGGCCTGCTGATCGATGGCACCAGCAATGGCGCGCTCGACCCGGAGGGGCTGGCCGCGCACGTACCACCCATGGCTCTGGCGGCGGTCGAGATGGGACTGGCCTCACAGCGTGGGGACTTCGGTCTCATGGTCCTCGAATACTCCGGGGGTTCGGTGGTGGTGACATCGCTTTCGCCCGATGCGCTGTTGCTCGTCCTGCTGCGCCCCGAGGCCAATCTGGCCGCCCTGCTGTTCGAACTGCGCCGGCACCGGTCGCAGCTCTCGGCCCTCGTCTGACCTTCACGTCCCTGCCGGAGATGCCCGGGGACGCACCGGCGCAGGTGACGGTGCTGGTCGTGGACGACGAGCCCCACATCGGTCTCATCATTCGGACCCGTCTCGAGCAGGATGGTTTTCGTGTCCTGCTGGCCGAGCATGGCCCGGAGGCCCTGGCCCTCCTGCAGGCCGAGCCCGATGTCGCGCTGCTGGTGCTCGATCTGATGCTCCCCGGGATGTCCGGAATCGATGTGTTGCGTACTGTCCGTCATGACACGCGATGGGCCGCACTCCCCTGCATCGTGCTCACGGCCGCCGGTCAGGATGCCCAGCTCCGGGACGCGGAAGCCCTCGGCGTGGCCGAGATCATGACCAAACCCTTCAGTCCACGCGGGCTGCTGGGGCGGGTGCGCCGCTATACCAACCGCTATACCACGGGCGACCACAGTCCGTGACGGGCGCCAGGGCGATGCGTCCGCTGGATAGCCACCCGGCAATAGCCATCATGGATAGCCATTTTTCTTCCTTTCCCGATCCGTCATGAACCGTTGGAACGTGGTGCTGGCTGGTGGCATTGGCTCCCGATTCTGGCCGTTGTCCACTCCGGCGCGCCCCAAGCAGCTGCTGCCGCTCGTCACCGAGGCGCCCATGCTGCAGGACACGCTCGATCGCCTGCGCCCTTCGGCTCCTCCGGAACGCACGCTGATCCTCACGAATGCGGAGCTGCGCGCTGCCATCCTGGCGCTCGAGCCCACGCTGCCGGCGGAGAATGTGATTGCCGAACCCCGGCCCGCTGGCACCTGCGCCGCACTGGCCTGGGCCGCCGCGCTGATCGCCGAACGGGATGGACCCGACGCGGTCATGGTGTGCACACACGCCGACTGGTCGATCGGTGATGTCCCGACCTTCCGCGCCACGCTCGACCGCGCCGCGGCCACGGCCGCATTCACGCATGCCCTCGTGACCGTGGGCATCGTACCATCACGGCCGGACACGGGCTTCGGGTATATCCAGCCCGGTGAGGCGGTGCCCGATCTCGATGCGGCCCTGGGCACCGTACAGCGCGTGGCGCGATTCGTGGAGAAGCCCGATCAGACACGCGCGACGCAGATGGTGGAGGCCGGATATCTCTGGAACTCCGGCATCTTTGCCTGGCGCGTGGGCGATCTGCTGGACGAACTCGCCGCGCTCACGCCGGAAGTGCATCCGGCGCTCGTCGCCGCAGGTGGCGATCTCGAACGGTTCTTCGCGCAGGTGCAGTCCATCGCCATCGACGTGGGTGTACTGGAGCGGAGCCGGCGCGTGCTGGTGCTGCCCGGTGCATTCGGTTGGGATGACGTGGGCACCTGGGCCGCGCTGCATCGGGTGCGTGCGCACGACGTGCATGCAAACGCGATGTCGGGACCCGCATTCGCGCTCGGTGCCGCGGGCAATGTCGTGCACGCCGAAGGTGTGCAGGTCGTGTTGTATGGCGTGAACGATCTCGTGGTGGTGGCGCGGGACGGCCTGGTGATGGTCACCACGCGCGAACACGCGACGAATCTCAAGACGTTGCTGGATGCACTGCCTGCCGAGGTGCGGGAGCGGTGATCGTCTTTCTCGACGATCACGCAGCGCGGCGTTTCGAGCCGTTTGCCACCACGCGCCCGTTGTGCGAGATGCGCGCCGGTGCACTGCTCATCCGCGAACGATGGGAGCATGTGCTGGGCCTCGCATCGACGGGATTCATCGCAGCCGCCCATCTCGATGGGTTCGCGGAGTTCGACGCCCCACCGGCATGCGCCGGAGAGATCGCCGCCGGCACCTGGGTCGTGAACACGCGGGCTTTGCCGACGTTGCAGCGGGCTCCCGTACCGTCGGTGGCGGGAGCCGTGTTGTTGATAGGCGATCAGGTGGCCGCCGTGTGCCTCGATCGAGCGGTGTCGGTGGAGTCCCTGCGTGATGATCCCGATGCGTGGCAGGCGCTGACCGCCGAGGCCGGGTCCGATGCCGTTGACCACGTCGTTCATCGCATCGACGGACATTGGTTGCGCGAGATCTGGGATCTCATCGGCACGCTCGTGGAGCAGCTCAAGAGCGACATTCCGCTGTTGGGCAGTGCGTGGCATCTGGAGACGTTGCAGGAAACGTTGGCGCCCGGCTCAGCACCAGTTCCCGCACCCGTGGTGTTCGGCGAACATCCCGTGTACGTGGAAGCCGGCGCCACGGTGGAACCGCTGGCCGTCTTCGATGTGTCCATGGGTCCGGTGCTCATCCGCCGCGGCGCGACCGTGCAGGCATTCACGCGGGTGGTGGGCCCATGTTATATCGGCATCGGCAGCACGGTCACGATGGACCGTGTCGCCGCCTCGTCCATCGGTGATGTGTGTCGGGTGCATGGTGAACTGTCCATGTCCATTCTCGTCGGGCATGCGAACAAGGGGCACGATGGATTCGTGGGGCATTCCATTCTCGGCCGCTGGGTGAACCTCGGCGCCGGCACCATCACGAGCAATCTCAAGAACACGTACGGGCCAGTGGCGTTGTGGACGCCCGACGGCGTGCGCGACACAGGCCTGCAGTTCCTGGGGACGCTGTTCGGCGATCACGCCAAGGCCGGTATCGGTCTGCGCATCTCGACCGGGTGCGTGATCGGCGCGGGCGCGAATGTCTTCGACACCATGCCACCCAAGGCGGTGGCGCCGTTCTCCTGGGGCGCGCGTGCGCCCTATGCGACGTTCGACGTGGATAAGTTCATCGACACGGCATCGCGCATGATGGCGCGCCGTGACGTGGCGCTGGAGGCACCGTCCGCTGCGTGGTGGCATCACATCCACGCCATGGCCACCGCCGATCCCCGCTGGCCCAGAAGCTGACACGGGTGCATCCTTCGGGGATGATTCGGGTCACGGTCCTCGGCAGCGGCAGTCGCGGCAACGCCATTCTCATCGACGGAAGCGCCGGCACGGTACTGGTGGACGCAGGCTTCAGCGCCCGCGCGCTCGCGCAACGTCTGCAGGCCGCCCAACGGCAACCCGAATCGATCGACGCGCTGCTGCTCACGCACGAGCACGTCGACCATGCGTGTGGGGCCGCGGTGAGTTCGTCGCGTTGGCAGTGGCCGGTGCTGGCATCACAGCGCACGCTGACGGCACTGGAGGACATGGCTGGCGGTGCCCCCACCCTGACGCAGGCGCTGGCGAGTGAGGCACCCACGGCGGTGGCCGGCTTCTCCATCGAACATCACCACCTGCCACATGACGCGGCCGATTGCCGCGCGTTGGTGCTCACCGACACGCAGAGTGGCGCACGCGTGGGCGTGGTGCTCGATGCCGGACACGTACCCGAAACACTGCCGGCGTTTCTGGCGCGTCTCGATCTACTAGTGCTCGAATCCAATCACGACACCACGATGCTGGCGAACGGCCCCTACCCGCGTGCGCTCAAGGCGCGCATCCGCGGAGGCAGCGGGCATCTGTCCAACACCACGTCCGCCGCACTCGCCGCGGAGTGTGCCCATCGTGGTCTGCGTGGCGTGCTGCTGGCCCACCTCTCGGAAACGAACAATACGCCGGCCATTGCGGTCGCCACGGCGCGTGATGTGTTGCGTCGATGCGGATGGCACGGCGACGCGCTGTGGGCCTGTCCGCAACGCGAGCCCATGACACCGGTGGACCTCGATTCGGCGCGTCCCTCGTGGCACGGCGGCCCTCGAGTCACGCAGTTGGCGTTGTTTTAGGCACGCGGGAACTGGCTCTGGGCCGTTGTCTCGCCACCTCCATCCTGAACAGCTCCCTCCTGCTTTCTCTCCCGTTGTCTCGCGGTCGTCCCAGGCGTCAACAGCAACTGCGTTGACGCGGATCACGCGGATGTCACGGATCCACGCCGATCAGAAATCCTTCGGCGCCTCACGACGCAGTCCCGCCATGGCGCAGGCGCTGCCAGCCACGATGAGACCGATTCCAATCCCTTCCATCAGGAGCTCCCCACGAGGATGGAGGGAGAACCATGCCGACAGACAACTTCCACCAATCAGCGTGGATATTCCCGCGAGCACCAACATCGGCTGATGTCGCCGCCTCATAATTGTCAGGAGCGCAAACGCCGAAGAGATCAGCAACACCCAGAATCCATACTGCACCACACGAGTCACCAACGCGTCCTGCCCCGCCCGAAAGAAGTAGAAGCTTCCCAACATCAGACAGAGAAGGACCAGATGTCTTTGTATTGCTCCAGACATCGTTCTTCCGGCGGCTGCGCGCATTTTTGGTTCTCCGGGATGATCTATCGTTGAAACCCGCGTGATATCCTCGTTCCACGCTTCCCGTATTCCTCAGCAGACCTCGCAATTCCCTCGAGCATGTCACCCTCCGTTCAGAACATCCAATAAATGAAATATGCAAAGCGGGCGCCCCCGAAAGAGAGCGCCCGCTCGCACATCTGCCCTGCACGGAATCCGGGGAGTCGGTCTGCAAACCGCAAAACCCACTCCCCGTAACCGTTGCTCAGTACATGCCGCCCATGCCCGGGCCGCCGGCCGGCGCGGCCGGCTTGTCTTCCTTCTTCTCGACGATGAGCGCTTCGGTCGTCAGCAGCAGACCGGCGATCGAGGCCGAGTTCTGGAGCGCGGTACGCGTGACCTTGGTCGGGTCGATGACACCCGCCTGCACGAGGTCTTCGTACGTGTCGGTCAGCGCGTTGTAGCCGAAGCTCGTCTCCTTGGCCGTGCGGATCTTCTCCACCACGATGGAGCCTTCCCCACCGGCGTTGGCGACGATCATGCGGAGCGGCTCTTCGATCGCGCGACGCACGATGTCGACACCGATCTGCTCGTCGCGCTCGGCCGTCTTCACGTCCTTGAGCACGTGCTGCGCGCGGATGAGGGCCACACCGCCACCGGGGACGATGCCTTCCTCGACGGCGGCACGCGTGGCGTGCAGCGCGTCTTCCACGCGAGCCTTCTTCTCCTTCATCTCGGCTTCGGTCGCGGCGCCGACGTTGATGACGGCCACGCCACCGGCGAGCTTCGCCAGACGCTCCTGCAGCTTCTCCCGATCGTAGTCCGACGTGCTCTTGTCGATGGCCGCACGGATTTCGCGCACGCGGCCTTCGATGTCCTTCTGCTCACCGGCGCCGTCGATGATCGTGGTGTTGTCCTTGTCGATCACGATGCGCTTGGCCGAACCGAGGTCGGTGAGGACCGCGTTCTCGAGCTTGAAGCCGACTTCGTCGGAGATGACCTGACCCTTGGTCAGCGTGGCGATGTCCTGCAGCATGGCTTTGCGACGATCACCGAAGCCCGGGGCCTTCACGGCGCAGATGCGCAGCGTGCCGCGGAGCTTGTTGACCACCAGCGTGGCCAGCGCTTCGCCTTCGACGTCTTCGGCGATGATGAGCAGGGGCTTGCCGAGCTGCGCCACCTTCTCGAGGACCGGGAGCAGGTCCTTCATGGCCGAGATCTTCTTGTCGTGGATCAGGATGAGCGCGTTCTCGAGAACGGCTTCCATCTTCTCCGGATCGGTGACGAAGTACGGCGAGAGGTAGCCGCGGTCGAACTGCATGCCGTCCACGGTTTCCAGCGTGGTCTCGAGACCCTTGGCCTCTTCGACGGTGATCACGCCGTCCTTGCCCACCTTCTCCATCGCTTCGGCGATGAGGTTACCGATCTCGGGGTCGTTGTTGGCCGAGATGGTACCGACCTGCGCGATCTCCTTCTTGCCGCTCGTCGGGACCGAGATGCGCTTCAGCTCCTCGACGATACCCGCGACAGCCTTGTCGATGCCGCGCTTGAGCGCCATCGGGTTGGAGCCGGCGGTCACGTTCTTGAGGCCTTCCCGGAAGATGGCCTGCGCGAGCACGGTCGCCGTCGTGGTGCCGTCACCGGCGAGATCGGAGGTCTTGGTCGCGACTTCCTTCACCATCTGCGCGCCCATGTTCTCGATCGGATCGGCCAGTTCGATTTCCTTCGCGACGGTCACACCGTCCTTGGTGACCGTGGGGGCGCCGAACTTCTTGTCGATGACGACATTGCGACCCTTGGGGCCGAGGGTGACCTTCACCGCCTCGGCGAGCTGATCGACGCCGCGCTTCAGACCCGCGCGCGCGTCAACGTTGAAATGCAGTTCCTTGGCTGCCATGGTAGCTGATTCGGTTGAGGGCGGTTCAGTTGATCACGGCGAGTACATCCGACTCGCGCAGGATGAGGAGGGCCTCACCCTCGATCGTGACTTCGGTGCCGCTGTACTTCCCGTAGAGGATCTTGTCGCCGACCTTCACGTCCATCGGCACACGGGTTTCCTTCTCGAACCGGCCGGGGCCGACGGCGACAACGGTGCCCTGCTGCGGCTTTTCCTTCGCCGTATCGGGGATGTACAGCCCACCGCGCATCTGTTCCGCTTCTTCGAGCGGCTTCACGACGACGCGATCGGCCAGAGGCGCGACCTTCTGGTTGGCCATGAGTACTGGTCTCCTGCGATGTGTCAGGGGATCAACTAAGAAATGACAGAGAGAGTGTTAGCACTCACCAACGATGAGTGCCAGCATGGGAAACCTATGCATATCCGGAAGGCACGTCAAGGCCGGATTTTTTCACCTAAGTCAATACAATGCAACAACTTACAGACGGCCATATTGGCGGGACGCCTGCCGGTCCAGCATCATGCAGGTGTGGTGGCTGCGGTTTTGGCAGGCCTGGCCTATGCAAACACCAGCGAGCCACTGTGTTGTGCATGCAGGATGCCGGCGGCATCACGAATGAGGACCGCCCCGGCCGGAGAAATCCCCTCCACATGGCCGGCCACCGGCGCGGTCACGGCGCGTCCCCGGGCAAAATCGCGTGCCGCCCAGGCTTCACACTCCTCCGCACGCAGTGGGCCCCTGCCCGCCGCCGCACGCCGGAGCGCCGGAACGACCGCCAGCAGGAGTGCATCACGCGACACGTCGCTGCGCACATGCGCGGCCTGATCGAAATGCGTGGGCACGCGGCGATTGATGCCGACGCCGATGGTGACCCACTCCGGACGGCCGTCACGCCAGCGCACTTCGATCAGAATGCCGGAGAGCTTCCGCTGCCGCACATACAGATCGTTGGGCCATTTGACCTGGATGTCGCCATCCACGAGCGGCGACAATGCGTCCGCGAGTGCGAGGCCGATACGTAACGACAACACATCGAGCGCGCGCAGATCGTCGGGGCGCTCGATCAGCGTGAGCCAGAGCCCCGCGTCGGCCTCTGATTGCCACGCGCGCCCGCTGCGGCCACGCCCCTGCTCCTGGCGCGCGGCCAGCACCGCCGTGCCCGCCGCGGCGCCCTGCTGCGCGAGGTCGTGGGCGACGTCCATCGTGGAGGAGACGACGTCGTGGTAGACGAGGGCGGAGAGGCCGGCGGCGGAGATGACTTCGGGAGAAGGAGGCAGAGACACGAAGGGGCTGGGGACTACGGTTGCTGGGACTACGGGGGCTGGGACCACGGGGGCTGGGACCACGGGAGCTGGAACTACGGGAGCTGGAACTACGGGAGCTGGAACCACGGGAGCTGGAACCACGGGAGCTGGAACCACGGGAGCTGGGACTACGGGGGCTGGGACTACGGGACACACGTTTCCGGGTACTCGGTACCCGGTTGTTCACCCCAAACCCACTCTCCCAAACCTACGACTACCCCCGTGCGACCAACGTCGCGAACACGACGATTCCCAGCAGCACACGATAGACGGCGAACACGCCGAAGCTGTGGCGGCTCACATACCGCAGCAGTACGGCGATGGCGAGCCAGCTGCTCACGGCCGCCGCGACCACACCGGCAAGCAGGGGCCATGAGGCACCGTGTTCCCGCACGGCATGGGGGACTTTCACGATCACCGCGGCGAGCGTGATGGGCATGCTCATGAGAAAACTGAAACGCGCCGCGCTCGGGCGGTCGAGCCGCAACAGACGCCCCGCAGTCATGGTCGAACCCGAGCGCGAGACACCCGGTACGAGCGCGAGCACCTGCGCGCAGCCCACGATGATGGCATCACGCAGCGTGATGTCCTCCAGGCCCCGCGCACGCACGCACCACCGATCGACCACCCACAACAGGATGCCCATCACGATGAGCGATGTGGCGATGATGACCGGCGACCGGAACGTGGTCTCGGCCAGATCGTTGAGCAACAACCCGCCGATACCGCCGGGAATGGTGGCCACGATCAGATAGAGCACCCGCCGGTCGTGCACCGACTCGATGCGCCGGGTGGTCACGATGCGCCACGTACTCGCGATCATCTCCAGCCATTCCTGCCGGAAGTACCAGATCAGCGCGAGCAGCGTGCCGAAGTGCAGTGCCACATCGAACGCCAGCCCCGGATCGGACCAGCCGAGGAAATACGGCGTCAACGCGAGATGGGCCGAACTCGATACCGGCAGGGGTTCGGTCAATCCCTGGACGATGCCCAGAACGATGGCTTGCCAGACGGTCATGACTGAAGCGTGCGGAGATAGAGGGATTCGTACTGCGCGACTATGGCGTCTTCGCTGAAACGGCGACGGGCATCCTGCGCTGCGGCGTCACTCATGGCTTGCCAGTGCGCGGGGTTCTGCAGCAGCCGCACACCGGCCGCGGCCAGACCTTCGATGTCACCCACCGGTCGCAAGTAACCGGTGACACCCTCGGTGACGACTTCGGGCAGACCACCGGCATCCGCGCCGACCACGGGCACGCCGCTGGCCAGGGCTTCCAGCGCACTCAATCCGAACGACTCCTTGTCGCTCGTCATCAGGAACAGATCGGCACCGGCCAGGAGAGGCGCGACCGCGTCGATCTTGCCGAGGAACAGCACGGCATCGGCCACCCCGAGTTCCCGCGCCTCGGCTTCGGCCTCGACACGCTCCGGGCCGTCACCGACCATCACCAGCACCGCGGGCACTTCACGCGCGATGCGGGCGAAGGTGCGGACGATGTCCCGCACGCGCTTGACCGGACGGAAGTTCGAGATGTGCATCACGACCTTGCGTCCGGCGATGACCTCGGCCGGGATGGGGCACACGTGACTGGCCCGGTCGAACTGCCGCGGGTCGATGAAGTTTGGGATCACTTCGACATTGCAGCCCACACAACCGAACGCACGATAGGTCTCGTCGCGCAGATACTCGGAGACCGCCGTGACGGCGTGCGACTTCTCGATCGAAAATCTGGTGATCGAAAAGAACGATCGCTCCTGTCCCACGATCGTGATGTCGGTGCCATGCAGCGTGGTCACCACTTTGACGTCGCGGCCTTCCTCCCGCAGCATGGAACGGGCAATCCACGCACTAGTGGCATGCGGAATCGCGTAGTGACAGTGCAGCACATCGAGTTGATGATCACGCACCACCTCGTGCATGCGCACCGCCAGCGCAAGATCGTAGGGTGGGTATTCGAACAGCGGATAGCGACCCACATCGACTTCGTGGAACCAGACCCGCGGCAGAAAGCTCGGCAGACGGAATGGCTGCTGATAGGTGATGAAGTGGACGTGATGCCCACGGGCTGCCAGTGCGATGCCCAATTCCGTGGCCACGGCCCCCGAGCCGCCGTAGGTGGGATAGCAGGTGATACCGATCTTCATGACAGGGGCTCCTCGAGGACGTCCGTGACAATATCCGCGGTGACATCGGTGTCCCACCACGCAAGCACACGTGCCAGTGCGTCCGGGCCGGTGGGATCGATGCGTGTCACCTGTGTCTCCGGCAACTGATGCCGGAACCAGGTGCGTTGACGTTTGGCATACTGCCGCGATTCGACGATGGTGCGTTCGATCGCGGCATCACCCGACATCCGGCCATCGAGCGCATCACGCATGCTTCGATAACCACAGGCATTCCACGCCGGTGCGTCGTCCGGAATCCGTTCGCGCAGCGCGGCCACCTCTTCGAAAAACCCCTCCTGCACCATCCCCTGCACCCGGGCGGCGATGCGCGCGGCAAGTGGCGGCCCGGGGTCGACCACCAGGTACCGTGCCGTCAGCCCGGGCTCCGCCGGATGGCGTGCCGTCGATCCGGTGGCCGGCGCCGAGGTGCGCAGCCGGTCACTGATGCGCGTTCCCGACAGCAGCACCGTTTCGACGGCGCGCAACAACTGCGTACGACCAAGATGCGCACGCGCCGGATCGAGGCGTGTACACCAGCGGATCAACTCCTCACGGTCCAGTGTGGCCAGCCATGGTTCGAGTCGCGCCCGACGCCCGGCATCGAGTTCCGGAACGGGGTCGAATGGCTCCACGAGCGCGCGGATGTAGAGCCCCGTGCCTCCCACGATGACTGGCGGCGTACCCCGGGCCGATGCCACGGCGCACCAGTGAAGCGCGTCCGCTGCCCAGCGATGTGCGGAATACCGTTCCGTGGGCTCCGCGACATCGAGACCAAAATGCGGCACACGGGCCTGTTCGGCACGGGTGGGTTTGGCGGTCCCGATATCGAAGCCGCGATACACCTGCCGTGAATCGGCGCTCACGATGGACAGCCCCCGCTGCTCGGCGAGGGCCATGGCCAGCGCGGACTTTCCGGCGGCCGTGGGGCCGACGATACAGCGCACGCCGCGCATGTCATGCACGCTATTTGCGCCCGAACCGGCGATCGAGTTCATCCCACGACAATCGCACGATGGTGGAGCGTCCGTGCACATCGTGGGCGGGCAATCGCGTGTCCGCGAGCGCGCGATACAATGCCTGCATCTCGCCAGGTGACAACTGATCGCCGGCCTTGATGGCAGCCTTGCAGGCGAACGTGGCGGCGAGGCGTTCGTGGCGCGCGGCCGCGCTGGCGGTGCGGTCCCCCACGAGGGCGGCCAACGTGTCACGCAGGCAGCGTTCGGCGTCGAATCGCGGATGTGGCATCGGCACCGCCTGCACCAGCAACGACGTACCGCCAAAGTGATCGATCTCGAAACCGAGTTTGGCGAATGTCTCCCGATGGGCGTCGAAGGCGTCGGCTTCCTGCGGCCCCAGATGCAACGTCATGGGGAACAGCAGACGCTGCGACGGGGCTTCTCCGCGTTCCAGCATGCCCATGAAACGTTCGTACAGCACCCGTTCGTGCGCGGAATGCTGATCGATGAGCACCACGCCGTCCTCGTGCTCGAACATGAGGTAGGTGCGCCGGAGCTGCACGAGTGGCGGTACGACGAGAACGGAGTCGTGGGTGGTGAGTTCCGTGTCCGGGGTGGAAGCCACCATCGGATCGACGCTCGAATCGGACGGCGGATCGACCGCCGGATCCACATCCGAATCCGCCGCCGCATCGATATCGGCGGCGAACAATCCTGTCGGCTGCGGTGCCACACGCAGCGCCGACGGCTCCAGCGGCACGCTGCCACGCAGCAGTGCGTCATCGCTGGTGTTGCCGGACACACCACCACCCGGTGTCCATGTGCGCCAGCCGATGCCCGCCGAGGCGTCGAAAAGTCCCAGGGCCCGCCGCACGGCCTCTTCGACCGCACGTTCGAGCGGCCAGCGATCCCTGAAGCGCACCTCGGCCTTGGCGGGATGCACATTCACATCGACATCACCGCCCGGCAGATGCACCTGCAGCACGAGCGATGGACGATGACCGCTGGGAATGGTCGACCGATACGCCGCTTCGGCGGCACGGACGATGCCGTGATCGCGAACCACACGTCCGTTGACGATGAGCAGCACGCGGCGCGTGGCCGTGCCCACGTCGGCCGGCCGCTCGGCCAGACCGGAGACATGCACCACTCCCTGCACGTCGTCCACGTCGACGAAGCGGTGCACATCGTCGGCGCCCCAGAGCGCGGCAAGCCGCGCGCGCAACGTGGTCACGGCCGGCCAGTCGAGCATGACCCGTCCATCGTGCCGCACGGTGAAGTGCACATCGCGACGCAACACACCGATGGCCTGCATGGTGTCCACGATGCCGCGCCATTCGGAACGCGCGCTGCGCATGAACTTGAGACGCGCGGGTGTGTTGTAGAACAGCCGATGCACCGACACCGTCGTGCCCCGTCGGCGCGCGACGTCCCGCGTTTCGAGCAATGCGCCGCCCGACACACGCACCAGCGTCCCCGCCCCATCCTCAGACGCGGTCTCGATCTGCAGCTCCGACACCGAGGCGATGGCTGGCAGGGCTTCACCACGAAACCCGAAACTCCGCACACCCACGAGCTGTTCGGCACTCGTGATCTTGGACGTGGCATGACGGGACAATGCCAGTTCGGCGTCGGCACGGTCCATCCCGCTGCCATCGTCGGCAATGCGGATCAGCGCCCTGCCACCCTCTTCAATGGTGATGTCGACGGTCTTCGCGCCGGCATCGAGCGCATTCTCGACCAGTTCTTTCACGACCGAGGCCGGGCGTTCGACGACCTCACCAGCGGCGATCTGGTCGGCTACGGCACTCGGAAGGATGGCAATCCGCGACATCCCGAATGCTATCGAGGCGATCCGTCAGGCACGAGTCGTGTCAGGCGCTCGGCTGGCACCCACCCGAAGCGGCCATCGGCGTGTTCCACACGCGCCCACTGTTCATGCGCGCCGGCAAGGCGCACGATATCACCCGTGGCCAGCCCGCCGGCGGTGTTGGCGTCGGATGCCGGCTGCACACGCATGGCCTCCGGACGTCGGACCACGGCCAGTCCTTCGGGATCGAGCGCACGGGCCCCCCACCACGCGGAGAGCGCGAGCCCCGTGGCCACCAGCATGGCCGCTCCACCCACCGAAGTCCGGAAAATGCCCCGGTCGTTCGTCGAGCCGCGGGTCCATACCACGATGAGCACCACGATGCCCAGGCACCAGCACACCGTGGCGATCACGACCAGCAGGGCCACGGGCACCATGGGGACTTCGGCGATGCCTCCCCGCGCCCCCGGAGGCAACAGGCCCAGTCGCTCCTGCACATCGATCGCCAGCGGTTCGAGCCGCGCGGCACGCTGCCATGCCACCACGGCCGATACCGTATCGCCCGCGGACCAGGCGGCGGTTCCCCAGTTCACGAGCAGATCCACATCGCGCGGTCGGCGCGCAGCCGCTTCGGCAAACCGCTCCGCGGCGGTGGAATAACGACGGGCCTCGTACGCGGCCGTGGCTTCGCGCACGAGCAGCGGCACATCCACGCGGACGCCGGTCTCGACGGCCTGCTGCGCGACACCACGACGCGCCGATGTCATCGATGCGGTCACGGTCGTCAACAACAGCATCGCACGAAGGCCGCGTCGTGTCAGCCAGCGCGAAACCGGAGAGAGCATCGCTTCATCATCGACCAGCTTGAACACCCGTTCCACACGCGCGCGAAGATCGCTGTCGTTCGCGGACGATCGTGACGAGGGTGACGAGAACTGCGATGCCGATCGATCGAGCGATTGCCCCAATGATCGATCGAGCCCTGGCCCGAATCCTTCCACGGCCAGATGATCGAGCAGTTCGAGCACTTCACGTGTGGACTGCCTGGTCACTCCGCGGCGTCGCAGAATGCGCTCCACATCGCGGCGCACCACCAAGGCACCGGCGGGTACCTGCAGACGTCCTGCCAGTTGCCGCAGCAGCGTGCGGCGCAGATCCCGCGCCATCGCACCCGGCGATTCGTCGACGGTAGCAGGCACAGGCGCCGATGCGGTCATCCGCGTATCGCCCCGCATGCGAGCGGCACGCCGACGACGCCAGCCGGCTCCCGCGGCCAGCGCGGTCGTGCCCAACCAGATGCCAAGCAACACCAAACGTTCCGTGGGCGACCAGACATATCCCGGACGTGCCTCGTGCACCTGCCACGAACGCAGCGGCAGTCTGGTGGACTCGTCGATCTCCGAGGGCGCCACCAATGCGCCGTCGGCGATCTGCAGATCGGCGGGCATCGATTCAGCCCACGCATACTCGGCGCGATACGGATCGAAGTACGGGTAGTGAATGATGGGCAGGACCACCGCGCCGGCACGGGTGGGCGTCAGAATGAAATCGAACTCCTTCGCACCACGCACGAGCGCACCGGAGGAGTCGATCTGCACCCGTTCACTGCCCGCCACCACGGAGGCCCACGGCAATTCCACGACGGGCCGCGGCAGCAGCTTCACATTGCCCGTCCCCTCCAGCCGCACGGTGAGCATGAGCGGATCGCCCACCCGCGCCGACGTTTCGTCGAAACGCACCCTGGCCTGCAGCACCCCCACCGCGCCGGAGAAGTCGACGGGACGTCCTTCGTCGGGGAGCGGCTTCACCACGAGCTGTGCGCTCTCGGCGTGCACCACATTGCGCTCCTCACGGCTGAAGTAGCTGGAGGACTGCGACAGGTAGTACGTGAGCTGGGGCGCGGGAACCGTGAGCACACCCGGCGCAATGCCGAACAGCGCCCGCTGGAACACGTGCGCTTCGTATCGTCGTCCATCGTATTCACGCGCGGGCACGCGGCGGGGAGTTCCGAGTTCGTAGGCGAGCAGTCCACGCAACTCCGGTGGCCGGAATTCGGGATCACGCCGCAGACGGGTGCGGGCGTCCTCGCTGAGCAGCACGGCCACCTGATAGGTGATCTGTTGCCCGACATAGACCGATTCCGGAAACGCCGCCGCATGAAAGTCGATGGCACGCGCGGTGTTCACCCGCACACGATCCACGATCGCGGTGGGCGACGGTTGTGCAGCAACACCGTCCGCACGCAGGCACACAGCAATGATCAGGCCCAGCATCATGACGCGGAACGACGTCACCAGTCCTTGCCTCCTGGTGGGACGCGGCTCTGTCGCTGTTTGCGTCCCTGCACATCCCGCTCTTCACGCGCGGCGCTGTTCAGCAGCGCTTCGGCCTGCTTCTGATCCAGGCCGCCCTGTCCCTGCGGTTGCTGCTGTTCGTTCTGCTGATCGTTTCCGCCACCACCACCGCCGCCTCCACCTCCGCCACTCGGTGGCGGCGTTTTCCGCAGCGCGAGTTCGTAGTTCCATTTCGCATCGGCATACCCCGGCCGGTCGGTGAGCAGGGCACGGTAGGCCGCGCGCGCGTCAGCCAGTCGCTGCTCCCCTTCGGGATTGCCGGGTTGCCGGCCGAGGATGAGCGCGGCCAGACCAGCGTTGAAGCGCGCGCGAAAGCGGACTTCCCCATCGGCGCCACGACGCACGGTCTCCAGGCGCTCCGACGCTTCGGACAACGAGTCCACGGCGATGAGCGTGGTGCCGAGATTGTAGGCCGTCTGCATGGTGGTGTCCCCTTGGGCCACCATCTCGCGATACGCACGCAACGCCGCCGGCACATTGCCTTCGGCAAAGAGCGCCGCGGGATCGGGCGCTTTGGCGCACGACCCCAGAAAGCCGGCCAGGACGATGCCGGGAATCTCGGGACGACGGCGCCCCGTGCCACCGCGTCGCACGAGCCGCCAGGAGTCCCAGGCCAGCAGGATGAGCGCCGGCACCACGAACCAGAGGAAACGCGCCACGTGATCTTCACGGGTATCGACCGTGCGACGCGCCGTGCGCAACGAGCGCAGCGCCCCGCGGATGCGCGCCGCTTTGTCCGAGGCTTCGGCGGGAATGAACGTGCCATGTGCCGCTTCGGCGGCCTTGGCGAGCAGATCGGGGGAATAACGCGTCACCACGATCTGCCCTTCGTCATCCCGCTTCTCGCGCACGATCGTCCCCTCACGCACGGGAATGGTGGCACCATTCGGCGTGCCGAAGCCCACCGTGACCACGCTGATGCCCTTGCTGCCGGCTTCCGATGCCGCCGATTCGATATCCTCCACAGAGTCGAACGACTCACCGTCGCTGAGCAGAACCAGGGCACGGTCGGCATCACCATCGCTGGCCATCAGCAATTCGCTGCCCTGACGGATCGCCCGCGACAATGCGCTCCCTGCCTGCCCCACGACACTGGGGTCGAGATTGTCGAGAAAGAGTTCGAGCGCCCCATCATCGGCGGTGAGCGGTGTCAGGATGTAGCTCCGGCCCGCGAAGGCGATGAGTGCCACCCGGTCGGCCGGTGACATCGCGCGCAAACGGCGCACCTCCTGCTTCACGCGCTCGAGACGCGAAGGACGTTCGTCCTGCGCCAGCATCGAGAGCGATGCGTCGATGGCGATGGCCATGTCGATACCGCGCGAACTCATCGGTCCCCGGGCAAGGCCCCAGCGCGGTCCCGCCAGCGCCACACCGAGCAAGGCTCCCACCGCCATCAGACGTACGGTGCGGCGTGTGGCTTCCGCATCCTGCGACACCATCAGCCGCGTGAGCGCCGCCATCGACGCATAACGCGCGAGGCGTTCCGTGCGACGCACCTGGCGCTGCCGACGCAGCCACCACACCAGCAGCGGCAGCACGATGACCAGCACCAGCAACCAGGGTGTATCGAACAGGAGCGGCGGAAGATTGGGGAGCGGAATCGTCATGGCAGCACCCCGCGACGCGCGCGCAGTATCAGTTCGAACACCAACGCCGCCAGCCCGATGAGCAACGGCCAGCGAAACCGCTCGGTGTACCGAATGTAGGCGCGTGCTTCCACCGCCGACCGTTCGAGACGATCGATCTGCTCATAGATGCTCTGCAACGCCGCCGCGTCCCTGGCACGGAAGTATCGTCCGCCGGTGCTGTTGGCGATTTCCGTGAGCAAGGCCTCGTCGATCTTCACGGGGCGGTTTTCATACCGCAACCCGAAGAGCCCACGTCCGACGGGCACGGCGGCCATGCCTTCGGTTCCCACACCGATGGTGTAGATGCGGATACCGAACGTGCCCGCGGCCTGCGCGGCCGTACGCGGATCGATGGCGCCGCGGTTGTTCTCACCATCGGTGAGCAGCACCATGACACGCGAACGTCCGGGGGAATTGCGCAGACGGTTGGCCGCGGTGGCGATCGCCGTGCCGATGGCCGTGCCGTCCTCGAGCTGGCCCACCTGCAGGTTGTCGATCGCCGCCAGCACGACCGGATAGTCGGTGGTGAGGGGCACCTGGGTGAGTGCTTCTCCGGAGAACGCCACCAGTCCCACACGATCGCTGGTGCGCCCCATGACAAAACGTTTGACCTTCTCTTTCGCGACTTCCATGCGGTTCTGCGGCTGGAAATCCTCGGCCAGCATGGAGCTCGAGATATCGACGGTGAGGGCGATATCGATGCCGTCGCTGGACACCCGTTCGGCCCGCGCTCCCGAGCGCGGTTGCGCGACCGCCACGATGAGACCGGTGAGGGCCAACGCACGCAGCCACGGCAACCAGCGCACCCACGCGATACGCGGCTTCGGTCCCCTGGCCAACAGACCGGCGCGCGAGAAGGTGATCGTGCGTTGCGTGGCTTCGCGATGCCACCACCACCAGAGCCACAGCGGCACGGCCAGCAACAACAGCAGCACTTCGGGGTGCGCGAAATTCACACCGAACAGCGACACCAGGGTGGACCGTGCACTCCACCACTCGCCGTTCATCAGCGTGTCCAACCAGCCGCGCCACGTCGTGCCCATCATCGCGCTCCAGCGCGTGGACGTCGTGACGCGCGGCGCGCCTGTTCCTCGGCGTCCTTGCGTTCCCGCTCCACCGCCGCGGCCGCCGCGGCCCGCGCCGCTTCCTCGGCCGCCCGCCGCTCACGATCGGTGCGTTCGATGTGATCGACGATCGCCCGCGCTTCCGCGCCGATCTCCCGGGCGCGTGGTGTCGACACCCGACGCGCTGCGAACTTGATGCCGTCGGCATCGGCCAGCAGCGACACCAGACGATCGCGCGGAACGCGGGGATCGTCGGCCACGGCGCCCAGCAGTTCGGCACTCGTCAACGACAACGTGGCCTCGGGAATGCGCGCCGACACATACAGACGCAACACATCCAGGGCCAATGCGACATACCGCCCGCTCTCTCCGGCTTCGGCCAACGCGAGCCGATCGAGACGTTCGAACTCGTGCACCGCGCGCGCGTACGGATCGGTCGGAGGTGCCGCCACCCGCTCGGCGCCATGACGCCGGCGACGACGCCAGAGCCACCACAACAAGCCCAACGCGGCCAGGACCAGCAGGGCTGGCCACCATCGCTCCCACCATGGATCGACACGCGGAAACAGATCGCGTGCCGGTTTGGGCACGTGCAGGGTGGTGTCGCCCGGCAACACACTCTTCACCTGCACACGCGCATCGGCGAGCGGCACGCGCATGGTGACATTGCCGTACCGCACGACCGCATCACCAAGTCCGATGGGCAGCGCACCGATGTCCCAGGCGCTGAGGGTGTATTCGGCCCGCTCGCGGCGACCGCCCGTCATTCCGCCTTGATCGATGACCTTCACCGGCTCGCGCATCACCACCACGGCGGTGGTATCGGTGATCGTCGGCCACTCCACGCGCGCATCGCTGGGCACCACCACCGTCACGATCAGCCGGAACGGATCGCCGATCTCCACGGTGTCGGGAGACACCACCTTGCCCGCCTGCACACGGGATCCCGTCTGCCGCGTGAACAGCGTGGTGTCGAGAGAAGCCGGCGGTTGCACGGATTGCATGGGCCTCACCGCGTGCCCACCGGCTGCAATGCGGCGTCACCGAGCGTCCCTCGCGGACCGGTGCGCACGGCCCCGTGCGGACGGCGCGCGCGCGCGCGGAAGAAAGCCAGCAACGCATCCACGTACCCGTATTCGGTGTGCACCACGATCTCGTCGAGACCGAGCCGTCCGAACAGTTTGCGTCGCGATTCATCCTCCGCCGCGACCCGCGCCGCAAACGCGCGACGCACCAGCGGATTCGAGGTGTCGATCTCCACGATCTCGCCGGTTTCGGGGTCCTCCAATCGGGCCGGGCCGATGTCGGGCAGTGCCCGTTCCGCGGGATCTTCCAGCGTGATCGCAATGACATCGTGTCGCTGCGCGAGACGCGCCAGCGGTTTCTCCAGATCGTCCGCGAGAAAGTCGGACGCCAGGAAGATCACCGACCGATGCGGCAGGAGTCGCATGAGCCGGTCGACCATGGCCGACATGGAGGTGCCCCGTCCCGCGGGACGCACGGTGAGCAGATCACGAATGAGACGCAAGGCATGTTTGCGTCCCTTGCGCGCGGGGAGGGCATGTTCGACCCGATCGGTGAAGAGCATGAGTCCCACGCGGTCGTTGTTGCGCACCGCGGCCAGCGACAGCACCCCGGCCAGCTCGATGGCGAGATCGTGCTTGAAACGCGCGCGCGTGCCGAAACGCGACGATCCGGAAAGATCCACCGCGAGCATGATGGTGAGTTCGCGCTCTTCGACATATCGCTTGACGAAGGGGCGTCCCATGCGCGCCGAGACATTCCAGTCGATCGAGCGCACCTCGTCGCCGGGCTGATATTCGCGCACCTCCGCGAACTCCATCCCCTGTCCCTTGAACAGCGAGCGGTATTCACCGGCGAATCGCGAGTCCACCAGCCGGCGCGTGCGCACTTCGATGCGACGCACCTGGCGCAGGACATCGGCGGGTGCGATCGCCGCGATGCTCACGGCGCGTTCACCACCGTGAGCAGCCGTTCCACGATCGTATCACTGGTGACGCCCTCGGCGTCCGCTTCGAACGACGTGAGGACACGATGCCGCAACACGTCGGGCGCGATGCTCTTCACGTCGTCGGGAGTGACAAAGGCGCGGCCACGGAGGAAGGCGTGGGCACGTGCCGCCTGTCCCAGGGCGATGGTCGCGCGCGGGGACGCGCCGAACTCGATGAGCGCGCGCAGATCGGGCGCCCCCACTTCCGCCGGATGACGCGTGGCGTGCACCAGTTCGACGATGTAGTCGACGATGCGCTCGTCCATGTACAACTCGGAGATGCGGCGACGGGCTTCCATCAGTTCTTCGGGCGACGCGACCGGCGCCACCGTGATGTTGTCGCCGCCGGCCATGCGCCGCAGAATCTCCTTCTCCTCCGCGCGCGTGGGATATCCCACGCGGAGCTTCATCATGAACCGGTCGACCTGTGCTTCGGGCAGCGGATACGTGCCTTCCTGCTCGATCGGGTTCTGCGTGGCGAGCACCAGAAACGGTTCGGTGAGCCGATACGTGGTGCCACCGATCGTGACCTGCTTTTCCTGCATGGCTTCGAGCAGCGCCGCCTGCACCTTGGCCGGCGCACGATTGATTTCGTCGGCCAGGATGATGTTGGCGAAGATCGGTCCGTGTTTGACGCGGAATTCGCCGCTGGGCTGATCGAAGATCTGCGTGCCGATGACGTCGGCCGGCAACAGGTCGGGCGTGAACTGGATGCGCTGGAAACTCGTGCGCACCGTTTCGGCGAGCGTCCGCACGGTCAGCGTCTTGGCGAGTCCGGGCACCCCTTCCAGGAGCACGTGCCCGCCGGTGAGCAGACTGATGAGCAGTCGCTCCACCATGTATTCCTGTCCGACGATGCGACGGGCGACCTCACGCAATACGCCCTGAACCAGAGCCGCGTCCTGCGAAACGCTCGAGCCGGTGACACTCGTAGTCAACGCTGAATCCCGTGTCTGAGAGAAGCTGTCATGACGCTGTCATACCGCTGGCCTGCCGGGGACATGCCGCGTCATGATGTCGTCATTGCGGCCAGATACCCCATGTGACCCCGATCTGCTCCACGACCCTCACTCCCCCTGCCCGATCAGGGCGTCCAGCACCGTCCGTTCGGTATTGGTGAGGGCACGGGCCGCGCCCGACGGCAGATCGCCGAGCCGCACGGGACCGAATCGGGTACGCACGAGACGCTCCACCTCGAGGCCCAGCGCGTCGCAGATGCGGCGGACTTCGTGCGTGCGTCCTTCGGCGATCGTGAGTTCGAACGCCCAGCGCCGACCGCCAAGCGGATGCGCCAGGACTTCGATGGGCACGACCAGCCCGTCTTCGAGCTGCACACCGCGCCGCGCCTCCCGGGCCGCCGAGACCGCATCGCCGCGCACGGTGGCCACGTAGGTGCGCTCCACCTCACGACTGGGGTGCGTGAGCGCGTGAGCGGCCGTGCCGTCGGTGGTGAGCAGCAGAACCCCTTCGGTCATGAAGTCGAGGCGTCCGACGTACACCAGTCCCGGCGCATCGTCGACCAGATCGAAGACGGTGGGGCGACCGGCGGGATCCTTGCGCGTGGTCATCACGGCGGCGGGTTTGTGCAGCACGATCCACCGATGACTGGTGACCTGCGTGACCACTGGTGTGCCATCGAGGGTGATGCGGTCCCGCGCCGGATCGACCACCTGGCCGATGACCGCGGTGGTGCCGTTCACCTGGACCCGTCCATCCGCCACGGCGCTGTCGGCCTCCCGACGCGACAGCACGCCCGCGCGGGCCAGGGCCCGCTGCACGCGCATGGGCCCTTCCTCGCGGGCTTTGACGGTGCTGCCGCCCCTGGCCAAAGGCGGGCCGCCGGTGGGCCGGGTGGACTTGGCGGACCTCGCGGGGCTGGTTGGCTTGGCAGGCCTGGGGGGCCGGGCGGGCTTGCTGGAATCGGCAGACTTTCGCGCCGACGCCGCCGACGTGGTCTTCTTCGCGTGCGGCGCCTTCGCTTGGGCCTTTCCAGGCGCCTTGCCTTGCGCCTTTCCAGACGCCTTCCCCTTGCCGGCCGCGCTGTCCGGGCGACGCGGCCGCGTCACTCCGGAACGACCGTGGCGTTGCCAGCGCCGCGCAGCGCGATCGCAAGTTCGTCGGCCCGCGGCAGCTCCTCGAGGTGACGCAGCGCGAACTGCTCGAGGAATTGTGGCGTGGTGCCGTACAGCAACGGACGGCCGATGCCTTCACTGCGTCCGACGATGTCGATGAGACCACGTTCGTGCAGCGACTTGAGAACGGATCCCACGGCCACGCCGCGGATCTCCTCGATCTCCGCGCGACCGATGGGCTGCCGGTAGGCCACGATGGCCAGCGTTTCGAGCGCCGCCGCCGACAGGCGCTGCGGACGCACCGCCACCTGCGCCCGCTCGATCGCCTCGGCGAATTCGGCACGCGTGAGGATCTGCCAGCCCCCGCCCTGCTCCACGAGTTCCACGCCGTGACCATCCACGTCGTAGTGCTCACGCAGTTCGTCGAGGGCGGCGCTCACCGCGGCTGGACTCGCCTCCGCATCGAGAGCCGCCAGCGCATCGAGAGAAATCGGTCGGGGCGCGGCGAAGAGCGCGGCTTCAAGCAGCTTCGCTAACGGCGTCACGACGGATCTCCACGGAAGCAAACGGCTGGCGCTGCGCGATGTGCAGTTCACCCAGCTTGGCCATTTCGAGCAACGCCAGCAGCACGGACAACACCTGCCACGGCTCGGCGTCGGCACTCACCAGATCCGACCAGCGGCAGTGACGACGCATCGCGATCACCGAACGGATGGTGGTCATGGCGCCGGCCACGTCCAGCGCCCGCGGCACGACTTCGTGCAGCGTGGGCTCCTTGCTCGTGCGCAGCACGCGGTCCACCGCGGCCAGCAGATCACCCAGCGCCAGCGCGAGCGGCGCGTTGATGGGCGTGATGTCGACGGACGCCGGCACGAAACGTCGCGCGAACTGATGACGGCGTTCCTCCCCACGGTGTTCGAGCAGGTCGACCACTTCCCGCATCTGCTGATACTCGAGCAGACGACGGACGAGTTCGGCGCGCGGATCCTCCCACGCCTCCTCGCCGTCGGCGCGCGGCAGCAGCATCTGCGCCTTGATGCGGAGCAGACGCGCGGCCATCTCGAGATAGTCGGCGGCTTCGTCGAGTCCGAGCGTGCTGATGCGCGCGAGGAACTGCTCGGCGATACGGGCGATGGGGATGTCGTAGATGTCGACCTGTTCATCGCGGATGAGCGACAACAGGAGATCGAGCGGGCCGGTGAACTGGCTCAGCTCGACGACAAACGACGGCCCCGCGGCCTCGACGGTGCGGAAGTTGGGAGCGATCACGCGGATTACGCGAAGGGGTTGGGCAACAAGTATGGAAAGTACACCCGTTCGGCCATGATGCGCAGGACATAGACCGGCGTGAGCCAGGCATTGATCAGCGGCCGACCGAACGAGAGCATGGCGAACAGGATCAGCAGCCCCGCGCCGCCGAGTCGCTGGTATTGCAGCGCCCAGCGCGGGGGGAGCAGGTACTTGAAGACGTGTGATCCATCCAGCGGCGGAATGGGGAGCAGATTGAACGCCGCCAGGAACAGGTTGATGAGAATGCTGACTTCAGCGATCCGCTGCGCGATGGCCAGCGGCCGTTCGAGCCCCGGTATCTGCTGTCCCAGGAATCCAAGAAGGATGATGACCGGGATACAGGCTATGGCGATCATCACATTCGTGGCCACACCGGCCAGCGACACGATGATGTCGCCCTTCTTGTAGTTCCGGTAATTGCGCGGGTTGACCGGCACCGGTTTGGCGCCGCCGAAGATCGGTCCGCCCATGGCCCACAGCACCAGCGGAAGGATCACCGTCATGAACGGATCGATGTGCTTGAGCGGATTGAGGGTCAGCCGCCCGAGCTGATAGGCTGTCGGATCCCCCTGCTTCAGCGCCGCATAGCCATGCGCGTATTCGTGCGCGACCATCGCAAACAGCAGCCCGGGGGCGATGAGGGCGAGTTGCTGGAAGTCCACGATGGAAGGGGCCGGGAGTGGGACGCGAATGCAAGCAAATCCGGACCGGAAGGTAGCCGGCGACGGGAGGGGTGTCAAAAGGCCGTCGGCCACGGGCGCGGACAACGGGCGGTCCGGGCAGGGCTTCTGACGAGTGCTTGTACCGCTTGACCGGCGCCCGGGTCCCGGATATGTTTTTCAGTCTGTTCCGCCACGCGTGTCTAGCGTTGTGCTAGACATATGCTATTGGCGTGGCCCCGTATCGTCTCGTACCATACCAGCAAGCAGGACCAGGAGCTTTTCGTGCCGAATATCAAGTCTGCCAAGAAGGACCTCCGCCGGTCGCGTGCGGCTGCACTCCGCAATCGCGCCCAGCGCTCGGCGTTGCGTACCGCCGTGAAGAAGGCCCGCGTGGCGACTGCAGCTGCGGCCGATCGTCTCGCTGCCGTCTCGCTGCTCGATCGGGCCGCCCGCAAGGGCCTGATCCACAAGAACGCGGCGGCGCGCGTGAAGAGCCGGCTGGCCAAGCTCGGCGTCAGCGCCTGATCCGCACGTCACGATGCGGTGAAAAAGACCGGACTCGATGAGTCCGGTCTTTTTTTGTTGTCTCTAGGCCATCGATCTCCTTCCGCTCGGCTTTCGACGGTTGCGCCGGCGCTTCGAACCGTGAACGCATCCGTAATTACGACAATATAAATCGGTATTAATTCAGAGTTTATCTATCGGCTTTCGCTGCACATCATGCGGCATGAGCCTCCCCATCATCATTTCACGAACGACGACGACGCTCCTGACCGTCGTGACGTTCGTTTCGATCGCGAGCCCGCTCGCGGCCCAGGATCCCACGAAAGTCGACACCACCCGCGCCCAGAAGCTCGAGGGCATGCGCGTTCTTGGAACGGCCGAGGAAGAGAAGAAGCAGGCGCCCGGCGTTTCCATCATCACGGCCAGGGACATCGAGCGACGGCCACCGGCCAACGATCTGTCCGAACTCATTCGCACCATGCCGGGTGTGAATCTCACCGGCAACAGCTCCAGCGGCGCCTACGGCAACAGCCGTCAGATCGACCTCCGGGGCATGGGTCCGGAAAACACGCTCATCCTCATCGACGGCAAGCCGGCCACCTCGCGCAATTCGGTGCGCATGGGGCGGAACGGTGAACGGAACGGGCGCGGCGACAGCAATTGGGTTCCCGCCGACGCCATCGAACGCATCGAAGTGCTGCGTGGCCCGGCTGCCGCACGATACGGCTCGGGCGCTTCGGGTGGAGTGATCAACATCATCACCAAGCGTCCCAGCGAACGCCTGTCGGGCTCCGTCACCGCCTATGGATCGATGGCGGAGAACGGCGACGAAGGCGCAAGCCGCCGCATCGGTTTCAATCTGGCCGGCCCCATCGCCTCCGCGTTCTCCTACCGGCTCTACGGCAATCTGGCCAAAACCGATCCGGACAAGCCGGGACTCAACGCCGAAGCGTCGGGTGTCACCGCCGATTCGGCCACCGTACCCCCCGCGGGACGCGAAGGTGTGCGCAATCAGGACATCAACGCCCTGCTCCGCTTCGATGCCAGTCGCAAGCACATCGTCGAACTGGAGAACAGCTACAGCCGCCAAGGCAATCTGTACAGCGGCGAACGCCTGATCGGCAACGGCACGGTGCTCCTGAGCAGGCTGGCAACGGAGGGCGCGGAGACCAACGTGATGGAGCGACGCTCCAGCGGTCTGACGTATCGCGGCACCTACGCCCACAATCGCCGTGCACGCGTGTATGCGGCCTACGAAGGCACGACCAATACGCGACTCAATGAAGGATTGGCCGGCGGTGTCGAAGGCAGCATTCAGGATTCGGTCTCCTGGTCCACCAGTCGTCTGAAGAATTTCGTGGTGAACGGCGAGTACAACGCGGCCGTGCAATTCCTCGGTTTCTTCCAGACCGTCTCGCTCGGCGCAGAATTCAACGACAGTCGTCTCGACGATCCGTACGCCACCCGTTCCGGCATCGCCGTGTCGGGAGACTCCACGTCGGTCAATGCGGCGAGCACCTCGGCCGTGTATGTCGAAGACAACATCGGGCTGCGGCACGATCTGACCCTGACACCCGGCATCCGCTTCGATCACCACTCGCTGTTCGGCGCCAACTGGAGCCCGAGCGTCAACATCTCCTATGCGATCACACCTGCCTTCACTCTCAAGGGTGGTATCGCCCGGGCATTCAAGGCACCCAATCTGTATCAGTCGAATCCGAACTACATGTACACCACGCGCGGCAACGGTTGTCCATTCCCACCGACTGGTGGCGGCACGCGCGTGAGCGGGCCGTGCAACATCTTCGGCAACGCGGATCTGGCCCCGGAGATCAGCATCAACAAGGAAATCGGCGTGGGTTACAACAGAAGCGGCTGGAATGCCGGCCTGGCGTACTTCCACAACGATTACAGCAACAAGATCATCGCCGACATGGGAACCCAGACAATACCCGACAAGGTCACGGTCGGCGGCTCGACCTTCCGTCCGTTCCGTTGGGTCAACACCGGCAAGGCCGTGGTGCGCGGTATCGAGGGGAACCTCAACATTCCGCTGTATGGAGAGTCCGGCAATATGCTGCGTCTGACGAACAACCTCACGAGCATGTTCGAGAACAAGAACGTAGTCACCGGCCAGCCGCTGTCGATCATTCCCGACTATACGATCAACAGCATGCTCGAATGGAATCCGTCGCGGGTGTTGTCCATCATGCCCACGGCGGCCTTCTACGGCCGGCAGCAACCACCCACCTGGGATACCGGCACGAATGCACAGCGGACCGGTGCTCAGCTCACCAGCGTCGATCCCTATGCCATCGTGGGGATGAATATCGGCTTCACGCTGCGTGGCACCTCGGCGCGCCTCGGCGTGAACAATCTGGCCAACACCCGTCGCTTCCGTGAAGCCGTCGGCAACGCGCAGGGCGCCGCTACCTACAACGAGCCGGGACGTTCGTTCTTCCTCACGGTCACGCAGCGCATCTGAGTCTTCTCACGCCGAGTCTTCTTTCCTTCCATGCAAACAAAAGGTCCGCGTCATCACGACGCGGACCTTTTGTGCTCCGGACTCTCATGCGCCCAGCGATGATCTCAAAACGCGGCCAGCTCTCCCCCGCACCGCTCGCAGTACCACTCCGTGGGCAGGTTCATCGTGCCGCATTCGGTGCAGCGCAGCGTCTTCTGCGGCTCACCACCGGCCTGACGCGCACTCGACGAAGCGGCGGATGAGGACGAAGCCACGGGTGCCGGCGGCACCACATCCGGCGTGCCGCCCGGATCGATGACGGAACGCAGAAACGCGAGATCGTCGAACGGGTCGGCGGTATTGGATGGCGGCGTGGCCGTTGCCGTGGACACATCGGGCACACCCTGCGTCCGGCCCTTGAGCGGTGGATCGATCTCCACTTCGATGCCATCCAGCGACTTCACGAAACCGGGATCGGCCGGAACGCTCTTGTCCGAGAACAACGCGAGCGCGTCATCGTATTCCACCGACGGGGCGCCCAGTTCGGCGGCCGAGGGGGCCGGTGGCGCAGCCGGTGGCATCTCGCTGACGAGGTTGATCTCGGCGGCCGGCAACGAACGCGATGGCAGGGCATCGGGCACATCGAACAGCGCACTCACGTCTTCGAACGATTCTTCGTCCGCTCCGGCATGCTCCGGCATCGCGGGCAGCGCAGTCGGTGTGGGAGTCGCGGGAATCACGGGTGCCATCATCGGCGGCGTGCCGAACGGGCCGATGTCCACCGAGACACGCAACGCGCCTTCGAAACCGGCAGGCGGAGCACCCGCGTCATCGGATGCGACGACGGGCGCGGCATCGATGGGTGTCGGTGCATGCGCTTCCGTCCCTTCGGCAACAACATCAGCGGCATCATCGACCACAACGTCGGTGACGACGGAAGCCGTGGCATCACCTTCCACCTGCACCGCAGACGCCACGATCTCCTCCGGCTCCGGCTCCGGCTCAGGCTCCACGCGCGCACTCGCCAGCAGCGTGCGCACTTCGTCCACTTCGGTGAGCAGGCCATCACGCTCCTGCCCCAGCGACGCGATGCGCTCCTCGACCTGCGTGCGCACTTCCTCCCAGCGATGGTCGTCGAATTCACCGACCGCCGTACGCAGCATCGCTTCCACCCGCTCGTCCTCGAGCGAGGCCAGCGTGCTTTCCAGTTCGGCCAGCCGTTGATCGAGCTGCGTGCTCAGCGTGGTCAATCCGCCGACATGCGTATGCAACCGCGCCAGCACATCGGCCCGTCGGGCGCCATAGTCGGCATACACCCGGTCGAACACCCGCGCCGGCGTCTCCGCCCGCCGCGCTTCGAGGGCCGTCAACCAGTCGTCATAGCGCTGTCGCTCGGCAACGAGGACGCGCACCTCTTCGATGGACACGACGTTCTGCTCCGTCATAGGGAACGGGGGGAAGATCCGGTGGGAAGCTCGTGTGAACGATGCAGTGAGGCAAGCGCCGCCGCCTCTCCTGCGGGCAGACGCTGTTCACCGCCAAGGAGACGCGCCACGGCCACGATCCGGGCCGCCTGCTCGACGCTCTCCATGCGCAACAGGGCATCGGTGAGTGTCCGTCCCACCGCCGTAACACCATGGTTCGCCAACAGAAACACCTCGTGTGCTGCAAGAAAGGGTTGCATCGCGGCCGCCAGCGCCGGGGTGCCAGGACGTCCATAGGGCACCAGCGCCACCGGACCCACCACCACGGGAACTTCCGGCAGCACGTCCGCCGGCAACGGCAAGCCCGCCGTGGCAAACCCCGTGGCCGCCGGGGGATGCGCATGCACGATACCTCGCACGTTCGGACGTGCTGCGTAGCAGGCCAGATGCATCTCCAATTCCGACGAGGGGCGGAGCGATCTGTCACCGTCTTCATGGCCCGTACCGTCATGCAGCGGGCACGCGGAGGTGAGCTCGGGCACACCATGCGACACACCATACGGTGCACCGTCCATCACGCGCCACCACACCCGCAGCACCTGCCCTACCCCGATGCCCGCCTTGTCCACGCCCGATGCCGTCACCAGCACCGTGTCGTCCGACAGGCGCACCGAGAGGTTCCCCTCAGCACCGGCCAACAGCCCACGGGCATGCAAGCGACGACAGGCCAAGGCAAGAGCCTCGGCCTGTTCGGCGATTTCCGCAACCGGCGATGTGATCACGCTCACATCCCGCTCACGTCAGCAAACCTGCCGCACACCGGTCATCCGGCGCGATACACCACACGACCACCCACCACGGTGAGACGCGCCTGGCCCGTGAACGTATGGCCGCCATACGGCGTGTTGCGGCCCTTCGACTTGAACTGCCGGGCGTCCACCGTCCACTGCCGCGACGGATCGAACACCGACACGTCACCCACCGCGCCCCTGGCCAGCGTACCACCGGGCAGATGGAACACCCGCGCAGGCTTGCAACTCATCGCGTCGATCATCTGCGACAGGGTGAGCACGCCGGGATGCAGCAGATACGTGCAATTCACGCCGAGCGCCGTTTCGAGACCCACGATGCCATTGGGCGCGTCGGCAAATTCGCGTTCCTTCTCGTCGTAGTGATGCGGCGCGTGATCGGTGACCAGCAGATCGATGGTGCCATCGGCCAGCCCCTGCTGCAGTGCATCGATGTCTTCCTGCGTGCGCAGCGGCGGATTCATCTTGGCGTTGGTGTTGTAGCCATCCACCGCCGCTTCGGTGAGTGAGATGTGATGCGAACACACCTCGGCGGTCACGTTGACGCCACGCTCCTTGCCCCAGCGCACCAGTTCCACCGAGCCCTTGGTGGAGAGGTGACACAGATGGATATGTCCGCCCGTGCGCTTGGCCAGCAGGATGTCCCGAATGACGTAGATTTCCTCCGCCTCGCCGGGAATGCCCTTGAGGCCGAGCTTCGCGCTCATGAGCCCTTCGTTCATCGAACCGCCGCGGGCGAGTGTCATGTCCTCGCAGTGCTCGGCCACCGGCACGTTGAACGCCCGCGCATACTCGAGCGCCGTGCGCATGAGATGCGCACTTTCCACCGGCTTGCCGTCGTCGCTGAACGCGACGGCGCCAGCCTGCACCATCTCCCCGAATTCGGCGAGGGTCTCACCCTTCTGCCCCAGCGAGATCGCCCCATACGGATACACCCGCGCGAAACCCGCGGCCTCACCCTGGCGCTTCACGAAGCCCACCGTGGCCTGATTGTCGGTCACCGGTCTGGTGTTCGGCATGGCACACACGCCGGTGAAACCACCGGCCACCGCGCTGTGCGCGCCCGTGGCCACCGTTTCCACATCCTCGCGACCGGGCTCGCGCAGATGCACGTGCACATCGATGAATCCCGGCGCGACCACGAGGCCGCTCACATCGACCACCTCGGCACCATCAGGTGTACCGATGCCCGCGCCTGCGTGTTCGATCACGCCATTGCGTACGAGCACATCCCCCACCACATCGATCCCCTGCGACGGATCGACGATACGACCGCCCCGCAGCAGCAGATCACGCGACTGTGCATGTGACGACATCACGCCACCCCCTTCTGTGCCGCGTCGGCGAGTTCCGGCTTGCCGCCGGCCAGCAGATAGAGCACGGCCATGCGAACGGCCACGCCGTTGGTGACCTGATCGAGAATGACCGAGTGCGGGCCGTCGGCCACGTCACTGTCGATTTCCACGCCGCGATTCATCGGGCCAGGGTGCAGGATGAGGAGATCGCGCGAGGCTCGTTCGAGTCGCGCACTGGTGACGCCGAAGACACGGTTGTATTCACGCAGCGACGGAATGTAGCCGGCCTGCATGCGTTCGAGTTGCAGACGCAACACGTTGAGCGCATCGGCCCACTCGATGGCGGCTTCGATGCGATCGAACACCGTCACGCCCATCTCTTCGATGGCGTTGGGCAACAGGGAACGTGGGCCGCACACGGCCACTTCGGCGCCGAGTTTCGTGAGTCCCCAGATGTTGGAGCGCGCCACGCGGGAATGCAGCACATCGCCCACGATGCAGATACGCTTGCCGGCGAGATCGCCCAGCCGGCTGCGCAGCGTGAGCATGTCGAGCAATCCCTGTGTGGGATGTTCGTTCGTGCCGTCGCCCGCGTTGATGACGTTCGATTCGATGCGTTCGGCGAGAAAGCGCGCCGCCCCCGACGCGGAATGCCGGATGACGACCATGTCGATCTTCATCGCTTCGAGATTGCGGGCCGTGTCGACGAGCGTCTCGCCCTTGGACACGCTGGATCCCGCCGCCGCCACGTTCACCGTGTCCGCACTGAGACGTTTCTCGGCGAACTCGAAGGAGATGCGCGTGCGTGTGGAGGCTTCGAAGAAGAGATTGACGATCGTGGCGCCACGCAGCGTGGGCACCTTCTTGATCGCGCGTTCGGAGATCTCCCGGAACGGGATCGCCGTGTCGAGCACCAACCGGATCTGCTCGGCCGACAGCGGCGCGAGTCCCAGCAGATCCTTGCCGAGGGGGCCGGCCATCCGCTCAGCCCTCCTCGTCGCGGCTGGCGATCACCACCTCGTCGCGCCCGTCGAGCTCCTCGACGAACACATCGACCCGTTGTCCGGCCGTGACTTCGATTTTCCGTCCCACGACATCAGCGTGGATGGGCAGCTCCCGTCCGCCCCGGTCGACCAGCACGGCAAGGGCGATGCGCGACGGCCGGCCGAAGTCGGCCAGCTCGTCGAGCGCGGCCCGCACCGTGCGCCCGGTGTACAGCACGTCGTCCACGATCACCACACGCTGGTCGTCGAGGGTCCAGGGCAGCGAGGTGGCGCCCACCACCGGACGCGGACCGACGGTCTGCAGGTCGTCGCGGTAGAGGGTGATGTCGAGGGCCCCGCTGGGCACTTCGACCCCTTCCTGGGCCTTGATGATGCGCACGAGGCGGTCGGCGAGCTGCACGCCGCGGCGCTGGATACCAACCAGAACCAGGTTGTCGGTTCCGGCATTGAGTTCGACGATCTGATCGGCCATGCGACGCAGCGTCCGATCGAGAGCACGCGCATCGAGCACGACAGCAGGCTTCTTGGGCATGGCTGGCAATATAGGGACCGGGATACAAAAAGGGCCCGCGATCACTCGCGGGCCCTTCTGGAATTCTGCGCAATCGGTGGAAGAATCGCCAGCGATTTCAGAACGCGCTTCACCACTCCCGGTGACTGCGCGGCTCCCCGGTCTCGCCGGGCTTTGGCGTGAACAGGCCATGCAACGGCGACAGGTGCCGGGCCGCGGTGCGCGCCGCACGGAGACGGGCGCGATCGACCGGGGGGACCTGACCGGATGCCGCGTACATGGCGATATCCGCCGACGCCTCGAGGGTGGCCGCGGCAAAGCCCTGCGACCAGTCGGGACCGTACGGATGGCTCTCGGCGCGTTCCTCGACGCCGCGGCCGAAGGCCACACACTTGTCGGCCGCCTCACGCAGCGACCGGCTGGACGCCAGATGCGCCACGACCACATGACACCCGTCGCGACGGCCCATGTGATAGTTCGGCGTGTATGCCCCATCGACGGCAGAGGGGTGGACCACCCCGGTGGCGACTCCGGTGAGCATCACACACAGCTGGGAGAAGTAGCTGCGGATGGGATCGACCGAGGGCTCTTCGATGATTCTGGACATGGCGCCTGGTGGGATGGAGGAGCGACGTGGACCGCCCCCCGGCAGTCCACGCCTCCCTGCAAGGGCAAACCGCGTGCCGCGGCTCCGATGCATTCACGCGCCCGGATTCCCTCTATGGCGAGCCCGACCGTAGCCTGGATTGGCGCGGTCCGTTGCAGCGCTCCCACCCCGATTGCTGCGACAACGCCACATGACGGGACATTGCCGCAGCCGCAAGATGCTCCTCAGCCGGCGTACAGGTGCAGGTCGGTACCGACAAAATCGGCCATCGCCTTGGTGGTATCCCAATCCGGGTGCCGGATGGTCACGTATCCATCGGACAGCAGCGTGCTCTTCCAGTCCCGACGGGGCGAACCGATCGGCAGCAGATCGATGGCGCAGATGCCGTCACCGCACCGGGCCTTGATACGATCCAACCCTTCGATGCGCCGGATGCGTCCCTGGCCATGGGCCCGCTTGGTGATGCAGGCGGCGTTGTACTTGCGTTCGATGTCGAGGGAGAACGTTCCGTGCAATTCGGCTTCCGCCCAGCCCGTGAACAGATCGACATCGCTGGCGAAGTTCATGAGGTCCACCGTGCGTGCGCCGGGTGGACGGGCCGCGATCTCGCCGAACACAACTTCCCCGTCGGACTTGCGATACCACTCCATGTGCGTGAAGCCGGTGTCGTACCCCAGCACATCGATGACCTGCTCGCCGAGCGCCCGCCCGCCGGCCACCCACGGATCGTCCACGTGACGATAGCTCAGGGTCTGCGGCGAGATCCATTCGTTGGTACGGGCGGTCAGCGGTCTGGGCCGATAGTAACCCACGTGGAAATACTTGATGTCACCGCCGGCACAGATGGTGTCGTACGTGAACTCCTCACCGTCGATGAACTCCTCCACGTCCACGGTGTCGATGTGCCCGAGCTGCGAGATGGCCGCCTCGACCTGCTTCGCGTTGTCACACCGGAAGGTGTCCTGTGAGCCGGCACCGGCGATGGGCTTGATGATGAGCGGATATCCCACCTGCTCTGCCGCCGCCCACACTTCGGCGGCGTTGGTGGCCACGGCATGGTGCGGCACGCGCACGCCACCCGCGGCCAGGGCCTGCTTCATGAGGTCCTTGTTGCGAAAACGCAGAGCCTGTTCATACGACTGTCCCGGCACGCCCAGCGCTTCGCGGATCTCCGCGGCGACTTCCACACCCGGCTCCCACAGACAACACACCCGATCGAGCGTGCGATTGCCCAGCCATTTGCGGATCTGCGCGATGGCCGATTGGGGATGCGAGAAGAGATCGGCGATCTGCAGATAGTCGCTGAGATGATGGCGCGCCATCTCCGGCAGTTCGTGCGCGGGCCCGTTGGCCACACCCAGCACCGTCGCACCATGCTCGGAAAGACCTCGCGTGAAGTGCGGCATCTCGCCGGGATAACCCGGCGTCAGCATCAGAACGGTCTTGGACATCGATGACAGGGGTTGGAGGAACGCGCCTATGCGCCGAGATGAACCCGGACCGTGGAGACGATGCGGGTGAGTGCGTGTTGCACGACAGCCGTCTCCGGATGCCGCACGATGAGGAAGCCTTCGCCTTCGTAGCTGCCGGTGGGCGTCTGTCCGTGATACGGCAGACGGGCGTCGCACACGAGCGCACCGAGTTCACGCTGCACCGTGTCGAGTCCTTCGATGTGTGTGACACGTCCGCGGCCCTGACCGCGCAGATAGGCCGTGCCCACGGCGTACTTGCGCTCGGGCAGCGCGAACGCACCATGGATCATGAGGCGCATCCAGGCCTGCACAAAATCCATGTCGTTGGCGCGCGACATCATGGTGGTCATGTTCGCGCCCGGCGGACGCGCCGCGATTTCACTGATGGCCACCGACCCGTCGGTGCGGCGGAACCACTCGCAGTGTGAGACGCCGGTGGTCATGCCGAGTGCCACGAGCGCCTTATCGCCCACGGCGCGGATATCGTCGTACTGCGCATCGTCCACTTCACGCGGCAACAGCACCGTCCACTGGATCCATGGATTCTCGATCACTTCGAGCGGTGGGGGTCCGTATCGCGTGAGCGAATGCCACACGGGTTGCCCTCCCACGGACACCGTCTCGAGCGAGTGTTCGGTGCCCTGCAGAAACTCCTCGGCGAGCATGGGATCGGTCCCGCTGGGCGCATGGCGGGCGAGTGCGGCATCGAGTTGCGCGGCATCCCGAATGCGTTCGGTGGCGCGCGCACCGGCTCCGGCCGGTGGTTTGATCACGATGGGGAATCCCACTTCGGCCACGAAGTGGCGGGCGTCGGCCGGCGATGTGATGAGGCGATGACGCGCCACGGGCACACCGGCGGCACGCAGCACGTCCTTCATGCGGGCCTTGTCGCGGAACTGGTGCGCCGCGTGACTGGAAAGCCCGCCGATGCCGAGTCGCTCGCGCACGATGGCCAGGGGCAGTTGTGCCTGTTCGTAGGCACCGAAGCAGCGGGCGATGGCCCCATGCCGTGCCCCAAGCTGGCGGACGGCATGTTCGAGTTGTGCGGCGTCCGTGACATCGTCCACGCGCCAGTGCGCCACGAGTCGATGCGCGAGCGCGGCAGGCAGGTGATCGAGTGATTGTTGGCTGATGACAGCCAATCCGACGTGCGGGATGTTCAGCCCGGCCTCGATCATCTGCGTGGCGGCGGGCGAGAACATCGGAGCAACGAATATCACGAACATGCGGCGGATCCCGGGTGAGCGAAGGACTTCCGCCCGAAATAAGAGGCGTGCACCGCGTCGCGCCACTCTCCGCCGTCATCGAATCGTCCGCTATGGCGCCCGGTATTGTCTCAGCGCGAAGGGACGTAGGTCCTAAGGGCATGGCGCGCCACGTCGGTTTCCGTGAAACGCACCGGCTTGAATTCGCCTCGCGCGAACATCGCCGCCTGATCCTCGTAGTAAGGCGACTGGGGCTTGTTGCTCTGTCCATACGACAGTACCGAATACGCGCGCGGACCCTGCGCGCCGAATTCCACCGCCAGCACCCAGCCATCACCGCTGTTGGCAACACGAATGCCATCCGCCTGCTCCTCGTAGCTCAGGACGCGGAAACATCCGAGGGCCCCACTGCATCCACCGACCGGCACGTCCACCGATCCCCGTCGCACGCGATGGATGTCACCCCAGGCCACGTTCACCGCACCGTATCTGTTCTGCATTTCGGCCAACGCCCACTGGAAGGCCTCGATGGCATGGGCCGGCTGTCCCACGCCCCGCGGCGTCTGTGTCATGCGTGCCCACGACCATCGCTCGGCGAACGCCGAATCCCGCGCCTGCGATTGATAGCGGCGCCACCAGGTCTCGAACAGCAAGCCACCACGACTCGCAGGCGCCACGGTATTGTCCCATCGGTCCAGTACACGCAACGCCTCCGTCATCGCGGGGGGCGTCGTATCCGCCTGCGCGCGCAGAATGCGCAGCAGATCGGGTTTCACACGATCGGCGAGCAGCATGCGCATACTGTGCTTGCGGCGGATCACCTCCTCGAGCGAGAACCGCTCGCTGGTGGCGATCAACTGCAGGGCATGTTGACTGCGCAATCGCAGTTCGCCGCGCTCCACATTGTCGGGATATCGCGCGGTATCGAGCAGCGCGCGGAGATTGCCGAAATGCGGTGCATCGTTCTCGTTGTGCACGTAACCGCCCGGCGGATTCTGGATCTGCGGCAAGGAATCCAGCGTGATGAGCCGTGTCCAGATATCGGCCGAGCCTCGCGCGGGAATGGGCATCGAGTCCCGCCCCGAGGGATGGGGCAGACGCGGAATGCTCGCCATCCAGATCGTGAGGATGTTTCCTGCCCGATCGGCGTACGTGAGATTGGACGTCGAGCGGGCGCGCATGGCGAGTGCGCTGCGCCATTCGGTCAGACTGCGCGCCCGCATCATGGCGAGGAACTGTGCTCCCGCGCGGTATTCTCCATCCGGCCCGGCACGCACGATGTAGAGATGGGTTGCCGTCCGATGGGCGACGGGACCGAGTGGCGTCGTGGCGATCCGTCGCGTGATCTGCACGAGGGTATCACCATCCCGATACGCCGCACGCACTTCCTGCCAGCGAATGGGCACGCTCGTGCTGTCGAATCGATAGTGATCGGGGAGTGCCGGATCGAGCTCGAGCTGATAGACCTCCTCGAGATCGGGCGCATTGTTGGTCGTCGCCCATCCGAGGGCCGCATTGAAACCGCCGACGACGGAGAATGCGGAGCCAATGCGGAAGTCGCCGTAAAAATCGAGTTTTCCGGGAACGGTGACATGGGCCTCCCAGTAGCCCGCGTTCCAGGCGAGATGCGGGTTGCGAAGCAGGATCGCCCGGCCCGAGCTGGTCCGGCTCGGCGCCAGGGCCCAGGCGTTCGATCCGACATCGGCATCGGCGCCCATCCGTGGCAATTCCGCGGCCGCGTCCATGGCGGCCTCGTCCCGCGTGCGCCCTCCGCCGACACCGCGCGTGGAATCGCGAGCCAACCAGCGCGTCACCAGCGTGCGTCCCCCATTGACGTTGGCGGTGCCGATGTCGCCGGCCGCCACATCGTGTCCGTGAAAGACCGGCTGCACCCAGGCCGGCAGATCGGTCCGGTGTGAGACGATGTAGCGATTGACCCCTTCGGCAAATCCATCGTACATCGCCCGGGTGTCGGCATCGAGGAGATGATACGTCTCCTGCACCCGGGCCTGAACGCGCGCGGCATTGAAGTCCGACTCCATGCTGTCGCGACCGAAGGTGCGCCCCATCCACCCCTTGTTCTTGAGCAGCGCCATGATGACGCGCTCACCGTAGTCCTCGGTTTGCGCATAACCGAGTCCGATTCCCACGCCGCGGAAGTTGGTGGCAGTGATGTGCACCACGCCGTATTCGGTGCGCCGGATGACGGGTGACCCATCAGGATCGTCGGCGCGGGCTGCGGTCAGCAGGAGCAGCGCCGGGGCGAGCACGCCGAACAGGACACGTCGGACGGGAGCGGGGAGAGGCATCGTCTGGAACGACGGGAGGGAGGAGGGACGAATCGCTCCGGTACACCCACGAGAGGATTGCCGGAAGTGATCCCATGCGTACGTTAGCCCTGCCCACGCGTTCTTGCACGCGGACGCAACGCCCTCCCACGCCCCGAACCGAGAGGTCCCGCATGTTCATCCGACGTCTGACCCGCATGGCGCTCGTGCTGCTGGCCGGATTTGCACCTCCAGTCAGCGCGCAGACCGGTGGCACGGTGACCGGCAGAATCACCGATGCGAGCAACAGCCAGGGTATTGCCGGCGTGCAGGTGACGATCGTCGGCACGACGATCGGCGCCCTCACCAATCAGGACGGGCAATACACGCTGCGGGCCGTGCCCACGGGCCTGCAGACGGTGCGCGCGATCCGGATCGGCTTTTCCGAAGCGCGGGCGTCGGCCACCATCGTGGCCAGCCAATCGGCCACCGTCAATCTGACATTGCGGGCCGTGCCCGCCACGCTCAATCCCGTGGTCACGACGGCCACCGGTGAGCAACGGCGTATCGAGGTCGGCAATGCCATCGCGCAGGTGAACGCCGCCGAACTGGTACAGACGCGTGCGGTGGCCAACGTGGCCGATCTGCTCACCTCACGCGCCGCGGGGGTGATGGTGATTCCCGGCACGCAGACCGGTGCCGGCGTGCGCGTGCGCATCCGCGGAACGAGTTCGATGGCACTGACCAACAACCCCATCTACGTGATCGATGGCATTCGTGTGGAGGGCACCACGGGCTCCTCGACACTGAGTGTGGGTGGCACCACCCCGAGCCGCGTGGGCGATCTGAACCCCGAGGAGATCGAATCCATGGAGGTCGTGCGCGGTCCGTCGGCGTCGACGCTGTACGGCACGGACGCGGCCAATGGCGTGATCGTCATCAAGACCAAGCGCGGCACGGCAGGGCGACCGCAGTGGACGTACTACACCGAGCAGACCGGCATCCAGGACCGCAATACCTATCCCACGGCCTATCGGGCCTGGCGGACCGGAACCTCGTCCACCACCAACTCCACGCCCGCAAACACTGTGCAGTGCCTCATCACGCAGAAGGCGTCGGGGGCCTGCGCCATCGACAGTCTCACGTCGTTCAACCTGAACGATGATCCGGAGACGACGCCGTACGGCACAGGCTACCGGTATCAGCACGGTCTGCAACTCAAGGGCGGCACCGAGACGGTGCGCTACTTCCTGCACGGCGAGATCGAAGACGAGGACGGGGTCACCAAGGTTCCCGAATTCGAGAAGCGGTATCTCGCGACACGCGGTCTCGTCCTGCTGCCCGAGCAGGAGAGCCCGAATCACCTGCGCAAGATCACGACCCGCGCCAACCTGAACATCGCCCTGTCGCAGAAGGCCGACATGACGGTGAGCGCCGGATACACGAACCAGAATCTCCGGCTGCCCATGAGCGACGACTCGGGCACGGCCGGCATCGCCGCCAACACCTATGGCGGCCCGGGCATGAAGTACAACCTCAATCCGGCCGGTGACACGTTGTACGGCTGGCGACAGTTCACACCGCGCGACATCTACCAGGCCACGTCGGAGCAGGCGATCAATCGCATGATCAGCTCCATCGGCACGAACTACCGGCCGACGAACTGGCTGGCCCTGCGCGGGAATTTCGGCGTCGACTTCATCGACCGGGTCGACCTGCAACTGTGCCGGTTCCAGAATTGCCCCGACATCGGCACCGATCGGCAGGGCTACAAGCGCGACAACCGCGCGAACTTCTTCATCTACACCTTCGACGCGGCGGGCACGGCCACCAAGCGCGTCACGACCAACATCGAATCGAAGACCACCGTCGGCGTTCAGACCTATCGCAACGTCTTCAACCGCAACGGCGCCGTGGGTCTGGTCCTGCCGCCGGGCGCGACCACCGTGACGGCCGGCGCGACGCAGCAGGCCGATGAGACGACCAGTGAGAGCCGCACGCTGGGCGCGTTCGTCGAGCAGAACCTCGGCTTCCGGGATCGGTTCTTCCTCACCGCGGCCGTGCGGTCCGATCGCAACAGCGCGTTCGGTGCCGACTTCAAGACGGTATTCTATCCCAAGTTCTCGGGTTCCTGGGTCGTCTCCGACGAAGGCTTCTTCCCCGACTGGTCGTGGGTGAGTCAGTTCCGCCTGCGTTCGGCGTACGGCGCCTCCGGCGTGCAACCCGGCACCATCGATGCCGTGCAGTACTACTCAGCCACCACCGGCCGGCAGGAAAGCGGCGACACCCCCGCCCTCGTGTACTCCACGCTGGGCAACCGCAACCTCAAGCCCGAGCGCTCGACCGAACTCGAAATCGGCTTCGACGGCACGTACTGGACGGGACGCGTCACGACCGAGTTCACGTACTATCGCAAGCTCTCACGGGACGCGCTGGTGAACAAAGTCATTCCGCCGTCCATTGGTACCGGTGCCACCTCGCGCCTCGAGAATCTGGGCGAAGTCAGCAATCGTGGCATCGAGGCGCTGGTATCGGCGCAACTGATCCAGCGATCGGCGTTCGGCCTGGACATGACGCTCAACCTCTCGCACAACGACAACAAGCTGCTCAGCCTGGGCGGACAACCCACGATCGGCACCACGCAGCAGCAGCGCGAAGGATACCCGCTGTACGGCTGGTGGTCGCGTCAGCTCACGGGCTGGGAGGACAAGAACGGCAACGGTATCATCGAATACAACGCCAACAGCGCGTTGAGCGAGATCACCGTCACCGATACGTCGGTGTTCATCGGCTACTCCACGCCGCGCACCGAATCGGCGCTCACCACCGGCATCGATCTCTTCAACAAGGCCCTGCGCTTCAGCGCGATGGTGGACTACAAGGGCGGCATGAAGGTGTACAACAACACGGAACGCATCCGGTGCGCCAGTCGCCTCAACTGTCGCTCGCTGGCCGACGTCACGGCTCCGCTGTGGCAGCAGGCCCGCACGGTGATGGTGCGTGAACATCCGAGCCGGTCGGTGGCCGGCTTCTTCGAGGACGGGGATTTCATCCGTTTCCGCGAACTGTCCGCGACGTATCAGGTGCCGCAACGTCTCGGCGGCCGCTTGCTGCGCGGCCGCTCGCTCTCCGCCACCGCCTCGGTGCGCAACCTGGGCGTCCTGTGGACGAAGTACACCGGCGTGGACCCCGAAGCGTTCGGTACGACCGGCGATGCCCCGTCGGAGTTCCAGGCGTTCGGCCCGCCCACGTATTTCGCGTTTCGCCTGACCTTCGGCTTCTGAGGAAACCCACCATGATGCCCAATCGTTTCCGATCCGTCGCATCGTGCACGGCCCTCGCCACCGCACTGCTGACCTCCTGTTCCCCCACCGAGTTTCTCGAAGTCACCGATCCGGATATCATCAACCCGAGTGATGTCACGAGCGCCGCGGGCGCCAACGCGGTGCGCATGGGTGCGATCGCGCGCCTCAACGTCGCCACCAGCGGCGGGGAAAGTCTGCTGCTGCTCGGCGGCCTCTTCGCCGATGAATGGAACAACGGCGACTCCTTCATCGCGCGTCAGGAGATCGACCAGCGCGTCATCACGCCGCAGAACAGCTTCCTCACCGACGCCAACCGCGCGCTGCATCGCGCGCGCCTGTCGGCCGAGCTCTCGGTGGACCTGCTGCGCCGATACAACACGGCGGCTCCCGGCTGGCAGCTGGCCGAGATGTACTTCGTGGAAGCCTACGTGGAGAACCTCGCGTCGGAGCATTACTGCAGTGGCCTCAACTTCAGCACGGTGATCGACGGTCAGGAGCAGTACGGCACGCCGATGACCAACACGGAGGCCTACACACGGGCGCTCGCTCATGCGGATTCGGGACTCTCGCTGATTCGCGGCACCACGGCCGACGATATCCGCGTCCGCAGTGCACTGCAGGTCACCAGGGGACGTATCCTGCTCAACCTCAACCGGCCCGCGGATGCAGCCGCCGCGGTGAACGGCGTGGCGACGACGTTCCAGTACCAGATGTATCACTCGTTGAACACCAACAGCAATCAGTACTGGAACTTCAACAACCTCAACGGACGCTACAGCGTGAGCACCGGCGAGGGACGCAACGGGATGGACTTCGCCGCCGCCAACGATCCGCGCATCCCGGTCTGTTCGGGTGGCGATGCCACCTGCCGCGCCATCGGCGTGACCAAGGCCACCAGGGACGACCTCACGGCGCCGTACTATGTGCAACGCCTCTGGCCCGCCCGCGAGAGTTCGGTCGCCATCGTCTCGGGCCCGGAAGCCCGACTGATCGAAGCCGAAGCGCAACTCCGCGTGAACAACACGGCCGGATCACTGGCCACGCTCAACGCGCTGCGGGCAACCTACACCGGCCTCGCACCGCTCGCCGACGCGGGCACCGAGGCAGCCCGTGTCGATCAGTTGTTCCGCGAACGGGCGTTCACGCTCTTCGGGCGTGGTACCCGCACCGGTGATCTGCGCCGCCTGATCCGCCAGTACAGCCGTTCGGCGGAGACCGTGTTCCCAACGGGCGCGTGGCACAAGGGCGGCAACTACGGCACCGATGTGACGCTGCCGTTGCCGCTGGCGGAAACGAACACGCCCATCAGCGGTGCGGGCGTGTGCATCGATCGCAAAGCCTGACGTCACCCGGGATCGGCTGAAGGAACGCCGTCGATGCGGACAGTCCGCATCGACGGCGTTTTTCATGCCGGCGGCCGCCCACGGGGCCCAGGTCGCGGCCCCCCGTCCACCTATCGTTCCAGCCTGAACCCCGCATCGATCGCCGGGCGCTTGGGTGCGTTCGCCACGAACCATCCGGTGAGGTACATCCACTTCGTCATCCGCGTGAGCTTGGCGTAGTCGATGCGTTCGGGTTTGTCGCGCGGTGTGTGATAGTCGGGGTGCAGGTTGGTGCTGTACATGACCGCCGGAATGTTCAGGCGTGCATAGGGCACATGATCGCTGCGGAAGTACCAGCCTTCCGGATGCGTGGGGCGATCCCACAGCGAATCGAGTACGAACTTGCCGGTCAGCGCATTGGCACGCAGGGCCATGTTCACGAGATCGGTGGAGTTGCGATGCGGTGGCTGGATGCCGAGCAGACTCGCCGAGTCGGGGTGATTGCGTCCGATCATATCGCCGTTGAGTACGGCCACGATCCGTTCCCGCGGCACGACGGGATGCGCTGCATGGTAGCGCGATCCGAGCAGCCCCCGCTCCTCGGCGCCATGAAACACGAACAGGATGGAGCGCTTGCCGGGCTGCTTCACGAACGCCCGCGCCGCTGCGAGCAGCGCCACGCTCACCGATGCGTTGTCGTCGGCGCCCGCCCACACCGAGTCGCCATTGATCGCGTAACGCACCCCATCGTGATCCTGATGGGAGCTGTAGAGCACGTATTCGTTGCGCAGCGTGGGATCGGTGCCGCGAACGACGCCCACGATGTTCACCGACGGTGTTTCGAACCGTTCGAGGCGGACCTGCCAACTGCTCGTCGGCTCCGCCCGTAGCGCGGCGAGGCGCGACGCCCGCACCAGAAACGCCGGCGGCGTGCCATTGACCGCAGTGGTGATGCGTCGGACCGCTGGCAGAGGCGGCAGGCGCTCGGGCTGACCGGCAAAACGCGGCGCGGCGCGGTCCACATCGTACGTACCCCGGGCGCGAAGAACCGCCAGATCATCGAACGCGGCATCGGTGATGGAATCGGCCACGAGGATCACCGCCAGCGCTCCCCGTCTGGCAAACCGCTGCTGGGTCGCGATGAGCGCGGCATTGGCGTACCGCACGTCTTCGCTGTTGACCGTCGTGCGAATGGCCGCACGGTCGGGCGTGAGCACCCGCACCGCCACCACGCGTCCCTGTACATCGATGGTGCTGTCGGCGGCATTGTTCACCCACAACACCGGACCTTCGACATCGAGCCCCGTGTTGCCCAGCGGGATGAAGTCGCGCCAGACGCGCAGACTGTCGGTGCCCAGCACCGCAAAACTCGATACCGTGGACACACGGGTGCGCGTCATGTCGAACCACTGGAAGTAACTGCCATCGTCACCGGCAGGCTTCACACCGATCCTGCGCATCTCCTCGGCCACCCATATCGACGCCCGCATCTCGTCGGGCGTTCCGGCTTCGCGGCCGCGCATGGCATCACTGGCCATCGCGTAGAGGTCGCGCTTGAGATCGGCCTGACGAATCTGCGCCATGGCGGCGGGTACGTCTCCCGCACGCGCGGTGGTGCGGGCAGCCGTCTGCGCCTGTACACCGGAAACCGCGGCCGCGAAAAGGACCGTCGCACCGGTGAGTGCAACGAAGGGATGGGATATGCCGAGCATGGTACGTGAAGACATGAGCGGAAACGGAGAGAGTCCGACGACCCGTGGACATCGACCGGATCTTCCGTGGACACCGCGTGGACACCGCACGAAGGCGATGCCCACGTCATTCTTCAAGCTACGTTCCCGTTCAGGACCGTGTTGCCGCCGCGGCGAGTGCTGCGGCCACCGGCACGGCAAGCGGCGTGGTGGGCCGGCCGATCAACGCCGAGAGTTGACGGCTGTCGTCGAAGAGCGCGCCATTGGACGCGTCCACATCCCAGCCGGCGATCGTCTGCGCCAACCCCTCAGGCAGTCCGAAGCTCGTGAGCAGGCGGGCATATTCCGCGGCAGGCAGATCGCGATACGGAATATCCCGACCCGTCTGCTTCGAGATCTCGGCGGCAAGATCGGCGAGCGTGACCGCCGTATCACCGGCCAGTTCGTACACCCGTCCGATATGACCGGCACCGGCGAGCACCGTGGCAGCCGCTTCGGCATAGTCTGCGCGCGTGGCCAGCGCCAGCAGCCCCTGCCCTGCGCTGCCGATGAACGCCCCACCGGCAAGCGCCCCACCGATGGAGTTCGTGTAGTTCTCGGTGTACCAGCCGTTGCGGAGAATGGTGGCGGGGATGCCCGCATCCTGCAGCTCCCGCTCGGTCTGCCGATGCTCCTCGGCGAGATCGATGGGTGAACGATCGGCGTGCAGCAGGCTGGTGTAGACGATGTGTCGCACGCGGGCCCGCTTGGCGGACTCGATCACGTTGTGGTGTTGCGCGGCGCGCTGGCCGATCTCGCTGGACGAGATGAGCAGCAGCGTGTCGATCCCCTGCAGCGCGGCGTCCAGTGCCGCCGGGTCGGTGTAGTTGGCCTGACGCACGGCAACACCCAGCCCTCCGGCCTTTTCCGGATTGCGCACGATGGCCACGAGCTGCGAGCCCAGGTCCTTCGCGACCAGCTTTTCGACGACCAGGCGGCCCAGTTGCCCCGTGGCCGCGGTAATTCCGATGGACATCCCCCACTCCTGTGCAGACGGTGAACGGGATAGATTGTCAATTCACAAACTTTTCGTAAGTACACACACAAAGGTAAGTGTCATGAACGTTGCAGCCGCGATGGAAACGTCGGGGACCCTCTCGGAGAAGATCGCGCGGGGCGATCTGCTGGCAGCCGACTGTCCGTCGCGGGCGGTGCTGATGCACCTCACCAGTCGCTGGGGGGTGCTCGTGCTCATCGCGCTGCAGGGCGGAACGCTCCGGTTCAGCGCCCTCCGGCGGCAGATCGGCGGCGTGAGTGAACGCATGTTGGCGCAGACGTTGCAGGCACTGGAGCAGGACGGGATCGTGCACCGTGAGGCCTTCGACGTGGTGCCTCCGCACGTGGAATATTCGTTGACGCCCCTGGGTGAAGAAGCCGCGGAGCATGTGCGCGCCCTGGCCGACTGGATCGAGGAACATCTGCCGCAGATCGCACAGCGTTGGGAGCGTCGATCGGGACTTCGATCGGAACGTCAGTCGGTTCCGTCCGGCGAGGTGACGGCACGTTCATAGACCTCGAGGATGTGCCCACGGTCGATGATGCCGAGCACGCGACCGGAAACTTCGTCGACGACGGGCAGCGCGGAATGTCCACGCACGCCCATGCGTCGAACCGCGACCTGCAGTGATTCCGAGGGAAGCACGTGTTCGCTGGGCACTGCCACGTCGGCGGCCAGCAGAATCGCATCGAGCGAGGGAGGCGTGCGCGCCATGGCTCCCAGTTCCGCCGACGTCAGCACACCGAGGAGACGTTGTTCCTCGTCCACGACGGGCACGAGGGCGGGCGACTTCGATGCGAAGAGTTCGAGGATCTGGGGCACGGTGGCCGTGGCCGGCAGCAGCGGGCTCTCGCTGGCAAACGCCTGACGCACCGTGAGGCGCTCGAGCGCCGCGTGATCGCTGCCGCGTGAAAGATGTTCACCGCGGCGGCGCAGCCATCCGCTGTAGAGATCGTCGGGACTCAGGCGCCGCAGCATCAACTGACTGATGGCCACCGCGATCATGAGCGGTGGTACGATGGCGTAGTCGCCGGTGATTTCAAAAACGAGAAGCGTGGCGGTGATGGGTGCAGCCGTGGTGGCGGCCACCACCGCCCCCATGGCCACCAGGGCGTAGGCCTCGGGGGCCGATGTGAAACCCGGCAGCAGTTGGTGCAGCAGTACCGCGAACGCACTGCCCACGGCAGCGCCGATGTACAGCGATGGCGTGAAGAGTCCACCCGATCCACCAAGCTGCAGCGTGAGCGAGGTCGCGACGATCTTGCCGACCGCCAGTGCCAGCAAAGCGGGCCATGCCATCTGCGCAAAGGTCGGCAGCGGAATCGCCAGATGGCCCACACCAACCAGCAGCCCATTCGACAGCAGCACCATGGCTCCGACCACGGCGCCGGCCACCCATGGCATCAGCGTACCGAGACGCGCGAGCGCGGGGCGCAGGCGTTCGGCCATCCAGAAGTGCGTGCGTACGAACGCCACGGACATCACACCACAGAGCAGCCCCAGCAACGGAAACGCCCACAACACTTCGAGCGCGTGATCGTAGTTGTAGGTCTTCGGCAATTCGAACGCGGGGTGATTGCCGAAGACCGCGCGTGACATCACCGCGCCCGTGACACTGGCCACGACCACCGGCGCAAAATGTCCGCCACGAAAGGCGCCAAGAATTTCTTCCAGCGCGAAGAACGCCCCCGCCAGCGGAGCATTGAAGGCGGCACTGATACCAGCGGCGGCACCGGCGCCGACGAGCACGCGCACCCGGTCGGGCGAGAAACGAAACACCCGCCCCAATGTCGATCCGGCCGCCGCTCCGAGCACCGCAACGGGGCCTTCGGAACCCGCTGATCCGCCACCGCCGATCGTGATGGCACTCGCTGCCGTCCGGGCGAGTGCGCCGCGCATGGACACCCGTCCGCCACGGTGCACCACCGCCACCTGCACATCGGGCACCGTGATGCCATCGGATCCCCGTCCCACCCGTTGCCACAACCACGCCGCGGCGGCGAGTGCGGCCGCCGTGGCCAGGGGCCGATAGAAGATCCACGGCAGTTTCGCGAGCGCGCGCTCGGGCCAGTGGAAAAACGCCGTGTAGGCGAGATCGATGCTCCAGTAGAATGCAATCACGCCGCTGGCCGAGAGGGCTCCACCAACGGCGGCAAAGAGCAGCAACATGGCCTGCTCGTCCACACCACTCCGATCGAGCCAGACGGGGATGTGCTCCCACAACCCGATCGAGCGGCGCCAGAGGCGCAGGAACCAGCATCGCATTCACCAACATACATCGGGGCTTCGTCCGAGGAACCGGGCGGCCGACCGATGAGTCCCGCGATTCGTCAATGCTGTCCCGTCAGTGGAGACAGTTCAGGCGGCAGGAGGGTGCTGTTGCTCCCCGATCCATCGAGTCCGAAGTACCCGATGCCATCCTCCACGAAATACCGGAGCCGGTCGAGGATGGTATCCGGTTCCACCTCGCTACGGGCGATCGGTGGCAGGAAATAGGCATGCGGCAGATTGCTGGGTGCCCCGGTGAACTGGGCCCGGAAAGCCAGTGTATCCGGTGCGACATCGATCACCAGCGTTCCTTCGGCCGAGGCTCCCTCCGGCCATGTGGTCGGCAGGAAGGAAAGTCTGATGGAATCGCCGGACCGGGTGGTCCGCAGTTGCACGCGGTAGGTGGCGGCACGTTCGTGCGACGTCAGAAACGATCGTACGACCGGCAACGCCTGCTCCCGCAAGACCTGACGATGGGAAAGGGTGCGTCCTCTTGGCATCGGCGCTCCTTTGGCGGAGTCCCCTGTCGGCTGAGCGCGAAGTGAGGGGGTGAACCCGCGTGATGTGCAGCGTCGCACAGAGAGGAATCGACACCCGACGCGGGGTGTGCACCATTTCCCGAAAGGGGTATTTGTGGGTGGTGCTTGGGTGGGGATTGAATTCAATCATCCACTCAGAAGAGCCGTGCTCCATTCGGCACCGGTTGCGCCGGCATGGCCAGTACCACGCGTCCGTCTGCATCCGGGAAACCCAGTGTCAGCACTTCCGATTCGAATGGACCGATCCGGCGCGGTGGGAGATTCACCACGCAGGCCACCTGGCGTCCCAGCAGTGCGTCCGGGGTGTACAGATCGACGATCTGCGCGCTGGACCGCTTCATCCCGATGTCGGGTCCCAGATCGATGGTCAGTTTCCAGGCCGGTTTGCGTGCTTCGGGAAAGGCCTCCACCGCGACAATGGTCCCGACTCTGATATCGACCTCCAGAAACGTTTCGATTCCGATGGTCTTCGTCATCACGCTCTCTGTCGTTGATTGGTCCTGCACGGCGTTTCGTCCGCTCACAATGCAAAACGGGCAACGACCGTGTAAAGTCGTTGCCCGCTCAACGGATGGGGGGGGATTCGAACCCCCGAGACGCGTTAACGCCAACACGCTTTCCAGGCGTGCGCCTTAAACCACTCGGCCACCCATCCAACTTCCACACCTCTCGTGAAACACGACGCGCCGCCGCAGTCCTGCCACGGTGGCGCGCCTCTACCTGCACCGGGTGGAAAGTAGTGTCGGGTAGAGTGGCAATCGACCCGAAAACGCTTCCCCGCCAGTACCGGTCATCATAACCGGGCTGTTTGGACGGCGAAAGTGTTTTCCCGAGTTTTGGGGGATTCACGCATAGTCGGGCGGAAATTCGACCGCCACATTCTCCAGGTCCGGATGGACTGGAGCATGCAACGCGACGCTCCGCCTATCCAGGACAGCACAGCTGACCAATCCATTCAGTTTATTTCAGTGCTCGTCAAGGCTTGTCAGAGCTCGCGAAACCCGCGCCCCGCCTATTCTCAGTGCTGGTCGGGAATCACTTTCGGTTCGGGATTCTTGTCGGGCTCGCCGGCGGTCAACGGCGTGGTTGAAGGTGGATCGGAAGCAGGAAACGAGTCTTCCGATTCACGATCGACGATTTCATCAGCGGTGCTCGGTCCCGGCTCCGGCTTCGATTCTTCACCAACGGGATCTTCGTCCGCTGGCTGATAGCCCGGAAAATCCAGAGGCTCGCGCTTCTCCGTTTCGGGCTGCTGGGGTTTGTTGGGATTGGTCATGACGTACGGTGCAACAACCCATGCATGCGTACCATTGTCCAGAAGAGATATCCGTCGACTCCGCTGTGACCGATGGCGCGGTATCGAGTCATCGGTCATCTACGCCCCCTGCGGTAGATCCAGACCACGCTGACCACTGCCGCGATCAACAGGTACAGTCCGGTCCCGCCCCATTGCAGGAGATTCATGATGCCCGCTCCTCTGTCTGCACGGCCCAGTTTGCGGCCGCCACTGTCTGGTACTCAGTGTGTCTCCCGGGCACCGCGATGATATGCAGGCCATGTGGCGACTTTGCCGCCCATATCAGTCTGGTCATATCGATACCCCTCCTGGGCTATCGCGGGCACACCTCCGGTCACAACGACACAGAACGGCGTCGTTGCACCACATCTCTGTTGGTCGGTGAGGTGTTCCGAAAACAAAAACCCCCGACACTCGTGGCGAGCGCGGGGAAGACGGAACCAGTCCGGGCCTATGCCGAGACGCTATCCACCCCACAATCAGAACGGGAACAACACGCACACCACCACGCCCACCGAGGGCACCGTTCCCGAATTGTGAGAGGTACAGCTTGAACATGAACAATGGCACCAAAGGCCTAGAATAGCAATACGATTCCAATCCGGGTCACTTCGGAACCGCACATCCTGTGCTTCGCAACTGCGAGCGAAGCCAGACTTGCAAGCGGACAGGGTGAGATTCGAACTCACGATACCGTTGCCGGTATGCCGGTTTTCGAGACCGGTGCCTTCAACCACTCGGCCACCTGTCCTCGGGAATGGGCTCCATCCGCGCTTGGCTCACACCAAGGCCGCCAGACGACGCCATGCTCCGGGAGCCGTGATAGGTAACCGGACGCAGCCGCGGGATCAAGTCCTGAGCGACCCGTGGTAGCCCGCCGCGCGCCCGGGCTGACGCCCCGCAAATCGCCGGCAAATCGCCGGTAATTCGCTACTCTTTCAGTACCCTCTCTCCGGCTTTCCGTCCCTCGCCCGCCCGCACTATGCCGCACCCACTGACACTGCCCTTCGCGCCGCGCCGCATCCTGGTTGGCGGTCAGGATCACGTCGCCATCGCCGAGTCCATCCGCCAGGCCCGGCCCGATCTCGAGGTGCGCAACGCGGCGCCGGCGCAGATCACCGCCGCGGACCTCGAATGGGCCGAGTGCTTCGTGGGCTTCCGGCCGCCCCGCAGCACGCAGGCCATGGGCAATGTGCGCTGGGTGCACAGTACGGGCGCTGGGGTCGACGCGTGGCTCAATGACCCCGCGCTCGATCCCGCTGTCCTGCTCACCCGGTCGGCAGAATCGTTCGGACCGATGATCGCCGAATGGGCCGTGGCCCGCGTGTTCGCGATCCAGCAGCAACTGCCGTCGCTGATGCGCGCCCAGCAGGCGCACGAATGGGCGCCACGCGACATCGCCCAGGTGGCCGGCACCAGAGCGCTCCTGCTCGGCACCGGCGACATCGGCCGCGCCATCGCGACGGCTCTGCGTGCACTGGGCTGCGAGGTGATCGGCGTGTCCCGCTCGGGACAATCCACGCACGCCGCATTCACGCGTGTGCACACCACCGACGCCCTGCCCTCCCTGGTCGGTGACGCGGACTGGATCATCAGCAGCCTGCCGGATACGCCGGACACGCGCGGTCTCGTTTCACGCGACGTGCTCTCCCGCTGCCGTGGCGCGGCGTTGCTGAATGCGGGACGTGGAGCGGTGGTCGAGGAGGCGGCGCTGCCGGAAGCGCTCGAGCGCGGCTGGCTGCGGGCCGCCGCGCTCGATGTCTTCGTTCGGGAGCCGCTGCCGGTCGGTTCGCCGCTGTGGGACGATCCCCGCGTGATCGTGTCGCCGCACATCTCCGGCCTCACCACCACGGCCGGCGCGGTGGCGGGCTTCCTCGAGTGCGCGGAGGCGCTGGGCCGGGGCGAGTGGCCGCGGTGGGTGGTGGACCGGGAGCGGGGGTACTAGGAGAAGCGGCTATGGGTTTCCTGGTTGTGGGTTTGGGGATGAACGGCAGGGTTTCGGACACGAGTCCCGTGACGCGCGACCCGCCACTCGGCGGTTCACCCCCAAACCGTAGACCCACAACTCCAAACCGCGCCCACAGCTCACACCCCGGAACCGCCCACAGCCACGGAGTCCTTCCCCACCCGCGCCAGTTCGGCTTCCGACGCGATCGACCCGAACGCGCCCCATTGCCCCGCCCCGACGATCCGCCGCCAGAGTGCGATCGCATCGGCACGACGTCCGTTGTACCAGTGCCAGTTGGCGACCCCGTAGGCCGCCGAGGCATCACTCACCGAGAGCTCGCCACCCGGGCCGACGGTGAGCACCGAGTCGGGCGGCAGAATGCCCTTGTACAGCAGCATCAGCCGATGATAGGCGTGGTTCTCGATGATGTTCATGTCGCGCGACATCGGCGCGATGACCACGGCGGCCGCGGAATCCTTGCCCTGCCTGCGCAGCGCCATGTAGAGCCAGTGACTCATCGACACGCGACGATCGTCGTTGTTCGCGGCGGACACTTCACGCTGCGCCACTTCGGCGGCTTTGTCGAAGTTGCCCTGCAGATAGTACGCGAGAGCGAGATGGTAGCCGATGTTGGAATGCAGTGTGCCGATGGGCGTGTTCTGCGCGTTGGGCTGTCCATCGGGCTCGACTTCATCGGGCTTGCCAGCCACGAGCGCAGCGGCCTTTTCGAGATCGGCCACGGCCGCATCGAAGTCACGCACGGAGATGTAGCGATGTCCGCGGTGACGATAGAGCCACGGATTGTCGGGATACAGCGCGATCCCGCGCGTGTAGATGTCGATCGCCTCCCGCTGCTGTCCGAGATATCCGAGTCGTCGGGCGTACCAGATGATCGAGTCGACATCGGTGGGCGTGTGTTCGTACGCCGCACGCGCCTCGGCGAGTTGCGTCTCGTACTTCGCCCGCGTTTCGGCCGACAATGGCAAGGTGCGCAGCGTGTCGCCGATCAGTGAGATGGTCTGGAACGGTGGTGACGGCGGGGGCGCAGGCGGTCCGGCGGCACGATCACAGGCCGAAGACACCAGAACGGCGGCGGCCAGCGTCGCCGAGAGCACGGTCAGGGAGCGGGACATGACAGGGCGGTGAGTGGGGAGAACAACGGGGCCCCTTCTCTTACCACGATGGGCTTCCACTGTCCACCCCTCAGGGGTGGACCGGCGCACGGCTTCAGACGCACGACCTGAGGCGCTACCTCAGGCACACGACGTCAGCGCCGGTCTTCGAAGAACCGGTGCAGCAACGCGCGGCTGGCGTCGGCCTGCACGCCACCCTGCACGGCGGGGCGATGATTGAGCCGCGGGTGTCGCACGAGATCGCCCACGCTGCCGCACATGCCGGCCTTGTCGTCCCAGGCACCGAACACCAGGGCGCCGATACGCGACAGCACGATGGCGCCCGCACACATGGCGCAGGGTTCGAGCGTCACGACCAGCGTACACTCGCCGAGTCGCGCGTCACCCACCACACGCGCGGCTTCCCGCAATGCCAGCACTTCGGCGTGTGCGGTCGCATCCGCGTCGCGGCGCATGCGATTCTGCGTACGCACGAGAATGTCTCCGGTATCCGATCGCATCACCACCGCGCCCACGGGTACCTCACCGGAAGCGGCCGCCTGCTTCGCTTCGAGCAGCGCCGCCTGCATGGCCTGCGCGATGATGCCGGAAATCGGAGTCGTGCTCACGGTGTCGACTGCCAACCGTAGTGTGTGGCGAGATAGACCCGGAGGACACGCACCAGCGCATCGGCAAAGCGCGCGCGATTCATGTCCGTGTCCCGCACACCGGCATTGGGCGCCTCGATCTGGATGGCGTCGATCGCACCGCCGTTTGACGACCCGTGGCGCTGTGTGTTGTAGCCACCATCGAAATACGGCTCGCCCGGTCCCGGAGCCCGATCGCCGACCGAGGGCACGGCCGCATATCCCTCTCCGGTCAGCAATGTCCCGAGGCTTCGTGGACCGCGCAGCAGGGGCACACCCCGGTCGGACAGACTGTGCGTCTCACGCGCGAGCCGCGCCACGCTGGTGCGTTCCATCGCGCCCGTGAACGACAGCACACTGTCCGCATTGCGCAACGCCGCTCCGTCGAGGAGATAGCCCAGTTCCAAACGGGCGATCGCATGCGCGTGCCCGTGCAGATCGATGACGAGTCCGCGGGTGCCCTGACGCGCGATCATCGCCTCCGCCGAATCGACGGCGGCATGCATCCAGGTCCACGGCGCACGCAACGCCGCGGTGCCGTCGGTGGCCTCGTCGATATCCCGGTTGGCGTCGAACTTCACGCGATGCAGACGATTCACCACGAGATGCGGGCGCGCGCCGGTCGCTGCGTGAAACCGTTCGACGATGAGCCGGGCCAGCGCCTGTGTCTCGAGATCGTTCGTCGTCTCACAGCCGCTGCAACGGCGATCCGGAAGCTCGGCCGGCCGCAGGGTACCGCCGTGCGGCGCGATGATCACCAGTGGCGCATCGCCCGGCGTGTATTCGATGTACGCCGACGCATCGGTCTGCATGCTGCCGACACGCAGCGGCGCCACAGGCCCCGATGGACCTGTGGCACCACTGCCGGGCCCCCCAGGAGACTCGGGTCCGTCCTCATGTCCACTGCCCCCACACGCTGCGGCGAGGAGCAGTGCCAGCGCCGATGGCCGCACCGGCAACCGCAATGCCAACCGCAACGGCGACCATTTCGGCCACCGCGTCGACGCCGGCATTCGATGTCCGATGCGGAGCGGGCTCACTGCGTGTCGGCGCCGGCGACCCGTGAGAAGACCAGCGCGTCGTCTCCATCCTGCACATCGGCCACGATGGTATCCCCATCCTTGAACCGGCCTTCGAGCACGGCGAGCGCCAGTGGATTCTGCAGCAGTCGCTGCACCGCCCGCTTGAGCGGACGTGCGCCGAACACCGGATCGTACCCCGCATCGGCGAGATACTGCCGGGCGGCGTCGGTGAGACGCAGCGACAGTTTGCGTTCGGCGAGCAGCTTGCGCAGATGCGCGAGCTGGAGGTCGACGATGTGATCGAGTTCGCCGCGTCCAAGCGGATGGAACACCACCACGTCATCGATGCGGTTCAGGAACTCGGGCTTGAACACGCCGCGCAGCGCGCTCAACACCTCCTGCTCCACATGCTCCCACGATGTGCCTCCGCCCTGCCCACGTTCGAGAATGAGCTGGCTGCCCACATTGGACGTCATGATGACCACCGCATTGCGGAAGTCGACCGTGCGTCCCTGCGAATCGGTGAGCCGGCCATCGTCGAGCAGTTGCAGCAGGATGTTGAACACATCCGGATGCGCCTTCTCGATCTCGTCGAACAGGATCACCGAGTACGGGCGACGCCGCACCGCTTCGGTGAGCTGTCCACCTTCTTCGTATCCCACGTATCCCGGTGGTGCGCCGATGAGTCGCGCCACGGCGTGTTTCTCCATGTACTCCGACATGTCGATCCGCACCATCGCGTGTTCGTCGTCGAACAGGAACTCGGCCAGCGCGCGCGCCGTTTCCGTCTTGCCCACGCCGGTGGGCCCGAGGAAGATGAACGAGCCGATGGGGCGGTTGGGATCCTGCAGCCCCGCGCGCGAGCGACGCACCGCGTTGGCGACGGCCCGCACGGCTTCCCGCTGACCGACGACGCGTGTGGCCAGCACGTCTTCGAGCTTCGTGAGACGCTCACGCTCCGATTCGAGCATGCGCGTCACCGGAATACCCGTCCACCGCGCCACCACTTCGGCCACATCGTCGGCGCCCACTTCCTCCTTGAGGAACTGCGGACGACCGGCGTTGCTGGCGAGCTGCGCCTCGGCCTCCTTCATCTGCCGTTCGAGTTGCGGCACGGTGCCGTACGTGATCTCGGCGGCCCGATTGAGGTCGCCGCTCCGCGTCGCCTGCTCGGCGGCGATCTTCGCCTGCTCGATCTCCTGCTTGATGCGACCCACCGCACCCAGCGTGTCCTTCTCCTGCTGCCACTGCGCGCGCATGCCGGCCGCCTGCTCCTTCTTGTCGGCCAGTTCGCGCTCGAGATTCTGTCGGCGTTCGAGCGAGGCGGGATCGCTCTCCTTCTGCAGCGCCGCCTTTTCGATCTCGAGTTGCACGATGCGCCGCTCCACCTCGTCGATCTCCTGCGGCACCGAGTCGATCTCGATGCGTAGACGCGACGCGGCTTCATCGATCAGATCGATGGCCTTGTCGGGGAGGAACCGGTCGCCGATGTAACGATTGGAGAGCGTCGCGGCGGCCACCACCGCACCGTCGGTGATACGCACACCATGATGCGCCTCGTACCGCTCCTTGAGGCCACGCAGAATCGCGATGGTGCTTTCCACGCTGGGTTCGCCCACGAACACGGGCTGGAAGCGGCGCTCGAGGGCGGCGTCCTTTTCCACGTGCAGCCGGTACTCGTCGAGCGTGGTGGCGCCGACCACGCGCAGTTCACCACGCGCCAGCATGGGCTTGAGCATGTTGCCCGCGTCCATGCTGCCTTCGGCCTTGCCGGCGCCGACCAGCGTGTGCAGTTCGTCGATGAAGACGATGTAGAGCCCTTCGGCGCTCGTGATCTCCTTGAGCACGGATTTGAGGCGCTCTTCGAATTCCCCGCGGAACTTGGCGCCGGCGATGAGCGCGCCGAGATCGAGGGAGACGAGCTTCTTGTTCTTCAGCCCCTCGGGCACGTCGCCGCTCACGATGCGCTGCGCGAGGCCTTCGGCGATGGCGGTCTTGCCCACGCCGGGTTCGCCGATGAGCACGGGGTTGTTCTTGGTGCGGCGCGAGAGCACTTGGATGACACGACGGATCTCCTCGTCCCGTCCGATCACGGGATCGAGTTTGCCCTTGCGTGCCGATTCGGTGAGGTCCCGCGTGAACTTCTGCAGCGCCTGGTACTGCTGCTCGGGGCTCTGGTCGGTGACCTTGTGTGCGCCGCGCACGAGCTTGAGCGCGTCCAGCAACGCCTGCCGGTGCGCACCGGCGGCCGTCAGCAATCGGGTGCTGTCGGTGCCCTTGGCATCGGAAAGCGCGACCAGGAGATGTTCGGTGGAGACGTATTCGTCGCCGAGTGTCTTGGCCTCACGTTCGGCGGCATCGACCACCTGGGTGAGCTCCCGGCTGAAGCTCGGCTGTGCGTCTGACTGTTTCGCGTAGCGGCCGGCTTCCTGCTCGGCGCTGGCGCGCAGACTGGTGACATTCACACCCACACGCTGCAACACCGGCACGACGATCCCTTCGTCCTGCGCCAGCAATGCGAGCAGCAGATGCAGATCGTACACGAGCGGGTTACCGGCCTTGCGAGCCAGGGCCACGGCCTCGTTGAGCGCTTCCGCGCTCTTCACGGTGAGACGGTCAGGATTGATCATGCTGGAGATGCAGGCAATGGGGATGCCACGCGTGAGATGCCAAATGTGCAGGCGCCGGTGATTGGACGCCCGCATGAATGGTACACGTCGGACAATCCTGCAGTGTCCGCATACAATGGCATACAAAGTGTCAGGCAAAAAAATAAGAAGGCGCGCCGGGTCCGCTCACCCAGCGCGCCTTCTTTCGATGTCAAACGGGTCTCGTGGTGCTCGAGCAGGCCCGAGCTCACTTCATGTTGACCATCTTTCCCACCAGCGGCACGCCATCCACCTCAAGGCGATAGAGATACATCCCTGAGGCGGCCTCCCGCCCGGTTGCTTGGACTTTGCCATCCCAGTAGGCCACGTACTGGCCGCATGTGATGGACAGATTTTCCAGCGGTTGACCACCGGCCACTCCGTTGGATCCACCCTGTAAGACAGGTGTCGCGACGTACCCCGCAATCACGTTGTAGATCTTGAGGGTCACGCGATACTGCCGTGAGGTATTGGAACAGGTGGGCGCATCATCTCCCACGCTGAACGGAATGCGAGTCTCCGGATTGAACGGATTCGGGTAGTTCTGCCCGAGCGTTGCTCCGTTGCGGCGTACCTTGGGGTCTTGCTGCTGGGCCGCCGCGACTCGTGGCATGAACACGCTGAGAGCGAGCACCAGACCCAGTGCTCCCCACAAACGTTTCATGTTGCTTCTCCGACCGACGAATCAGGTTTTGAGTCGAAGTCTCCGTTGAGGGTTCATGAAAGGCCCGCGTGTCGGACCTCTCTATGAACCTAGGACGCACAACGGCATGCGTCAAGCAACATTCCTGCCAGCCCAATGTGACCCGGGACAGCGTCGATAGTCACAAAATCAATTCATCATCAATTACAACAATTACTTACGAGCCTCACTTGAAGTGAAATGTCAACCAAAGTCGCCCTCCCAGGACTGAAAGGCCCGCAAAGGCCGGTTGTCCGGAAGGTATTGCGCCAGGAACTCCCGCAACAATCGCTGATGTGCACGGGCCGCATTGTCCGCCAGGGGAGGCACCTGATTGTCCAGCCAGTGACGCAGGGTGTCCCGTGCGTCGGGGGGCAACAAGCGTCCGCCGGGGTAGTGCCTCGCACAACGATCACACAGGACACCACCCGCCCGGTGATGGAATCGCACCGGCTGACCGGGGTCGAGCGCGACATGGCATTCGGCGCACTGATCGAGGGTGGGTCGGAATCCCACCTCGGCGACCACCTGCCAGAGGGCCCCCAGCGCCGTCGACGCGGCCATCCCTCCCTCTGCCGCGGCCAGCCGATCGAACGCGCCGGACAGACATTCGTACACCGCAGGCGCCGCCTCCTCATGCACCAGCCGCAACACGACCTCGGCGACGGCACTGGCCGCCGCAAAACGCCGGAGATCGAGTGCCAATCCGGCATGCGCACGCGTGACATCAAAACTCACCAGCGTGTGCAAGTCACGCCCAGGCTTGAGCTGGAGCTGGGCCTGCCCTTCCGCGAAGAGATCGACCGCAGCCCCGAACCGTTTGCGCGACGACCGGGCGCCACGCGCGAGCACCGACTGCACGCCGGCGTCCCGTGTGACCAGGCGCAGGATGCGGCTGGACTCGAGATAGTCGGCGACGTGCAATACGATCGCGTCGGTGGCCAGCGTGGTCATGAGTTGGTCCTGTGATGGTGCGGTGCTCCCCGCCTGCCCTACCGACCCCGGCCCCGGAGCGGCAGCAGCGCGGGCGCACCGACCGCCGGGTCGCGTGTCACCACGAGCGGCCATTCGTACACCCGCTCGAGCACTTCGCCACGCATCACCTCTTCCACGTGGCCTGCGGCGGCCACGCGACCGCGGTCGAGCAGCACGATGTGCGCCGCGAACCGGGCCACGAGATTGAGTTGATGGCTGACGAGAAGCACGGTGCGTCCTTCGCGCGCCAGTGTGTCCACGAGTTCGAAGACCGCCATTTCGTGCGCGATATCGAGAAACGTGGTGGGTTCGTCGAGGACCAGCACATCGGTGTCCTGCGCCAGCGCGCGCGCAATACGCGCCCGCTGCCACTCACCGCCGGAGAGCGTGTCGGTGCGACGTCCCGCGCAGTCGTCGATACCGGCCCGGGTCATGGCCTGCTCCACCGCCTCATGATCGGCCGCGGAGAGGGCACCGAACGCGCCGCGGTGCGGGAACCGGCCCAGTCCCACGAACTCCCGCACTTCAAGTGGCATGACAGGCTCCTCCCGCTGCGGCACGACCGCCACCCGCCGGGCCAGCGCCATGCTGTCGAGACGCGCGACGTCGAGATCGTCGAGATGAATGCTGCCCGATTCCAGCGGCACGCGGCGCAGGAGCGCCCGTACGAGGGTGCTCTTGCCGCTGCCATTGGGGCCGACCACCGCGGTGATGTTCGACGGCTTCGCGTGCAACGAGACGCCGTCGAGGGCACGATCGGGGCGACCGGCATACCGCACCCCGACCTCACGAAAGGTCAACGTCGATGCGTGATGCGGGGACGCCGCCGAAGACACGGTGCCGGCCCGGAGTGCGGCGCTCACGTCACCACCTTGCGCAGTCGCAGCAGAAAGAACGGCACCCCGATCAGCGCGGTCAGCGCTCCGAGGGGCAGTTCGACGGGAGCACGCAGGGTACGCGCGGCGATGTCGGCGCCGATCAGCAACACCGCGCCATACAGCGCCGAGAGCAGCAGCATGGGGCGATGCTGTCTTGCGCCCAGGGCACGCGCGAGGTTCGGCACGACCAGCCCGATGAATCCGATGAGACCGGCTGCCGCGACGGTGGCCGCCGCCAGCCACGAGGCCACCAGGAACGTGCGTCGCGCCGCGCGGTCCACGTCCACCCCCAGTGCCGCCGCCGGTTCGGTACCCAGCGCCAGTACATCGAGTTCGCGGGCACGCCACAGCAGCACTGCGCCCAATGCCCCGATGGCCACGGCACTGCGTCCCACGGCCCCCCACGAGGCATCGGCGGCGGACCCCATCATCCACCATAGCGCGCCACGCAATCGTTCTGGCGGCGCCCCGGCCAGCGCCACCAGAATCGCGGCATTGGCAAAAGCGCCCACCACCACGCCGGACATGAGCAGCAAGCGGGTGTCCCCACTGCCGCCGACGATACGGGCCAGAGCGGCCACGAGCACGGTGGCCAGCGCCGCACCGGCAAACGCCGACGCGGTGACCAGCAGCGGTGCGCTGATGCCCATCGCCATGGCCAGCACCGCGCCCACGGCCGCCCCACCCGAGACGCCCAGCAGATACGGTTCCGCGAGTGGATTGCGCAGGGTGCCCTGCAGGGCGCCGCCGCTCATTGAAAGACCGACACCCACCAGTCCGGCCAGCAGCACCCGCGGCAATCGGAGGTCGCGCACGATGGCCACGGTGGAGGGATGCCCCTGCCCCTGGATCGCCGCCACGACATCGTGCACCGAGAGCGGAATGGCACCCACCATGACGCCGAGCACCATGACCACGACGAGCGCCGCAATGCCGGCGCTCCAGACCCACACGCGGCGCGTCACCGCTCAGCGCAGTGAATCGGTGAGTGAATCGGCGAGCGAAGGGTGCATCAGTCGCGCGAGATGCACCGCGGCCATGCCCAGCATCACCGACGGTCGTCCCGTCAGCACATTGTCGATGCGCAGAAAATGGCCGTCCCGCACCGCCGGCAGTACGCGCCACGTCGGCGCCTGCTGCAGCACGGACACCCGATCGGCGCTCGTGACGATGAACTCCGGGGCGCGCCGCACGATCTCCTCGATGCTCACCGAGGGCGACGAGGTGGAGTCGTCGTGGAAGACATTGCGCGCGCCGGCGATCGTGAGCAGTTCGTCCATGTAACTGCCACCGCCGATGACCATCGGCGGCGACTCCCAGACCGGCCACACCACGGTCGGATGCGTCGTCAGCGGTGCGGTGAGCGCGCGCACGCGTTCCAGCGTGCCTCGCACACTGTCCACCACCACCCGGGCCCGCGCCTCGGCGCCCAGGGCCGTGCCAAGGCGACGAGTGAGCGCGTAAAAGCCCGCGATGCGATCGGCCCGCAATGCCACCACACGCACGCCGGCGCGGGTGAGTGCTTCGGCGGCGGACCGATTGTCACCCGTGGCATACAGGATCACCAGCGTCGGCCGTACCGACAGCACCGTTTCGATGCTCGGACGGATGCCGTCGCCCACCGGCATGATGCGCTCGACGCCCTTCGGAAATTCATCCCAGCGGGAGCGGCCCACGAGCAGACTGTCGGCCCCGATGGCGAAGATGATCTCGGTGGCTGCCGGATTGAGCGACACCACCCGCTGCGCATGACGCGCGTCGATGGGCAACGGAACGCCAAAATCGTCGGTGTCCGCCGGCGCGATCGGCGCATTCGCCGACACCTGACCGGAATCGCTTCCGGCACGGTCGCCATCCGCCCGATCGGCCGACGGTGCTCCACACGCTCCCGCGACGACGCTCAGACACAAGGCGGCGGTGAGCACCACCTGCCTACGTGCGGGCATGAAGCGCACCGGCCGCGGGTTGGACGTCATCGATCGTCGACGGGTCGCCCCAGGGCTTCGCCGAGTGCGGCGCGCAGTTCGGTGCGGCGGGCCGCGTAGGCCTGCTGCACACTTTCCGAAGGGTTCTGCTGTCGCGCATACGTGGCATCGAGCGCCGAGATCTCCTGCGCCAGGCGATCCGCCAGCGGGACCGCCGGTTCCTGTGGACGCAGCGTCGGTACCACCGGCGCCCCGACGCGCTTGTTCGCCGCCCGCTGCATGGAGCGCGAGAGCACCAGCAACATCAGAAATCCGATCGCCGCCAGCAGTGCCGCGATGTAGAGATTGCGTCCCGGGGTGCCGGTGGACGGCAACTCGATCACGATACGGGTGTCCGGCTTCACATCCTGCGCGAGGAACCGCCGGAAGTTACGTCCTTCCAGCGACACGGGATCGACCGCCGTGAATCCCTGTCCACTCACCGTTCCCTGCGGTTCCTCCAGCAGCACCTCAAAAACCACCGCACCGGCTTCACTGGTGAGCGCGAGCGGGAAACTGCTGTTGGGCAGTTTGTAGGTGAACGCCACCTGTTTGATGCCCGGTGCGATCGGCGAGTAGATGGACGCCCGTCCATTCGACGCCACGAAGGCGTTGGGGGAGATCTCTTCGCCGTTCACGCGCACGTCGAGCGCGGTGGCCGGAATGCTCACCGACCAGGTGGGACGCAACACCGTCGTATCCACCGAGACGAGCGCCAGGAGACTGTCGTTCGACAGTTCGAACACCTCCACCACCGTGCGCCGGTCGGTGCTGTCTGGGCGGCTCACGATCAGATGGCGTCCCTTCACGCTCAGCGGGAACGTGCGCGACGTGGTATCGAACACCGTGATCTCGGCATCGTCACCGCGGGCATCGACGGCCCGGAGCGGCGCCGTGAAATACGCGATGCCATGCCAGGTGCTCGAAGCGAAATACACCGCGTCGGCAGCACCGAACGTGGTATAGCGCATCGTGTAGCGCCCCGCGGCATCACTGCGTACCGAGTCGACCGGACCGGCCGTGTCCTTGCCCACCCGATGCAACGTCACCCACACCCCCGGCACCGGTCCCATGCCGGTGGTATCGCCTCCGCGCTCCATGGGACGCCGCACCCGGCCTTCCACCGTGCGCGCCGCCGAAGCAGCCGCCGGGGCGGGCGCAGACGCGGTCTGCGCGTGCGCCTCGACGATCGGCAGCGACAACACGGCAGCGAGGAAAGCAAGAACGAAACGAAGGGTACGCATCGGGGAGGGAGAATCGGACACAGGGGCGTTCACGGCAGGTGCTTCACGGCTGAAACTTACCGAAGTCTTCGGGACGCAGTCGTTCGAGATAGGCTTTGAGTTCGTCGGCCGCGAGTTCGGACGATTCGCGGGATCTGGCCCAGGGCGGCGTGCCGGATGAACTCCCCGATGGGTCTTCGGACGCACCGTCGTCGTCGTCATCCTCGTCGAATTCGCTGAGCAGCGATTCGTCCGCGAAGATCGGCGCCGACAGCCGCAGGGCGATGGCGATGCTGTCGGAGGGGCGGGCATCGAATTCCACGATCCCCCGCGGCCCTTCCACCTGCAGCGCCGCATAGTAGGTGCTGGCCCGTACGTGGGTGATGTTCACCCGCCGCAGCGTGCCGCCCATGCCGGTGATGAGCACCTTGCAGAGATCGTGCGTGAGCGGCCGCTCGTGCGTCACGTGATTCATCTGCATCACGATGGACTCGGCCTCCGGACGGCCGATCCAGATGGGAAGGATGCGGTCTCCATCACGTTCGCGCAGCACCACCACGTACGCATTGGTCCCGCTGTCGATCCCCAGGCGGGCGACCGTGACTTCCACCAAGGAGGGTTGTACCATGGGCCGCTCCGCGTCGTGGGTCAGGAGTGCAATGTCCGGGGAACGTACGGCGTGCCGTTGTCCGGGACGTATCCCGGCGGCCGCGCCGTACGCTCTCCAATCATACTCCCGAACCGCTCAGCGGATCGCCTTCCGGAGCGCGGTGACCCGATCGGTGCGCTCCCAGGTGAAGGTCGTACGGGCCCCACGGCCCCGTCCGACGGTTTCCGGCTTGCGACCGAAGTGCCCGTAGGCCGCCGTGGCCTGATAGATGGGCTTGCGCAGATCGAGTGCGGTGGTGATTCCGCGCGGTGTCAGATCGAACACCTCCTTCACGGCCGCTTCGATCACCCGATCGGGAACGGCGCCCGTTCCGAACGTCTGCACGTACACCGACACCGGTTCCGCGACGCCGATCGCATAGGCCACCTGCACTTCGCACCGCTTGGCCAGCTTCGCGGCGACGATGTTCTTGGCCACCCAGCGCGCGGCATAACACGCCGAGCGATCCACCTTGGACGGATCCTTGCCGCTGAAGGCCCCGCCGCCGTGGCGTCCCATGCCGCCATACGTGTCGACGATGATCTTGCGGCCGGTGAGACCGGCATCACCCTGCGGACCGCCGATGACGAAGCGCCCCGTGGGATTGATGTGCGTCTTGAGCTTGCGCCCGATCATTTCCTCGGGCAGCACCGCATGAATGACATCGTCGAGAATCGCGCGACGCAGCCGCGTGTTGCTCACCTTCTCGTCGTGCTGCGTGGAGATCACGACGGTGTCCACCGCGATCGGCTGGTTGTCTTCGTACACCACGCTGACCTGCGCCTTGCCGTCGGGGCGCAGCCACGGATAGGTGCCATCCTTGCGCAACGCCGAGAGCTGATACGTGAGCGCATGCGCGAGCTGGATGGGCATGGGCATGAGTTCCGGCGTCTCGTCGGTCGCGTAGCCGAACATCATGCCCTGATCACCGGCGCCGCCCGTGTCGACACCCTGAGCGATGTCGGGCGACTGACTGTCGATGGTGCTCACCACCGCACAGGTCTTCGAATCGAAGCCGAAGGCCGCGTCGTTGTAGCCGATCCCGTCGATGGTGCGCCGCACGATATCCGGCAGATGCACATACGCGGAGGTCGTGATCTCTCCGGCAATGACGGCGAGACCGGTCGTCACCAGCGTCTCACACGCCACCCGCGCCTTGGAGTCTTCGGTGAGGAGGGCATCGAGCACGGCATCGGAGATCTGATCCGCGATCTTGTCCGGATGTCCCTCGGTGACGGACTCCGATGTGAAGAGATGGCGATCGGCCACGCAAACACTCTGCTTTGAAGGTGATGACACGACCCACCGGCACATGACCGGCATCGCCCGGGCCACGCCAGGGCAATGCCGGTGTCCACCGGTGGATCAGGAACGGTATTCGCGCTCGAGCTCTGCGCGCAACCGACGACGCAGCAGGATCTCGGCTTCACGGGCCGTTCCCGCCTGCATTGCGGCCCGGACGGCGTCTTCGGCCGCTTCGGCCCGGACCCCGCGAATGATGCGCTTCACGTCGGCCACGGCCCGCGGGGCCACACTGAGCTGACGCAACCCGAGCCCCAGCAGCGCGAACACCGCCAGCGGCTGGGAGGCCATCTCGCCACACACGCACACATCGATGCCGTGTGCGGCGCCGGTGGATTGGACCTGCGCCATGAGACGGAGTACGGCGGGATGAAAGGGCGTGAAGCGCGGCGCGAGGTTGGCATTGCCCCGATCGACGGCCAGCGTGTACTGCACGAGATCGTTCGATCCGAGGCTGAAAAAATCGACATCGCGCACGAGCGTGTCACACGCCACCGCCGCGGCCGGCGTCTCCACCATCACGCCCAGGGGCACATCGTCGCGGAACGGCACGCGACGGGCCGACAGTTCGGCCACTGCCTCCTCGAGGAGCTGCCGGGTTTCCCGCACCTCGTCGACAGTGACCACGAGCGGCAGCATGATGCGCAGGTCGCCGTGCACGGCGGCCCGCAGCAGCGCGCGCAACTGCACCTTGAAGAGATCACTCTCGTCGAGACACATGCGGATGGCGCGCCAGCCCAGAAACGGATTGGCCTCGCTGGGGAAGCCGCCGACAGGCAGCTTGTCGCCGCCGATGTCGTAGGTGCGGATGACCACCGGGCGGCCATCGAAAGCCTGCAATACCCGCGTGTAACTGCGGTACTGCTCTTCCTCGTCTGGCATGCTGGCGCGCCCCACCACGAGGAATTCCGTGCGCATGAGGCCCACGCCATCGGCGCCACTGCCGGCCGCGAGGTCGGCGTCTTCGGGAATGTCGACATTGGCCCGCACCACCAAGCGGATGCCGTCGCGCGTGACGGGTTCGCTGAGTGCGAGTTCGCGCAGGGCGGGCGCCTGTCCCTCGGCATCGGCAATGCGACGACGGGCCGCGCCGATCTCGCCTTCGGACGGACTGACGACGAGCGTACCGTCGGTGCCGTCGAGAATGACCGTCTCGCCGCCATGCAGCACCGACAGCGCGCTGCGCAGACCCACCACGGCGGGCAGCCCCAGCGAGCGCGCCAGGATGGCCACGTGCGCGGTGGCGGTGCCCGCCTCGGTGGCGATGGCGGCGATGCACTCGCGGTCGAGTTGCAGCGTGAGCGACGGCGTGAGATCGTGCGTGACGAGAATGGCGTTCGCTCCACGCGGCACGTCCACCGGATCGTGATCGGGCAGATGCAGCAGGATGGACAGCACACGGATGTGCACGTCCATCAGGTCGCCCACCTTCTCGCGCAGCATGGGCGCGCTGTGGCGGGCGAAGTGCTGACGCCATTCGAGCAGCACGAGGTCGAAGGCTTTTTCGGCGCCGAGGTTCTGTCGCACGAGCGCCGTGGCGCTGTTCATCAGCTCCTGATCGTCGAGGATCGAGAGCTGCACGTCGAAGATGCCGGCTTCCTCTGGTCCGGCCTGCACTTCCGCGCGGGCGCGGAGCGTGCGCAGACGCTCACGCGCCTGCTCGACGGCTTCGTGCAGGCGCGTGACTTCGGCTTCGATCTCGCTGTCGTCGATGAGCCGATGGCGAACCTCCGGCACCTCCCAGCGCAGGAGATGCACCGGACCCACGACGATTCCCGGCGAGGCGGGAATGCCGCGGAGGATGGAATCCACTAGGCCTCTCCGAACCGCGATGCGACGAGCATGCTCAACGCCTCGAGCGCGTCGTCGGCATCGGGGCCGGTGGCGCGCAACGTGATCGTGGCACCGTATTCCGCCGCCAGCATCATGACGCCCATGATGCTCTTGCCGTTCACTTCGAGATCGTCACGGCAGATGGTGATGTCGGCCTTGAAGCGCGACGCCGCCTTCACCACTTCGGCCGCGGGACGGGCGTGCAGCCCGTGCTTGTTGACGATTTGGACGGAGCGTTCAGCCATCAATGACCACCGAGTAGAGGACGAAAGCCGCGAGCAGCCACAGGACCACACGCCAGCCCTCCGTGCGTCCCTGCATACGCACGAGGAGCACGGCAAGAATCGGCGTCGCCACCGCAACGCCCATGGGAATGGGCGTCAGTGGAGGCTCGCCACCGATGGCGCGATGCACCGCCAGCGGTAATGCCAATCCTCCCAACACTGCCGACACCCGACCAATGTAGCGTGGACCGTGCTGCAACACCGGATGTCCCAGTGCCGTCGCGACACGCAGGCCGTGATGCCACCCGGCGCGCAATGCCCAGTCCCGAAGCCCCAAGTGGCCCAGGTTGTAGAGTATCAGGAACCCCGCCACGACTCCAAGCGGCGACCAGCCGAAGCCGAACAGCAGGATGGCCACCAGGGAACACGCCGGCAGCCATGCCGCCCACACCAGCCGGTCGCCCACGCTGCCCAGCGGTCCGCACAACGCCGTCCGGAATCGTTCGATCCGGGCGGGCGGCACCTGTTCGAGCTCGGCCCGGGCCAGCGCGCCGACGGCCAGACCGGCCAGGTACGGGTGCGCATTGAAGTACACCGCCTGCCGCGCAAGCGCACTGCGATAGGCTTCACCGTCCACCCCGCCGGGCAGCCGGCGCAGTGCCGGTTCGATGCAGAACCCCATCCCGTTGCCCACGAGGATCTCGTAGTTCCACGACCCCTGGATGCCGAGCATCCGGAGGTACATCGACGCGTGCAACGCGGGATCCAGGGGCGGGGCTTCGCCGACCATCTGATGCGCCCCGCTCATCCCGGGCAGGCCGGCGTCCGTAGCGCCGCCAGGCAGAGATTCAGGCGCCAAGGATCACCACCACCGTACCGATGGCCAGCGAGATCAGGAACAGCCGCCGCGTGCCCGAAATCGCGTGAAAATCCTTCCAGACCGATGCCGCCGCCACCGCGGCCACGCAGGTGACCACGATGGCCCGCGACAGATCGTCGCGTACCGACCAGCGGGCATCCACCACCGCCACCACCGGAGCCGCCACCAGCAGCATGACGAGCCCCACCAGGGCGCCACGCAGCAGGTCCGCGGTCATGCCGAACACCTGCAGACCGATGACCGTGCTGCGACTGCCCGCCGCGAGCTGACCCAACCGTGGTCTGGCCACCCGTGCAATGAGCTGCCGGTGTTTGACCATGCTGATGCCACCCAGCCACGACGCGAGGATACCGACCACCACGGACATGGCGAAGGGCCCCACGGCGGGCAGACCCGTGGGAGTGACGTGACTGGCCGCCACCGCTCCGGCCACCACCGACGCACTGCCCCATTCGGGATAACGGGACGCACCCACCGGCAAGGATTCCAGGGCGAGACACTCCAGCGCCGCGCCGCAGGTGAGGCCGGCCAGAGGCTCCCCAACGAACGCCCCTCCCAGCGTGGCTCCCACGATGGGACGGGAGAACATCGCCTGGGGAAAACTCACCACGTCGAGACCGACCACGCCCGCCAGCAGCACCAGCGGCAGCAGATCACCAATCGACCAGGAGAGCACGCCTGCTTCCAGCATGGGAATCAGACGCCCACGGTGGAGGCGAGCAGTTCGTCGAGCGGCACCGGGCGTGCCGAGGGCACATCCTGTGCCGTGACGTCCACCCCCTGCGCGGCGATATCGCGGAGCCCCTGCTCTTCCTCCGGCGTGAGGTAGACATAACGCAGGCGTCCGCTGCGTCCGGGCACATGGTGGACGCCGCCCACGTTCACGGTGCGGATCCGTCCACCGGCCCCCGCCACGAGACGCTGCATGGTGGGAATGTCCCCCACCAGCACGATGCCGGGCTCTCCGTGGCTTTCGAACCGCGCGAGATTGGCGGCCGCGTCCTCCACCGTCGAAAAATGCACGGTCATCTCGGGAGGTACGCCCATGCGATAGAGCTCCTGCTCCCACTCGCTCGCGGCCACATCGTCGTCCACCAGCACGATGAAGCGCATTTCGAGCGGTTGTCCCCAACCCACGACCACCTGCCCGTGAATGAGGCGGTCATCAATGCGATAGAGCGCGATGGGCATGCCGGCGTGCGAGAGCGGGAGCGAAAGCGAGTGGAGAGGAACGAACCAGGGCGGGGAGCGGACTGCGAACGTGGCGGGGCAACACCAGAGGGGCAATACCAGAGGGGCAACACCAGAGACGATAGCGCGCCTCTCAGGCGCCGTACACCGCCATCGACGCTTTTCCGCGATCGAGCGCGCTCTGGACCGCCAGGGCGGGTTCGACATCGTCCTGCATGGCAAAGTCGAGGAGGAGCGAGAGATTCGCCCCGGTGACGAGCAACACCCCCGGCCGTTCGCGGATCATGCGCCGGACCGCCATCGTGCAGCTCCCGGCCGGCAGATCGGTGAAGATCACCCGGGCTCCGGTTTTGTCGAGCGCCTGCGCCAGAGTGCCCTGGATGTCGTCCAGGCACAGGCCGGCATTGGAGATGGGCAGAAACACCGCGCCCCGCCCCGTGATCTGTTCGACGGCCGAAATGATGCCCGCGGCAAAGGCTCCATGCCCCGCCACGATGGCACGCACTGCCGGGTCCGCCGCGTCGGTATCCACCACGCTGCGGCCCGAATCGCTTCCGGGGTTGTCGGCGGGACCGCGGTCTTGATGGTGGTCCTGATCGCTCACGGCGTGGTCCCCACTACTCGTCATCCTCCTGCAGATACCGCTGGACATCCGATTTCCGGCGCATCCGGTCGATCAACTGTTCGTTGAACGCGGTGGCCGTATCGTATCCGCGATAATATCGCAGGAGATGATTCATCGCGATGACTTCGGCGATCACCGTGATGTTTTTGCCGGGATTCAGATGCACCGTGATTTTCGGGATCTCCACACCGAGGATCTCGATGGTCTGCACGTCCAGTCCGGTGCGGTCCACCTGGGCGTTGCCGTCCCATTCCTCGAGGATCACCATGACCTCGAGCCGTTTCTGCTGACGCACGGCATGGATGCCGAAGATGGCCGGGATGTCGAGCAGCCCGACTCCGCGGATTTCCATGAAGTGGCGCTGCAGTTCGTGTCCGCGTCCGATGAGCACATCGTTCCCTCGACGGGAAACGAACACCAGGTCGTCGGCCACAAGCCGATGACCGCGCTCCACCAGATCGAGCACACACTCGGACTTGCCGATGCCGCTCTTCCCTGTGAAAAACAGCCCCACGCCGTACACGTCGGCCAGCGATCCGTGCAACGTGGTCGTGGGCGCGAACTGATCGGCGAGAAAGGGCTTGATGAGCCGGTAAAACTCGGCCGTCTTGAGCCGCGAGCGCAGCACGGCCACACCGGCTTCATCGGCCAGACGCATCAACGGCGCCGGGGGTTCGAGCCCCTTGGTGATGAACGCACAGGGCAGCGGAAACCCGAAGAACTGTTCGAGGTTGGCCGTGCGTTGTCCCTCACTCAACGACTGCAGGTAGGTGATCTCGGTTTCGCCGAGCACCTGGATACGCTGGTACGGAAAACGATTGATGTAGCCGGCAAGGACGAGCCCCGGGCTGGATGCCTCGGGGCTCGTGATCTCACGATCGAGACCGGTGGTGGGGCCCAGCAATTCGAGTTCGAGCGTGTCCTTCATGCGTTCGAACAGGGTACCGACCGTGAGACGCCGATTCACGCGGTCAGTCTCCTGGGCGAATATCGGTACGAGAGGCGCGCCGCGAGCGGCGCGTGCGGGCTACCTGAGTTTCGAGTCGCTGCACAGCGGCAGACAGGGCGGGAGCAAATGCGCGGGCATCGGCCTGGGCGAACAGTTCGCCATGGCTGCCGGCGCGGAGCACGATTTCGACCCGACGGGTGGGCCCGTCTTCGACGAATCGGACGATGGCATTGACCACGCGTTTGACCCGCGAGGCAATGCGTTCCACAGCGGCCTGTGCCTGCGCACGAAGTGAATCGGTCACTTCGGCGTGATGCGCGTGCAGGATGATCTCCATCAGCGACCTCCCTCCTTTCCCACCACCTCGCGGAGATGGGCTTCGGTCTGATCGGCGGCGTTCGCCCAGGTGAATCCTTCGGCGAATCGTCGCGCCGCGACGCCCAGGTGTTCGACGAGCGCTCGCTCGCCGCTGAGACGTCGCATGGATGCAGCCATGGCAGCCACGTCCCCATGTGGCACGAGGAAACCGGTCTCGCCATCGCGGACCGACTCGCGGATTCCGGGAGAGTTCGACGCAATCACCGGAGTTCCACTCGCTGCTGCCTCCAGATTCGTGATGCCCCAACCCTCCTTTGGAGATGCAAAGACGGTCGCCCATGCCCGTCGAAGCAGGGCGCACTTCTCAGTCTCGTCAATACGACCTAGAAACCGTACCCGCGACCCCACCCCAAGGGTTCCGGCCAGCCGTTCGAGTTCGGGACGGAACTCCCCCGCTCCCGCAATTTCCAGCGTGGCTTCGGGAACCCCGCAGGCAGCGAATGCCCGGACGACGAGATCCACCCCTTTATACTTCTTCAGACGACCGAGGTACGCAAACAGGGGCTGATCCGCCCGTTGCGAGGGATCGGGCGTGTAGTGCGCACTGTCGATGCCGGGAAAAATCACCCGGATGTGTTCCCGGGGGATGCCCCGTCGCACCAGATCGTCGCGGGTGCTCTCGCTGATCGCTTCGAAGGCATATCGGCGATAGAACCACGGAAGCGGCTTTTCAGCCAGCCAGACGGCCGTGGCCAGCGGCGCCGCCAGTTCCTGAAACGCGGTGCCGCCGAAGAGATGCGGAACCAACCCCACCAGCCGGGGCACCCCCTCGGGCCTCCGCCAGGTGGGCGTGAACAGCGGGACTTTGTTGATGTCCTCCACCAGCACGTCGAATCCGCGCGGCGCGAGCGTGGTGTGCCAGTAGCTCCGGGCCAGGAATGGGAACGACTGTCGGGTGCCCACCCGATGCACGTCGATGCCATCGAGCGTGGCGCGGGGAGGACATCCGGGCCAGCCGCCACACAGCAGCACGACCTCGTGCCCGGCCTGCGCCAGGCGTCCGAAGATTTCGTGCAGATGGATCTCGGCCCCACCAGCCAGCGGATTCTCGCGGCACTGCCAGTTCACCACGGCAATGCGCATCCGTGCGCGGCCCTGATGATCCGTCACAACCGTCCGAGACGACGGGCGTAGGCGTCGAGCACGCCATTCACGAAACGCGCCGACCGCTCGGTGCCGTACCGCTCCGCGAGTCGCACCGCTTCCTGCAGCACCACCTTCACCGGCGTTTCCTCGCGCGCCAGTTCGGCGGCGGCGAGCCGCAGCACACTGCGTTCGATGGCGCCGAGCCGCTCCAGCCGCCAGTTGGCCGTCACGTCGGACAGCGCGGCATCGAGCGCCGCACCACGATCGGCCACCGTGGCCACGATGCGTGACGCAAACAGCCGTTCGGCCGGATCGATGGCCAGATCGTCGAACACGGTGGTGGCGATGCGCTTGATCTGTCCCAGGTCGCGCAGATCGGCGGCGTAGAGGGCCTGCAGCGCGCGCGCGCGGCCCCGTGTTTCCAGGCGCTCCTCGCGCGTGGCCGGACGGTTGCGGCCACGGCTGCGGCGTCCCTGCCGGGGCGCCAGCGGCTCCTGCATCGGCGCTTCCCAGAAGGCATCATCACGAAGATTCGCCATCAGCCGAGTTCCTCGTCGTCGAACTCGGACATGGGCAGCGCCCGATCGAACAGATCGAGCAGTTCCAGCGCGGCCAGTGCGGCGTCCACGCCCTTGTTGCCGTGCGCGCCACCCGCCCGCGCCTCGGCCTGTTCGAGCGTATCGGTGGTGAGCAGGCCCAGTGTCACCGGCACGTCGAAATCGCGCGAGGCTTCCATGAGCCCGCGCGCGGCTTCACCGGCCACGATATCGAAGTGCGGCGTTTCCCCACGGATGACCGCGCCCAGCGCCACGGCGGCATCGTAGCGTTCACTGCTCAGCGCCCGCCGCACAGCCACGGGCAGTTCCCACGCCCCGGGCACCCACAACACGTCGACGTTGTCGAACGCCACGCCCTTTTCGACCAGCGTGCTCACCGCGCCCTCGGCCAGCGGCACGGTCACACCTTCGTTGAAACGACTGACGACCACCACGATGCGGCGTCCGGCACCGCGCGGTTCTCCACTGAACTCGGCCACGTCGATCTCAGACGGCGAAGAGGTGTCCAAGCTTGGTGCGCTTGGTTTCAAGATAGGAAGCGTTCTCATCGGTCGAAGGCGCCTCGATGCGGACCCGGCCGGCAAATGCCAGCCCGTATCCTTCGAGCCCCACCAGTTTGCGGGGATTGTTGGTCATGACACGGATGGAGCGCACGCCCAGGTCGAGCAGAATCTGCGCGCCGATGCCGTAGTTGCGAAGGTCGGCCTTGAAGCCCAGTTGTTCGTTGGCTTCGACGGTGTCGGCCCCACGATCCTGGAGTTCGTAGGCCTTGAGTTTGTTGAGCAATCCGATGCCGCGCCCTTCCTGATCGAGATACACGATCACCCCGCGTCCTTCGGCCTGGATCATGGCCATCGCGGTCTCGAGCTGCCAGCCGCAGTCGCAGCGACGGGAATGGAACACATCGCCCGTGAGACACTTGGAATGCATGCGCACCAGCGTGCTGCCATCTTCGGCGACATCGCCGAACGTGATCGCGATGTGCTCGCGGCTGTCGACGTCGTTGCGGTATCCGTAGATCCGCCACTCACCGAACTCGGTGGGCAGGCGCGCTTCGGCCACCCGATGCACCAGACGCTCGTGCTTGAGCCGGTACGCCACGAGCTGCGCGATGGTGATGAACGTGAGACCGTGCTGACGGCAGAACTGTTCGAGCTGCGGCCGGCGCGCGGTGGTGCCGTCCTTGTTGAGCACCTCGCAGATGACACCGACCGGACGACATCCGGCGAGACGCGCGAGATCCACTGCGGCCTCGGTGTGTCCCACGCGCTGCAGCACCCCACCGTTGCGTGCCCGCAGCGGATGGATGTGGCCAGGCACCCGGAGGTCGGCGTCCGTGGAGCCGGGATCGGCAGCCACACGAATGGTGGTCGCCCGATCGGACGCACTGATGCCGGTGGTGACGCCATACTTAGCCGCCGCGTCGATCGACACGGTGAACGCGGTGCCCATCGCTTCGGTGTTCCGCTCCACCTGCATGCCAAGCCCCAGGCGGTCGGCCCAGGCATTGGTCATGGCCAGACAGATCATGCCCTTGGCTTCGAGCATGAAGTTGACCATCTCCGGCGTCACCAGTTCGGCGGCGCAGACGAGATCGCCTTCGTTCTCCCGGTCTTCGTCATCGGCCACGACGATGAACTTGCCCGCCGCGATATCGGCCAGCGCCTGTTCGACGGTGCCAAATACCGGCCCGCCGGCATCTGTGGCCTCCGCGGTCGCCTCTGCCATGACATCGGCTGTCGCGCCTGATGTGGCGCCCTGCTCTGTAGTCTGCATGACGTGTAGTCGTTCGGTGTCACTCACGGTGTTACTCACGGTGTCACTCAGTAGTGGGCGCGTTCGCCGCCGGGCACGCAGACGTCCGCGCCCGCGGCGTCACCGACGATATGGCCAGCACCGTTGCGCACGGCTTTGCCCGCATGGGCCGTCATCAACCGCTCGACGTGCTTGGCCAGGATATCGGCTTCGATGTGCACACGGTCACCGGGCGTCAATTCTCCCAGTGTGGTGTGACGCTTCGTGTATTCGATGATCGAGAGTTGAACGCCCGTGGCCAGCATCTCGTTCACGGTGAGGCTCACGCCATTCACGGTGATGGAGCCTTTATCCACCGTGAGCGGCCGCAACGCTGGCGGCAGTTCGACGTCGATCAACCACGCATCACCCGCCGTGGCGGTGCGCAACACGACGCCCAGATCGTCGACATGCCCGAGCACCAGGTGCCCGCCGAGGCGGTCCCCGAGGCGCATGGCGCGTTCGAGATTCACGCGCTGACCGACGGTCCAGTGCCCGATGGTGGTGCGGCCCAGCGTGGTGCCGATGGCGCCGACGGTGAACCAGCCCGCGAAGGTGTCGCCGGCATCGGGGTGCGCCGCAGAATGTGCGGTCCCACCACCGGCCTCCAGACGACCGTGCTCGCGCACGGTGAGACAGGCGCCGTTCACGGCAATGCTCTCGCCATCGATCAGGTCGGTATACCGCGTGCGGATGCGCAATTCGCGCCCCGCCGGCGTATCCGCGACAAGCTCGATGAGGCCGACGTCATCCACGAGCCCCGTGAACATCCGTTCTTCAGTCTCCGGAAACAGCGTAACGGGTCATCAGGTCGGCGCCGAACACGCGGCGCTCGAGCACCCGCAGTCGTGGCGCCCTGGCGGCTTCCACGGAGGGGTATGCGGCAAACGCCGGTACGGCGCCTGCCCCCAGAATGACCGGAGCCTGAAAGATAATCAGGTGATGGACGAGTCCGGCGGCGAGCAATGTGCTTCCCAGCTCCGCGCCCCCTTCCACCAGCACGTGCCGCACGCCCACCGCGCCAAGTTGCAACAGAGCGTCCCGGGCGGAGGTCGCCTCACTCACGGTCACGCCGGCCTCCTCCAGAGCCGCCACCCGACTGGGAGACGCCCGATGGGTCATCACCCGCACCGGCACATCCCGCGCGGTCCGCACCAGGGTGGAATCGAGTGGCAGGCGGGCCTGCCGGTCGAACACCACCCGTAGGGGAGCTATCCGCGGCGCCGGCACCAGGCGCACGGTGAGCGATGGGTCGTCCGCCAGCGCCGTGCCAATACCCACCGCCACCGCGTCGGCCTCGGCTCTCAGCGCGTGCACCGCCCGATGAGCTTCGGGTCCCGTGAGCCAGCCGCGGCGATGCGAGGCGTCGACGATGGCGCCGTCGATCGAGACGGCCAGCTTGAGCACCACGAATGGCAGTGCCGCATCCGCGCCCTTCGACGCGTGCGCCGGTTGGGGCTGATGCTGGCCGTGATGTTGTTCCTGATGTTGCCCCTGGTGTGGTTCCTGGTGTTGCGCCTGCCACCGCGCGTGGTGAAAGAACGCCGCGTTCGCGAGCAACGCGTCCTCCTCACAGACACCGGTGTGCACCACGATGCCGGCCGCCTGCAGGCGTTCCATGCCACCCGCGGCCTTGGGGTTGGGGTCGCGGACGGCACAGACCACGCGCACCACGCCGGCCTCGATGAGAGCCTCGGTGCACGGGGGGGTCTGGCCGTGATGATTGCAGGGCTCGAGGCTCACGTATGCCGTCGCCCCACGCGCCGCGCGGCCCGCCGCCTGCAAGGCATGCACCTCCGCATGCGGCCCGCCGTAGCGCTGATGCCATCCTTCCCCGACGATGCGACCGTCCCGGACGATGACGGCGCCCACCTTGGGATTCGGGGCCACCTGCCCCGCCCCCTGCTCGGCCAGCTCGAGGGCACGACGCATGAAGCGCACGTCATCGGCGTCCACCGACACGTGCGCTCCCTGGCGACTGCCACCACGCGATGTGGACATCACGACATCAGAACCTGGCCGTCACTCCCAACGAGGCATACCGATACGCTTCGTTGGCGCGTCGACCGCCGAACTGATTGATGGTCTGTTCGATCGTGCCCGCACTGGACCAGCCGTACTCGCCGACGATGCGCGCCGCCGAGATGCCGAACGATGCATTCACGAATGCGGTGTTCCGCCTGGTCTTGGTGCGTACGTCGGAGAGCGTCACGGCGCTGCGCAACGTGGCCCCGCCGAGCGATTCGTTCACCACGCCGCTCATGCTCGACGTGCCTTCGATGTCGTCGCGCCCCACACCCGCGGCCAGCCCCACCACGGCAATGCGCTTGCTCGCCACCAGCCGCCACGTGTTGGACGTGATCGCGATGTTGTTCACGTTGAGCGTGTCGTTGCCGGGCGTGTAGGCGATGTTCTCCGTGGGCAGCTTGCGGCGCATGTAACTCAGGCTCACGCCGGGCACGAGCGAGGATTCCTGCAGCGCTCCCACGCGGAGGCCGTAGGAGAACGCAAACGCCGACGTCGTGGGCTCGATGCGGAAGGTGCCCTCCGATGCCTTGGGCACATACGTCACGCCCAGCAGTGCATCCACACCGCCCACGTTCGTGAGACCGGCGGGTACTCCGGAAAAGACACCGACCGCCACATCGGCCGAAGGGATCGGTACGTAGGTGCGTTCGGCACCGAAGTCGCCGGGTTGCGGATTGAGTGCCGTGGTGATCGGCACCGAATTGCGCGGCAGATATCCCTCGACGGCCGAAAGCCTGAAACTGAGCGCGCGCCTGCCCCAGCCGCCCATCGTTCCACCCTCGCCGAGAATCGGATTGCCCGCCGACAGTGCGACACCCACCTGCGGTGCCACGAAGGCAAACAGATCCCGTCCCTTCTGACAGGCATCGGCCGCGGAGCCGTTGAACGTGGCCATGTGGCACTCGCCCACCGTTGTCTGCGCATACCCGACCGATGCGGCGATCATCGCGGCAATGGTCGCGGCGGTCACGATGGCCCCCCGCCCCGCGCGCATCACGCGGACAGTCCTTCGAGACGGACTTCACCCGTACCCTTCACCACGGAACCCAGCTCCCACGCTTCGATGCCACACGACGACGCGCGCGACAGCAGTGCGGACACCTGGTCCTTCGATGTGATCACCACCATACCCACCCCCATGTTGAAGGCACGGAACATCTCCATCGGGCTCACCTGCCCCGCTTCCGCGAGTACCCGGAAGACGGAGGGGATGGTCCACGTGGAGGTGTCCACGGCGGCATCGAGGGTGTGAGGCAGCGCACGATTCAGGTTGCCCGGCAGCCCGCCACCGGTGATGTGCGCCATCGCATGAATCGAACCCAGCAGTGGTTCGAGACAGGTGAGATACGAGCGGTGCACCTTGAGCATCACGTCGGCCACGGTCGCGCCGTTCGCGTCGGGAAACGCATCGTGCACGCCGAGCTTCATGCGGTCGCTGATGATGCGGCGCGCAAGCGAATACCCGTTGGTGTGCAGTCCATCGCTGGCCAGGGCCACCAGCACATCGCCTTCCTGCACGCGCGCACTGCCCAGCACCTGGTCCTCTTCCACGATGCCGGTGATGAAGCCGGCGAGATCGTAATCGGGCGGCGTGTACACCCCGGGCATCTCGGCCGTTTCTCCGCCGATCAGCGCGCACCGATTTTCGCGGCACCCCGCGGCCACACCGGCCACCACGCCTTCCACGACGGGCGGTTCGAGTTTGCCGAACGCCACGTAGTCGAGGAAGTAGAGCGGCACCGCCCCCTGCACGAGGATGTCGTTGGTGCAGTGATTGACGAGGCAATGCCCGATGGTGTCGTGACGGCCCGCTTCGATGGCGATCTTGATCTTCGTGCCCACGCCATCGGCACTGGCCACGAGCAGCGGCGCCTTGTACCCCTCGGGCACACGGAACATGCCGCCGAATCCACCGAAGGCCCCACGCGCACCCGACGTCATGGTCGACTGCACCAGTTTTGCGAGCCGGTGCTTGGCATCGTCGGCCGCCTCGATGTCGACGCCCGCCGAGCGGTAGTCGAGCGGCGTGCTGTTGGGACCCGTCATCAGGTCAGCTCCGTATCGAAGGCCACGAGCTGACGGAACTCCTGCACGCGGGCGTCGATGTCCCCGCGCGTGATTTCGAGCAGACGGGCGTTGGAGAACTTCTCCACGGCGAACGAGCCCATGGCCGATCCCACCACCACGGCACGGCGCATCGCGCGTTCGCTGATGTCGCCGGTGGCCGCGAGGTATCCCATGAACCCGCCGGCGAACGAATCACCGGCGCCCGTGGGATCGAACACCGTTTCCAGCGGATACGCAGGCGCGTAGAACACACTCTCGCGATTGAACATGAACGCACCGTGTTCGCCCTTCTTGATGAGCACGTGCTTCGGCCCTCGGTCCAGGATCCAACGCGCGGCCTGCACGAGATTGGTGTGTTCGGTGAGCTGCCGGGCTTCGGCGTCGTTGAGCGTGATGAGATCGACGTGCTTGAGCAATTCGACGATGTCGGGGCGCCGCGATTCGATCCAGAAGTTCATCGTGTCGCAGGCCACCAGGCGCGGCTTCTCCACCTGCTCGAGCACCTGGAGCTGCAACCGCGGATCGATGTTGGCGAGGAACACGAACGGCGCGCGGCGGAACTGCTCGGGGATCTTGGGGCGGAAATGCGAGAACACACCGAGATGGGTCTCGAGCGTCTCCGCCGAATTGAGATCGTGCCGGTACCGGCCGCGCCAGCGGAAGCTCGACCCTTCGGTCTTCTCGAGACCGGTGAGATCGACCCCACGCGCGGCCAGCGGTTCGAGTTTGTCCACCGGATAGTCGTCACCCACCACGCCCACCAGTTGCACGGGCGCGAAGTGCGACGCCGACGACGAGAAGTACGTGCCGGATCCGCCCAGCACTTCATCGGCCTTGCCGAACGGCGTCTCCACCGAATCGAGCGCCACCGAGCCGACGACGAGCACGGGGCTCGCCGGGGAAGAAGAGGATGTCACATGCGCTCCGGCGCGGTCAGTCCGAGGATGCGCAGGCCGGCGGCGATGCCGAGCTGCGTGGCACGCGCAAGCACGAGACGCGCGCGCGTGATGGCCTCGGGTTCACCGAGGACGTGATGCTTGTGATACCAGGTGTGGGCCGTCCGGGCCGTTTCGAGCAGCCAGCCGGCGATGCGATGCGGCTCGAGGTTCTCCGCCGCGCCTTTCACGATCGCGGGGAAGTCGAGCAGCTGCTTGATGAGTTCCTGTTCGGCGGGCTCGCTGAGCACCCCGAGATCGACGCCGTCTGGTGTCACCGACAACGGATCGATCTCACCCACGCGGAAGATGCCGCACATCCGCGCGTGTGCCATCTGCACGTAATACACGGGGTTCTCTTCCGACTGACTGCGCGCGAGATCGACGTCGAACACGAGCTGCGAATCGCCCTTGCGCATCAGATAGAAATACCGCACCGCATCGCGTCCCACCTCGTCGATGAGATCGCGCACGGTCACGTAGGAGCCGGCGCGCTTGGAGATCTTCACCTCCTCGCCGCTCTTCATCACGGTGACCATCTGATGCAGCACGTAGTCGGGATAGCCCTGCGGGATGCCGATGCCCAGCGCCTGCAGACCGGCACGCACACGCGTGGTGGTGCTGTGATGATCGGCGCCCTGCACGTTGATCGCGCGGTGATACCCACGTTCCCACTTGGTCACGTGATACGCGACATCGGGCACGAAGTAGGTGTAGTCGCCACCCTTGGCGTCGCTCTTCTTCATCACGCGGTCCTTGTCGTCGCCGAAGGCCGTCGTGCGCAGGAAGACCGCGCCATTCTCCTCGTAGGTGTACCCCGACTGCTTCAGTGCCTCGACGGTCTTGTCGACCCGCCCGTCGGTGTAGAGCGAGCTCTCGAGATAGTAGGTGTCGAACTTGACACCGAAGGCCTGCAGATCGAGGTCCTGCTCGTGACGCAGCGCGGCCACGGCAAACTGCCGCATGGCATCGAGGTCGTTGCCGTCGCGGTCTTCCGGGTGCTCCTGCACGTAGCGTTCGGCGATCTCGCGGATGTACTCCCCGTGATAGCCGCCGTCGGGAATCTCGAGCGCGTGGCCACCGAGTTCACGCACCCGTGCCTGCGTGCTCTTCGCGAGATTCGCGATCTGCGCGCCAGCGTCGTTGTAGTAGAACTCCCGATCCACGTTCCAGCCGGTCCATTCGAGCAGCGTGCTGATGGCATCTCCCAGCGCCGCCTGACGACCATGCCCCACGTGCAGCGGACCGGTGGGATTGGCCGAGACGAACTCCACCACCACCCGCTCCCCGCGGCCGAGGTCGTGACGTCCCCATTGTTCGGGCGCAGCGAGAATCTGCAGCAGCCCGCGCGCCTGAAATCCCGGATCGAGACGGAAGTTGATGAAGCCCGGCCCCGCGATCTCGGCGGCCTTGATGCCTACCCGCGTGGTATCGAGCGCGGCGATGAGCGCCTCGGCCAGATCGCGCGGCTTGCGTCCCAGCGGCTTCGCCAGCGTCATGGCCAGATTGGTGGCCCAGTCGCCGAACGAGGGATCGCGCGGACGCTCGAGCACCGGGTGTACATCGTCGGGCGCGCCAAGGGTACGCGCCGCGCGCACGAGTTCGGCGCGCAGCGCGTCGGCGTGACTGACCGGTTCGCTGGTGGAAGGGCCTGTGTTCTGGCCCGCACTCTGGCTCGCGTCCGGCGGCGTGCCGGACGCGTCACCGTCGACCGCGCTCACTCGGACTTCGTCGAGGACGTGGAACCGCCTGAGGAGCCGCTGGTCGAAGAACCCGACGAGGCACTGGAGGAGCCACCGGACGCCGAACCCGACTCACTCTTGGCCGCGCCGCTCTTGCCATCGCTCTTGGCATCGCCAGCCGCGCCACTGGCCGCCCGCTGGTCCTTCTTGCCGTCCTTGCCGTAGTCGGTGATGTAGAAGCCCGACCCCTTGAAGAGCAGACCGGCTCCTCCCGAAATGATGCGCGTGGCCATGCCATCGCCGTTGGGCGAAGGAATGGCGTCGGGGACTTCGGAGATCTTGAAGATGCGCTCGATGATCGTCCCGTCCGGACAACGGAACTCGTATGTCGGCATGGCTACTGCGGGCAAAAGGGAGCTAAGGTCAAACAGCCCCTCAAGTTAGCGGTGCCGACGGAGGCGGACAACATGAACGGCGGTGGAGGGTGGTGGGTTTGGAGTTCCGGGGGGGTGAACAATTGGGTGGTGGGTCGCGCGACCCGGGACTCACGTCCCGTAACCCGGCTTTTCACCCCCGAACCCATATCCCCACCACTACCCAAAACCGCCCCTCAGGACACCACCAGCGTCCCCGCCCCCGGCACATAGGTGACCGTGAGCGGCGTCAGATTGTCGGTGAGCTGCGGTGAACTGGGCAGGTTGTTGCCGGCATTGTCGAAGAGCGCGCCGTGGTTGGGGCAGCGGAAGCTGCTCCCGTTCACCACCTGGACGATCCCGCCCTGATGCGGACAGCGCATGGAGAACGCGGCAAAGCTGCTCGTGCCGGTACGCACCACGGCCACCGGTCCGCCGTTCACATTGCCGACGCTGCCCGCCGCACCGCCGATGTTGGCGAGCGCCGGCCAGGCGCCGATCGTGACCTGGAGCCCCGGTGGATTCACCGTCAGGGTGACCGTGATGGCGCGCGAGGCCACGCCATTGGCCGACACGGTGACCGTAGCGGTGTAGGTGCCCACGGCCAGTCCGGTCAGCGTCGGACGCAGCGTGAGGACGGCGGGCGCGCTGGTCTGGCTGAGTGAGGCCGTCAGCCAGCCCGAGCCGCCGGCGCCATAGCTGATGGCCGCGGCGAGCCCCAGCAGGGCTCCCCCGCCCCCGTTGTTGCACTGCACCGTCTGGGCAACCGGCACGATTCCCTGCGGTGCGACGAACGCCAGGGCATTGGTGGAGAGCAGCAGCGACGCGGGCGAATTGGGATCCTGTACGAGCAGCGTGACGGCCACGGTCTGCGGACCATTGGCGAGACCGGCCGCGGACACCGTGACCGTGGCCGTGTACGTGCCGGCCGGAATGGTCCCGCGCTGCGCCGTGAGGGTGAGCCTGGCCGGCGCCGAGGCCTGATCGAGCGCGACATCGAGCCACCCGCTGCGCTGATTGGCGCCGTAGGTGAGCGACACCTGCAAACCGGTGATGAGCCCGTCGCCGTCGTTGCCGATGGCCACCGTCTGCGGGGCCATGGCGCCTCCGGTCGTGCTGGTCACGAAGACGGCGGACGTGGCCCCCAGCGCCAGCAACGGCGGCGTCGGAACGCCCCCGATGGTCAGCGTGCCATCGGCGTTGCGGCGAACGGCCACCGGGGCGAGGCTGCCGGTGTCCTGTCCTCCGGCCCATGCCCCGTCCAGCGCGAACCGCGCGCCATGGTTGGGGCACACGAACCCCGACGAGGTCACGTCGACGATGGTGCCCCGGTGCGGACAGACCAGCGACAACGCCCGGTATTGCGTGGCGCTCATCCGCTCCAGGAGGATCGGCGACGTGAGCCCCGAACTGACCACCACCCGGCCGCCGATCTGCTGCAGCGCCGGGACCGCCCGGGGGTCGAACGCAAAGGGTCCGGTCGGGAACTCCGGGATGACAGCCGGTCCCGAGATGACCCCGTCACCGCAGGCCGCCGTCATGAGCGCGCCCAGAGACAACACGGACGCCGACGCAAGGAAGCCGCGCCGGTCCACGCCCGGGAGCCCACCCGGCGGGCCGGCGGACGTGCAGGAACGGCAGGAGGTGTGGCAGATGCGGTCGGAGGAGCACGCGGGCGACATGGCGGACGTATGGCCGAAGCGGGGGAGTGAGGCACACAGCGGGATTTCCGAGGACCATCCGGCTTTATCCTACCGGCTTGATCGACGGGGCGGGTGTGTCCGACGTCACGGTCGCGCGCAATTTGCCGATGGCCAGATTGTGACGAAATGTGACTGGCCCTGAGAATGTCACGACTGAGACACCGGGGACATCGTGAGGCCGACAGCAGACGAAACATCGCAGTCCCGGGGTCCCGCCTGTTGTCCCAACCATTCGCGTGACGCCACCTGTCTCTGTGCTGTTCCCTGTTTACCTTTGCGTCATCCTCGACGGTTCTGTCACCATCCTGTCACGGCCGACTCCCGCAGCGCCTGTGACGGGCGGTCCGTCCTCGGTGACGGAATGGTCGAGAGACCCCGCCGCAGTAATCCCCTCCATCGGAGACCCTATGGGTAGGTTCTTCAAGTTCGTGGCCGCGGCCGCCATGGTTGCCCTCCTGCCGTTCCGTGCGGACGCGCAGACCCGTGATGTCACGGGCAAGGTGACCATGATCGGTACCGGTCAGCCCCTTCCGGATGTCACTGTCAGCATCGTCGGCCAGCAGGTCGGCGTGCGTACCAACGAGCGCGGCGAGTATCGCATCCGCGTCCCGGCCGGCGAAGTCTCGCTCATGGCCCGCCAGCTCGGCTACAAGCGCGGCACGGTTCGAGTCGGTCCGAACGAAACCACGGCCAACTTCGAGCTCGACAAGGACGTGCTGCAGCTCGAAGGCGTGACCGTCACGGGTCAGGCGACGACGGTCGATCGCCGCGTGGCCGCCACGGCCGTGGCCTCGGTGAACGCGGAAGAACTCAATCGCGTGCCGGCCCGCTCGGTCGAAAGCAACCTGGCCGGCAAGGTGGCCGGTGCCCGCGTGTTCGAAAACAGCGGCGCGCCGGGCGGTGGTGCCCAGGTGCAGATCCGCGGCGCCACGTCGGTGCTCGCGCAGGGCGATCCGCTCTACGTCGTCGACGGCGTGATCATCTCGAACCAGGGTTATTCCTCGGGCGCCAGCGCCGTGTCGCGCGCCTCGGGTTCGACCGGTTCCAACCAGGACCAGGTGGTGAACCGTCTGGCCGACCTCAACTCCAACGACATCGAGAGCATCGAAGTCCTGAAGTCGGCGGCGGCGACGGCCATCTACGGATCGCGCGCCACGAACGGCGTGGTCGTGATCACGACCAAGAAGGGTCAGGCCGGCCAGACGCGCTGGAACCTCACGCAGCGCGTGGGCACGCAGCAGATGTCGCGCTCGCTGGGCCAGCGCACCTATGCCACGCTCGACGATGTGCTGCCGTGGGTCGATGGCCCGATCGGTGAAGCCGCCGCGCGCGCGGTCTGCACGCCCAACTGCACCAACTACGACTGGCAGGGGCAGCTCTACGGCCGCACCGACCCGTCGTGGGAAACGCTGCTGTCCGCCTCGGGCGGCGCCGGCAGCACCCGCTTCTTCGCGTCGCTCAACGACCGTCAGGAATCGGGCATCATGATCAACACCGGCGCCCGTCGCACCGGTGGTCGCATCAACCTCGACCAGACCATCGGCTCGAAGCTCACCGCGAGCATGGGCCTCGACGTCACGCGCAACTTCCTGCAGCGTGGTATCGGCAACAACGGCAACGCGGGTATCAGCCCCACGTACGAACTGGGCTACACGCCGGCCATCATCGATCTGCAGAAGCGCGGTGAAGACGGTCTGCTGCCTCGCATGCCGTTCCACGGCGGCGGCGCCAACACGGCCAATCCGTTCGACGTGATGGAAAGCGTGCAGGGCGACGAAACGGTGTACCGCCAGGCGGGCAACCTCCGCCTGGGCTACTCGGCCATCAGCTCGGCGCACCACAGCCTCCAACTCTCCATGCTGTCCGGTGTGGACCGCTTCCAGCAGGAAGGTGTGGTCTACTCGCCCAACCGCATGCAGTTCGAGCCCGCCGACGGTTACAACGGCACGGCGGCCGAGAACAACATCACCAGCCTCCAGACCAACGCCGGCCTCAACGCCGTGTGGACCTGGACGCCGGGCAATTCGCTGTTCACCTCGTTCACGACGTCGGTCGGTGGCACGTACGAGCGTCAGTACGTCTCGATCTATCGCATCCGCGGCCGCGGCCTGATCCCGGGTGTGCGCGTCACGCCGAACACCGGCGCGCAGGACCTCGCCGTCGAGGATACGCGCACGGAATTCCGCGACCAGTCGCTGTACGTCAACGAACAGGCCCTGCTGCTCGACGAAAAGCTGGCCCTGAACGTCGGCTTCCGTGCCGACCGTTCCAGCGCCAACGGTGACCGCGAGAAGTACTACCTGTTCCCGAAGTACTCGGGTTCGTACCGCTTCGTGAAGCCGTTCACCGACAAGCTCGACGAAGTCAAGATCCGCGGCGCGTGGGGTCAGTCGGGCAATCGCCCGCGTTACGGCGACCGCGACGTGTTGTACGCCGTCCCCGGTCAGATCGGTGGTCAGGGCTCGCTCACCTCGGCCAGCCTCGTCGGCAACCCGGCCATCAAGCCGGAAATCATGAACGAGCTCGAATTCGGTGCGGACGCCACGCTGTTCGGCGGCCGGGTCGGCATCGAAGCCACGCGCTATCAGCGCAAGATCACCGACCTGCTGCTCACCTACCCGCTGCCGCCGTCGTCCGGTCTGGCGAACAAGATCATCAACGGTGGTCAGCTCTCGGTGCTGGGAACGGAAGGCGTGCTCTCGCTGGTGCCGATGCGTCGCGGCAGCTTCGAATGGACCAGCCGCATCATCTACAACACCAACAAGCAGTACACCAACAGCCTGCCGGTTCCCAACTTCTTCGCCGCCGGCAGCTTCGGTTCGGCGTACGGTCGCAACAAGATCGGTTCGAACAGCATCTCGACCAAGATCTGGTCGAATGCGCCGCTGCGTTGGAACAAGAGCACGAACGCCTATGTGGTGGCCGACACCATCACGGGCGACGCCAACCCGATCCACACCACCACGTTCAACAACGACTTCTCGTGGAAGCGCCTCACGGTGTCGGTGCTGCTCGACTGGCGTGCGGGTGGTGCCGTGTCGAACATGACGAACAACCTGTGGGACGAAGGTGGCAACTCGCGTGACTTCGACGATCCGGCGCCCACGCAGATCATCGCGCCGAGCGGCTCGGGCAATCCGGGCGATGCCTCGTACATCCCCGGCTCCATGCTGTGCGGCAACCGCACACTCGGCGACTGCCGCTACGAGACGTTCAACGGCAACGACACGCGCGTGTACATGCAGAACGGCTCGTACGTGAAGGTGCGCGAAATCACGCTCAACTATCAGGCGCCGGATTCGTGGGCGCAGAAGTTGAAGGCGAAGTCGATGCGCTTCAACGTCAGCGGCCGCAACCTGTTCATGTTCACGGATTACTGGGGCTTCGATCCGGAGTTCAACAACTTCGGCAACCAGAACTTCAACCGGTTCATCGACCTCGCGCCGTATCCGTCGAGCCGGCAGTTCTTCCTCAGCGTCGACCTGGGGTTCTGATCCCATGACGACTCCCTTCAACGCCGATTCCCGGATGACCCGGTCGACTCTGCGCACCGTCGGTGCGCTGTCCCTCGCGTCCCTTGCGCTGGCGGCCTGCAGCCAGGACACGCTGAACATCACCAACCCGAACAGCCCCACCGTCGCGGGAGCCAGCGCCGATCCCGCGGCGCTGCAACTGCAGGCCAACGGCCTGCTGCGGCAGCACCGTGGCGACATGACGTCCTTCATCAGCAACGCGGGCGTGTTCGGGCGTGAGCTGTACAACTACACGCCGGCTGAAGGCCGTAACACGTCGGCCTATCTGATCGGCATCCCCGGTCAGAACCGCCTCGATCCGTCGGGCTTCGCCAACGGCAACTGGGGTGGCCCGTACGGCAACCTCCGTGACGTGTTCAACTTCAAGAACACCGTCAGCAGCTCCACCTCGCTGTCGGAAGCGCAGAAGAAGGCCGCCATGGGCTTCGCGCGGACGATCGAGGCGATGGAGTTGCTGTACGTCATTGCCTCGCGCGATTCGCTGGGCGGTATCGTGCAGATCAACGCCGATCCGCAGGAGCTGGCGCCGTTCGTGTCCCGGGATTCGATGTACAAGTACATCCTGAACACGCTCGACGGCGCCCAGACGGATCTGGCCGCAGGTGGTGCGGCCTTCCCGTTCACCATGCATTCGGGGTTCGCGGGATTCAACACGCCGGCCAACTTCATCCGGTTCAACCGGGCGATCGCGGCGCGTGCGGCGGCCTACTATGCCACGGCGGAAGGTGGCGCCGCGGCCTGGGCCCGGGCAAAGACCGCGCTCGATGCGTCGTTCATCAACACGGCGGCGACCACGGCAGCGCAGCTCAACGCGGGCCCGTTCCATATCTTCGCGGCCGCCCCGGACACGCCCAATCCGTTCTCGCAGTCGAACAACACCACCGCCTACGCGCACATGTCGATCCAGGCCGACGCGCCGCGCAAGGCCGATGGTTCGTTCGACAACCGCTACCTGGCGAAGATCGGTTCCCGTCCCCAGGGCAACGCGCCCCAGGGTCTGGGTATCCCGTCGACGCTCGGCTTCAACCTCTACCCGACGATCACGTCGTCCATCGGAATCATCCGTAACGAGGAGCTCATCCTCCTCCGCGCGGAGATCCTGCTCGCCACCGGCGACAAGCAGGGTGCGATCGACATGATCAACGTGATCCGCGTGAATTCGGGCGGCCTGGCGCCGACCACGCTCACCGCGGCGTCGGCGAACAACGACATCCTCACAGAGATCCTCCTCCAGAAGCGTTACTCGCTCCTGCTGGAAGGTCACCGCTGGGTGGATATGCGTCGGTATGGCCGTCTCAACTTGCTGCCGATCGACATCACGGAAGGCGTGAACAAGCACTTCGTGGCGAAGGTCCAGCCGATCCCGCAGGCCGAGTGCCTGCAGCGCGTCGGTCTGACGGGCGCTCTCGCGGGCCCGGGCTGCTGATGCAGTCGATGTGACGGGTGGTGCGTTGGATCCATCGACGCACTGCCGGTCACGGTGGGTTTAGTCCTGATCCAGCATGAAAGAGGTATGACAAAGGCCCCCGGATGCTTTCGCGTCCGGGGGCCTTTGTCATCGGTGTCGCTGTTCGACGTCCTGTTTGTCGCTACAGCGATCTCAGTTGTACCCATCCCGCGTCCAGACCGCGACCACACCACACCGGCGATCGGGACCACCGAATTGCGGAGGGATCGTGGCCGCACCGGAATACACTTCGATGCCTGCAACCTGCTTGGGCGGTGGCAGCAGATCGAGATTGAAATTCTTCGGCAGAATGATGCCGTCCAACAGCACCTGCATCGCGCATCGCGAGCCTGTCCCGTCACTCAGACCGGCGCCTTCCCGGCGCGAATACACCTGCGTGCCGGCAAAGAGATTCGACGTCACCTGTGAGACTTCCACGCCGCGCATGTAGCGCAGGAAATCGGACGTGGCGATTGAACCGCGTCGGTCGATTTCCTCCTGCGTGATGAACTGTCCGATCCCGAGCTGACGCCGGTGGTCGAACTCGCGCATGCGCATGGTGACCCGCGTGCCGCGCACCTGCACGGTGTCGAGGATATTGCTGGAGCGATCGAGCACATAACTCAACCGCAACGTATCGCGCGCCGGCACCTCGATCATGCCCGAGGTCGGCGCGTAGCCGATGCGGCGGACGATGAGCAGATACTGCCCCGGGGGCACTTGCAGCATGCGGAAACGACCATTCTCGCCGGTCACCACCCGTGCGCCCGTCCCCACCACCGTGACGTCGGCGGAATTGAGCGGCCGGAGCAGCGAATCGGTGACCACGCCATCGAGCACCGAAAAGCGCGAGGCATCGGTGGTGGCTTCGCGCACCGCTTCCTGACGGGCGCGGTCGCGGATGGTGGTCTTGCTCTGGGCGGCGAGCACGCCGGGCAACAGCAACGGCGCCAGCCCCGCCAGTACCAGTGGCCGGAGCCCGGTGCGCGGGAAACGAACGGCAGCGCCGGTGGCAGAACGGGCGTCAGCCACCATGCGGCGCCGCCCGGGAGGCAGTGAAGTGTTCATCAGGGAAATCTACACAGGAGAGGGAGCACAGTTTCGGTTTCCACCGAATACCCGTCTCCCCCTGCAGCCCGTGACATCATCCGCACCCTACCCCATCTAGTGTTTCGCCAGATCCCCGCACGCCACGACGATGCCCATCGCCGCCGCCGAGTCGTGGATGTTCACGTTGTACGACCCCGTGTCGGCGGGCACTGCGGGCACGGTGACTTTCGCCTCACCATGGCCCTTGGCGTCGATGGCAATGGGCGTATAGGCGCGCGGTCCGCCGAAGACGGCGATGCCATTGGCACAGGTCCCGGTATGGATGTGCCAGGGACGGGTGGCGCCGGGTGTGTCTCCATCCAGCGTCACATGCACATCGATCCCCTTGCCGTCCGCCGTCGGCTTGACGGTGGCCGAGCCGGTGACCTTGCGACCCTCCTTCCCGGCAATTTTGGCGGTCCATTCCGTGAGCGGTACGCGGGTCGCGGCAATGGAGGAGATCAACACGGCCGGAATCAGCAGTCCGGCAAGGCGGGAGGTCGAGCGCATGACGACTCCAGATGGCGCAGAGATGATGCGTGTGGTGGGAGGCCGGGGCGCCGCGGGCGCTGGCCGATCGATGCGAGTGTCAACGTGATATGCTATGATATGCAGAGAACCCGTTCCAGACCAAGGCGTTCCCTGCGTCCCGCCAATTCAATGGCCCGTTCGCGATCGTCCCCGACTCGTGCCTGCGCCTTCCTTCTGGCGCTTGGCGTCCCCAACACGGTCCTCCACGCGCAAGCCGGGCTACTCCGCGGTGTGGTGGAAGACAGCATCGGTGTGCCGGTGTCGGGTGTCGATGTCTCGGTGGCGGGGTCCTCACGGAAACTGCGTACCGACTCGCTGGGACGTTTCACGCTGACCGCGCTGGGTCCGGGCACCCATCGCGTCACGCTCCGCCGTTTCGGTTTCGAATCGCTCACCTCACCGGTCGCGATGACGATGGACGACACCCTGGCGCTGACCTTCGAGTTGCGCGCCATGCCGGCCCTGCTCGGCGAAGTCCGCGTCAATGCGTCGCCTACCACCCCCAAACTGCTCGCGGTGGGCTTCGATCGCCGGCGAAAGCTGGAGGGGGTTCCGAGCCGGCAGTTCGTCACGCGCGCCGAGATCGAGCGCCGCAATCCGGTGGTCGTGAGCGACCTGATGAAGCGCATGAGCGCTCGCGCCAGCGGCGCATCGTGCATGGACCCGGTGCTCTTCGTGGACGGGGCGATCCGCCCCCGTCTGGGACCACCGACGCAGATGCGACGTCTCATCACCTCGCGGGGCGAGGCGCTGACCTCCGTCACCGGTAGCGTCAGCTCCTTCCGCCCACCGGTGGACGACATCGATCCGTCGGAGATCGAGGGCATCGAGGTCTATACAGGGCCCGCCCAGATTCCCGCGGAATTCAAGGCGGCAGGACGGGGCTTCGAGTGTGTCGTGGTGATCTGGACGCGGAGTGGTCCGGGATCGTAGCGACGCGTGCCGGGCCTCCACTTGGGGAGGGAGCCGAGAGTTGTGGAGGGCGCCCCGCGGGCGGCCCCGTACAGTCAGTGAATAGCCTCAATCCGTGGGAGTCCCATGGCGATTTACTGCCGCTCCACGATGCGGTCGATCAGGAAGCTCGACTGTTCCAGCGCTTCCGCCGTGAAGTCGCCGAAGAATCCGCGCACGTCCTCGAACAATCGCGTGAACGCGGCCTGATCCCCGTCGGCAATCACCCCCGCCAACTCATCCACGGCAGCGCCGAAGGCGGCCGTGACTTCGCCGGTGCGTGGATTGCGCATCTCGATCGATCCGTACAGCGCCGGATCCTGCGCAAAATGCCGCGCGGCCACGTACAACTCCAGCAAATACGCCGGAGACGTGAATGGCAGCGTTTCCGACAGCGGTACACCCATGCGTGCGAGCGTGAGTCCCAGCACCTGGGTCTGGAAATGCGTGAGGACCTGCACCACCGACATCGCCCGGTCATGCTGTTCGGCCGTGGTCTCGGTCACGACGAGTCCACGCGCGGCAAAGGTGCGCGCCACCCAGTCGGCCCACACATCCCCACGCCCGCGACACAGCACCAACCGCTGCCCCTGCAGCGTGTGCACGCTGGGGCCGAACATCGGATGCGTGCCCACCACGCTCGCCGTCGTGGATTCGAGCATGGCGCGCATCGGCGCTTCCTTGATGCTCGTGACGTCCATGAGCAGCGCATCCGCGCGCACATGCGGCCCCAGTTCGCGAATCACCTGCTCGGTGCGTTCGATGGGCACACTCACCACCGTGACATCGGCGACCCGCGCCGCCTCGGCGCCGCGCAACGCCGTGTCGGTATCGACGATGAGCAGACGATGCCCGAGGTCGGCGAACAGGCGGCCGACGAGTCGTCCGATCTTGCCGTGCCCGCCGATGATGGCCACCGTGCGCGGCGTCTGATCGATGGGCACTTCCGCCCGCAACGCGGCCTGCTGGTCGCGGCTCGCGCGCAGCAGCAGCCGGAAGATCGACTCCACTTCGCCCACCGGAAGTCCGAGTTCTTCCGCATGCTCCTGCCGGTCACGCAGCACCTGCTGCTCACGGGGCAGGTCGCGGATACGCATGCCATGCTGCCGCTTCCACGCCGCCACTTCGGCCACGAGCGCCTTGCGCCGCGCCATGATCTGCAGCAGGTCGCGATCGAGCGCGTCGATCATGGCCCGCACGACGGACAACGGCCGCGGATTTCCCGCGGCGGTGGGATCGGAGGGTGTGCTCAGGGGTTCCTCTGGTCTTGTAGTTTCTGATCCCTGGCCTCTGGGTCTGGCTTCAGATTTTCAGACGGAGTCAGAGGTCAGAAATCAGCCGGTCAGAACTGAGACGGCAATAGAGGTAATGAGAAATCAGACAACTACGATGTGAGAGGTCAGAGCACTTCGTCCGCAGGCTGGGTACTGACGCAAGGGCTCGCTGTCTTGCGGGGCGCTTCGCGCCCCGAACCCTGCGGGCGCCCGGACGGCAAGCCCGTGGCGCGCACGAACGGTCGTCGTCGTCAGCGCTCAGATTTCTGATCTCGTGGTTGTCTGATCTCTCATCATTCGATCGCCGTCTCAGTTCTGACCAACTGATCTCTCATCTCTGACTCCGTCTGAAAGTCTGACCTCTGAACGGTGATTCACCCACCCGGCTGATATCTGCCCCACACCTTCTCCAGCGTATCCGCGATTTCACCGACCGATGCGCGGGCTCTCACCGCGTCGATGATGAGCGGCATCAACTCCGCGCGCGGACCGCTGTGGCCGCTGTCGTATTGCGGCGCCACTTCGGCGAGTCGTTGCAGTGCCGTTTCCACCGCGTTCGGATCGCGCTGTGCCCGCACCGCCGCCAGCCGCGCAACCTGGTCGCGCTCGAGGGCCGTGAAATCGGGAGCGGGAATGATGGGCGGGTCCTGGCCGTCACCGAAGCGATTCACGCCCACGACCACCGTTTCTCCTGCTTCCACCCGCAACTGGTATTCGTACGCGCTGCGTCCGATCTCCTCCTGGAAGAACCCGGCGCGGATGGCCTCGGCGGCACCACCCAGTTCGTCCACGCGCATCAGCAGTTCGAGCGCGCGCCGTTCGATTTCATCGGTGAGCTGCTCCACGTACCAGCTGCCGGCCAGCGGATCGACCGTCTGTGCCACGCCGCTTTCATAGCCCACGATCTGCTGCGTACGCAGGGCGAGCGTCGCCGCTTCGGCCGTGGGCAGGGCGAGCGCCTCGTCGTACCCGTTGGTGTGCAGCGACTGCGTGCCGCCCAGTGTGGCGGCCAGCGCCTGCACCGTCACCCGGACGACGTTGTTGAGCGGCTGCTGCGCCTGCAATGTCACACCACCCGTCTGGGTGTGGAAACGCATGCGGCAACTCGCATCGTTGCCATCGAACCGTTCACGCAGCAACCGCGCCCACAACCGGCGCGCCGCGCGGAACTTGGCGACTTCCTCGAACAGATCGTTGTGGGCCGCGAAGAAGAACGACAGCCGCGGTGCGAACACATTCACATCGAGCCCCGCGGCCACCGCCTGCTTCACGTATTCGAGCGCATCGGCGAAGGTGAACGCCACCTCCTGCACCGCCGTCGACCCGGCTTCGCGGATGTGATACCCGCTGATGGAGATCGGATTCCACTGCGGCACCTCGGTGGCGCAGAAGCGGAACATCTCCGCCGTCAGCGCGAGCGACGGCACGGGCGGATAGATGTACGTGCCACGCGCGATGTATTCCTTGAGGATGTCGTTCTGCACCGTGCCCGACACCTTCGCGCGCGGAATCCCCCTCTCCTCCGCCACCACGATGTACATCGCCAGCAGCGTGGACGCGGTGGAGTTGATGGTCATGCTCGTCGACACCTTGTCCAACGGAATGCCGTCGAGCAGGACGTGCATGTCGTCGACCGTGTCGATGGCCACCCCTACACGTCCCACCTCGCCCAGCGCCCGCGGCGAACTGGAGTCGATGCCCATCTGCGTGGGCAGATCGAAGGCGACCGACAGACCTGTCTGTCCGGCGTCGAGCAGCAGTTTGAAGCGCTCGTTCGTGGCCTTGGCGGTACCGAAACCCGCGTACTGCCGCATGGTCCACAGACGCCCGCGATACATCGTGGGCTGCACGCCGCGCGTGAATGGGAATTGCCCCGGATCGCCGAGGTCGCGCGGATAGTCGGTGGTGACATCGGTGGGACGCACCACCGCTGCCACGGGGATTCCTGAGGGGGAGAGTCGGTCGCTCATGCCGACAATGTAGCGGACCGGCGGTTATGGGTCTTGGGGTGGTGGGTTTGGAGGTGAACTGCGCAGTGGTTATGGGCCCTGGGTGGTGGGTTGGGGGTGACCTGCCGGATCACGGGACTCGTGACCTCTGACCTACGACCCGGCTGTTCATCCCCAAACCCATCCCCCCGAAACCCACAACGGCGCAGCCTCAGGAAAGCGGCGCCGGGGGCGTGGCCCGATTGCCCGAGCGCCGCTCCGGAATGCCCGGCGCCACGAACCTGGGCAGCGGGAACTCACTCACCAGCTCCACCTCCTCTCGACTGCCGATATACAGCGGCGTGCGCTGATGCAGTTCCGTGGGCTCCACATCGAGAATGCTGCCGTAGCCGTCCGTGGCCGCACCGCCGGCCTGTTCGGCGATGAACGCCAGCGGATTGGCCTCGTACAGCAGACGCAGCTTGCCACGAGGCGACTTGGCGTTCGCGGGATAACAGAACATGCCGCCACCCAGCAGGTTGCGATGGAAGTCGGCAACGAGTGATCCCACATATCGCACGTTGAGCGCCTTGCGTTCACCGTCCAGCCCGCGATACCGACGCATCAGCGCCCGGGTGGGCTCGGGCCAGTCCTGCTCGTACGCATCGTTCACCGACAGATACCGCGCATTTTCGGGGATGCGGATGTGCGGATGCGACAGCAGAAACTCCCCGATGGACGGATCGAGCGTGAAGCCGTGGACGCCCTGGCCCGTGGTGTACACCATCATCGTGCTCGAGCCATAGAGGATGTAGCCGGCCGCGACCTGACGGCGACCCGGCTGCAGCAAGTCCTCCATCTCACCGTGCGAACCGCGCGTGATCTTGCGGAACACCGAGAAGATCGTGCCCACCGGCACGTTCACATCGATGTTGGACGATCCATCGAGCGGATCGAAGAGCAGCACATACTTGCCCGGACGGAATCCCTCCGGAATGTGGATGATGTTCTCTTCCTCTTCCGACGCCATCGCACACAGACGTCCGCCATGATCGAACGCCTTCACCACGATCTCGTTGGCGATCACATCGAGCTTCTGCTGCACCTCACCCTGCACATTGGTATCGCTCGTGGCACCGAGGATGTCGGCGAGCCCCGCGCTGCGCACCTTGTTGGCGATCATCTTCCCCACGAGGGCCATGTCATAGAGGATGCCGGACAACTCGCCGGTGGCATCGGGAAACAGGCGCTCCTGTTCGATGATGAAACGCTCGATGGTGACAACGGACGTCGCTGTATGCTTGACCACGGCAGACTCCCAGGTGAGGACATCGGTGGGACTGTCGGGCCGTCACGGGACGAAGGACGGCTGACAGTTCCCATAAGCTCGCCCCGCGCTGCAAGCTCGGGCAAGAGCGTGCGCGGGGGGAAGTGGTTCGAGCGCAGGCAATGTCCATCGCTCATCACCGGATTCCACTTCCAACGTGCGTCCGTTGGAACGGACGATGACCGTGCCCTCGTGGTCGGTGCGCAACAGCGGCACGCCGCGTTCGAGGAACGCCTCGACCGTTTCGGTAGCGGGATGGCCATACCGATTGCCGGCCCCGAGCGATACCACCGCCACACGCGGCATGACCGCGTCGAGAAACGCCGCCGAAGAACTCGTACGGCTGCCATGGTGCCCCACCTTGAGCACATCGGCCCGCAGCATCTCCGGCGGCCATCGTGTGCCGAGCCACGTCTCCTCTTCACGTTCGGCGTCCCCCGTGAGCAGGAATCGATGGGCGCCATAGTCGACACGCAACACGACCGACGTTTCGTTGGCATCGTGCTGAGCCGCCGTCCATATCGAGTCGGGCGCGAGCACCGTGAACGTGACGCCGTCCAGATGCAGCGCCGCACCCGGCCTGACGCGCTCCCAGCGTGTGCCCGATTCGGCGACGGCCTCGAGGGCGTCGCGATACCCCGGACTCGTGGTCACGAACGCCGGTTCCCACCAGAGCGTGGGCCGCAATGCCCGCACGAAGGTCGCGGCGCCGCCCGCATGATCGTCGTGGGCGTGCGAGAGCACGAACAGCGCCACCTCACCTCCATGTCGTCGCACCCAGGGAATGATCACGCGGCGCGCGGCATCACCACCCTGCCACCGCGGACCGGCGTCCACGACCACCCATCGTCCACGTGGCGTACGCAGCGCAATGGCATCACCCTGGCCTACATCGAGCACGTGCATTTCCAGCATGCCAGAACCACCGCGCAGCAGCGACAGCCAGAGCGACATCACCAGCGCGGCCGCGCCGCCCAACCACCATCGCGTGGCGCGCGGAGAAGCGGAGCCACGTACGAAACAGGCCGCCGCCGCGCCCGCCCCGATCACCGTGGTGAGGGAGGGTGTGACGGGCAACACGGCGCCCGGCACCGCGGCCGTGAATGCCGCCAGACCATCGAGCAGCGCCATGAGCGGTTGCGTGGCATCGGCCACGAACGCCGCGGCCCCGGGAATGGGCGTGACCAGGAGCGCGAGAAACAACGCCGGCTGGAGCAACGCGATGATGGCCCCACCGGGGAGATTCGACAACGGTGCGATGAGACTGAGGCGCCCGAATGTCCATGCGATCACCGGCGCCGTGACCACCGTCGCCACGACGCCGGTGAAGATCTCCTGCACGAACCAGCCGCCGACACCGCGTCGTCTGCCCAGCCAGGCGGCGATGTTCATCACGATGTTCATGACGATGTTCATGACGGTGCGCATCGCGGTGTTCATGATCGATGCCGGCCATCGCGACGCGATACCGGCGCCATGGGGTGAGTGACCCTCGCCATGTATGTGCCTCTGCGCAGGCGAAGCACGACCGGAGCGATGTCGCATCGCCCACCGCCGCCATCGGCGTCGCAGCGCACGGGCAGCGACCAGCGCGGCCATGCCGCCCACACTCAACTGCCATCCGAGGTCGGTCACGATGAGCGGGTCGATGGTCGGCACGACGGCGCCGAGCGCGAGTGCCGTCCATTCGTGGACAGGACGCTGGAGTTGTGCGGCGATCGCCACCACACCCAGCATCACCGCACTGCGCACCGCCGGCGCGGGAAAACCCAGGAGCGCGACGTACAGCGCGACGATGACCAGCGCCACCGGTTCCAGTGTGGCGCGCGGAAGACGCAGCAGGCCGCCGAAGGCCAGCAACGCCGAGGCGATGATGGCCACATGCATGCCCGACACGGAGAGCATGTGCACCAGCCCCGCATCGGCGTAGCGGTCGCGCAGCTCGACGGGAATGCCATCCTGATCGGCAATCAGCAGGGCCCGCACCAATGGAGCGCGTGACCGGAACAGGGTGTCGATGGTGCGCCCGATGTCCGCACGCCACCCCAGGAGACGATCGTGCCCCGCGGCCTCGTGCAGACGGACCTGTTCGACACGAAGACCACGACTGGTTGGCATGGCGACGCCCGTGATGGCCGCCATCATGCCGGCGCGCACGTCGTCTACAGGATGGAGGCGGCGTTCGTGCAGGCCGGGCGCATTTCGGGGCGCGGCGAATTTGAGCCATCCCGGCACACGACAATGTGGATGCTCCGGCCGTTCGGACAACACGGCGCGGACCGATGAGATCGTACCGGACGAGGCTTTTCCGGACGATCCCGTCCGCGGTTCACCCAGACGCGCCCACACGACGACGGAATCGCTCATCCTGCGCAACAGCAGACGTCGACAGGCATCCTGCTCGCGCGCGGCATTGCCGGCCGCCACGAGCCCGGCCAGCGCCAGCAATGGTGCGAACGACACGGCATTCGACGACCCCGCGGACGGAGACCGGCTTCGTCCGGCATGGACACGGTCTTCCCGCGACCTCCAGGCCATCCACCACACGATTGCCCCGACCACGGCGAGCCACGACCAGGCCCACGCGGGCATCCAGGCAGGCGCCCGTGCAGTGCCCGCGTAGAGCCCCAACAGCCACCAAGCGGACGCGTGAACGAGAAGAGGCATGCCACACACTAGAACCGTGTGGTCATGCCTCCGTCATCGAATCACCGCAGACATACCCGAAACGTCGCGCGACTTCACACCGCCAGCGGCAGCGGTTTGCGCTCGGGCTGGCGTGAGACCGGCGTTCCCGTGAACGTCGCCCCCGTGGTACCGGTGAGCTGCACGGTGAGATAGTCGCCGATCTTCGCCGCATCGGCGGGCACCATGATCGTCTTGAAATCGCGAGAGCGGGCCTGCAGCAGTTCCCCGTCGCGCGCGACCTTCTCCACCAGCACTTCGAGCGTGTCGCCCAGTCGCTTGAGATTGTTCTCACGCGAAATGCCGCGCACGGTCTGCACCAGCCGATCGAACCGCTCGGCCATCACCTCGTCGGTGATCGTCCATTCGGGTGGCATGCGCGTGGCCGGCGTGCCTTCCCGCGGCGAGAACTTGAACATGAAGGCATCGTCGAAGCGCACCTCGCGGCACAACGACAGCGTGTCCTCGAATTCGGCGTCGGTCTCACCCGGGAATCCGACGATGATGTCGGTGGTGAGCGACAACCCCGGAATGGCCGCGCGCATGCGGGCCACACAATCGAGATACTCTTCGCGGGTGTAGCGGCGCAGCATGCGCTTCAGCATGCTCGTCGATCCACTCTGCATGGGCAGGTGGATGTGCTCACACACCGTGGGCACCGACGCCATCGCGTCGATCACGCGGTCACTGAAATCGTTCGGGTGCGGACTCGTGTAGCGCACGCGGCGGATGCCGTCCACCGTGCCCACCGCACGCAGCAGATCGGCAAAATCGTGCTGGCCATCGTTGTACGAGTTGACCGTCTGCCCCAGCAACACCACCTCGCCGAGCCCCTGCTCCACCACCTGCTGCACCTCGCGCACCACGTCGCTCAACTTGCGGCTGCGTTCGGGGCCGCGCGTATACGGCACGATGCAGTACGTACAGCGATAGTCGCAGCCACGCTGCACCGGGATCCAGGCTTTCACGCCTTCGAACCGGCGGGCCACCACGTCTTCGTAGTGTTCCTCGAGATCGAAGTCGGTGGACGAGAATTTCTCCCCGCGCCGTGCGCCATCGAGCAGCGAAGGCAGTGCGCGATACCCGTCCGGTCCGACGACCAGCGAGACATGCCGCGCCTGCTCCAGCACGCGGGCACCGAGTCGTTGCGCCATGCACCCCGTGACGCCCACGATCGTGTCGGGCTTCATGTAGCGCCGCAACTCGCCCAACCGGCCGATCACCCGTGTTTCCGCGTTCTCGCGGATGGCACAGGTGTTCACCAGAATCACGTCCGCGCCTTCCGGTGCATCCACCGGATCGTAGCCATGCGCGGCGAGCTTGCCGTACATGAGCTCCGAATCGGCCACGTTCATCTGGCAGCCGTAGGTCTCGATGTAGACGGTGGGTTTTGGCATCGTCGTATTCGCCCCGGCGTCAGCTCCGGACATCAGCGCATCCCCGTCGGTCACGGGCGGATCTGCAGTCCGATCCCGAACAGCCATGCCGACTCCTTCACGTTGGCGCTACCCAGCACCCGATTGGCACGCTGCAGGGAGAGGTCGAGTGACGCCGCATCGCGCGCCACCGGCAAACCGATGCCGGCGGAATACCGGGTCTCCTTCACTGGATCGCTCGTGACACTGAAGGGCAGTTCGTTGCGCGCATAGCCGCCGCGGAACGAGATGGGCACGCCGCGGAACTGCGGCCCCTGCACCTCGATGCCGGCCCGCACGTTGAGTGCATCGTGGGCGGTGGTGAGTCCCGTGCCGAGTGCGGCCATCTTCGACCAGTTCACCTGCTCGATCCCGAGGGAGAACGTGGAGCCGGCGATGCCATCGTACCGCAGCGCGGCCCCCAGACGATCGGGCACATGCGCCGTCGTGCGGACGGTGTCACGGATCCGCGCATCGAGCGATTGTCCCACACGATACGAACCCACCACCGCGAGTCCGGGAAGCAGGCGCACCTCCCCTCCGATCGACAGCCCGGTGCCGAAATACGTCACCCGCGACGAATCGAGCACGCTGCCGAAGAGCAGCGTGTCGGCGAAGATGCGGGAACGCACGGCGATATTCTCGCCGGTGAAGAGATGACCGCCCACACCGACCTTGAAGCGCGGGTTGATCTGCCAGCCGACCGCGGCACGCATCTCACCGATCCCGCCACGAATGTCGAGACGATCGTTGGTCGCGACCGATTCGCCATCGAGGATGGCGGATCCGGTGGTCAGCAATGAGTAGGAACGATCGAGAAAACTCGACGCACTCAGCCCGAGCGCCAGACCGCTGCGGAACGGAAAGAGCACCGCCAGCAACGGAATCCGCTGAATGGTGGTCCGCTCGTTCGTGCCGTTGGCCAGACGCAGGCTGCGGTACTCGGGTTCGGCCTGCACGCCCATCACGATGCGCTCCAATCCCCCGATCGAGGCCGGATTGAGGGGCGAGAGCGCATCAAAATCGCCGAAGGCGCCGGCCGTGCCGGCCGCGCGGGTACTCATCCCGCCCACCGGATAGCCGAACCCGAGACTGCCCAGGGAGCCCTGGGCACCGAGGGGAGCGGATGCGGCCAGCGATCCGAGCACTCCCGCCATCAGCGCCGACGTGAACAACGAAGAACGTGGCATCACGGCAGGGCGAACTCCGAACGCGGGAGATAGGTGATACGCAGACGCGGACGCAGCGACGGCGTGGACGTCTTGCTGCTGAAGAACCGCAATTCGGCCGCCTGGGCACCTTCGCGGTTGATCCGGAACGCCAGCGCCCGCGGCACATTCCCGGGCAACAGCCTCCAGTTCCGCGCGAGGGTCAGCACGTTGATGGCCTTGAGCCCGCTGTCCCGCGGTACCAGACGCGTCGTGTCGATGGACGCAAACACGCCGTCGGCCGACAGGTCGAGCACCCGACGCATGTCGGTCACGGATTCGGTGGTCGTGGGCACGAGCGCCGCGATGGCCACCGAATCCCCCGCATCGGCAAACGTGCTCGGACGCTGCGTCAGCAACAGCTCCGCGCGTACGATGGTGCTGGAGTCGGTGATGTACGACGGAATACGGAACCGCAGGTACGATCGGTAGGCGGGAAATCCGCCCACCACGAGCGCGTCGGCACCGACGGCGGGCGACGTGTGGTCGATGATCGAATACACCTGATAGGCGAGATTCACATCGGCGATGGCGTTGGCCAGCGACGTGTTCGTCCCCACCACGATCTGCGAATAGACGGTATCGGAAGACGCGTCATAACGCAGCGTGGGCGCGCCCGCATCGTAGGTGAACGCCACGATGCGCAACTGTCCGGTGCCCCCCGTCATGCGGAGTCCCACCCGCAGCGGCGCCTTGTCGGCGATCTTCCGTTCGAGCACCGTCCGACTGAGCGGGATGCGCAGCGTGTCCGAGGTGAGACTCGGAACCACCGTCATCGATCCGATCCGGCGATCGGGGCGGAACAGGGAGGACACCACCGCGGTCACCGTATCGCTGGCCGTTGTATCGACATCGAACACCTCGATGGTCACCGGCGCGCTGCCGCGTCGTCCGGTCGTGTCGAGCGGCAACGTCAGGTAGACGGAATCGACGGTGGTGATGGAATCGAGCGGCCCCACGCCATTCGGCAAGAACGACGTGGCCAGCACATCGAAACGCAGCACCCCGCGGGTCACCAGCGTATCGGGCCGGTTCGCCAGCAGCATCATCGCGGAGAGTCCGAGACTCGGGAAACCCGACACCGACGTATCGAGCATGACTGCCTCGAACGTGGTGTCGCGGAAATTCTGGGTCTGCGATGGACAGAGCGATGGACAGGCGGCACCGCCATCGAGGGATTCACCGCAGGCAGCCGCGGTGACCATCGTGGCGATGAGCGTGAGCAACAGCATCGGGCCGCGCCAGTGCGGGGCCTTCGAACGGACGCCCTCAAACATTCTCGAGCGAAGCAGGCGTGAACGGCGCTGGCAACAACTCCGCCAGCGACCAACGGGCCGCGCGTCCATCGGGCGCGACGGCAAAGATTTCCAGCGCTGGGGCGAATTCCACCAGTGCCTGACGACAGATACCACAGGGCGGCGTGGGATCCTGCTGCTGCGACGTGATCACGAGGCGCACGAACTGCCGCGCGCCGGTGGCAATGGCCGTGCCGAGGGCGACGCGCTCCGCACAGGTGCCCGCCGGATACGACGCGTTCTCGACATTGCATCCCGCAAAGATGCGTCCGTCGTCGGTTTCCAGTGCCGCGCCCACGGGGAAATGGGAATACGGCGCCCAGGCATGCGCCCGCGCGGTTTCCGCGGCGCTGAACAGCGGAGCGTGCGCCGATGGCAAATGGTCCAGCACCATACTCACGGGTGCAGCAACTCGGGCAGGAACGACGTGCCGCGCCCGCGCCAGTCGAGACCGAACCAGTGGGCCACCGAGGCCCCCAGATCGGAGAACGTGTCGCGAACGCCCAGGTCGCCGCCACGGACACGCGCGCCCACCGCCAGCAGCGGCACACGCTCGCGCGCGTGATCCGTGGACGGGGTGGTTGGATCGTTGCCGTGATCGGCGGTAATGAACAGCAGGTCGTCCTCCTTCAGGGCAGAGAGCAACGAAGGGAGCGCACGATCGAACGCCTCGAGCGCCCCCCGGAAGCCCGGCACATCATTGCGATGGCCGTACAGCTGATCGAAATCTACCAGATTGGCGAAGCAGAACCCACGTGGGGCCGTGGCCAGCCACTCCTGCAGGGCCGCCACGCCCGCGGCGTTGTCCGCCGTGTGCTGCGAGGCGATCCCGCGTCCGGCGAACAGATCGTCGACCTTTCCGATTCCGTGACGGGGCACGCCCGCTGCTTCCAACACGTCAAGCAGCGTATCCCCCGGCGGTTGCAGCGAAAAATCCCGCCGGTTGGCCGTCCGTCGCCAGGTTCCGGGCTGTTCCCCGTCCACGAACGGCCGGGCAATCACCCGCGACACATCGTGCGGCGCCACCAGCTGCCACCGGGCCAGCTCACAGGCGCGATACAACTCGTCGAGGGGAATCCACGCCTCGTGCGCCGCCACCTGGAAGACGGAATCGGCCGATGTGTACACGATCCAGGCCCCGGTCTGCCGCTGCATTTCGGCAAATTCCGCGATGACGGCCGTCCCGCTGGCCACGCAGTTGCCGATGACCGGCCGCCCCGTATTCCGCGCGAAGGTGTCGATCACCTCGGCCGGAAACCCCTGCGGATAGGTCGGAAACGGGCGCGCGAGATGCAACCCGGCGATCTCCCAGTGCCCGGTGGTTGAGTCCTTGCCGCACGACCGCGGCAGCATCACGCCGAACCCGCCCACCGGATGCGCCACCGGAGCCACCCCCGGAATGGGCGTGGCATTCCCCAAGCCAAGTCGTTGCAGATTCGGAAGATCCAGCCCGCCGACCGCACGCGCGAGATTCCCCAGGGTATCACTGCCCTGATCGCCGTACGCCGCCGTATCCGGAGCCTCCCCACAGCCGACTCCATCGAGCACGACGATGAGCGCGCGCTTGGTATCGGTCATGATTCGGACGACCCGGATGACGAGGTGGAAGGCAAGATGCTATGGTAGATTGGTGGAACCCTCAGGCGGAGACCGACCAGCAGTTCGTACGGAGACACGCCAGCGCGCGCCCCCACCGCCTCGGCAGTCAACGTGCTCCCGCCATCGGTGCCGAGCAGCGTGGCGACGTCCCCGGGCACACAGGATACCCCGCTGACGTCCACCATGGTCATGTCCATCGTCACCCGGCCGACCACCGGACAACGTGTCCCCCCGATAAGTACCTCGCCGACGTTGGAAAGATGCCGTCGATAACCATCCGCATACCCGGCAGAGAGCGTCGCGATGCGATGGGCCCCCGGCGCGGTCCAGGTGGCGCCATAACTCACCGACTCGCCGGGCAGCACGTCGCGCACGTCCACCACCCGGGCCCTCAGATGCGCCACCTGCCGGAGCCCCAGCTCGGCGGTGAACATACCCGCGTAGAGGGCGATGCCGGGGCGGGCCAGATGCCCGGGCGATCCGCCAGTGCGACTCACGATGCCGCCGCTGTTGTCCCGGTGCAGCAGCACGCCCGGGGGTAGCACGTCGTGCAGCACCCCCAGTGCCTGTTCGAAACGCGCGTCCTGCTCGTCACGGGAAGGGAGTGACTCGTCGGCGGAGTGAAAATGTGTGAACACGCCTTCCGGCGGCGCCTTGGCCACGGCCTCACGCAGCGACGCGACGGCGTCCCAGCGGATACCGGCGCGGGCCATGCCCGTGTCGATCGAGAGATGCCAGGGCGCATGCCGGGGCGTGCGTCCCTGGCCCAGCGTCCACCACTGCGCGATGTCGTCCGGACGATGCAGCGCCGGTCGCACATCGAGCGCCAGAGCGCGCGGCAGTTCATGGGCGAGCAGCGGCGTGGCGCAGAGAATACGACCGGCACACCCGGCCTCCCGGAGCGCCTCCGCCTCGTCGAGCGAGGCGATGCCCACGCCCCAGGGCGCATCGGACGGCGGCGCCGGCGACTCCGCCCGGGGCGTCTCGTGCGGCCCGCGGAACGGCACTCCCAGCGCCCGGGTCACGGCGACGGCGCCGATGCCGTAGCTGTCCGCCTTGACCATCGGCAGCAACGGCACGCGGGCGCGCTGCCTGAGCGCCGAAAAGTTGTGTCGCAGCGCGTCGCCATCGACATCGAGCCACGCGCGGTCCCGGTGAGTCATGCCCAATGGTAAACGCGCCGGCGGGGGTGGGCCACTGTGCGAACGGGGAATCGGCGTGAAGGGTATCGGGAGGTACCCCGGTAACGCGATTCATACCGTATCGCCGCACTGGAATGATGCGTTGCTGACGCCTCGGGACAATCGTAGGTTCCAACATACCCCTTCGCTCATCTGCCCAAGGAGCAGCCATGGCCAAGCCTATTCCCGCCACCCCTCCTGCCTATGGTCAGGATGCTCGACGTATTCGTGAAGAGATGAGTGCGGACCGTCCAGCGAGTGAAGCGCAGATCGAGCACAACCGAAGGGCATTGGAGGTGGCGAAGACCATGTTCCGCGACCTCAGCAAGCCGCTTGCGCGGAAAGTGCCCCCGGCACGCTGAGACGTCGCATGTCAGCGTCCCCTCTCTTCACGATCGAACCGATGCCCCCGGGATTCCGTCTCGGGGGTTTTCGTTGCGAGCCCGACGGGATTGAAGACGAGATCGGCGAGTATCTCGCAGATGGTGACGCCGCGCGTGACCAGGAGGTCGGCTATTCCCGCACCTATCTGGTGCGCGACGATGCATTCGAAGTCATTGCCTACTTCACACTGCTGGCCGATGCCATTCGACTCGACGACGGAGAAGCCGACTCGACGTGGGCCTACAGGAGTGCTCCCTGCATCAAGGTCGCGAGATTGGGGGTTCGCATCGATAGAAGACGCCGAGGGATCGGAGAACGGCTCCTTCAGCTCATCAGGGTGCACGCGTTCGAAATCGGCGAGCGCATCGGCGTGCGATATCTTACGCTGGACGCGATTGGCCCACGGGTAGGATGGTACCAGAAACAGGGATTCGTATTCACACAGCTCGCGGACCAACCCAGCACGGAAGCAGACAAGGCCAACGGTGATCGCGGCCTGGATCTCGGTCCGATTTCCGCACGCCCCTCTCTCGACTCCTAGTCCGCTCGCCTGCGGCTTCTCCAGACCCCCAGCCAGCGTCTCACGTGAACGTTCCCCCGGAATCATCTGCGCCCGCACCACGCTCGCTGGACGACGCGCTCGCTCTCATGCGTGATCTGCGCGCCCGCTGCGAGTGGGATCGCGCGCAGACGCATGCCTCGCTGCGGCCCTACCTCATCGAAGAAGCGCACGAGGTGGACGATGCGATCGCCTTGGGCGACGATGCGGTGCTGCGCGACGAGTTGGGCGATCTGTTCCTGCAGGTGCTCTTTCACAGTGTGGTGGCCGAGGAACGCGGAGCATTCGGCATGCAGGATGTGGCGGGAGCATTGATCGCGAAGATGCATGCGCGGCATCCGCATCTCTATGGCGACGGTGTGAAGCGTCCGTGGGAATCGATGAAGGCGGCGAAGGCCAAGCGGTCCACGCTCGAGGAGGGCCTGCCCGCGGGCCTGCCTTCCCTGCACCGCGCGCATCGTCTGCAGGACCGGGCGGCAGGCGTGGGATTCGACTGGCCCGACGCCCTCGGGCCGCTGGCCAAAGTGCGTGAAGAGATGGAAGAGGTGGCCCGCCTGATCGATCCGTCCACCGGTGCCGTGGCCGATCAGGACGCGCTCGAGGCCGAACTCGGCGATCTGCTCTTCGCGGTGGTGAATCTCTGCCGGAAGACAGGGGTGCACGGAGCGCTCGCGCTCGATCGCACCAATGCCAAGTTCGTACGCCGGTATGCGGCGATGGAGCGCTTGGCTGAAGCCGATGGTCGCACACTCACGAACCTCACGCTCGAAGAGCAGGACCGGTACTGGGACGCGGTCAAAGCCGCCGAAAGCGGTGAGGACAGACGGTCAGAAATCTGATGTCAGAGATCCGAGGTCAGAACTGAGACGGAGATAGGAAGCAGGAGGGAGTAGTCAGAAGTCAGAAGTCCGAGCACTTCGCTCGCGGGTTGGGTGCTGACGCGAGGAACTGGTGTGTTGCGGGGCGCTTCGCGCCCCAAGGGCCCTGCGGGCGCACGTCCCGCAACCCGTGGCGCGCACGTCCCCTCGACCGCCAGTGCTCAGATCTCTGATATCTGACCCCTTCCTCCTGCTTCCTATCTCCGTCTCAGTTCTGACCTCCGATCTCTGACATCAGACATCCGACCTCCGACGCCATCAGGGCGCCAGCCGCCCCATGAGCCTCGGAAACGGAATGCACTCGCGGATATGCTCGATCCCGCAAATCCACGCGATCGTCCGCTCCAACCCGAGCCCGAAACCGGAATGCGTGAACGTTCCGTAGCGGCGCAGGTCGAGATACCAGCCGTACGCCTCCACCGGCAGGCCTTCGTGCGTGAGACGGGCGAGGATCTTGTCGTAGTCGTCTTCACGCTGTGATCCACCGATGATCTCGCCGCGGCCTTCCGGCGCGAGCAGATCGGCGCACCGCACGGTTCGCGGATCGGCGGGGTTCTCCTTCATGTAGAACGCCTTGGCTTCCTTGGGATAGTTCACCACGAAGACCGGGCGCTCATGATGGTCCACGATGAGCGCTTCGTCGGGCGCGCCGAGGTCGTCGCCCCACTGGATGTCGCTGCCCTTGCTCTGCGCGAACGCGACGGCGTCGGTGTAGTCGAGACGCACGAACGGCTGCGACACACAATCGAGCTTGCTGGTGTCCCGCTCCAGCACCTTCAGTTCCTCCTGCCGACGCTCCAGGACGCGCTCCACGAGATAGCGCACGAACTCTTCCTGGAGATCCATGTTGTCGTCCTGATCGTACCAGGCCATCTCCGGCTCGATCATCCAGAACTCGGTGAGATGCCGGCGCGTCTTGCTCTTCTCGGCGCGGAACGTGGGGCCGAACGTGTAAATGCGTCCGAGAGCGGCAGCGAGCGCTTCGCCGTACAACTGCCCCGTCTGCGCGAGATATGCCGTGCCTTCGTCGAAGTATTCGGTGCTGAAGAGCCCCGCCCGTTCGCCGATGGCAGCCGTGAGAATGGGCGTGTCGCAACGGACAAAATCGCGCGCGTAGAAAAAGTCGTGGATGGCCTGCTCGAGTTCACTGCGCACACGCATGATGGCCACCTGACGCTGACTGCGCAGCCAGAAGGTGCGGTTGTCGAGCAGGAAGTCGATCCCGTGTTCCTTGGGCTGAATGGGGTAGTCCTGCGGACTCGTGCCGATCAGCTCGAGCTGCGTGACACCCATTTCATAGCCACCGGGAGCCCGGGCGTCGGCCCGGACTTCTCCCGTGAGCGCCACGCTGCATTCCTGCGTCAACGTGCCGAACACCTCCCATGCCGCTTCGGAGACTTCGGCTTTCACCACCACGGCCTGCAGGATCCCGGTGCCATCCCGCACCACGGCAAAGCCGATCTTCCCTTTCGAACGCAGGTGGGTGATCCAGGCACGAACGGTGACGGATCGACCTACGTGGTGTCGCAGGTCGGCAATACGGGTGGAGTCGAGTTGCATGAGGCGTGGGTGGAGGTCCGAGACGAGGCAAGCTACGAGCGGCACCGGGACACTTCAACGCAACTTTGCAAAATAAAGGACTTGCAACCAGGATCGCCCACCGTCAGCTTCCCTCCATGGCTTCCGTGTCCTCGCTGGGCGGCCGGGCCGCCGACGATCTCGCGTACGTCCGCCAGGTCCTCGAACGGACCGAACACTTCTCCGCCGTGCCGGGCGCCGGAGGCATCGGCATGGGCGGTATCGCCTTCGTCGCAGCCTGGCTCGCGCATCGGCAGCCCTCGTTCGAACGCTGGACGCTGGTGTGGGTCGGCGCTGCCGTGCTGGCGTTTGTGATCGGCGCCATCACCCTGGTGCGCAAGGCCCGCATTCACAACCTGCCCCTCGACGGGGTGGCCGCCCGACGCTTCACGCGGGGCCTGTTGCCGCCGCTCGCCCTGGGCGTGGTGCTGACCATCACCGCCATGCGCACCGACAGCTGGTCCATGCTGGTCCCGCTCTGGCTGGGGTGCTACGGCGTGGCCATTCTCGCCGCCGGTGCCGTATCGGCGGTGCATATCGTCCCGCGCTTCGGCGCATCACTGCTGCTCCTCGCAGGACTCGCGGCGGCGCTGCCACTGGCGTGGCGCGACGTGGTCATGGCACTCGGCTTCGGCGCAGGACATCTGATCACCGGCGAGATCGTCCGTCGCCGGTATGGAGGCTGATCATGGGCGCACGCGCCAATCGCAAACCTTCGCGGCCCCCCGTGTCCGTCGTCGAGACACCATCCGCGCCCGCGCTCGAAGCCATCGCCGGTGAGGCCGCCGGACAGATTCCGGCCCTCGATGCGCTCATTCACGAACGGGCGCGACTGGCCATCATCACGGCGCTCGCCAGCGGCGAACCGCGCACCCACACCGAATTGCGCGATCTGCTGCAACTCACCGACGGCAATCTGAGCGTGCATGCACGCAAGCTCGAGGAGGCAGGCTATCTCACCTGCACCAAGGAGTTCGCCGGTCGTACGCCGCGCACGTCGTACAAACTGACGGCCGCGGGTCGTCGCGCCTTCGATCGGTATCTCTCGCACCTCGAACATCTCGTCACCGCGCTGCGACGGCGGTGAATCGGGTCGGAGTCCGCGCATCGCGGATCACGCATCGCAACTTGAGCATCACGCCAGGCGCGACAGCGGGAGATGTCGTGGATATCGCGCCCGTCAGATGCGCGTGACGAGCACCTTCCGCACGCGCGACACCAGCGCCTCCGGCGTGAACGGCTTGCCGATGAAAGCGTGTTCCTCGTCGTCGGGCAGCTCCTCACCGGCCTGATAGCCGGACATGAAAAGCACGGGAAATTGCCAGCCGTGTTCGACGATCGCGTCGGCAAGTTCGCGGCCCCCCATGCGCGGCATCACCACATCGGTGAGCACGAGATCGGGTGTGAATCCCGCCGCCAACTGCTCGAGGGCGTCCGCCCCATCCTGCGCGACCTGCACCTGATAGCCCTTGCGGCGAAGGATCTCCGACACGAGGCGGCGCAATCCCGCTTCGTCTTCCACGACCAGAATGACCTCGCCATCCGACGTGCCGGTCACGGGCGGCGCCTCCACGACATCACCAGGCGTATGCGCCAGCCGCGGCAGCGCGACGGTGACGGTCGTGCCCCGCCCCGGGGTGCTGTCGCAGAACACATGTCCACCCGCCTGGGTGACGATGCCGTACACCGTGCTGAGGCCAAGTCCCGTCCCATCTCCCAGTTGCTTGGTCGTGAAAAACGGCTCCCACATGCGGGCCACGATGTCGGCCGGCATCCCGATCCCATCGTCTTCCACCGACAGCAACACCCACTGCCCGGCCGGCAATCCACCCAGGAGCCCCTCGGACACGGTATCCGTATCGAGCGCCGTCGTGGTCACCCGGATGGTACCGCCATTGGGGAGCGCATCCCGGGCGTTGACCACGAGATTCACCACCACCTGGGCCAGTTGACCACCATCGGCCATGACCGGTAACGGCTGCGGAGTGGCTTCCGTCACCAGCAGCACCTGCTCGCCGATGAGACGGCGCAACATGCGCTGAATGTCGTGGACGATCCCGTTCATGTTCACCCGAGAGGGGGTGATCGTCTGCCGTCGGCTGAACGCCAGCAACTGCGCCGTCAGCAACGACGCCCGGTCGGCGGCCTTCAGAATCTCCGTCAGATCCTGACGCAGATCGACCAGACTGCGGGACTCCGCGGAGCCGGCCAGTGCGTTCTGCAATCCCATCACCTGCTGCTCGGACAATTGCGCGAATCCGACGATTGCCGTGAGCAGATTGTTGAAATCGTGCGCGATCCCCCCGGCGAGGGTGCCCACGGCTTCCATCTTCTGCGAATGCAGCAGACGTTCCTCGAGTTGCAGGCGTTCTTCGCCTTCGCGGCGCAGATCGTCGTTGGCCCGCGCCAGCTCGCGTGTCCGTCCCGTCACCGCTTCACGCAGCGTCTCCTCGCGGCCGACCACCCCGAAGGCGAGTGACGTCAACAACACGATGATGACGAGGGTGGCCGCGCGCGTGGGACGCAGATCCGCCTCGACCGATTCGCCCCACCCGCCGACCGGCGACGCGAGAACGGTCCAGTCTCCGTCACCGATACGCACCGGGGTCATGGTGGGCTCACTGACGTCCGCGGGCTCTCCCCGCATCGACTGGCCCCGACGATCGAGCAATACGGTGCGCACCGTGGCCGGCACCGCCGCCCCGTCCGCTTCTTCGAACACCGGACCGAGGTCGAGCACCATCGTCACCAGATCGGGGAATCCGGCGCGCACATTGGACACACGCTGACGCAGGATGAGTCCGGTCCCTCCTTGCAACAGTGCGATGGGCCCGGTGATGATCATGTGTTCGGCGTCCATCGCCCGCTGGACGCCATCACGAATCTCGGCGCGCGGATCGCTCAACAGATCGTAGCCGAGCAGGCGGAGGGAATCTGCCGCGGGATAGGTGGCGACGATGCGCCCTTCGCGATTGAGCTGGATCGCGCGTAAACCGGTGGCCGCCGTGCGCAATCCTTCGGCGATGGTGGGGAATGCCGTGCGCATGGCCTCCACCGACGGCTGGGCATCGACGAAGGCCACCAGCCCCGCGAGGCGCCCCACATGGCGATTGAACACGCCTTCGATCGCGACGGCATACGGCGCGACATACGAGCGCACGCGCTCCCGTTCCCGCTCGATGAGCGATTCGCGATACCATCGGTCGAACGCGATGCCAAGCAGCAGCGCCCCGACAAACGTCAGCAACGCTGCCACGATCGATCGCTTTCTCAACGCGGACGGAACCGACACAAGCCCTGGGACAACCCCTGACACAACTCCTCAGATCGCGCAATTCGTCGTTCCGTGAGCGAGCGACATCGCACGACTCAACTGGCACGCCAGCAGCCCCGCAGTACGGGGTGAAGCGGGCTAAGCAGGCAGCCCGCTAATTTCACCCCCGGCACCCGGGTCCGCCATGGCTGGCTTCCCGACAAGGACGACTGGCCGCACAAAAGGTCTTCCCGCCCCCTCCCCTCGCGGTGAGGATCGTCACCCCACCCGGAACAGGTCGAGCGCGCGGGCATAGCCCACCGTGAGCAGATGCCGCAGCCCTTGGTGGGCCGGCCGTTCCAGTTCGGGGTCGGTTGCCAGGAGTTCATCGGCCAGCGCACGGGCGGTGTCGTTCAAGGCCTCGTCGCGAAGCAGGTCAGCCACCCGGAACGCCGGGTCCCCGTGCTGACGGGCGCCGAACAGGTCGCCCATGCCCCGCAGCGCCAGATCGGCACGGGCGATGGCAAACCCGTCTTCCGTGGACGCAAACAGCTCCAGGCGCTCCGCCGCTTCGGCGCCGACGTCGCCCAGCAGAATGCACCAGGAGCGCGCCTGCCCCCGCCCCACGCGCCCGCGCAACTGGTGCAGTTGCGACAGTCCAAAACGCTCCGGGTGTTCGATGATCATCACACTGGCATTGGGCACATCGATGCCCACCTCGATGACGGTGGTGGACACCAGCGCGTCGAGATCGCCATCGCGAAACCGACGCATGATCCCGTCGCGCTCCTCGGCCGGAATGCGGCCGTGCAGCAACGCCACCCGTCGGCCCGCCAGCGGACCGGCCGTGAGCGTCTCGAACATCGTAGTGGCTGCCTTGAGATCGATCTTCTCGCTCGTTTCGATGAGCGGGTACACCACGTACAACTGCCGGCCGGCATCGAGTTCACCGGCCGCAAACGCGAAGACCTTCTCCCGCGCGCTTTCGCGGCGCACCACCGTGGTGACCGGCTGTCGGCCGGGTGGCCGTTCATCGAGCATGCTGACGTCGAGATCGCCGTGCAACGTGAGCGCGAGCGAGCGGGGAATGGGCGTCGCGCTCATGAGCAGCACATCGGTGGCCGCACCCTTGTCGCCGAGTACGGCACGCTGCTCCACCCCGAAGCGATGTTGCTCGTCGATGATGGAGAGGCCGAGGTTTCCGAACTGCACATCCGACTGCAGCAACGCGTGCGTGCCGATGACGAGCGCGGGTTCGGTGCCGGCGATGACCGCGAGCGCCGCACGACGTTCGGCCGCCGACAGACGTCCGGTGAGCAGCACCGGCGTGATGCCCATGGGTGCGAGCAGCGCGCCGATGCTGCGCGCGTGCTGCTCGGCGAGCAGTTCGGTAGGCGCCATCAGTGCCACCTGCGCGCCGTTTTCCATGGCCACGAGCGCCGCGAACAGCGCCACCACCGTCTTGCCGGCACCGACATCGCCCTGCAGCAGACGATGCATGCGCCAGTTGCTGCCCATGTCGGCCACGATCTCGCGGATGGCGCGCACCTGCGCACCCGTGAGTGCATACGGCAGCTGTTTGCGCAGCGCCGTGGTGAGTGTACGCCGGCTCCGCATCGCGCGTCCCGTGCGCGCCTGCCGCGCGAGTTGATTGGCCCGACGATGCAGCAATTGCACACACAACAGCTCTTCGAACGCCAGACGGGCGCGTCCGCGCACGGCTTCCGCCACCGACGACGGACGATGCACCATGCGTAGCGCTTCCCGCAGCGGTGGAACGTCGGCCGCGGCCAGCAGCGATGCCGGTAACGGCTCCTGCACCTGCGTCAGCAGTGCATCCAGATGCTGCTGCACCAGCGCCCGCAGCATCCGCACCGACAACCCTTCGGTGGTGGGATACACCGCGAGCACCCGCCCACCGGTCGTTCCCTCCTCTTCCGGACCGAGGTTCACATACTCCCGCGGTTGCAATCGCCGGCCGTGAAAGAAACGCACGGGTCCGGTGCACAACAGCCAGTCGCCCTTGTCGATGGTGCGATCGAGGAACGGTTGCCCGGGCCAGGCAATCTCGATCATCCCCGACGCATCCTGGATGACGGCCTGAAAAACACGCAGCCCCTTGCGGGTGGGCAGGACGCCCTTGGCGATGACCTGGCCCAGCACGGTGACATCGGCACCGATGGCGGCATCGTCGATGGGCGTGACGGTGGTCGCGTCTTCGTACCGATGCGGCACATGACGCAGCAGATCGCCCGCCACCGAGATGCCCAGCCGCGCGAGCATGAGCGCACGCGCCGGCCCGACACCTTTGAGGTACGTGACCGGCGTGTCGAGTGTCAGGCGGGGAGCACGCGATGTGGTGTTGCGCGATGCGCTGTTGCGCGATGACGACTCCCCCACGGTGACTCCGGAGATCAGGCCTCGACCAGTTCCTGCGCGTACACGTCGGCGTCGAACGGTTCGAGATCCCCCACCTGCTCGCCCACGCCGACGAACTTGATCGGCACATCGAGTGCTTCGTGCACCGCCACGACGATTCCGCCCTTGGCCGTGCCATCGAGTTTGGTGACCACCACGCCGGTCACCGGCACGGCCTTGGAGAACGTGCGGGCCTGTGACAGCGCGTTCTGCCCGATCGTGCCGTCCAGCACCAGCAGAATCTCATGCGGTGCCGACGGCATGCGCTTGCCGATGACCCGATGAATCTTGCGCAGCTCCGTCATCAGATCGTCACTTGTGTGCAGACGTCCCGCCGTGTCGACGATGATGAGATCGACATTGCGCGCGATGCCGGCATCCACGGCATCGAACGCCACCGAGGCGGGATCCGATCCGGGCAGTCCGCCCACGAACTCCGCACCGGCGCGTTCGGCCCACACCCGCAACTGATCGATCGCGCCGGCGCGGAACGTATCGGCCGCTCCCACCAGCACCCGCTTGCCCTGCGCGCGATACTGCGCCGCCAGTTTGCCGATGAAGGTGGTCTTGCCCGCACCATTCACACCGATGACCAGCAGCACCGTCGGCCCCGAGGGGGCCACGGCCATCCGCGGATCGGCATTGCCGGTGCGCAACGCATTGGCCACCCCGTCAGCCAGCGCCTGACGGAATTCCGCCTCCGTCTTCACCTCGCCGCGCTTGTGCCGACGTTCCACCTCGGCCACGAGCGCCAGCGACGTCGGCACGCCAAAATCGGATTCGATCAGCAGCGTTTCGAGCGCTTCGAGCGAGCCCTCGTCGACGCCTTTGAACAATACCGTGACATCGGTGCGGACCAGATCTTTGACACGTTGCCAGAGCGAACGTTTGGGAACGTCATCCTTGCGGCGAAAAAGGCGAGACACGGGAGAGAGTTTGGAGTTTCAGGTTTGGGGTCGTGGGGTGAACAACCGGGTTGCGGGACCCGGGACTCGTGACCCGGCTGTTTCTCCCCAAACCCACAACCCCGAACCCACGACTGCGGTTCAGCTCACCGCTGGCCCGTCACACGACGCCCGATCCACTCGGCGCACAACAGCAACAGCGCCAGCACGAACGGCCAGCCCGAATCGACGAGGCGGGGGGCATCGGACGCGGATGCGGTGCGCGAAGCAGGCCCCGCGGTGACGGCCGGCGCACGCGGCACCCATTCGCGCGAGGCGTTCACCACGAGCACGCTTGGGCCGCCACGCGTCTCCACATCGTACACCCCGGGCGGCAAGGTGGACGACGTGGTTTCGAAGCTGCGCGACGCAAACGCCAGTGTGATGGAATCACGCGCGCGCGCGGCAGAGGGACTGCCTGCGACCCGACGGGAAATCGTGGCTGCCACCAGCGTGTCCGCCCCACCCCGTCGCCACGACACGGGGTCACCGGCGCGTACGAGACCGGCCACCGGTCGTGCAGCCCTCGCGTCTCCACGGCCGGCGGCGACCCAGTCGAAGATGGCTCCCCACAGCGCCGTGAAGGCCTCTTTCGGACGCCCGCCCCGCAGCGCCCATCCGGCATAGCCCGAGCCGGAGATGATCACTGCCCGGGTACCGCGCTCCTCACGGGCGGCAATGGCAGCGACCGGATCGCCACGCTTGCCCAGGCGGGCCGTGAGCACGGCGTCGACGGTGCCGCTCGATGTACCGGCATTCGCCGCGGCATTCGCGCCAGTGGCCGGCCCGGCCAGTGTGATCGGTGGCAGGGAGTCGAACGGCAATGCCACCAGCGCCGACATGAGCGGCGACGCCGGGGCGCCGGCCACATACCACTCGGCCGTGCGCGTGAGTTCACCCGCGCGCGCGACCAGCGTCGGTGGCGCTGGCACCCACAGGGCGCGCGCCGCCGCCGACGTCACCGTCGCCGATCCCGTCGAGACGCCGGGGGCCGCACGTGGGGACATCCAACTGGTGTCGCCGTGCAGAATGAGCATGCCCGCGGCGGCGGCGCGCGCCCGCACCTCCGCTTCACTGATGGGCGCCAACGTGCCTTCCACGCGCCACACGTTGGGAGCGACCCGCAGATACGCACGCGTCGGCACGTCCAAGGCACCGCGCAACACTGTGAGCACCTCGCGCACATCGAGGTCGGGCGAGGTGGACACGAACACCGCCGTGGGGCGGTCACCCACATCGATGGCCACGGTGAGCGTATCGTTGCGCGGTTCGGCGTCAGCGGCCACACGCACCACCGATTGCAACAACACGATGCGGGCACCGCGAGGCATCGTCACCCCCGCCGTGACGCGCGTGCTGGCATACGGCGCCAGCGCGGGCACCGGTACGGTCGCGACTTCGGCGCCATCGAGCAGCACGGCCATGGTGCCATCGGGCGTGGCCGTACCACCGGCCACCAACGTCGCCGACACCGATATCGTATCTGCCGCCGTGGCCGACGCCGGCACCGACAGATCCGCCATCGCGACGTCGCGTCGCGCCGCGCTGCCTGCCACATCGGCCATGGTCACCACGCGCGAACCGGCCGGCGCTTCCGTCAGTACGTCCGCATCATCGAGTTCACCATCGGTGACCAGCACGAGCGCCCGTCCCATCGATGCCGCGCGGTCGACGGCGGGACGCACACGCGATGCCATATCGCCGGGCACCCAGTGCGTGAGATCGTCGCGTGTCCCGTCGCGCAGTGAGTCGCCGACCAGCACGAGCGGCGCGTCGGCACCAACGGTCGGCATCACGCTGTCGACGAGTCGCTGACGCCATCCTCGCACGGCCGTGCTCTCGTCACCCACGGCCCGTCGCCACGACGCCGAGGCATCGATGGCCAGCAGTGGTGGCAAGGGACGCGCGCGTCCCGACGGTGCCCCGAGCATCAACGCGGCCACGATGGTCACCGCCAGCATGCGCAGGACCGCGAGTCCCCATGCGCTCGTGCGCGATGACGAACCCGCTCCGACACCGCGGCCCCGCCCATAGGCGAGCCACGCGGTCAGAAGACCCAAGGCGATGGCGATGACCCAGCGAATCACGCAGGTAAGCTCACGAGGAGAGCGGTCGGATAAAAGGGGATGGGGCGGGAGTTGAACGTCGCTCCCGCCCCATCCGATGAATTACGAAGTCTGTTGGAACATCGCGTGGCGCGCTACTCAATCCTACTCAATCGCCAGTGATGCGCGCTCCATCGCTCCGGACGGCGATGCTGGGGATCGCCGCGTCGAGTTGCGCGAACAGACGCGCCTTGAGGGCGGCAAACTCCGCCCGCTGCGCAGCGGCCAGCGGCTCGCCGGTCACATTGCGCAGAGCCACCCGCGGATCACGATGCTGTCCGCCCACCAGCACTTCGAAGTGCAGATGCGGGCCGGTGGCGAGGCCGGAGGCGCCGACATATCCGATGGTGCGTGAAATGGGCACGGACACACCGGCCTTGATCCCACTGGCAAACCCTTGGAGATGCCCATAACGCGTCACGTACCCGTTGGTGTGCCGGATCTCGATGACGCGTCCATATCCGCCCTTCCAGCCGACAAAGACCACGCGGCCATCGCCGAGCGCCCGCACCGGCGTACCGGCGGCAGCCGCGTAGTCCGTGCCCTGATGCCCGCGCATGATGCCGAGAATGGGATGCCGCCGCTGTCCGAACACGCTGGAGATGCGCCGGAAGGCCAGTGGGGCGCGCAGGAAGGCCGCGCGCATGGACTTTCCTTCGCCATCGAAGTAGGACACTCGCGTGCCCTGCGCGAATCGCATGGTCTCGACCGAGCGGCCATCCACCTTGAGACGTGCGGCAATGATGTTGCCGGGCCGCACCAGTCCATTGGGAGCCACCTGCCGCTCCACGAGCACACGCACCGAATCGCCCTTCTTGAGATCGCGGCTCAGATCGACGCGATATTCGAGGATGTCGGCCAGCGCGTACGCCAGCTCCACACGCACGCGCTCGGGGAAGGCTTCGGCACCGGCGGCAATGGCTTCGGTGAGCGTGGCATTGACCACACCGCCCACGACGACCGTATCGGTCTGCCAGGGGAGCAATTCTTCTTTCTCGACCCAGGCCCGGGAACCAGGCTCCGCACGCGTCAGCCGGACGATGCGATCGATGGCCAGCTGGAAGATGATCTCCGACGTGCCCGAATCGGGCTCCACCCGCGTCGTGATCTGGGTGCCCGCACGGATGCGGCGGGAATCGATGGCCGAAGCGGCCTGCAGGGCCTGCGCAGCTTCATCGGGCGAGACACCGGCGCGTTGCAACGCGACCGAGAGCGCCTCGCCCTTGCGCACCGTGTCGACCATGGTGCGCCACCGGGAGGAGACACGAGGCCCCGCGGCCAGCACTTCAGCAGCGGGGCGCTCTTCGACGACGGGACGTCCCAGCGCGATGACCGCCGCTCCGATCCCCAGACACCCAGCGGCAACGAGCAGCGTACGCGTGACGGTCAATCCATCTGTCTCCGTATGAACGTCGGGATTTCCATGTCGTCGAGTTCAGCGCTGGACGATGCGGCTGGCGGCTGAACCCGTGGCGGGCGGGGTGCGGCCCCCTCCCAGGCGGGACGCGCCGGCGGCTGCACCGGAGGCCGGACCGTGGGTCGTTCGCGGGCCGGGAAGGGGAGCACCGACGGCGCCTTGTGGGCAGCCGCAGCATGAGAAGATGCGGCCGATGGCGCGCCAGCGGAAGGGGCAAATGTGCTCTGGGACGACCCGTGACCGGCGACATGTCCACCCTGGACGATCCGGTCGAACCCGGTGGCGATGACCGTCACCCGGATCTCGCCCATCATGGCCGGCTCGTGCACCGCACCGAAGATGATTTCGGCTTCGTCACCCACGGCATCGTGCACGATGTCATTGATCTGGTGCACTTCACCCAGCGTGAGGTCCTCGCCGCCGGTGATGTTGACCAGCACGCCCGTGGCGCCCGACACCGATACGTTGTCCAGCAGCGGCGAGGCGATGGCCTGCTGCGCGGCTTCGCTGGCCCGGTTCTCCCCGCGGCCGATGCCGGTGCCCATGAGCGCCGAGCCCCCGTTCTGCATGACGGTGCGCACGTCGGCGAAGTCGACGTTCACGAGGCCGGTCTCGGAGATGAGCACCGAGATGCCCTGCGTGGCGTGCAGCAGCACTTCGTCGGCCTTCTTGAGGGCTTCGTGGAACGGGATGCCCTTGCCCACCACCGCCAGCAGCCGCTCGTTGGGCACGATGATCATCGTGTCCACGTGCTTGCGCATCTCGGCGATGCCCTCTTCCGCCTGCCGCATGCGCTTGCGGCCTTCGAACAGGAAGGGGCGGGTCACGATGCCGACGGTGAGCGCGCCGGCTTCGCGGGCGAGCTGGCAGATGACCGGCGCGGCGCCGGTCCCGGTGCCACCACCCATGCCGCAGGTGACGAACACGAGGTCGGCGTTGCCCAGGACACGCTTGGTGTCCTCGCGATTCTCTTCGATGGCCTGGCGTCCGATCTCCGGCCGCGCACCGGCCCCGAGGCCGCGCGTGAGCTTCTTGCCGATCTGGATCTTCACATCGGCCTTGGAGTTCATCAGCGCCTGCGCATCGGTGTTCACCGAGATGAACTCCACACCCTCGAGGTGCTCCTCGATCATGCGGTTCACGGCGTTACCGCCGCCGCCTCCCACACCCACCACTTTCATGCGGGCGTTCTGGGAAGCGCTCTCTTCGAACTCGAAGGTCATCCGGGGGAGCTCCATACGGGGCTTTGGCGGCACGGGGTGAAAGTCGCAACGCTCCCGGGCGGTACGGAAACGCTGGTAGTCGAGTGCCGCGAGCACCGCCGGCATTGGCGGTCCGCGCTCCCGACCGATGTGCAAATGTGGATCAAACCGGAACTGATGCCGTTACTCCCCTAGAATACACTTTCGACGGAATCCCGCAACCCGTGGATTCCTTTACACTTGTGACGTCACAGTCCGCTCCGCGAACGCTCCGCGTTATCCACATTTGAGCCGGCCGGCGCGAGGATGTGAGATCCCAGAGCGAGGATCCTGCCAATGGGCCGGAAACGCCTATTGAACTGCTTCCTGGAGGCTCCTTCCGGCTCTCTCTTGATATTGTGACACGGTGGAAGCGGACGGCGGGACCGCGCCTGCGGCGCGGTCCCGCTTTTGTATCAAGAGGGAGCAGGAGGGAGTGTCCAGGGAGCAGTGCAATAGCTGAGGGCTCGACTCTTCGTTGTTTCCCCGCTGCCTTCTGCCCTTCGATTCTTCACTTCCCCGCCAGCCGCGGCTTCACCACCACGCGGCCGGCGGCCTCGAAACGACTGTCGTCGTCGAGTACCGGCCTCGTCACCCCCTCCCAGGGCTCGCGCGGGTCCCCGGCCACCGCTTCTACCACGAACTGTGCCCGCGGGACACCGCAGAGGATGAAGTGTCCCGTCGGACCCGTGACCGATTGCGCCTCGTGAGTGGTGGCCGAGAGTCGGTCGCCGCGTTTGGTGGTGGGCAGCCGGACACTGCTCACCCACTTGGCCGAGACTGCGGCGCCCGGAATGGGCTTGCCCAGCGAGTCCGTCACGATGCCCCAGACGGCCGCCTGACGCAGGCGGGCCGGTTCGGCGCCGCAGAGGTGCTTCAGCAGCTGGTCACCCGTAGGCGTGCGCAACCGGTCGTCGCCGGTATCGGTACGGGTCGCGACGGCGGTGGCCAACGCCCAGGGCACGATGTCTCCTGCCCCCTCGGCACGACCAAAGGGGAAACGGAGCACGACATCATACCGCCCCTGCGGCACCGGAATCACCGTGCGGCCCGCGCTGTCGATGGGCGTATCGATATCCGTGCCCTTCACCGACACACGGGCCGCGGAAAACCATTCGGCGCGGCGATCGAATCGCATGCGCAGCGTGGGCAGCACGGCGTGATAGGGCGGTGTACCGGGTGTCTCCGCGGCCAGCACCACTCCGCCCTCCTCCTGCACTTCGGCAACCGCCCGTTCTTCGAGAGCAAACGTGGTACGCCGCAGATTGTCGCTGCTGCGACGTTCCCGGGCCCCGATCCGCGGCATGCGCAGCGTCCACTGCGGAATGAACCAACTTCCATCGGACAATTGCGCGAAATGCACACTACCCCGGGCCTGGGTTTCGGAGACGAACGCCGGCAGTCCGACATAGCGGAACTGCACACTGTCGAGACGCGCGGTGCGACGGTCCACCCAGAAGCTGCCGGCAATGTCCACCACACGGTCGCGTGGAGACGCCGGTTCGAACCGCACGATCAGTCGATCACGATTGCCATCGGGCCGATCGACGAGCTCGAAACAGTGGGTGCGCAGAAACGACGGGGAGATCAGGGTGCTGGCCGTGGGCGCGTAGAATGTGCTGCCCGTTTCGTCTTCGTGCAGATATCCATGCAGCGCCAGACTGTCGGCGTCCCACGCGCGATAGCTGTTGATGGACGTGCCACGTGTGCGTTGCTGCGTGATGCCCCGCACCACGCGCCCATCCGCATCGAGACGGCGCACGAAGGCGTAGCGTTCGAATTCCCGCGGCGTGGCTGGTGCGTCGTTCGTGACGCCGAGTGCCGTGCCGATCTGCTCCCAGACCACGGCCAGTGTGGCGCCCTGTGCGCGTGTGAGATCGCAGTTCTGCCGTTCGCGGGTGATGACCTGGGGCAGTGCCACCGGCACGCCCTGCCATCGGATCGACACGGTGGTGCCGGCCTCGGGGAGCGTGATCGACCCGGCATCGAAGGGCGCGAATCCCACGCGCAAGACACGCAGCCGATAGCGCCCCGCCGGCAGTGGCACCGCGAAACGGCTGCCCGCGTTCACCACCACGCGTGCCCGCTCGATCTGCTGTTCATCGAGCACCACCAACACCGATGGCCCGGCGGCGCGTCCCCCGTCGACAGTGGTCACGGTGCCGGACAATGTCTGCGCGGCCGCGCGCTGTGGAGCACACACGGCGCCCGTCGCCAATACCATTGTCATCAGACCCGCGAGGGTGGCCCGGTATCCGGTCGGTCCCATAACGCTCGAATTTAACTCGGAACCACGCGCACCACGGAACATGCAATCCGTCCCGATGGGGCGCGCATTGGCAGGTGGTTTCGGGTCACCCGTAACGGGTTCGGGGGAGAACAACCGGGTCTCGAGTCGTGGGTCGCGTGTCACGTGACCCGGTACTCACCACCCGGCTGTTCCCCCCCGAATCTGTTACGCGCTACCCGGAACCCTTACGGTACGATCGGCTGCGTCGGCTTCTGTTCCTTCGCCCCACCCGCGTCGTTCCAGTTGATGATGCTGTTGAAGATCATCCCGAACTCGCCGTGGTTCTGCCAGCGGTACACCGGATTGTTCGCGAACATGATCACGCGTCCCTTGCCCTTCACGGCATTGGGCACGTCCACGGCGAACGGCCGCGCCTTGAGCGAATCGGCGCCGGTCATCAGACCGGAGATCACCGACTTCTCGCCACCGACGTAGCGGGCCAGCACGTTGTTCTCGTTCGCGATGCCCACCTTGAACGGTGTGCCGCCCACGTACTTCACGGGGATGGTCGTCTTGCCGAAGCCGTAGAACACGGGATGCTCGGGGCGCGTGATCTCGGCTTCCACCAGCGGACGCTGCGCCGTGAGACCCGGCACCGGCGTCTTGTCCACCGTTCCCGCCCAACCGAATTCGATGGGCAGACGCGCCGATTCACCCACCGCGATCAGCGTGCCACCGCCTTCGAGGAAGGCCTGGAACGCATCCACGCCCTTCTGACCGAAACCGCCGGTGATGTCGGGCGACGATCCGTACACACCCAGGAACTTGTACTTGGCACTCTGCTGGTACGGCACCGGCCGTGCGGCCGGGGCCTGCATGACCGTCTGCCGCGACAGATTCTGCTCGGCGATCAGGATCACGTCGTAGTCGCGACGCAGATTGCCCTGCACCACGCGTTCCTTGTAGATCAGATCGTACGGGATCTTGAACTCGTCGAACGTGAGACGGTACCAGCCCAGCGTCTGGGTTCCCGTCCACTGCGTGTAGATCGCGATGCGCGGCACATCGGCATCGTGCATCGTCACCGACGGCGCGCTGGGCAGCATGGTCGCGGTGAGTCCGAGCGAATCCACCAGACGGCGCACCGCCGAGGCGTGCTTCGCGTCGATGATGAACGAACCGGCGGGATACGTGGTGTCACCGGCGGCAAAACTCTGCTGCGCCACCTTCATGGGCACATTGCGCAGCAGATAGCGGAACGTGACCATGTTGTTCGAGCCGAGGTGCGCGACGGCGATGCTCGAACCCGACGCGCCCTTGAGCGTTCCCTTGAGCACGACCTTGTCCACCGGCGTGACCGGTGCGTCGAGGATGGACTTGTCGGCCACTTCGACCACGTCCACGCCCATCGCGAAGCCCATCGACCAGCCGCTGTCGTCGTACGTGTTCAGCCGCGCGTCGGGATAGTCCTGCTTCTCGAGCAGGTTCTTGGCCAGACGGCCGTACGGCTGGTTGCGCTTGATGATGTACGAACCCGCGGGATACGTCACGTTGCCGACCTTCACCGGCTGCGTGGCCTGACCGATCTCGATGCGCTGGATGCGCAGCAGGTTGACCATCTCGGCCACGCGCGTCATGTCCTTCTGCAACGGCAGCACGAACGCGTAGGGGGCCTTGGTGCTGCCCTCGTCGATGCTGTTCTTCGTCTTGATGTAGAAGTTCTCGAGCACCGTCTGCGGGAACATGCTGGCGAGCTGCAGGGCGGAGAGCACGCCCGACTGCATGTAGTTGGCGTTCGCACGACGCGTGAATGTCGCGAGATCGTTGAAGCCGATCGGATTGCCGCGATACCATTCACGATCCTGTCCACCACCCTTGCCGGTGGGGATCGGACCACCGCGGCCTCCGCCGAAGCCACCCGGGCCACCACCCGCGCTCACTTCCTGACCGGCGCGCGCCTTGGCCATGGCGGTGCTGTCGAGATCACGGCCCGACTGCGTCTCGTACATCTTCATGAGGCCGTTGTGATTGTACGCCACCGAGCCGAGGTAGCCGGGCGACCAGCCGTCCATGAATGCGTGCGTGTAGACGCCGGGCATCCCCCACTTCGTCATCTGCGCCATTTCCCAGTTGCCGAACCACGGCAGTTCGGCGAAGAGAATGGGATCGAGGTTGGGATTCTGCGGCGGACCGCCCGTGTACGTGTACATCAGCGGCATCGCTTCATGCAGATCGTGCATGATGGGCGGATACGCGGTGAAGTACCAATCGATGATCGCGCGCATCTGCACCAGCTTGATGTTGATGTCGCGATTGTTGTCGTGATACACGTACTTGCCCCAGTACGGCACGGCGCCACCGGCCCCCGGACCACCCTGCGGCGGCGCGGCCGGACGGCGCGTGGTATCGCCCGGCGCCGACGCACTCGGCGCCTGCGGCGTGGTGTTGGCCTGCTGGGCTTCGAGACCGCGGAAGAACCAGTCCACATTGCGGTCACGTCCGTCGGCGTCGGCCGCCGGCGTGATGGACACGTAGAGCTGATCGCGGATCTGGTTGATGATCGGCGACGTCTCGACCGCGAGACGGTACGCCAGCTCCATCAGCGTTTCCGACGGGCCGGTCTCCCCCGAATGCAGACCACCCATGAGGTGATAGTGCGGCTTGGTCTGCGAAAGCAGCGTCTTCACCTGCGCTTCGCTCATGCCGCGGGGATCGGCGATCTTCGCCAGATTTTTCCGGTTCTGCTCGAGCTTCGCCATGTTGGCTTCCGACGAGATCCAGACGACCACGAGTTCGCGGCCTTCGTCGGAGGTGCCGATGGTTTCGATCTTCACACGCGGCGACGCGGCCGCGAGCGCCCGATAGTACTTGAGCTGATCGGCGTAGTAGGTGAGCTGACGCGGGGCGCCGATGTGATAGCCCAGGACATCACGCGGCGTGGGCACCCCCGGCACGACCGGCAGGTGATCCACCAGCGGACTGCCGTGGCGGGGCGTGGCGAGCCACTCGAGGTAGTTCTTGGCGTAGGTCTCGTCCTGCTTCTGGTTGGGATCACGCGTGTCGAGCGAGGACTGCTGCGCGGACAGGTGTCCCGGCAGGAAGGCCGGAGCGAGGGCGAGCGCCGTCAACAGGCGTCGGGCGGTTCGTCGCATGGGGTGACCGTGGGAAGGCCGGGGGCCAGCGTGCATCACTGAGCAACTCCGAAGGGTCGGGTCCGGGAATCGGGAAGATGGCAAACTACCACGCTTACGCAGCACGGGGATGAGCCGTTCGGCAAGGCTGCCCGACCACGGGTCGACGGCAGTTTTGACGGTTTCCGGACATTCCGGCCTCCCGGCCGGGCAACGAGGCGGTGCTAATTGCAGCAGGGCCCGAATGGGCCGACCTGTGCGGAGAGATCATGCTGGTTCCGAGAGCCCAACCGACCCGTTCCCCCGCGGCCGACTTCACGGTGCTGATCACGCTCGTGGTCGGCCTGCTGGTGTGGCTCGTCCTGGCCTGCTTCGGCGTGGCGAGGGCGCAGCGCGAGGCGACGGCGCGCCTGCAGCGCGAAATGGCCCACCTGGTGGCCACACAACTCGCCACACGCATCGCGACGCCGGATACACCTGCCCGCGGCGCCACCGCCCAAGCCGGCACCCCGCAGGGCGGCACCCAGCAAAGCACCGCTCCACCCGGGGAGCCCCTCACCCCCGCCCTCTCCGCGGCGTTTCACGCCTCGCCCGAACTGGCGCGCCTCGTGGACAGCGCGGGGCTCGCCGTGGAGCTCGTCCGCGCGCACCCGGTACTGGCACCGGCGCTGGTGGAGGTGTCGACTCTGGTGGACGGAGCGCCGGCGCTGATCGCGGTGCGGGCCCGCAACGACGCGCGTATCCCCCCGGTGCTCCTGGCCATCGTGGTGGCGCTGCTCGCCGTGACTACCGCCCTCACGGGCGTGCTGCTCTGGCGCCTCCTGCGGGAACACGCGGCGTCTCACCAGCGGTCCGCATTTGCGTCCACCGTCTCCCACGAACTGCGCACCCCACTGGCGCAGATCCTGCTTTTTGCCGAGACGCTGCAACTGGGTCGTGCACGCACGAGCGGCGATCGCGCGCTCGCCCTCGGCGCCATCGTGCAGGAAACCCGCCGTCTCATGCGACTGGTGGACAATGTCCTCCGGTTCACCCGTCTCGAGCAGGGGGCACCGCAGTTGCGACAGGAGCCCGTGCACGTGAGTGCTCTCGTCGTCGAAACCGCGGCGCAGTTTGCGCCACTGGCCCAGACGTCGCAGGTGTCCATTGCCGTGGAGTCGAACGCCGCGGCCGTGGCACTGGCCGACGCCGACGCGGTGCGTCAGGTGTTGCTCAATCTGCTGGACAATGCGGTGAAACACGGCCCTCCCGCGCAACACGTGACAGCACGCGTGGAGGATGACGGTGTGCAGGTGCGTCTCATCGTGGAAGACGAAGGTCCCGGCATTCCGCCGCAAGACCGGGAACGCATCTGGCATGCGTTCGAGCGGGACATCGGACGCGACCCGTTCCGGCGTGCCGCGCTCCCGACCGATGCGCAGCCCATGCCCCGTGGTGGACAGGGCGGCGGAGCGGGCCTCGGTCTCATGATCGTGCGGGCACTCACCGAAGCCATGGGAGGAGATGTCCGCTGCGAGCCCGTCGACGCGAGTGGACGCGGCGCGCGATTCATCGTGGGACTGCCCGCCCTGCATCAGGAACCGGCATGACGACATCCGCGATGTCGCCATCGTCCGCCAATCCCTGTGGCGTCACCCGCATTCTCGTGATCGAGGACAATGCGCTGCTGGCGGCGGGTGTGCGCAGCAATCTCGAATTCGAAGGCTATCAGGTGGAAGTGGCCAGTACCGGAGGCGAAGGACTCCATCTGGCTCACGACCGCACGTTTGCCCTCGTGGTGCTCGATCTCATGCTTCCCGACATCGATGGTTTTCGGGTGTTGCGCGAGTTGCGTGAACAGGGCGTGGAGACACCCGTGCTCATTCTAACGGCGCTCGGCGATGAGGCCGACAAAGTGCGGGGATTCCGGTTCGGCGCCGACGACTACGTGACGAAGCCGTTCGGACTGATGGAGTTCCTCGCGCGTGTCGAGGCGCTGTTGCGCCGGAGTCGTCCGACGCCCGCAGCCGCACTCCCGCTCACGTTCCGGTTCGGGGCGGTGATCATCGACACCACCACACGCGCGGTGACGCAGAATGGTGCGCCCGTGACACTCCGCCCACGTGAATACGATCTGCTCGTGGCCCTGGCGCGTCGCGAAGGCGCGATCGCATCGCGTGAAGACCTGCTGCGTGAAGTGTGGGGCTACGACGACTCGGTGGTGAGTCGCACGGTGGACACGCATATGGCGGAACTCCGACGGAAACTCGAAGTCGATCCGTCGGAGCCCCGCTGGTTGCTCACGGTGCGGAAGACGGGATATCGACTGGCGCGGTGAGTCCGCTCGCGTCGGCGCGTTGTTGCCGACGCGCACCCGCCGCGCGCTGCCGGCTGTAGGCGAAATACACCACGAATCCCAGCGCCAGCCACACCACGAGACGTACCCACGTCTCGAAGGGCAGACTCACCATCTGCAACAGACAGGTGGCCATCGCTCCCATCGGCACCCAGGGTACCCACGGTGTGCGGAACGGTCGCGGCACGTCCGGTGCCGTCCGGCGCAACACGATCACGCCGAGCGACACGAGCGTGAACGCCAGCAGCGTGCCGATGCTGGTGAGTTCTCCGAGCTTGCTGATGGGCGTGAGTCCCGCCACCAGGGCCACCACACAGGCGGTGAGCGACGTGCTCAGATGTGGCGTGCGGAACTTCGGGTGCACCCGCGCGAAGAGCGGCGGCAGCAGCGCGTCGCGGCTCATGCTGTAGAAGATGCGCGTCTGTCCGAGCATGTTCACCAGCATCGTGCTGAAGAGACCGAACAACGCACTCACCTTGATGAACGGGCTGAGCCAGCGGGCGTCCGTGGCGTCGATGCCCACGGCCAGCGGATCGGCCACATTGAGTCGCGCATACGGCACGATACCGGTGAGCACGATGGCCACACCGATGTAGAGCACCGTGCAGATGGCCAGCGATCCGAGCATCCCCAGTGGCATGTCCCGCTGCGGATTCTTGGCTTCCTGCGCGGCTGTGGACACCGAATCGAAGCCGATGTACGCGAAGAACATCACACCAGCCCCACGCAACACACCGCTGAGACCGAACTCCCCGAAGTGTCCCGTGTTGGGCGGAATGAACGGCGTGAGATTGGCGCGTTGCACATACCCCGCGCCCACGCCGATGAAAATCACCAGCACCGTGCACTTGAGCAGGACGAGCGCCGTGTTCACCCCGGCAGACTGGCGCACACCACGAATGAGCAACGCAGCGACAGCCATCACGATCAGCGCCGCCGGTGCATTGAACAGCGCCACCGTGGTCCCGCCCAGTCCATCGGGCACGATGGTTCCCGGCGACGCCGTGAGCACCGGTGGCACCGGCATCCCGAGATCCCGCGTGAAACTCGCCAGATATCCTGACCACCCCACGGCCACCGTGGCCGTGCTCAGCGCATACTCCAGCACGAGATCCCAGCCGATCACCCAGGCGAAGAGTTCACCGACGGTGGCATAGGCGTACGTGTATGCGCTGCCGGCCACGGGCACCATGGCCGCGAACTCGGCGTAGCAGAGTCCCGCCAGCGCACAGGCCACGGCCGAAAGCACCATGGACAGCACCAGCGCCGGCCCGGCGTGCTGCGAGGCCGCGACGCCGGTGAACACGAAGATGCCGGTGCCGACGATGGACCCGATGCCGAGCGCCGTGAGATCGAGTGGACCGAGCGAGCGACGCAACAGACCACGGTCGGCTTCGGCCGTGAGCTCGGCGATGGACTTCCGATGCAGAAGGGACACGGGGCTCCTGAGTGGAGGAGATGCCCCGTGACCGATGCGTCACGGGCGCCCTCGCATGGTCTGCAAAAGGCGCCCGTTGGAACAGCGATGGGATGTGCGCGTCGCGTGAAGAACGCGCGCGGAACGTGGATGTTCCGTCAGCGTGTGTCAGAGTTTCGTGAAATCCCGTCGAGTATCGCGAAGTCTCCTGAAACGTCCGGCCAAGCGAAGACGGAACGTATCAGAAGAAATCCTGCAGCCAGGTCTTCACGCGGTTGGCCAGCTTGTCCACACCGCCGCCCCCGAGACCGGTGCGGCGTGTCACCGCGCTGCCGCTCTGCGCCAGACGATGCGCGCCGTACAACGCGAGACCGGTCACCGTGGCGAAGCGCGGATCGGATACCGACTCCACGAGTCCATCGAGCTTGCCGCCGGGCACACCCACGCGCACCCCGAGTCCGAAGACATCGACCGCGAGTTCGGTGATGCCTTCCAGTGACGCGCCGCCGCCGGTGAGTACGATGCCGCCATTGAGCTTCCCGGTGTAGCCGGCACTCCGGATTTCGCGCTGCACCTTGTCGAAGATCTCGTCCATGCGCTGATGGATGATGTGCGTCATCAGCTCACGGGAAATATGACGCTCGCCATGGGAACCCGACGCCGGCATGGCGATGACCTGTTCCGGATCGACCAGCGGCTCGTAGGCGCAGCCGTACACTTCCTTCAACTGTTCGGCGTCGTTCTGCGTGATGCCGAGCCCCTGCACGAGATCGCTGGTGACGTTGTTCCCACCGTATGCGATGGTACCCAGATGCCGGATCTTGCCTTCGTGGAAGATGGCGAGATCGGTGGTGCCGGCGCCGAGTTCGACGAGCACCACTCCCAACTCCTTCTCTTCGTCGGTGAGCACCGAGAGCGCACTGGCCAGCGATTCGAGCACCAACTCGCGGGTCTTGTATCCAGCCCGCTCGATCGCTTTGCGCAGGTTCATCGCCGGCGAACTGCCGATGGTCACCAGGTACATCTCGGTTTCCAGGCGCGTCCCGATCATACCGACCGGATCGCGGATCCCTTCGGCCTTGTCGACCCGGTATTCCTGCGGAATGGCGTGCAGGAGTTCGCGGTCCTGCGGAATGGCCATGGCCCGCGCGACATCGTTCACACGGTCCACGTCCGCGCGCGTGATCTCGTCGCCACTGATGGCCACGACGCCGCTCGAGCCCATGGCCCGCACGTGCTCACCGGCGATGCCCACGTACATCGCATCGGGCACGACACCCGCGACCCGCACGGCCTCCTCGACCGCCGCCCGGATGGACCGGGTGGCCTCCTCGATGTCCGAGACCACACCGCGCCGGAGTCCCATCGTGCGCGTATGCCCCAGTCCCAGGATTTTCAGACGTGGTGCCCGGGGCAGATCGCCGTGCACCGCCGCCACGAGGGCCGTGGTGTGCGCGGTGCCAATATCGAGGGCTACGACGATGGGGTCTGCTGTCATGGCTGTCGGGCGATCACCTGGTCACGAAAACGCAGATCGAGTTCCACCGCGCGCAGGCCGTTCCGCGCGAGATCTGCTTCTACTGGTAATATGTCCTTGAAGCGCGCTGCGGTCACGTCGGGAGTGGTCCGGATCGTGACATCTCCCAGCATGAACTGCAGTTCGTTCTGGCCGGCGCGTGCCGCGGACGTGACTCGCGCATACAGCGACGCGGCCGACTGGCGCAGTCCTTCCAACGCCCGCATGAGTGCGCTATCGGGGCTGGCGGCGATGGGGATGTCGAGCGGCACACGCGATGGATCGATGGGCAGCGCATGGCCGCTGCCGTCGGTGGGTTGCAGGCGCCCCTTGGTCTGCACGAGTGCGACCGGCTCCCGTTCCACCACACGCACCACCAGGGTGGACGGCAACCGGCGCGTCACTTCGGCCGTGGTCACCAGCGCGTGGGTGGCCACACGCTCGGCGAGTGGTTCCAGCGGTTGCCACACCGACTGCAGGGTGTCCACCGCCAACAGAGCGACCAGCTCACCGGCGCGCGCATACCGCACCCCTTCGAACTCGACGCGCCGCACGTGGAAAAAATCCAGCCGCGAAAGCGCCGGTGGCCCCCACCAGGGTGAAGCCACGACGGTGATCACGCCGAGGGCCAGTGCGAGCGCGCGCAGCCACCGCACCCACCGCGGACGCTCCGCAGGCCGAGCCACCGAACGGGTCTCTGAACGGGCCACCGGGCGGCTCGGTGCCGACGCCTGCCCCTCCCGACCGGCCGGCCCGGAGGCGCCGGTTATTTCCGGTGGGGTCAATGCGACGACGCGCCCCGCAAGGCATCGAGCAGCGCCGGACCGACCCGGGTGATGTCACCGGCGCCCATGGTCAGCACCACGTCACCTTCCCGCACGATGGTCCGCAGCGCATCGACCACTTCGGTGCGCGGCCCCCGCCACTGCACGATGTCGCCCGGAATGCGATCGGCGATGAGCGCCGAGGTCACCCCCGGCTCCGGCGTCTCGCGGGCCCCGTAGATGTCGCACAGCATGAGAACATCCGCTTCACGCAACGCGTCGGCAAACTCCTGCTGCAGATCGCGGGTGCGCGAATAGAGATGCGGCTGGAAGGCCAGCACGAGACGACGGCCCGGAAAGGCATGACGGGCCGCGGCCAGCGTGGCCCGCACTTCGGTGGGGTGGTGGGCATAGTCGTCGACCACGTCCACACCGGCGGCCTGTCCGAGACGCTGAAAGCGACGCTCCACGCCCCGGAACGCCGCGAGCCCCGGCGCCATCTGCGGTACGGTGCAGCCGAGCGCGAGTCCGGCACCGATCGCGGCGAGCGCGTTGCGCACATTGTGCACCCCGGGCACGGCCAGTGTGATCTCTCCCAGCGATTCTCCGTCGAACACCACCGTGAAGCGCGATCCCGACGCGTCGAGCGTGAGATCCCGCGCCACGAGACGGGCATCGGAGGCATGTGCCGACGGAGCGCTGCCCGGTGCGGTCGCCGAATAGGCGATGATCTCCCGGCTGCTCGCCACACGCAGCGCCATCGCGCCGGCGTCGTCGGCGCATCGCACCAGCGTGCACGCCTTCGACACGTACACTTCGAACGTGCGTGTGATGTCGTCGATGTCGCGGTAGATGTCGAGATGATCGGCTTCGACGTTGAGTACCACGGCCACGGTGGGATCGAGCGCAAGGAACGACCGGTCGTACTCGTCGGCTTCGACCACGTACGTGTCACCGCCCAGTCGCAGATTGCCTTCCCATCGCCCTACGCGCCCACCCACCACGCCCGTGGGATCGCGGCCCGCGCTGCTCAACGCTTCGGTGGTCATCACGGTGGTGGTGGTCTTGCCATGCGTGCCCGCCACGCCGATGAGCGTGCCGCCACTCACCGCATCGGCCAGCGCTTCGGCCCGACGGATGATGGGAATGCCCGCCGCGCGCGCGGCCGCCATCTCGGGGTGGGTGGCTGGAATGGCCGACGAATACACCAGCGCCCGCGCATGGGCCACCATCGCGGCGTCATGTGCCGACACCCGAACACCGAGCGCCGCGAGATCGGGCGCACCGGCGGGATTGGCATCGGTGCCCTGCACCGCCACACCCCGGCGCACCAGCAGTTCGGCCAGCGCGCTCATGCCCGCACCCGCGATACCGACAAAATGCACGGGCCGGGGATCATCGGTGGCGAGCAGCACCAGGCGCGACGCCGGAGTGCCGGCGTCGGCATCATCCGCGACGCGTTGGCTGTCCGGACGGACGTCGTTGGCTACATCGTTGGCTGCGCCTCTCGCTGCGTCTTTCGCTGCGTCCTGCGCCGCGTCGCTCATTGCGTCGCTCGCCGCTTCGTTTGCTGCGCTGTTTTCTGCGTCGTGGCCGGTCATACCTGCAAATATGGCGAAACGGCCGTGTCGAGCGGGGGAATCCCCGGCATGGGAATGCCCAGTATTCCGAGCAATGAGCGGGCGATGGCCTGGGCGGCATCGGGACGCGCGCGGTCCAGCATCGCCGTACGCATGTGCTCGAGACGCGCCGGATCGGTCATCAGCGCGCGCACCTCGCTGTCGAGACGCGCCACCGAGAGTTCGCGTTGCGGAATGTGCAGCGCACCGCCCGATTGTGCGGTCGCGCGGGCGTTGTACGTCTGATGATCCTGCGCCGCGGTGGGCAATGGTACCAGCAACGCAGGAATACCCCAGGCACAGAGCTCGGCGATGGACATCGCCCCGGCGCGGGCCACCGCCACATCGGCCACCGCATAGGCCTCGGTGATGGGCGAGAGATAGGGGCGCACCCGCACCCGCGCGCTCTCCCGATCAAGCCACGCGGCGGCCTGCTGCCGGCCCGTGGACCAGACGAGACACACCCGCTCCGGCAGCCCCAGGTCGATCCATGCGGCGATGATCTCGTTGATCGCGCGCGCCCCCTGACTGCCCCCCATCACCAGAACGACAAACGCATCCTCCGGCAGCGCCCAGCGCGCACGGGCCTCGGCGCGCGTCGGACGAATCGCCGGCGGCGGTTCGATGGGGCATCCCAGTGGCAGAACCTCAGTGCGTGTGCCGGGCGAGAGACGTTGCCGCGCCTCGGGAAACCCCAGATAGATGGCCCGTGCCCCATGTGCAAACGCGCGCGTGGTCAATCCGGGATGACTGTCGGGCTCGTGCAGCATGGTGGGGATGCCGTGGGCGCGTGCCCACGCGAGCGCCACGCCGGCGGCATATCCTCCCGTGCCCACGACGGCGCGGGGTGGCTCACTGCGCGACAGCGCGGAGATCGCGCGCCACGCACTCACGGCACCCACCAGCGTGCGCCAGTTGTTCCACGGCGTACGTCGATACAGCGGATGCAGATCCAGCAACGTGTGGGCGAACTCCGTGCCGGGCAGGATCTCACGCTCGATGCCCCGCTGAGCGCCGATGAAATGCGGCACCACCTGCGGTGCGAGCCGGACCACGGCGCGCGCGATGGCCAGCCCGGGGTAGAGATGTCCTCCGGTGCCACCACCCGCGAAGTAGATACGCGTGGACTCCGACGCGGTCATACCGCCGTCACGGCGCGGGCGGTGAGGTCATGATCACGGCGCATCGCGATGTCATCGCGTGCTCATCGTGCAGTCATGACCGGATCACCGGCGGGGACCGACACCAGCGGATCGGTGGCCGATGTACCGAAGACCCGCTCCCGCATGCTGCCGATGTTGACGAGAATGCCCGTCATGGCCAGCGTGAGCACGAGATTGGACCGGCCGTACGAAACGAACGGCAACGTCAACCCGGTGTTGGGCAACAACCGGATCACCACCCCCAGGTGGATGAACGCGGTGAACACCGTGGTGAAGGTGAGTCCGATGGCCAGCAAGGTCAGATACGAGGATCGTGCCTGTCGGGCGATGCGGAAGCCCAGCCATCCGTACAGCGCAAACGCGAGCGTGAGACCGGCCACCCCGATGAAGCCGAACTCCTCGCCCACGATGGATCCGATGAAGTCGTTGTACGCCAGCGGCAACCAGCCGCGCTGCTGATTCCCCTGACCAAAACCCACGCCCACGAGTCCGCCGGCACCCACGGCCACGAGCGACTGATACTGCTGATCATTCACCGGAGAGCTGCGTGACTGATCGCGCCCGTCGTCGTGCAGAAAGCTCTCCACGCGGGCACGCACGTACGCGCTCTGTGAGGCCTGATATCCCACCAGCAACAGTCCTACGATGCCGAACAGCAGGAAATGCGACACCCGGGCTCCACCCACGAACAACAGCACGGCCATCAGGAGACAGAACATCATCGCCACCGACAGATCCGGCTCGAGTGCGGCCAGCACACTGAGCGCGCCGATGACCACGACGAAGGGCAACAGTCCCTTGCCCAGTCGCCGCACCATCGTGCCCTTCTTCACCAGCAGCATCGGTGTCCACACGAGAATGGCGAACTTCGCCAGCTCCGATGGCTGGATGGATCCGCCGAACAGATACCGACGCGAACCATACACCCGCGTGGAGATGCTTTCGGTGCCCGGCAGGATGATCACGAGCATCAGCAGCAGACTGATGCCCATGATGGGCCACGCCCACCCGCGCCATCGTTCGGCGTCCATCTTGGCGAAGATCGCGAAGGCCACGATGCCGGCCACCACACCGGTGGCCTGACGCAACACGAAAAAATGCCCCGGGCTACCGGCCGACAGCGCCTGCAGCGCACTGGCGCTGTACAACACGGCCAATCCGAAACACACCAGCACCGCGGTCACGAGCAGCAGGGCACGGGCTTCGAGGCCCATGCGCCAGCGTTCACGCACGCCTGCCTGGATGGCCGGTGCCGTCACGTCAACGACTCCGCGAGCCGCGCGAACTCGCGTCCGCGTTCCTCGTAGTTGGTGAACATGTCGTAACTCGAACAGGCGGGTGACAGCAGCACCACATCGCCCGGCGCCGCCAACGCCCGTGCCCGTGCCATCACGTCGGCGAACGACGCCGAGGGCATCGCTTCCACCGGGACGGTGCTGGCGAGCGCCTCACGCAGATCGCCCACGATATGACCGGTGGCCTCACCGTAGGCCAGCACCACCTTCGCCACACGCTGCAGTTCGGGCACCAGCGCCGTGTACGGTTCTCCCTTGTGACGTCCGCCCAGCAGCACGATGGTGGGACGGGTCATGCCCGCCAGCGCCACCAGGGTGGATGCCACATTGGTGGCCTTGGAATCGTCGAGCCACAACAGCCCATTCCGATCGACCACCGGTTCCAACCGGTGCGGCGGTGCGCGGAAGGTGCTCACGGCCTCGGCCAGTTGCGCACGCGCCTGCGGTGTGGTGTGCGCGGCATCGGCCACCATGACCGCGAGCACGGCGGCGAGTACGTTCGCGACATTGTGATCACCCGTGAGCGTCACCCGATCGCGCGGCATGAATGGCGCGCCGAGCACGTGCAGCATGCCGGTGTCACGATCGTACCAGGCGTCCACGCCCGTGGCCTGCTGCGTGGAAAACCGGTAACACGTCCCGGCAACTCCCTGCATCATGAGCCGCACGGCGTCGTTGTCCGCGGTGACGACCCATCTGGACTGTGGCACGGCATTGAGAAAGAGCCGTTCCTTGTCGGCGTAGTACTCGTCGACGTCTGTGTACCGATCGAGATGATCGGGGCTCAACGTGGTCAGCACGCCCACGTCGGGATAGAGCCCCGGCGTGTCGTGCAGTTGAAACGACGACATCTCGAGCGCGGCCCAGGCAGGCGGCTTGTCCTGCAATGCCAGCGCCGACACCGGCGTGCCGATGTTGCCCACGTCGGCCGCATCGAGCCCCAGGGCCCGCAACAGATGACCGATGAGCGCCGTGGTCGTGGTCTTGCCGTTCGTGCCGGTGACAGCGATGTAGTGCAACGCCGGCTGCAGCCGCAGGGCGATCTCCACCTCGCCCACCACCGGCACGCCGGCAGCACGCGCGGCCTGCAACGGCGCGGCCGTGGGTGGCACCCCAGGGCTGGCCACCACCACGGCCGCCTGCGCGATGCGCGCCAGATCGTGCGTGCCCACATCCACGTCGACACCCTCGGCACGCAATCGTTCCGCGTCCCGCTGCACCGCCTCCCCCGACGATCGGTCGGAGGCGTAGACACGCAATCCCCCACGTCGCAGCAGACGCGCGGCCGCCACACCACTGCGACCCAATCCGATCACGGCAAACTCGCCCGTGTGTTCGGCCAGCCGGAGGGCCACCACCTGAGCCACCGTGCGGGCTGCCGACTGCACGGCGGCACGTGTTTCTGCACGTGTCTCTGCACGTGTTTCGGTACGCGCCTCGGCATGCGTCTCAGCACGCGCCCCGGCCTGTGCCGAAGTCCCTGGCGACGACGTGGAATCGATGGTCATCGGACGCGTGAGCCGGTCAGCGCAGCTTGAGCGTGCTGAGCGCCAGAATGGCGCACAGGATGCCGATGATCCAGAAGCGCACCACCACCTGCGTCTCGGGCCAGCCGATCATCTCGAAATGATGATGCAATGGCGCCCGCCTGAAGACGCGATGTTTCTGCGCATACTCGAGCCCGTAACGCTTGCGGCGATACTTGAACACACTGCGCTGCAGAATCACCGACACCGTTTCGGCGAAGAACACGGCGCCCACGAAGAGCAGCAGGAATTCGCTCTTGAGCAGAATGGCGATGGCGCCCACGGCACCGCCGAGTGCCAGCGAACCCGTGTCGCCCATGAAGACCTGCGCGGGGTGGGCATTGTACCACAGGAAGCCGATGCAGGCTCCCACCACGGCCGCGCAGAACACGGTCAGTTCGCCGGCGCCGCGCAGATAGAACACCTGCAGATACGCGCTGGTGTCCACACGACCCAGGAGGTAGGCGAACAACCCCAGCGTCAGCACCGCGATGGCGACGAGTCCGGAGGACAGTCCATCGAGTCCATCGGTGAGATTCACGGCGTTGCTCACACCGGTGAGAATGAACGTCACCCAGGGAATGTAGAGCCACGCCGCCCAGGCCACGGCCGGCACCACGAGCACGTACTTGAAGAATGGCAGGGTCGTGCTCGCGCCAGGCAACGTGGAAATCGGCGACAGCAGGAGGTACGTGCCCAGACCGAGTCCACAGAGCACCTGTCCGGCGAGCTTGTAACGCTCCACCAGGCCTTCGTTCTTCCGGCCCTCGCGCTTCTGCTTGAGCTTGAGATAGTCGTCGAGAAAACCGATCACCCCCATCCACGCCGTCACGGCCAGAGCCAGCAACACATAACGGTTGCTGAGACGGGACCAGAGCAGCACGGGCGCGAAGGTCGCGGCCAGGATGATGAGTCCACCCATGGTGGGTGTCGTGCCTTTGCCGGCGTGCGTGTCGGGTGTGCCTTCACGCACCACCTGGTGCACGGCCATCGCCCGCAATCGTCGGATGATGGCGGGACCGAGAATGAAACAGACCAGCAACGCCGTCACGAAAGCCGCGGCGGCGCGGAACGTGATGTAGTTCAGGAGATTGAACAGGCGCACGTCGCGCGCCAGCGGCTGGAGCAGATAATAGAGCACTAGGTCGTGGCCCAGGTGGTGAGCTGGGGGAGAAGACGCTCCAGACGCACGCCACGCGAGGCCTTGAGCAGAATGACGGCATTGCGCGCCAGTCGCGGTTGAGCAAGCTGCCACGCCCGTTCGGGATCGTCGGCCGTGATCACCCGGGCGTTCCCGGTGTTCACAGTGATGTTTCCGTCGGTGCCGGCGATCGCGTGGAACGCGGCATCGAACTCGCCCACGCCCACGATGAGATCGGCCGACGACGCGAGCGCGGCACGGGCGATGGCTTCGTGCTGCGCAGCGGCGTGTGCCCCAAGTTCCCGCATGGTGCCCAGGATGGCCACGCGCTGACGTCCGGCACCCACCCCATCCAGCAACGCCAGCGCGGCCCGCATGGAGGGTGGGTTCGCGTTGTAGGCATCGTTGATGATCGTGGCCTGTCCGATGGTCTCCCAGACCCCGCGCATGTTGGGAACGGGCATCGTGGCCATGCCGGCCGCCGCGCTTTCGAGCGACGCGCCACAGGCGCGCGCAACAGCCACGGCCAGCATCGCATTGGCCGCCTGATGCGCGCCACGCAACGGGAGCGTGAAGTGCACACCGTCCACATCGAACCACGGACGACCTTCGTCGTCGAGCCCCCACGCACTCGGCATGACCTGTGCATCGGTCAGTCCGGCCGTGACCACGGCCTGCGCACGGTCTCCGGCGAGTGTGACCACCTCGGGGTGTGCCGCAGGTGCCACGGCCAGGGTGACACCGTGAAACACCTCGCACTCCTCGCGCAGCACGCCCGACAGATCACCCAGCCCTTCGAGATGCTCCTCGCCGATGCTGGTGAGGACCGCCACGTCCGGTGCGGCGATCGCGCGCAACGTGGCCACTTCGCCGGGTGCATTGGTGCCCAGCTCCACCACGGCGATGTCCGCGTGTGAAGAAATGGCCAGCAACGTGAGCGGCACGCCGATGAGATTGTTGAGATTGCCCGCCGTGGCGTGCACCTCGAACGTGCCACGCAGTGCGGCCCGGAGCAGTTCCTTGGTGCTGGTCTTGCCGTTCGATCCGGCCACGGCAATGACACTGCGTCCCCACGCCTTGCGCCAGGCGGTGGCCAGCTGGCCTAGTGCAACCAGCGTATCCGGCACGACATAGACCGGCAGCCCCAGTCCCACGGCCGGGAGTGGATCGCTCACCACGAACGCCGCGGCACCGGCATCACGCGCCTGCGCCAGGAAATCGTGCGCGTCGAACCGCTCGCCGCGCAGCGCAACGAAGACATCGCCACGGACCAGATGCCGCGTGTCGGTGGAGACACCGGCGAGAGGCATCGGCATGGAAGGACCGGTGCCCAGCGCCGCGGCCACGCGCTCGAAGGTCCAGTAGGGATGCGCCCGTTCCGGCGCAATCGCAGGGACCGCCGCGAAGGCTGTCCCCGCCATCGTGAACGGCGTCGTGCCTGATGTCATGTGGCGTTCATCCCGGGTTCGCGGGCAGAGTCCCGAGCGGATTCATGGACCAGCTCCTGTACGATTTCCTGCACGATCTGACGCTCGTCGAACGGATAGGCCGTGGTGCCGCGGATCTGATATGTTTCGTGTCCCTTGCCGGCCAGCACCACCACGTCGTGCGGTGCGGCGAGACGCAACGCGGCAGCGATGGCTTCGCGCCGATCGACGATGCGCAGATGATCGGTGCGGGTCATGCCGGCTTCGATGTCATCGAGAATCTGTCCGGGATCTTCCGTGCGGGGATTGTCGCTTGTGACGATGGTCACATCGGCGAGCCGTTCCGCGATCGCGCCCATCACCGGCCGTTTTCCGCGATCCCGGTCGCCTCCACATCCGAAGAGCACGATCAGACGGCTGGGTGCCCCGTCGGGACGCGTCGTGAACGGGCGGACCGCTTCCAATGCACGCTCGAGCGCATCGGGAGTGTGCGCGTAGTCGCGCAACACGGTGGGCGCGGTGTGCAGACGTTCGAGACGGCCCGGCACCTGCGGAGCCTGTGACAGCTTCATGGCGATCTCGGCAACCGTCAGGCCAAGCGCTTCCGCCGCGGCGGCGGCGCCCAGTGCGTTGGCGACGTTGAAATCGCCGATGAGTGGCAGCGACACCTCGTGCTGTCCCATCGGGGTCGTCAGTGTGAAACGGCTGCCCGTCGCGCCGAACACCACATCGCGTGCACGCACATCGGCATCGGCTGCGGTGCCGAACAGGACCCGCCGAACCGGTCCGTTCACGCCGCGCCACGCGGGATCATCTCCGTTGAAACAGGCCACGCCATCCGGAGCCAGCAGCGCCAGCAACTCCAGCTTGGCGTCACGATAGGCGTCCATCGTGCCGTGATAGTCCAGATGATCGCGTGTGAGATTGGTGAACACGGCCGCGGCGAACAGCACACCGTCCACACGATGCTGATGGAGCGCATGCGAACTCGTCTCCATCGACACGGTCTTCACGCCGCGATCCACCAGGAGACGCAACAGCCGCTGCAACTCCACCGGCCCCGGTGTGGTGAGTCCCTGTCCGCCGGGCACTTCCACGCCGACGCTGCCCAGCAGCACCCCCAGCGTACCGATCGATGCCGCCGGTCGCTCCGCGCTGTCGAGAAGATGCCGCAACAGCCCCACGGTCGTGGTCTTGCCGTTGGTACCGGTCACCGCCACCAGGGTGAGCGATCGCGCGGGCCAGTCGTGAAAGGCGGCCGCCGCGATCGCCGCACTGCGCCGTCCGTCCTGCACCACCAGGGCGGGCACACCTTCCGCCAGCGCGGCATCGCGGTTCTCCACGATGAACAGGGTGGCGCCGGCTTCACGTGCCTTCGGCAGCCAGGCATGGCCATCCTGCGTGGCCCCCTGCACCGCCAGAAACGCCGATCCGGGCGTGACACGCCGGCTGTCGTCGACCAGATCGAAGACGGCGTCGGGTGGCGTACCGACGATCCCGTGCAGCTGACCGGCTTCACGCAGCGCATCGACGAGCCGGGACACGGGCACTGGCCGCATGCGGGCAGCGGTGGCGGATGGGGAAGCGGATGTCGTCGCAGTCATCGTGAGGGCTTCGTGGATTTTGCTGCGAGTTTCCTCACGGATTTTTCCGCGGACTTCTCTGCGGGCCGCACCTCCGTTCCCGCACCGGTCGTCAGTCGCGGCACTTCGAGTTGCACCGTGGCCCCACTCCGGAGCGCCGTGCCGGCCGCGGGACGTGTGCGCACATCGGCGCCACGCACGACGCTCACCTGGAACCCCGCCGCGTACAGTGTGCGTGCGGCCTGACGCGCATCGAGCCCGTACACCGAGGGCACCAATTGCAGATTCCCCTCCTCCGTCACGCGCCGACCCGGTGCCCGCTGCGGATCGAAGGGCAGATCCACCACCACACGCGCCGGTTCCGCCAGCGGTTCGGCCTTGGGAGGCGGCGCGGCGCGCAACGAATCCCGGCGCGCCGAATCCCGCGCCGCAAGACGCTGGGCTTCGGGAGAGAGGGGCCGTGGTGGCGTCACCGGCATCGGACGCGCCACCCGGGCGAGCGCACCACGATCGAGCGAGGCGTCACGCGTGGCCAGTGCGTTCTGCAGAATCATGTTCGCCATGGCGCCCGAGACGATGCCACCGAAGTAGGTGCCTTCGGGATCGATCAGACGCGCCACGATCACGTACTGCGGATCTTCCGCCGGGAACATGCCCGCGAAGCTCGCGTTGTATCGACCGCGCACATATCCCTGCCCCGGCACCAGACGACGCGCCGTGCCGGACTTGCCCGCCACGTCGAAGGTGGTGAGGTTGGCGGCACGCGCCGTGCCGCTGTCCACCACACTCTTGAGCATCGTGCGCATGAGCGCCGCCGTGGCCGGTGACACGACCTGCCGCACCGGACGCTTGCGATGCTGGAACACGACACGGCCTTCGCTGTCCCGCACTTCCCGCACGAGCACCGGCTGCAACAGTTCCCCGTCGTTGGCGATCGCCGCATAGGCCGTGGCGATCTGCAGGGGCGTGGCCATCATCTCGTAGCCGATGGCCACCGAGGCCGGCGTCATCTTGCTCCATTCCGTGGGCAACGACAGACGCCCGCGTGATTCCGCGGGATACGGCACACCGGTGAAGTTGCCGAAGCCGAAGTCGCGCAGGGCCGCATACTCTTCCTGCTGATTGAACCGCAACGCGAGCTTCGCGGTGCCGATGTTGCTCGAGAACCGGATGATATCGCGCACCGACATGCTCGCGGCCTTGTGTTCATCGCTCAACGTGCGTCCCGATATCGACCAGGTTCCGTTCTCGGTGTTGAGCACCTCATCGGGGTTCGCACGCCGCGCGTCGAGCAATCGCGACACCACGAACGGCTTCATCACCGATCCCGGCTCGTACGCTTCCGCCAAGGGCGTGCTGGTCAACGCGGCGCGGCCGTCGCGCACACCGGCCAGGGCCAGAATGGCCCCGTCGCGTGGGTCGAGGATGACGACATCCCCTCCGCTGGCGCCCGTACGTTTGCGCGCGTCGGCCAGCGCCTGCTCGGCGATCTCCTGCAACGACTGATTGATGGTCAGCATCACGGTGTGACCGGGACGGGCTTCCACGGGCGTCAGCATGGGCGAACCGATGCGTCCCCCGCGTCCGTCAAGCACCACCGGGTTGTGTCCCGCTTCCCCACGCAGAAACGGATCGAGTTCCATCTCGATGCCACCCACCGGCGCGCCATCGGCGTCCAGTGCTCCGACGATCCCGCGCAGGCCCTCGGGCGTGGCATTGACCCGCGTGAGCACCGGCAGCGTCTTCACACCGGGCAATCCCTTGAACCGATCGAGATCCGCCGGCAGAAAACGGTACGGCAACTCCACCCAGCGCGCCTTCGGATTGTTGAAGACCCGACGCAGGTTCGCATCGGACACGCGCAATTCGCGCAATCCACGCCGCACGACGGCCCGCGTATCGATCGTACGGATCTCGCCGTCCTTCCCCTTGCGACGCACGGTCGTCAGGTTGTGCGGCTCGATGACGAGCTTCACCTGCTCGCGGGTTTCCACGAGCACGTTGCCGGTGGCATCGAGAATGGCGCCCCGCGGTGGCGCGACCGTGAGGTCTTTCACATGCTGCCGTTCGGCGACACGCTGCCACGTGGCCCGCTCGACGAGTTGAATCTGCGCGGCCCGTGCCACGATCGCGGCGGCGAAGAGCACCAGTGTGACATGCACGAACGCCGCGCGCCCGCGGCTCACCGGCAGCGGACTCGCCTCCTCGGCGGTGGACGACATGCCTCCCGTGGCCAGCCCGGGCTCCAGTCGCGGATCGGCGCCCGGACGCGGAGGCATCGACTCCGGCATGCGTGGGGACATCATGGACATCACGGCTCGCGCGGCTCCGCGAGGAAGCGCGTCTGCGCTTCGGTGGCGACATGCATGCCCAGTCTCCGCTCGGCTTCCTGCACGACCTGCCGGCGACTCATGGCACGCCGGAGATCGTTCTCCAGCGTCACCCGCTCCGAACGCAGCGCGCGGCGCTCCGCTTCGAGTCGCTGCATCTCACGCGCCGTGCCCACGCCCACACTGCGGCGCCAGACCACGAGGGCCGTCACGACCACGAACACGCCCAGGGCGATCGCGACCAGCGAGCGCCCGGCGAGCGCCCGCTTCGAACGGCGCGTCGCGGCCATCACTCCCCGCCAGCCGCGGAACGCCAGGCGCGCAACCGCGCACTGCGAGCCCGCGAGTTCACTTCGATCTCTTCCTCACTCGCGCTCACCGGCCGCCGGGTGAGCGTCTCACCGAGCGGGGCGCCGCGACACGTGCAGATCATCTGCCGGGGTGGGCAGACACAGGCCGCGCTCCAGTCGCGGAAGGCATTCTTCACCAGTCGGTCTTCGCCCGAATGGTAGGAGATGATTGCCAGGACCCCACCGGGCGTGAGACGATCGCGCAACGCCGGCAGCGCACGCTCCAACCCCGAGAGTTCGTCGTTCACCGCGATGCGCACGGCCTGGAAGATGCGCGCAAAATCGGGCGCACCGCTGCGCGGACCGAGCACGGCACGGATGGCATCGACAAGATCGTCCGCCGTGGCGAACGGCCGACGCTCCCGGCGGCGGGTGATTTCCCGCGCCAGACGCGCCGCACGCGGTTCGTCGGCATAGGCACGCAGCAACGCCGAGAGATCGATCTCGTCGATGGTGTTGAGCAGTTCGGCCGCATCGATATCGGCATCGGTGCCCATGCGCATGTCGAGCGGCGCACCTTCGCGGAACGTGAAGCCGCGGGACGGATCGTCGAATTGATGCGAGGACACACCGAGATCGAGCAGAATGCCGTCGAATTTCTCGGCGTCGGCGAGACCGGCCACACTCAGTTCGGCGTAGTTGCCGAGCAGTGCGCGGAACTGTCCGGAGCGTTCGTAGTCGGCCAGACGCTCACGGGCGGCCGCGAGCGCGCGCGGATCCCGGTCGACACCGGTGACCCGCATACCGCGTTCGAGAAATGCGGCCGTATGTCCACCGCCACCCAGCGTGCAATCGAGCACGGTCTGAGCGTTAACCAGCATCGCCTCGATCTCGGCGAGCAGGACGGGGACGTGGTACGTACCGACGCGACCCGTAGGGGCGGAACGAACCGGGGTCACGTGCTGACGGGAAACACGTTGTGGCGCCACATGGACGAAAGATGCAACGGGCAGCGCGCGAACGGAGCGCGTCAGTGGGGGGTCATGTTAGCGGAAGCAGTGGAGCAGCGTCAAGCGAAGCCATCACGCGCGGAGATGTGCATTATTCGCAACCCGGCACGGATGTGATACCTCCGTCGTACAGCGAAGGCAGAGAGGTGAAAACAAGCGGGCCCGCCGTCCAGGAGGACAGCGGGCCCGCTGCGGTCTCACGGTGTGTGAAGCGTTACTTGCAGTACGCCTTGACCATCTGGTCGGCAGCCGGGTCGAGCTGCATGACGAAGCCCATGTACTGACGCATCGCATCGGGGGCGAACGAACCGCCCTTCGGCAGCAGGATCTGCGCTTCGACGAACATGTCCTTGGCCTTCTTGGACAACGCGCAGTCCTTCGACGCCTGCGCGTTGGTCAGCAGCATCTGACCATAGGGCACATAGGCCGCACCGAGCAGGAACTGCGACTGCGCCTTGAGTTCGTTCGGCACCACGGAGTCGGCGTACTTCAGGGCGTCGATGGCCGCTTCGTAGTCCTCGGGGGTCTTCGAAGCACCGGCCTTCTTGGTGAGGTCGTTGGCCGTCTGGAGCGCCAGCACCTTCAGGTTGGACGAGGTGTCACCGGCCGCGATGGAGCTCTTGATGGCCGGCATGATCTCTTCCGTGCGTCCCAGATCCTTGAGGAGCAGGATGCGCATGGTCGAGCTGTTTTCGACCGGCACCTTGGCCGCGAGCGCCTTGTCGAGCGCTTCCAGCGCCGGCTGGAGCTGGCCGGACTTCTGGAGCGACAGGATGTGCTCGTACACGAGCGCCGGCTGGTTCGGGAACTTCTGGAGGCCCTTGGCCGCCGTCTCCGCCGCCTTCTGCGCCTGGCTGTCGGCGGCGTAAGCACGCGACGTGCGGATGAAGTAAGTCGTGTCGGCGAACGAGGTGTCGAGCTTCACCAGCTCATCACCCTGCTTGAACGCCTCCTTGAAATCGCGCTGCCCGAGCAGGATGAACCAGCGCGCGCGGAGGAGCTCCGGGTCGCCCGGGTTGCTGGCCACGGCTTCGTCGATGATGGGACGCGCGATGGCCGGGTTGGCCATGGCCGTCAGGGCGTCGACGACGTCCTTCTGCAGACGCGGGTTCTTCGGATCGGTGGCCAACAGACGGGTCAGCGTCACCACCGACGAGTCCTGCTGGTTCAGATCGCGATATGCCTGCGCCAGGATGGCGAGGCCCTGCTTGTTCTTCGGATCGAGATTCACGATCTCGCGCGACACCTCGAGCATCTGCTGCGCGGGAGCCTTCTGCGAAATCAGCACCTGCGCCCAGCAGGTGCGGGCCAGCGTAGCCTTGGGATAGGCAGCGATGCCTTCCTTGGCGGCCGCGATGGCCTGATCGTACTGGCCCTGGCGTCCGAGGCTGGTGCACTTCTTCTCGAACTCGAGCTGCTTGCGGGCTTCCTTCAGTTCGCGCGAGATCTCTTTGGCGGCGTCGCCGACGCTCTTCGCCTCGTAGGTGCCGAGGGGCTGCACCAGCGTGTTGTCGCGGGCCAGCACGAGCTGCGCGTCCACCTTCACGCCCGTGGCCGTCTTGGATACCGTGCCGGCGAGATACTCATCGGCGCGGAGAATGGTGGCCAGGGCCTTCTGGTCATGCGGTTCGAGCGCATCCGCCACCGGGAAACCGGAGGCTTCGAGCGTCGCCACGATATCCTGCTTGGGCAGGACATACACCTGCTTGAACGGGAAATCGCTGCCCATGCGCGAGCGCAGTGCGTCCGCAGCCTGCACCCCCAGCCCCTTTTCGGCGGAGCGGAACACCGCGACCATCACGCGCGTGGCGTTGGGATCGGGAACGCGATTGTACTGCGCCGAAGCCACCGAAGGCACGAGCGTGCCACCGAGGGCCAAACCGATCCCAGCCAACGCCTGGAAATGCCGTGACATCAAAGTCGTAACCTCCGCACCGTGAACCGTGGGACCCGGGATATCCGGGCATCGGAAACCCGTTGGCCGTGCGCGAGCCACGCGGGTCTGGGGGGACAAACGAAGGGGAAAGAACGAAAGTGCGACATCCGACCCGTGGTGGCAAGCAGTGCTCGTCACAACGACCCGGACAGTATGGGCGAAGAGGGATTCGAACCCCCGACCCCCTGTGTGTAAGACAGGTGCTCTAACCAGCTGAGCTATTCGCCCGCAGCTACGCCCTGTCCGAACCGTCCGTTGAATAAACTACATCGGTTCGGCAACGCCGTTCCTGCCGGTACGAGAAATTAACCGGAATATCACGTTCGACAGAGACATGGTCCCTGGTCGAGTCCGGTTCCCGCGCCGTGTGGCCGGGCCTGGTCTACCCTTTCAGGATGGCCAGCGGCACCAGCACCACGTAGCCGATCACCAGCAGCAGCGGAGCGATGGTCTCGCCCCCACGCCAGAGATCCAGATAGCCCAGCAGCAGCGAGAGCGCAGCCGCCCCCCAGTACAGGAGGGCGCGGGAACGGGGATTGTCGGTCGCGGTCATTGCGCAGGATACCGAACGTCGGGGGCGGGCGGCAAGGGTTGGTCGCCCGATCTCCGGTTTCTTGCCCCATTCTCCGGCGGACCAAGGCTCCTCGTCGTGCCGATGTCCTCCAAGCCACTGAAACGCCATCCCTTTTTCCCGAACAGGTCGCATCCCATGCCTCCGAATCCACGTCCAAGACTCGATCCTCTGACGGTGGAGCAGCGCAGCGAGCGAATGGCGAGCATACGGAATAAAAATACCGGTCCAGAACTCACGGTCCGGCGTTTGGTTCACCGACTGGGCTATCGCTACCGCCTTCACAGCCCTCAATTGCCCGGACACCCCGATATTGTCTTCACGAAACGCCGGAAAATCATCTTCGTACACGGATGCTTCTGGCACCAACATGGTTGCGGAAAGTACAAGATGCCGCGAACTCGTTCGGCGTTCTGGGGGGCGAAGCTCGGCCGGAACAGACAAAGGGACCGGGAAGTGCGCCGTCGCCTTGGTGCACTGGGCTGGAAAATCCTTGTCGTTTGGGAATGTCAAATCAAGAATCTGGTGCGCTTGGAAGAGCGGCTGGATACTTTTCTGGGAACCCCCAACTGAGACCATGCGATCGATAGAACTGTTCACGGGCGCCGGCGGACTGGCTTTGGGCCTCGAG